>NZ_CP012602.1:871250-1577500 GCF_001278805.1 Bacillus sp. FJAT-18017 | reverse complement strand
TTTTCAAAGAGCAATATTATCTGTTCGGAAAGCTTGTCGCCTTGGCGACTTAGTTACTATATCACATCTTTTTTAAAGCTGTCAACCGCCTTTTTTAAAAGCAATTAACTTTTTTAAAACAGCGCCTCTCGAAGAGGACATGAACTAATATAACACGCCTAAGAAATGTTTGCAATATAATTTTTAAAACTTTTTTTGTTTCTGCGGAATTTCTTTTTGTATCACATTTATAAAAACTCGCCAGCCTCTAATGATTCTTCAAGCAAACTAATCGCTTAGACTCTTCCGCCACTTTATTCTTCTCGGGTCAGGAACGAAAACCTGTTTTTCCTTCTTCCGAGACAAGAGTTAAATCCCATTTCGGAAGAAGGACTTCCAGGCGACTGCCTCAACGCAATCTCAGTTCTTCCACTTTACGTTGAGTACCATTTATATTGAAGGGATTCTTGATACCGCCCTTCTCCCGCCAGACACAATAGAACCGATCACTTTACTTTGGCGTATCAGCAGCTGCCCGCTGTATACTTCTTATAATGGAGATGAAGGATTCTTTAAGCGCAATTTCCTTTCATCAATAATAAAAAGTGAAAGCCCAAAGATTACAACAATGCCTCCGACTATTTGCGACCAAGTAACAGTTTCGTTCAATATATAATAGGCCATAATGGTTGCACCTACCGGCTCGAGCAGAATCGCCATGGAAATCGTTGTTGTGCTCAGCCATTTTACTACCCAGTTGAACAGGCTGTGTCCAAGGAGAGTTGGAAATATTGCAAGCAAAATAAAATAAAACCAATCCAGCTTTACTTCAGGTATTAACGGTTCACCTTTAAAAACTATATACATAAATAAGGTTATTGTACTGATCGAATATACAAGGAAAGTATATGTAATCAATGACAGCCTTTGCCTGACCGTTTGACCGAACAACAAATATCCCGTGATGAACGCACAAGCGATCAATGCAAGAATATCACCAAACAAAGCCGTTCCACTTATCTGGAAGTCACCCCAACTAATAATGAAGCTTCCGATAATAGCGATAACCCCGCTAATTACTGCGCCAATTGTTATTTTTTCTTTAAAGAAAAAGTATGCACCTATAAAGGCGAATAATGGCTGTAAAGTTACCAGGACTGTTGAACTAGCAACCGAAGTGTAGTTTAAAGATTCGAACCAAAGGATAAAGTGAAAGGCCAGCAATACCCCGGAAATAGTGGTGAATAGCCAATCCCGTTTTGTTATTCTCTTGAGTTCCTTTGTGTATTTGGCCAGGAACAGCGGCAGCATGAATAGAACGGAAAAGAGCAGGCGGTAGAATGCAATTACTCCAGATGGTGAATGACTTAGTTTTACAAATATGGCTGATGCGGAAACGGTTATTACCCCGATTGCCAGCGCTGCATATGGGTTGATAATTGGTTTCATGATTGACTCCTTTGATGTTAATGTAAAATGCATGCTATGTATTTTACCCGCATTTGCTGCATAATTCTATTATATTATAACAATTAGTGAATTTAGAGAGATGGGATGGAGATTAGACATGAGCGCAGTTGATACAGAAATATTGTTCAAATTAGGGATTTCAGCTGTTCTTGGATTAGTTATTGGGCTGGAAAGAGAATTAAAGAGAAAACCGGTTGGTTTAAAAACAAGTCTTGTTATTTCTATTGTAAGTTGTTTATTAACGATCGTCTCGATTGAATCTGCTTACAGCGCCCATGCCGGAGCAATAAACATAACAATGGATCCTCTTCGTCTTGCTGCACAAATTGTTTCGGGGATTGGTTTCCTTGGTGCAGGAGTAATACTGCGACGAGGCAATGACAGCATTTCCGGACTTACAACCGCAGCGATGATATGGGGTGCTGCAGGAATAGGTATAGCCGTTGGTGCAGGATTTTATTTGGAGGCATTTGCTGGTGTGGCACTTTTGATATTCAGTGTAGAATTCATGCCCTTTATCATGAAAATAATCGGACCAAAGCAGTTGCGTGAAAAAGAAATCCTGCTGCAACTGCATGTTTCAGAACGACACCAAATTGATGCACTAATAGATTTTATTTACAGCCAAAAGTATATTCTGCGGAAAATTAGAATCAAGGACCTGAGTGAAGGTGACCATCAAGTTAACCTTCAAATCGCAGTTGACCTGAAGCTTAAAACCACACAAGTATATAATCTCATATCCGAACTTGATGGCATAAAAAGGGTTGAAATCGAAAGTATCAATTAAATTAAAGATGCAAATACCGGTTTTGGGTGTATGGCCTGAAGGACTTCCGTCACTAGTTGCTGTAATTTGATGAAAAAAGGAAGTGCATCCGTGCTTCCTTTTTTTTAATCTTCTCCCTATGCTCTGCCTGCCGCGATTGGCGAAGTTCTTGTGAAAAGCCCAATGTTTCAATAATAGGACTTACTTCAGAGTTTTTTCTATCTTATATTCTTGATTTTGAATCTGCGGAAAATGCCGATTCCAAATATTTATATTCAAAATATTATTTTTCCCTCTTGCAAACTAACTTGAAGCTAGCTATAATCTTTCTTGTAGCTTATTTCATAAAACCTTTTATATCATGGGGGCTTAGCTCAGCTGGGAGAGCGCTTGCATGGCATGCAAGAGGTCGTCGGTTCGATCCCGATAGTCTCCATACTTAAGAACTTCTGCAAATTGGCAGGAGTTCTTTTTTTGTTTTCCTTCCCCTGCTCCTGGGTATCCTTAGATTAACAGGATATTGCCCAGGGAGGGATATTGAATGAAATCACAATGGAGCCTGTTACTTGCTTTAGTTTTTGCATTATTGATTGCCATTTTAGCTGTTATGAATGTTGAACCAGTTAAAGTTGATTATTTCTTTGGAACTGCCCAATGGCCTCTAATTCTGATTATACTTGGCTCAGTACTTGCGGGGGTCATCTTTACCGCAGCCATTGGTGAAACCCGGATGTATAAACTAAGGAGAGATTTGAAAAAAGCCAGGAAAGAGCGCGATGAGTGGAAAGTACAGACGCATCTTGCCCAAAATGATGGGGCTGAGCCTGATGTCGAAAGGAATTCTTACCGGACATCGGAACGCACTCAATAATAGTAAGAACCCTTGCTACTCCAAGGGTTCTTTTCTATATTTACCTACTGCGTAATAGACGTCTAATTACCGATAGATCAAAATTCTTGATTATAGCCTTCTTGCGTGGGATGGCTACTATTGCTGGTTCCTCCGCAAGCAGATAGTGAGTTGCCAACCCATATGTAATCCCGAGCAAAGACCAATAAATAGGTGCCACCGTAACAACACTTATATTGAAAAACGCTTGAATGAGATACCCAATTATAGTGGAAATCAAGCCGAAAAGAATAATTTTTTGTTTCTCAGATGCCACTTGAGCCGCTCTATATGCTTGCCATAACACCGCGGCAACCAGCAGCAGGTAAACTAACAGGGCTGGGACTCCCATCGCATCGTGATTGCCATTCAAGATATTCATTATGGGCTTTGTCTACAATTTGGCCCAGAAAAACTTCCTTCACTTCTGCGATATCATTTGGGAAAACATATTTAAATGTATCGGGACCAGATTCCAACCAAAAATATTCCGTAACTAGTGGAAGTGATTTTCCCCATATAAAGAACCGATAAGAACCTTCCTCGCCTGTAGCCTGATCAGTTACAATGTTATACGGATCAATAACTGTTGTAAGCAGGCGATTCATATACCCGCCTTCTCCAGTTGCGTCAATAACTAAAAACACTACTCCAAGGCTAAAAAGCAAAACAGCCCACTTTTTCCATAGATACTTCCTTTTCCACACGATTAATCCTGTCAAAGTTAGCGCCCCGAATAACTCTCCAACCCAACCACTTCGCGTACTCGTGAAAATCATAACAGCAAATGTTAATAAGGAAACCAGGAAATAGAATCTATTTTGCTTTTTGTCATCAGAGACGAAATATAAAGAAAATGCTATAAGCAATACCATAACTAAATATGAACCATAAAAATTTGGATTACCGAACAAACCATTGCTCCTTGGACTAAGGTCAAAATCTTTCTTTGGTAAGAAATCAAGGTTGATATGTTGAATTATTCCATACAACGTAATAGGTATTGACGATACTATTAAAACCGGCAAAATCTCAGTTAATTTCTTAGGATCAATAAGCCGGACCGAAAATAAAAATAAACTGCAATAACAAAATTAGGTGATATATCCTTCAAAGCGCCCGGGAGAACCAAATAATGATGTTATTCTATATTCAGACATAATTGTAGAGATTCCAACAATAGCTAGAAAAAAACTATATTAAGTTCCCCGAGTGTAAAGTTTTGTTTTATTTTCCAATATTTTCTTTTTACAATTAGTAATACCCAGGTACTTAACGTAAACAGGAAAAGGAAAAGAAGTTTAGAAAGATAGTATTCCGTCTCAGAATTAAAAGGGATGATCAACAAGCTTGAGATTTCGGTTGGAGATGTGATAAAAATTAGTTAAAACCCTATTTTTCTAGTACACTAGTAATATTGAATGAATTTTTAAAAGCGGGGGTAATGTAGTGGGAAATACTGCATTGTTGGTTATTGATGCTCAGGTCGGCATTATTGAGGGACCTGAAATCGGTCCTGTTTTTAAAAAGGAAGAGCTGCTTGCAAATATGAAGACGGTCATTGATGAGGCAAGAGAGAAAAGTATTCCAGTCATCTATATTGTGGACACGGATGTGGCTGAGCCCGATACGATGGAATACCAAGTTCACCCGCATATCGCACCTTTAAAAGATGATACGGTCATTACAAAGAAAGCAACCGACGCTTTTTACCAAACGAGCTTGAACGATTATCTGGATACGTTGAATATTGATCATTTAGTTGCCATAGGCTGCAAAACCGAATTCTGCGTGGATACTACCTGCAGGCGGGCAACGACCTTGGGGTATGATGTAACAGTGGTTGATGATGCGCACTCCACGACTGATAACAAAGTGCTTAGCGCAAGCCAAATCATCGCCCATCATAATGTAAACCTGCATGGGCTTGATAATATTGACCATTTTATCCTGGTTCGAAACTCAAGCGAGGATATTTTTGTACACAAACATCTTGAATATAAATAACGAAAGGCTCCTGCTAATTTAGCGGGAGCCTTTCACATGGTTTAAGAAACTTAGATATCGTAATAGTGAATAACTTTTTTCAAACTTATTTACGTCTAGCTCCAGCGCCTATCGCCTAGCAAACTTCAGGACTCCTCCTTACGATAAGTCATCATCAAATCGCCATCGCTCTTTGTGATTCCTTTATCTCAGTCAAAGCCCCTCCAGTTTGTACCGCGATAACCAAGGCGCTTGCGCTTTTGTTCTTACCTGCGGCTTTTGATGAATTTCACAACAAAATAGATGAAGGCAAGAACTATTAATACATAGACCACATTTGAGAAGATATCCATATATTCTACTATCTTATGCCGATTTTCCCCAAGGATTGCTCCGGCGTTGACCAGAAGTGTATTCCAAATCAACGTACCTGCTGTTGTCAGGATTAGGAAAAGCCAAAACTTCATATTTGACATCCCGGCCGGAATTGAAATCAAGCTTCTGATTAACGGAATCAGCCTGCAGAAAAACACTGTCCATGGCCCATATTTATCGAACCAGGCATCCGCTTTATGTATATCTTTCTTGGTCAAGCGAAGTACTTTTCCCCAGCGGTCGATGATTTTTTCAAGCCGTTCTACATCGAGTAAAAGGCCAATTCCGTAGAGAATGACAGCTCCGGTAACCGACCCTGCGGTCGACACAAAAATAACGTTAGCCACAGTCATTTCCGTACTTAAGGTCATGTAGCCGGCAAAAGTCAATATCACCTCGGACGGAATCGGAGGAAAGATATTTTCGAGTGCAATAAGCAAAAAGACACCAAGGTATCCAAATTCATTCATTATTGAGTTAATCCATTCTTCCATGCTTCTCTCCCATTAGCTGGCCATTAGACCAGTTCTCTGATAAATACAAGTCACCATTGATAGTAACATTAAATATGGTTACACGGCTAGATATAAACAGGTTATCTTCTCTTTCCTTTTGCGGAAGCCTTATTGGCTGCTCTACCGCGGCCATGCGGCTTTTCATTATTCCTCCCGCGGTTGGAGCGGTGCTGCTCATGGGATGAAGATCTCCCAGCTGCGGTGGGTTTCCCGCCTCTCTTAGGCTTTTCCGGACGGTCAGATCTCTTTTTATCTGCTTGTCCTCTAGGTCTGTCGTCCCCTTTTGAAGAGTCATCCTTTTTACTCAATTCGAGTTCCTGTTTTTTGATCCGTATATTTAATTCCTTCTCAATGGAACGAAGAAGCTGCGAATCGGCAGCAGTATATAAAGTAATTGCAAGCCCCTTAGTCCCCGCACGGCCTGTCCGTCCAATCCGGTGGACATAGATTTCTGCATCTTCAGGTATATCATAATTGAATACATGGGTTACACCTTCAACATCTAGCCCGCGTGCAGCAACATCTGTTGCAATCAATAGCTGAAATTCAGCATTTCGGAATCTCTTCATTACCTGCTCACGTTTTGCTTGGGATAGGTCCCCGTGCAATTCATCGCAGGAAAATTTATTAGACTTTAGAACTTCATAAAGCCTGCCCACCCGCCGTTTAGTACGGCAAAACACAACTG
This sequence comes from Bacillus sp. FJAT-18017, assembly GCF_001278805.1. Lineage (GTDB taxonomy): Bacteria > Bacillota > Bacilli > Bacillales > Cytobacillaceae > Bacillus_D. The sequence continues at coordinate 1,570,829 of NZ_CP012602.1, read as the reverse complement.
CCATGAAGGGACGGTGCGTATTAACTAGGTCCATAAGCGCCCCTTGCTTGCCGCGGTCCGTTGTTTGAACTGCCAGCTGGCTAACCGTGTCGGCGGGTCCCTGCGTTTTTTCAACCTGAATAAACTGCGGATCCCGTAAATGCTTTTGTGCCAGCCTCCGCACTTCTGATGGCATAGTAGCAGAGAAAAGCATAGTTTGCCTAGTTGGTGGAGTTTCCTGAATGATTGCTTCAACTTCATTCAAAAATCCGATATGGAGCATCTGATCGGCTTCATCAAGGACGAGGGTGGAAAGTTCATCTAACCTGATCGTTCCCCTCCTGATATGGTCAAGCAGCCTTCCAGGTGTTCCGACAACAATATGGACACCCTTATCCAGTTTTTTTAGTTGCTTGTCTACATCTTGACCGCCATAAGCTGCTAACACCTTAACATCATGGAGTTCTTTAACAATTCTCTCAAGCTCAGCGGTGATTTGGATGGCAAGCTCACGAGTCGGCGTTACAATGAGGGCTTGAATATGGGCTGCATCGAGCTCAAGCCTTTCGAGGATTGGCAATAGAAAAGCGAAGGTCTTACCTGTTCCCGTTTGCGCCTGGGCAATGATATCCTTTCCTTCAAGTGCAAGGGGGATGACTTTCTCCTGGATTGGAGTCGGAACGGCTATCCCATTTGAAGCCATTATATTTGTAACTTTTTTAGATATACCCAGATTTATAAATTCTGACATTTAGATTCTCCTGTTTTCAACAATTTCACTTTCTTGATTGTGCTTGTTTTCTTTATAAAAAGCAAATACAAAAAACTAAAGCAGCAGCTCCTTCATGACAGCAAAAACACAGCTTTCCTTCCAAGAGGATTCCGGAAAGCTTTCTATTCGGTATCACTGTACAAACTGCCAGGCCTTCTTCCAACCTATATAGAAGAATCATCTTTTTGAGTAAATTCTCTATCCTACAACTAAGTAAAGACCCGGCATATTCATCATGCCGGGCCTTGCTTAATGAACAAGGTTTTTCAAATAATCCAGGTGGCGCCTATCGGTATCGATAATACTTTCAACCATGTTCTTGCTTTCGGGATCCAGATCACCTTTTACAATTTCCTCCGATAATTGGATACCATACAAATCCTCACCTTTGATAGCCATTTTGATGATATTTTCCGTGCTTTCAGGCATCATCATTTGACTTATGAATCCCTGGATTTTCCCGGTCAGTCCCTCGTTGTTTACTGGCATCCCTCCAAGAGTTTGGATTCTCTCGGAGACCATTGCAGCATGAAGGCGATGGTCTTGCTGCATCGATTGGAACTCCTTTTTGATTTCCGGATCCTCAAGCTTCGCAATAAGATGTTCATATGCCCTAATTCCCATGTACTGCCCTTGGAGGAATGCATTTAATTCTTTTATTACAATATCCTTTTCATTTTGCATCCATAAACCTCCTTTTACGCATAGGTTTAGGAAAAAAGCAGGAATTATACATACCTGGCATTCGGGACCAAAGTTTGAAAAGCTACCCTATGGACACAGGGAGAAAATAACCCGGCTTTTGAGGGGGGATCGAATTCAGTGTTGGTCAAACAATGCTTTTAGATGTCACTATTTTGAATTTCTTCCAGCCGTTCAAGAATCCGTCTTTTTTTATAAAGCATGCTCCCTGTCTCCGCAAGGTCTGCAATTGCCGATCTATTGGTAAATGCGCCGAAAATAATTCCCGCTACAGGAACCATTTGAAAAAGCTTTTTCCAGCCAAAGCTGTCTCTGTACGCATACACAACTTCGCGCCAGCCTTGAAGCTCGGACATAACTTCACCCTGGCGCTCATTTGCAGACAGGCTCTTTAGGATCGCCTGTTTTCCTACAATATCAGCAGATGTAAATTGCAGGCACTTTACAATGAAGATCCGCTCACTTTTCACCTTGGGATCATATCCGTAAATAAGCGCAATCTCTTGTAATGTTTTTAGTGAAATGGCTAACAGCGCCGGAATGTCTGCGGCGAGAGTGAAAATTCCGCCAATCCCAGTACTGGCGCCTTGAAAGGCAGCAACCTTTTTTCTTTGAGTTGTTAGTTCTGCACTTGCTTGATCCATAGCGGAAATCGGCAATTGAGCAGCTTCGTCCAATGACCCAACTGGTTTGCCGGCACTTGCCTCAAGGCGCTTAAACGCAGCTTTTTCATTTATTAGATACCTTCCCCCAGTCTGGACGTAACTGCCCAGTTCATCGAGGAGGACGCCGATTTTTTCATGAATAAACTTTGGTGTGATTTTGTCCAAAAGCTTATATGGCAGCCTGCCAACCCGGTCCCATATCATCATTCCGTTTTGACCCTTTTCCCATCTCTTGATAGCCTCTAGTTCTTTATTGAGCCATTCATTCGTTTCCAAAAGCTTCACCTCTTCAGTTTATTTTCCTTGATTAAAAGCATTATGTAAAACCTATTGGTCATATGCCATACGAAAAATATCCTTTAAGGTTTCACCACGGCTCCTTGTTGATATGACCTAATGGATAATTTCACTTTAACCCTTTCCAAAAATCTTCCAGAATGCTATTCTAAAGATATCTATTTTTCCGATAGTTACTATCGTTTTTATAAATAAGGGGGGCGAAACCCGTGGACTTCCATCAATTAGTTGTATTTACAAAAGTAGTCGAGCATAAGAGTTTTTCCAAAGCTGCTGAGGAAATTTTTCTTAGCCAATCAACCGTTTCTTCCCATATCCAATCTTTAGAGAAAATGCTGAACGTCAAACTATTTGACCGAGTTGGACGTGAAAATATCCTCACTCCCCATGGGGAGAGGCTTTACCATTGGGCCCAAAAGCTATTGCTAATGAAAGACGAAGCCCTCCTAGACCTGAACCAGGGAATGACAGAATTCCGTGGCGTTATCAGAATGGCGGCAAGCTCAGTTCCATCTCAGTTCATACTCCCTAAAATGGTGAAGCAATTTCGGAATGAATATCCAGCTGCCACGTTCAATATATCTCAATTCCCTTCAAGAGCGGTGGCAGATAAAGTTTTAAACGGATCTGTCGATTTCGGTGTACTTGGTGAAAAGTATGAAAATGAGAAGCTCGAATACTTCCCGCTTTTAAAAGAAAGGTTAGTGCTTGTTACCCCATTAGAGTTAAAACTGAAAGGAAAGGTACAGATTCAGGATGTAATCTCATATCCATTTGTTATGAGGCATTCCGATTCTGGAACCAATTCTATTTTTGAACGGTTCTTGAAAAAAAACGGTCTGCCAAAGGACCAATTAAATATCATTGCCTATACGGATTCGGGTCAAAGCTTAATCCAATTTGTCAGGCAGGGAATCGGAATTTCCGTCATGTCGGAAATTGCAGCAAGGGATTATGCAGATCAAAACCTTGTAAATCTCTATTCTATAGAAGGCTTTGAGGAGGACCGCTATTTTTACTTGGTTTACAACCTGCAAAAGACATTACCGCTTATCTCCAGGTTATTTGTCAATTTTGCCACAGGGAATAAAGGATTCCACCTGGTGGACAAAGAATAATGTAAAGGGTTATTTTTCAAAGATAGAATTGGCTGCGGCCAGGTCTTTTTCAAGGGGGATTCATATTGGTACTAACTGTAAACCAGCTACAGGAAATAAAACAATTGCAACAAGTATGCGAACAAGAAGGCAACTTTGGCCTAAAACTGAATTGGGAGATGCTCTCCGCACGTAAGGAAGGCAGAAAAGATGATTTTCTTCATTATGAGGATGGGAATCTTGTCGGATTTCTTGGGATTTACGGCTTCGGAAATAAGACTGAAATTTGCGGGATGGTGCATCCAAATTATAGGCGCAGAGGGATTTTTACAAAGCTTCTTAAGGAAGGGATAAGTGAATCGAAACTAAGGGGCACCAGACAAATCCTGTTGAATGCACCGGCTGGTTCATCTTCTGCAAAAGAATTTCTAACTAAAGTACCGAACCATCATCATATGACCGAATACCAAATGAAATGGGAGGGAAAGATCCCGCAAACCAATCCTGCAATCCTGCTCCGCCCTTCAACAGAGGAAGACCTTGCGCTAAAAATTCGGCTCGAAATCGAATGCTTTGGTTTTACCGAGCAAGAGGCGTACGAATTTTACAAAGAATATAGATCTTCCAGTAATGAAGATTCCTATATTATTGAAGCAGAAGGAAGCCCGGTAGGAAAAATGCGTGTAGATCACCATGATGGAGAGGCATGGATATATGGATTTGCTATTCTTCCCGAGCACCAGGGTAAGGGAATTGGCCGCAGCGCTCTTGCCTGGATTATAGAAAAAGAACATAGGAGTGGATATCCCGTGTTCCTTGAGGTCGAGGCGAAGAATGCTCATGCCCTCGGGTTGTATGAATCTGTCGGTTTCAAGTCCTATCATGCCCAGGATTATTATGAATACACGGGTTAAGCAAAGAGCCTCTGCCGGTACCAGGCAAAGGCTCTTTGTTCATTTCCAATAGTTTTCCATTGATTCTGTCGACCAGGAAGGCTGCCTGATTTCATCTTTTGGTAAAAATTCTTTCATCACTGGCTTAATGTCAATCACCGGCGTGCCATCTATCGCATCGAGACCTGCTACGGTAAGCTTAGTTCCTTCCCTCTTCAAAAGACGCACAATTGTAGAGCCAATCCGGTTCGGCCGGTTCTTTCCTCTCTGCGCAAAGATTCCTGTCATTGGCCAATCAGGGTTGTCCCTCGGCCTTCTCGCACACGTTTCAATACTGTCTTCACTGACAAGATGGAACAAAAATAGAATCTCCAGATGCGAAAAATCATCGATTCCTTCCAGGCAATTACCATCAAGGATTTCGTTCATTTCAATAACAGATGTGACCTCTCCCCAATGATCATCCTCTGGTGTTTTACGAGAATTGAGCACCCTTCCGACTGGCTTAACCATAAACATGACGATTCCTCCATATAAGATGATTTTGCTACTTCCATTATAACCATTTAGTAGATATGGCTTTCAAACAATGCATTTCGCTGACTGAATTTGGCATTACCTTCAACAGAACTAAATTTGTCACTAGTTACCGCTATCATCATATTCGTGAATGCTCATCTAACCACTGGTAAAGTCTATCACCCCAAACTGACTTTCCCTCACTATCAGTTTCCCGGCAATTTGTTTATGTACATTCCTTACCTGGATAATATCCACGATATCCCCCCTTCTAAACTTGTTCCAGTCATCTTTATCTTAATCTGCCCCTTTGGAAAAATCGATACATCAATTCCAGTTATATCCTTTTCCTTCTTGCATATAAAAAGTTTAGCTTAAAAAGGCACCCCACCCTGCCCAGATCGTGGAACAACACCCTGTAAACAAGAAAAACCCGGGGGTGACAGGCACTTCCATAGAAAAACGGGACCTTTTATGGGTCCCGTTCGCATTGATTTAGATATGTCCTTCCAATTCCTTTTCAGGATCCTTTTTTTCCTTTGACAAGAACCAGCCTGCGAGCGCAATGATTACGAGTACAAAGTAAAATGTTAGTTTCCAACCAGTTGAAGTTGCAAAGCCTTCCGGCAGTACAGCCAGTGCCGGATGAGATAGTGTGTAAACGGAAAGCTTGACACCAACCCAGCCAACAATCGCGAAGGCAGCAATTTCCAAACCAGGTCTTGTTTGAAGCAATTTCACAAAGAAGTTTGCTGCGAAACGCATGATAATGAGACCTATAAACCCACCGGCAAAAATGACGAGGAACTGAGCACCATCAAGGCCGCCGATTTGTGGCATATTGGTATTGGGGAGGCTGACTGCCAGGGCTACAGCAGCTAATATAGAGTCGACAGCAAAGGCAATGTCAGCCAGTTCAACCTTAAATACGGTTCCCCAAAACCCGGATTTTTTCTTCGGCTTTGTTTCTTTTTCCTTCTCTTTTTTAAAGACCAGTTTTCGCAGAATATGATTGGCAGCAATGAATAGAAGGTATAAGGCGCCGATTGCCTGAACCTGCCACACATCAACAAGAAAGGAGATAATAAACAGGGAGGCAAAACGGAAAACGAATGCTCCTGCAAGACCATAAAAGAGGGCCTTTCTTCTTTCCTCTTCCGGCAAATGTTTAACCATGATAGCCAGGACTAGCGCGTTGTCGGCTGCGAGAAGTCCTTCGATGGCAATTAATAATAGCAATACCCAGCCATACTCAAGTAAAATTGAAAAGTCCATTAAGATACCTCCAAGTTAGATGAAATTATAGTAATATAATCATAATCCGTTGTTTTGATCCCTTTATCAAAGGACAGGATTGTTTTAAAACAAATCTTTTTGCCTTTAGCATTACTTTCTAGTGACTCAGGTATACGGAATGAAAAAGGCAGGTTTTTTGTAGTATCAGGAGGGATTACCTTACTTGTAAGAATGGTTATGGAATCAAGAACATCCTCCATTCCCTCCGTATCTCCATCTACGTTTATATCACAATCAATCCGTTTAAGTTTACGTTCAACAATGCCACCTTTTATTGAGTAAAAACCATTTACTACATCTCCTGGCTTGAACTCAGTCTTTTCAAGGACTAAATCAATAGAGGCTGAACCAATGCCGGCATACGCTAAATATTTTCTAAGCAACAAACTTCATTCTCCTTATTGTTTGATGATTTCACTTCGGGACATACGTCTCACTATTAGCAAATTTCTCTTCGACTCGTTTTTCTATTTCATCAAGCTGTTCCTTATTCTCCAATAACTCATCTTTGTTTGCTTCTACAAGCTCCGAAAATGATACCTTGATTGGCTTTCTCACTTTGTATCCTCCCTGCATCTTTAATTAAACAATTGACCGAGCCTTGGGTTCCCTTACTTAGAAAACAAAAAAGCCTTTACCATATAATTGGCAAAGGCTTTCCGCGGAAAAAAATAAAGACCCTTACCAATCAGGTAAAGGTCTTGCTAACAACACTAGTGCTGCCAACAAGGCCGAAGGCAAATGCCCCGTAATGACGACCTTGTTGTAAAAGCTACTCCCCTTTAGGAGAAAGAAATATTCAACTTGTTACCATTACTATATGAGAATTACGCCAGTTTCGTCAATTGATTTTGATGAATTTACGAATTCTTAACAAATACCTTCGTACTGGATGCTTAAATTTTTTCTTCACATTTTATTATTATTATGGTATATTAATTGTGCTGATTTTTTCTTTTGCGGGTGTGGCGGAATCGGCAGACGCGCTAGATTCAGGTTCTAGTGGGGGTAACCCCGTGGAGGTTCAAGTCCTCTCATCCGCATCGTTATTTTTATATTGAGTTGCTGACTGCTAGGAGTCGCAGGTTCAAAGCCTGCATTCCCGTCCGTTTATATGTATAGTCCTGCGGGTGTAGTTTAATGGTAGAACTCCAGCTTCCCAAGCTGATGGCGGGGGTTCGATTCCCCTCACCCGCTCCAATATATGGAGAAGTACCCAAGTGGTTCAAGGGGGCGCACTCGAAATGCGCTAGGGCGGGCAACCGTCGCGTGAGTTCGAATCTCATCTTCTCCTTATCGAAACCGGCCTAATTGGCCGTTTTTTTTTGCACAAATTTAAACATAGATAACACTTCCTCTCTTCCCTCTCTTCCTCCACATATTTTATCGCATTACTTGTTTTCCCACTTGCCCGTTTACATAAAAAGACCCTGTGCAGTGGGCCTTTTTAAGGCCACTTTGCAGGGTCCAATAAAATTTTATTATTTACCGAGGAAAGAGTTCAGCATCCATACATGCTTTTCAAGGCTTGCATGAATTGCCAGCAGCATATCCCCAGTGGTTTCGTCACCAGTTTCGGCTGCGACATCCATTCCCTCTTTCAATTCACCAATCAAAACGGAAAAGTCATTTACAACCGACATGACCATGTCAGTAGCACTTTCTCCTCCATCCGCTTCCTTTACTGAAGACAATTCGAGTATTTCCTTCATTGTAGCAACTGGCTTGTCCCCTAATGCAAGGAGCCTTTCCGCCAACTCATCAATATGAAGATTTGCCTCATTGTATAGCTCTTCGAATTTTGCATGCAGTGTAAAAAATTCAGGTCCGTTCACATACCAATGATAATTATGGAGTTTAATATATAAAACACTCCAGTTTGCTACTTGCTTATTAACAATTGCTGTAAGATTATTAGCCATTTTAATCCTCCTATTTTAATTAGTCTGCCCATATCATTATAGTCCAACAATTTCCTTTAACCTAAGCTAAAAGGTGAATTGTTCACAATGATGTAATATTTGGCCACTTATAATATACCCTTTAGCACTGAATTCAATCATTCTGTATTTCCTTTTTCACTTTTATAAATTTCCTAAATAAAATTATTAAAAAGAATTGACAGTTATCATAAACCCTAATATAATTAATTTTAGTTAAGTTATCTCAGATTAAAGATGTTTTAATTAAATGAAAAATTGGAGGAGAAACAAATGACAAAAGTAAAATGGGCAATTGATCCGGCACACAGCAGCGTAGACTTTTCTGTAAGACACATGATGATTGCAAATGTTAAGGGTACATTCCAATCCTTTAATGCTGAAGTGGTTGCTGATCCAGCTGATTTGACTACAGCCGAAATCGCTTTTACTGTGGATGCAGCAAGTATCGACACTCGCAATGCAGATCGTGACAACCATCTTCGTTCCGGCGATTTCTTTGATGTAGAAAACAACCCGAAAATCACATTCACTACAACAAGTATTTCAAAAACAGACGAAGGCGAATATGATGTAACTGGCGACTTGACGATCCGTGGTGTAACAAGACCGGAAACTTTTGCAGTCGTATATGAAGGAACTGGAAAAGATCCATGGGGCAACCAAAAGGTTGGCTTCAGCGGTACAGGTGCAATTAACCGTGCAGACTATGGACTAACATGGAATTCCGCATTAGAAACTGGCGGAGTCCTTGTAGGCGATAAAATTAAAATTTCGTTTGAAATCCAAGCTACTCAAGCTGCTGAATAAGACTTTACTCACATGAAGTGCGGGCATTCCCCGCACTTTTTTTGTTTACTCCACATTAACTATAGGAGGAAATTCTCAATTTTCTCTAAAAACTAGCTTTTTAAAAAAAGTTTGATAGATTGGTATAGAGGGAATAAAATTTTGTTAATTATTGAAGCATTTTGTCGAGGAGGTCAGGAATGAAAAAATTTTGGAAATTGGGCGTTGCATTAGCAGGTATTTCTGTTGTTGTAGTAGCCGCATTTGATAATCCATATAAGGAAAAAGCCTCCTCCGCTCCGCCTGAACAACTAGTAACATATACGGAAGCACCAGAAGCAGAACGTACATTGTCTTTAAAAGAGGTTCCAATTTCCCTGCCAGATAAAATGATTCTCGATGTACCATTATTTAAACAAATGGCGGCTCCGAGGCTATATAATGGTTGTGAAGTAACAAGCCTGGCAATGATATTAACCTTTCAAGGAATCGATGTATCAAAAAATGAATTAGCTGATTCCATTGAGCATGTTCCTCTAAACTACGGGAACGGTAAAAAGGGAAATCCGAATGCCGGCTTTGTTGGCGATATGGAAAACGGGCCTGGTCTGGGAGTTTATCATAAACCTATTTTTAACCTGGCAAAAAAGTATGCAGGGGAACGAGCAGAAAATCTCACTGGCCAATCTTTTGATAGAGTAATTGAAAAGCTTTCCGAAAGTAAACCTGTCTGGGTAATTATCAATACAATTTACGCCCCTCTTGGAGAAGGTAATTTCGAAACATGGGAAACACCCGATGGTCCCGTACAAATTACTTTTAATATGCACAGTGTTGCTATAACTGGTTATGATGAAAGCCATATTTACGTAAACGACCCGTATGGGACAAAAAATCTTAAAGTTGATAAAACTAACTTCATAAAGGCTTGGGAGCAATTGGGCAGCCAAGCGATTGTTATTAATTGAGAAACAGCGGACCTAGATGGACCGGTGTTTTTATTTTTTCATTAGCTGCTAAAATGATTTGTTATGGAAGCCGGGAGACTCCTTCATAGATCATCGTTATTCTCAATGTTTCTTTTCCCTACTTACGTCCGCTGCAGTTTACGAAACTTTACACTGGTGGCTTGAAAACCAAATACATGTTTAATATTACCTTTTTATACCCTCTTTTCTTAACCTCGAAAATATTATTTGTATTTTTAGTTAAAAAAATTGACGATAGAAAGATTCCTAAATTATAATAATTATAAAATGATAGTTATTTTCAATTAACCTCATTTTTACTATGATTATATTTGTTAGGGAGGCTGTACAATGGAAAACAGAAAAAACCTTACGACTAGCTGGGGTGCACCAGTCGGCGACAACCAAAACTCAATTACTGCCGGACATCGCGGACCTACTTTGATTCAGGATGTTCATTTGCTTGAAAAACTGGCCCACTTTAACCGGGAACGTGTTCCTGAGCGCGTCGTGCATGCCAAGGGCGCAGGAGCGCATGGCTATTTTGAAGTAACGAGGGACGTATCCCAATTTACAAAGGCTAACTTCCTTTCCGAAGTAGGCAAGCGGACTCCGATGTTTATCCGTTTCTCAACAGTGGCTGGTGAGCTTGGCTCTGCTGACACAGTACGCGATCCTCGCGGTTTCGCAGTAAAGTTCTATACCGATGAAGGCAACTATGACCTGGTAGGAAACAATACTCCGGTATTCTTCATCCGCGATGCAATCAAGTTCCCTGATTTCATACATACACAAAAGCGGGATCCTAAGTCTCACTTGAAAAATCCTATTGCAGTTTGGGATTTCTGGTCTCTCTCGCCTGAATCACTTCACCAGGTAACCATCCTAATGTCTGACCGCGGCATTCCTGCGACTTTCCGCCATATGCACGGTTTTGGCAGCCATACCTTCAAATGGGTCAATGCAAAAGGTGAAGCATTCTGGGTTAAATACCACTTCAAGACAGAACAGGGCATTGCCAATCTAGCCCCTGAAACTGCAGCTGAAATTGCTGGCATAAACCCGGATTATCATATTGAAGACCTGCACAACTCAATCGAAAAAGGCGACTATCCTGCATGGACCCTATATGTTCAAATCATGCCTCTGGAGGATGCTAACACATATCGTTTCGATCCATTCGATGTTACTAAGGTTTGGTCCCAAAAGGATTATCCTCTTCAGGAAGTTGGCCGAATGGTTCTTAACAAGAATCCTGAAAACTATTTTGCCGAAGTCGAGCAGGCTACCTTCTCACCTGGCAGCTTTGTGCCTGGTATTGAAGCTTCACCTGATAAAATGCTTCAGGGGCGTTTATTTGCATACTCGGATGCACATCGCTATCGCGTAGGAGCAAATCATAACCTTCTTCCTATCAACCGTCCACGTGTGGAAGTGAACAACTATCAGCGCGACGGCCAAATGAGGTTCGACAATAATGGAGGCGGCTCCGTATACTACGAACCAAACAGCTTCAGCGGCCCTGTTGAAACAACACAGAACAAAATTGCTCCATTCGCTGTTTCCGGTGAGGCACAATCTGCAGCTTACGACCATAACGACCATTATTCTCAAGCTGGCGACCTTTATCGGTTGATGAGCGAAGAAGAAAGATCCCGCCTTGTTGCTAACATCGTTGCTGCCATGAAGCCGGTTGAGTACGAAGAAATCAAGCTTCGCCAAATCCAGCACTTTCTGAAGGCTGATAAAGAATATGGAACTCGCGTAGCTGAAGGCCTTGGCATCCAGCTTACTGTTGAGGCATAATTTACTTTATAAAGAAAAACAAACAATCCGTTGGGTTACTGCCCCACGGATTGTTTGTTTTGTATACAGAGGCTAAATCCTATATGTGTAGAAAAGAAAGGTCCGCTAACTGGTATCCTATCACTCCAGAGTTATGCCTCCCACAATATGTGAAACAAAAAAATCGGGTGGCCAGGCACCGCACAAAAAGGACCACATAAGTGGCCCCTGTTCTCTAGCTTAGGAATGTCTCGATCTTGTATTCTTTTTTTGCATCTTCCAGCCATGATGGATACTCAGTTTGGAATTTCTGTTGGAAAATCTGTTCCTTTACATCTTCCTTGCTCTCTTCATAAACTGCTTCTTTTGCAGCCTGCTTGTCAGTTACTTTAATAATATGGTAGCCATACTCCGTTTTAACAGGTTCGCTAATTTGGTTAACATCCAGCTTAAAGGCTACATCCTCAAATTCCGCTACCATGTCACCCTTGCCAAAAAAGCCAAGTTCCCCGCCGCTTTCCGCATTTCCTGTGTCTGTGGAATACTCCTTAGCAAGCGCGGCAAAGTCCTCTCCTTTATCAAGTTTCCCCTTCACTTCCTTGGCTGTTTTTTCGTCCTTCACAAGAATATGGCTTGCCTCCACCTGTTCCTCAGTATTGAAGCTTTCTTTATTTTCCTCAAAAAATGTTTTCATTTCTTCATCGGTAATCTTTATCTTTTCCCTCATTAGCTTGTCCGCCAATAAATAATCCCCAATATCCTGCTTCAATATTTCTTTGGAGACACCATTTTGCTCAAGCGCCGCATCCATTGCCTCGTCTCCGCCATAAACCTCAACAAGTTTATCAAACTCAGCGTCAATTTCCTTTTGGGTAACAGCCACATCTTCCTTTTTCGCCTCAAGTTCGACAACCTTGTTATTGATCATCGTTTCAAGCATCGTGTCCCCATATGCTTGACTTAGCTTCGTATTCAGTTCATCCGTGGTGATTTTTTCACCATCAATTGTTGCGGCTGCTTTCGGTCCTGAAATTGCAGAAACGAGAACAAATAATGCAATAATAACAATCCCGCCTACTATTGTTAGTACTTTCTTGTTCATAAACTTTTTCATATATTTTCCCCCTGGATTGAACCTATATAGGTTTAACTTAAGTTTTTTTGCAATTTTCGCTCCAGGCACTTCGCTTTCCACGGGCGGCCTGGGAGCCTCCTCGTCGCTTTGCTCCCTGCGGGGTCTCCCACTGACCTTTTCTCCCGTAGGAGTCTTCGTGCCTTCCGCTTCCATTAAATAAAATACCTACGCTTCTGACATTCTTCAGTTTAACCTTTATAGTATTTTAAATGATATGTCATCAAAACGAAGAGCTGTTTTTGCGCCTATAAAACAGCTCTTCCAATTGGTCATTTGTAATAATCATCCTGCTTTAACAGCTTCAGCAACATCCAGGATTAATGAACGATACTATCTCCAGTCAGTATCACATCTGCTGTTTCTTTTTTTCCATCACGGTAAAACGTGAGTGTTATTTTTTCGCCTGCCTCTACATTCGAGTACAAATATTTGCGTAGAGCAGATGAATTTTCAACTTTTTCCCCATTAATTTCAACAATCACATCTTGCTGCTTTATGCCAGCTTTATCAGCACCAAATCCAGGCTGTACATATGTGACCATGGTTCCTGCTTTAACCCCATCAGGAAGGTTTTCAAGATAAGAGGCATGGATTTCCTCGAGGTCTGCAAGGCTTACTCCAAGATAAGGGCGTTCAACCTTCCCTTTTTCAATCAATTCATTAACAATTGGAACGACATCATTACTTGGAATGGCAAAACCTAAGCCCTCAACTCCACTATTAGAAATCTTTAGTGAGTTGATTCCAATTACCTGACCTGCTGTATTGATTAGCGCACCGCCAGAATTCCCCGGATTTATCGCTGCATCTGTTTGAATAACATCCAATTCCCATTGACCTGCCGAAGTCGAAACGTCAATGCTGCGGTCTATCGCACTGACAATCCCCTGGGTAACAGTCCTTGATAAATCCAAGCCCAGCGGATTACCAATTGCAAATACTTCATCCCCAGGCCTTAAGGTCGACGAATCTGCAAAGTCGAGAGCTTGTGAAGCATATTTTGCATCAACTTTTATTACTGCAAGGTCGGTCAAAGCATCTGCTCCGACAACTTGAGCTGTTGCCTTCTCTCCATCAAAGAAGGAGACCTCTACCTTTGTTGCATTCTCAATGACATGGTTATTGGTCACGATGTAGGCAAAATCTCCCGCTTTCTTAAAAACTACACCCGAACCTGAACCACTTTCTACACTTCCACTGTTTCCAGTGAACGGGTTGCTATTTTCCTGAATATTGACAATCCCAACAATTGCCTTGGATGCTTTCTCTACCATATCTGCAATTGAACCCGTTTCTCCATTGCTAGTAGTAGCAGCCGGTACAAGATTAGCTGATGCGTTGGAGATAGACTCCGTATCGGCTGCTTTTATCCCTTGATCGGAACCAGAAGGAATGAAATCTGTATAGTAAACCGCACCCAAAGTAACAGCAGATCCAATGACCCCCGCTAAAACAGTCGAAAGGAACCGTTTGAATTTACCTGGTTTCTTTTCTGGCTTCTGTTCTTGGCGTTGCTCAGGCTGATGCTGAGGTTCTGGAAGGAATGGCCCATAGGTTTTATTAAAATCATCCATCATTTATGCCTCCCGCTTCTTTTGTTTATTTATCTTTAGGATAGACCTGAGATATGAACAAATTATTAACAAACTGAGGCAAGGCCTTTAAATTTGTAATAATAAATGTGCGTAGGAGGAAAATGGTTGCTGCGGGAATTTTGAAGTGAAGCACTCATGGCAGGTAATTTCGACATATCCCCGCGAGGATATTTCTAGAAACTTCTTCCCTATGTCTAACTTCGATGATGATTTCTGGAAGCTTCCCTTTGCGAAGCGAAGTCAATTACTAACTTCATTACATAAGTTCATTTTATAAAGCTAAAAAAATACTGCAGGGTTATTCCCTGCAGCAGAATCAAAAGCCTTTTGGCATTGGGATCATAATTGTAAATTTCGTTCCTTTTCCTTTTTGACTCTCTACACGGATGTCACCGTCATGGAGCCGAACCAGCCTTTTTACAATCGAAAGCCCGAGGCCGAAAGCACCATACGGATTGTTCCTTCTTGATGTATCAGCTTTGTAAAAACGGCGCCATATATTCTCAATTTCGGAAGCGTCAATTCCAATACCAGTGTCCTCAATTTCAATAAAGCTAAAGCCATCTTTTTCATAACCGGTAAGGCTGATCTTCCCATCTGTAGTAAACTGAATACTATTTTTGGTAATGTTAATTAAAATTTGCAGGAGCCGGTCATAATCCGCAAAAATCATAATATCCTCACTAACTTTGAGCTCGATTTTATTGCCGCGCTCCTCCGCCTGCATGTCGAGCTGCTCCTTGATAATTTCAAAAGCCTCCAATAGCTGAATTTCTTCCTTGTTCAAAGTGACCTGGTTGGAGCGGATTTTCTCGTAGTCCAGGTTCTCATTAACAAGCCGGATCAACCGTTTCGTTTCTTTGCTTACCAAGTTTATGCCCTTTTCTTTTTCCTGCTCCGGTATCATATCATTCCTGAGCCCTTCAATAATCCCACTTATTGTAGTAAGCGGAGTCCGCATTTCATGGGAAACGTCCGCCATGAATTGCCTTCGCCTGTTTTCAAGGCTGTCGATTTCCTCCATGGACTGACTAATCTTATTAACCATATGGTTAAAATCATTTGAAAGCTCTCCGATTTCATCATCAAAATGGGAGGAAGGCACATGTACACTATAATCTCCTGCTGCCACCGCTGAGGCAGCCTTTTGTATACGCTTGATGCGGATTACGTGAATTCTAGATAGGAGCCAGCTGAGAAGGAATGAAACCCCGAGTGCAATCAAGACTGTGTACAGCAAATATTCATTGATACCGCTAATCATTTCCCTAGGACCTTTAACTGGGGAAATTAACAGAACACCACCAACGAATCCACTACCCGTAATGTAAGGGACGGTTACAATCGATACATTCTGGTTATAGCGTTTCAAGTCTGACTTGATTACTACTGGACTTCCGGAACGAAGCTGTTCCCAGTCATTCTGAGTCAAAACAATTGCTGGGCCACGCCAGTCAATTGGATTCAGCAAATCTACTCGATTTTCATCTACCTCAAACACACTGAATTGAATATCCCTTCCAAACAGCACCCTTGCATATTGATTGATGACCGTCTCAACTGCTCTTGGGTTTTGCCCGCTGCGCCCCAGGTCAATGAGTATATTTCGCCCATATTCAAGCAGCTCGTCTGTTTTATTTTGAAATACAATCTTTTCAACATAACTGGTGAACAGCAGACTGAGGACGAGGAATGCTGCAATCAGTACCCCAATATGGCTGAACAACTGCTGATAAAAGTACTTAATTTTCATTTGTTTCTACCGTTTCATCGAATTTATAGCCAACCCCCCATACAGTATGGAAAAAAGGCTGGGCACTTGTGCCAACTTTTTTCCTGAGGCGTTTAATATGGACATCGACCGTTCGTTCATCCCCATAAAACTGGTAGCCCCAAACCCTTTCAAGCAGTTGGTCTCTAGTAAAGACCTGCCTTGGATTGGTTGCCAGGAAGGATAGTAGGTCAAATTCCTTTGGTGTCAAGTTTGTTATCGTTTTTCCATCCAAATTGACTTCCCTTGTATCTTTATCAATAACAAAATGCTTTGTTGAAATGACATTCCTGGGTTCTTGCGTGCCTTCAGCCGTATTTTGATAGCGTCGGGCAACAGCTCTGATTCTGGCCATTAGTGTTAAAGGGCTGAATGGCTTCGTTACATAATCATCCGCGCCCATCTCTAGCCCCAGCACTTGATCCGATTCACTATCCTTGGCAGTAAGCATAATAATTGGCACTGAACTGTTTTCTTGCCGGATTTTCCGGCAAAGCGTCACACCATCCATGCCTGGCAGCATCCAGTCGACAATAAGCAAATCCCATCCGCCCGCTTTATAGCGGTTATATCCCTCTAGCCCATTATGGACAAACTGGCCTTCTATTCCTTCGTTTAGGAAAAACATCCCGATCATTTCACATACACTTTCATTATCCTCTATGACGAGAATTCTCATAAAATCTCCTCCAAAATAAAACCCTTACTTCAAAGTTAAAACTAATTTGGCCGTGAATCAACTTGTTTGCTGTTTGTTACAGATTAATTAATTGTTTAGAAATAGTTTGTTCATATTTTTTTAATAGCTGTGTTAAAACAAATCTGTTGATTTCCGCTATTGGAGTTGCAAATCAAATTTGCAAAAAAACATTCTCCTTTAATACAGCTTTTCCATCAAAAATTTCTTTTATAGATTGTAACTATCCCTGTCTTGCCATTTATTTTACATAAAAATAACGGAGACTTAACACTATCTTGGCTGAATATTATTAACGGAATGGTAATCTGAACTATATCCCTTTATCAGATATTTCTTAATTTAAAGTTACCTTGGTGCCGGGATAGTGCAGAAAAAAATATAACTCTTGGAGGTAGTGTATGGCTATTTTAGTTACTGGTGGCGCAGGATTTATTGGGTCCCATACATGTGTGGAACTTCTAAATGCAGATTATGACATTGTCTCAATTGATAACTTTACAAATAGCAATCCTGAGGCATTAGAAAGAATAAGACAAATAACAGGTAAAGATTTTCCTTTTTATGAAGCTGACTTATTGGACAAGAGCACCCTTGAGACAGTATTTGCCGAGAACAATATAGATGCTGTCATTCATTTTGCCGGACTAAAAGCTGTAGGAGAATCGGTAACAGATCCACTTCGCTATTATCATAATAATGTGGGTGGCACCTTAATCCTTTGTGATGTTATGAAAAAATTCGAGGTAAAGAAAATGGTATTCAGTTCCTCGGCAACTGTATATGGAGTTCCTAAAGCAGTTCCTATCCCGGAAGATCTGCCCCTGGGGTCGACGAATCCGTACGGCCGATCCAAGCTATTCATTGAGGAAATCTTAAAAGATCTTTATAACTCAGATCCCGAGTGGAGCATATCCTGCCTTAGATACTTCAATCCAATCGGGGCACATCAGAGCGGCCTTATTGGGGAAGACCCCAATGGAATTCCAAATAACCTGATGCCCTATATCACCCAGGTAGCAGCCGGGAGATTAAGAGAGCTGAAGGTTTTTGGATCTGATTATCCAACCAAAGATGGTACAGGTGTAAGGGATTATATCCATGTAGTTGATTTGGCCCTTGGACATTTAAAAGCATTGGAAAAAATTCAATCAGAAACAGGATTCGATGCATACAACTTAGGCACAGGAAAGGGATATAGTGTTTTTGAAGTGATTCAGGCTTTTGAGAAAGCAACCGGGAAAGTGATACCTTACAAAGTAACCGAACGCAGGCCTGGTGATATTGCCGAATGTTTTGCAAATCCCGAGAAGGCGAAAAATGAGCTTGGTTGGCACGCTACAAAAGAAATTAACGAAATGTGCACAGATTCGTGGAGATGGCAGTTGAATAATATTAACGGTTATGTAAAAGGTAAGCTGGTTGAGAAGCAGCCGGTTACAGAAAAAGTTTAATTATATGTCGAAAAGAACATCGGAGCCTATATTCCGGTGTTTTTTTCGATTCCGAATTACCGTCCTGTCATCAAGTTGCACACCTGTGAACTACCCACCACTTAATTTCTACGAAATTTGAAGTGGGGGCTTCCAAAGGCTTTCACCTTTTTCTTTTATTGCTAGGGCATCCACAAGACTAACGCCTCATGTCACTAGCCTTGAATTCGTGGCGTCCCTGCCACTACTGAAAATGGATACAGCCTATACCGGCACTGGTACCCCAGCCATAAAACCTAAATCCGACAGTATCTTGATTCCGTACTGTTTTAGATTTTTGGCCGCATTATAGTCTCGATCCATTTTTGTGCGGCAATGCTCGCACACATACACTCTCTCTGAGAGTTTTACTGTTTCTTTTTTTGAATTGCATTCACTGCATAGTTTTGTGGAAGGAAAGAATGTATCTGCGAAGATAAGATGCTTTCCTTTTTTCTTCGCTTTATACTCCAACATGGTTCGGAACATGCCGAACCCGTTGTCATGCAATTTCTTGCCCAGGGACAGGCATTGTGCCAAATTGCTCAAATCCAGGTCTTCCACCACAATAGCGGCATAATCATTGGTTATCTGATTGCTTCTTTTGTGGAGAAAATCTTTCCGCTGGTTTTTTGCCTTGGCCATGGTTTTTTGATAGTTCTTAAGCGTGTTTTGATAAGTAGTTGAGTAAAGAATCCTGTCCTCAGAATCGACCAGAGCTCTATTCCTTTTCCTGGCCAATGATTTGTTCAACCGTCTCTGGCGCTTTTCAATGATCTTATGGTACCTTGGATACCCGGCTTTACACCCCTCGCTATCCACGTATAAATTAGTTTGGCTATAATCCAGAGCCAGCACTTCATCTTCCTCGATGTTACTCCGTAACGGCTCTTGCTTCATTGGAAAATCCACAGACAACGATACCATATAGCGATCTCCTTCCCTTTTAATGGTCGCTTTCTTGATAATCGCTTCTTTAGGTAACTCACGATGCATGGCAATCGGGATTCCATTTCGAAATTTCGGGATACATAGCAGGGATTGGGCGTTACGTTGGACGATTTTAATATTTCCATTCGTTTGATTGGTGGTGTAGCTGAACTTTCCTTGCTTCTTACTGTGGAATTTGGGGAGGCCTTTCATGTCTCGCAGAGTCGGAACATAACCAGCCGTTCGCATCTTTTTCCGGACCGCTTTTTTGTACTGCATCGGCTTTTTGGCGAATTCATCATTATATTTCTTCACCGCGGCCTGAAAACGGATTTTCGCATCATTGTAAACAAACGAATCGTTGGATTTATCGAGAAAGTCATATTTCTGAGTGATGGTGGTGTAGTTAGGAGTTTTGTATTGAATGAATCCGCCTTGAAACCCGATTTTCTCCAAATGTTCGTAGAGTGCAGCTACATACTCATTGTATACTTTTCGTTCGCATCCGAAAGAGCGTTCTAATACTTTTCTATCTTCTTCAGCCGGGAATATTGCAAAACGAAAGCCATACGTAACCCAACCTTCAGGCAGCTCTTTTTTGGTACCTTTTATATAGTTTCCATTCTTGTCGGTAGCCATCTTTTCACCTCCCTTGTCCATGTTTGAACGAAACTACTATATAAGAATATTTTACCAAACGGAACGTATGTTTGTCTTGTGTTAGCATATATATTTTTAACCGGTTTCATTTCTAAGCCAAAACAGAAACACACTCCATTCATCCCCCACCTAAAATCTTTCGGATTTTTGAGGAAGGGGACTTCTGGCTAAAATTCGTTAAAAATCAATGAAGAAAAAGAAATGGTTTACTTATTGATTTCTTAAAAGTACCAATCAGTAAGATTACCTTTATGACAAAAGTGTAACACTTTAAGATTGTCAGTCCCCTTTTCCTTCTATATATATATATCCTCCAATTTTCCTTTCTTAAATTTACACAGATGTAAAAAAGCTTACAAGAAATCAAATTTTTAGAAAAGTCTTAACAATCCTTACAAAGTATTAGTAAAGGCTCAATATCTTCTTCACGAATTATGGCTAAACTCTATATGTCAGTTACAAAATGTGGCTTGGGTGGTGTGTTTGTGAGTACAGAAAAGGCCTACAATTTCTATCACGATTATGCAAGAGTCAAAGAAATCTCCAATCTATCACTTTCAAGAGATGCATATCAATACCTCTATTTAAAGAGAATTATTGATATTGTAATTGGTGGCATCGGCATTGTGCTGTCTCTTCCCGTCATCTTACTTTTTGCTCTGCTAATCATTTTGGAGACCCCTGGTTCTCCTTTCTATTTTCAGGAGAGAGTTGGCCAGAATGGCAGAACCTTTAAAATTATTAAACTCAGGTCGATGAGAATCGATGCAGAAAAGCAAGGTGCTAGATGGGCGGCGAAATGCGATCCCCGCGTTACCAGGGTGGGTGCATTTATTCGAAAAACACGGATTGATGAACTGCCACAGCTCCTTTTGGTTTTAAAGGGAGACATGTCAATTGTTGGGCCAAGACCTGAACGGCCCGTTTTTGTAAAGAAGTTCAATCAGGAGATTGCAGGATTTGAAAAACGCCTGCTCGTTAAACCAGGACTGACAGGGCTTGCCCAGGTAAACGGCGGCTATGATATTACACCTGAAGAAAAGCTTCAATATGATTTGGAGTACATTCAGAAACTAACGTTCAAGTTTGAAATGAAAATTATGATGAAGACATTCAAGATTCTTTTTACTGGTGAGGGAGCGCGTTGATTTCAAACGCAAGTAGAACTAAAAGCAAAAATCAACCAATAGCAAGCAAAGCAATCGTGGTGTGAAATGGATTGAACATTTCCACTATCTTGATAAGTACTACTCCTTTACAAATGTTATCCGCAGTTTATCTCATTAGTCATGAAGGGACAGGAGGCCGGCCAACTATGAAGGTTTTATGGATAACAAGTGTATATCCAAGCCCTGAACAGCCCGGGAGCGGTGTTTTCCATGAAACACAAGTTCAGATGCTCGCCAGGCTAGGTATTGAAGTTACTGTCATCTGCCCGGTACCAAGAAACCCGGCGGTAATCCGTTATATGAAAAAAAAGTACCGGGCCCTGGATAACATGCCACTCAGGTATGTACGTAAAGGTATTACAGTTTACCGGCCTCCTTATATGGCATTTCCGGGGCAGCTTAGGTGGGTTCAGCCTGACCAAAGAATAGCTGCCGTTGTATTAAAGACGATAATCGAATTCAACATCGAGCCCGACTTGATTCATGCACACTTTGCCATGCCCTCTGGAGGAGCTGCTAGGCTTGTCGCTCAAGCTACAAGCCTTCCATGGCTATTAACCTTGCATGGCAGTGATGTAAATGTCTATCCACACTATAGCAATAGTGCGATGAAAGCATTTCTCCAGTCTGTCAAAGGAGCAAACCATGTCGTGTCAGTGGGCAGAAATTTGCAAGTAACAGCGAAAGCAATGAGCGGAAGAGATAGCTCCTTTCTTCCAATCGGGATTGATTTATCCCGCTTTAAAGAACCAAAGCAATTTAAGCTGGAAATTCGTAAGCAGCTGGCACTTCCGCTTGATAAAAAACTTGTCTTATTTATCGGGAGATTAATAGAGACAAAGGGAGTTTTCGAACTCGCCAAGGCGCTTGAAGAACTGCCAGCAGAGGTTGCTGCAGTCTATGTCGGGGATGGGCCAGCTTATGGAAAGTTAAAATCTCATCCGGAATTAAATAAACGGCTATTCCTAATCGGACAGGTAGAAAATGAAAGGGTAAAAGATTACTTGGCTGCCAGCGATATATTCGTACTTCCCTCCTACCGGGAAGGCATGCCAACGGTTGTGATAGAGGCACTTGCCCTAAAGGTGCCAGTTATCTGCACCAGAGTTGGCGATGTCCCGGAGTTGTTTGGGGAGCATGGCAAGCTTTTAATTGAACCCCAATCCGTTGAAGACCTTGTCGCGGGAATTCAGGAGTATCTGTATGGAAACGTAAACCTTAAAAAGATTGGGTATGAGCTGCGTTCCCGTGTACAGGAACACTATGATGCCAGTAAGAATGCTGATGAACTCGTTGCTTTGTATCAAAAAGTACTTAAAGGAAACCAACTTTTAAGCAAGAGTAAATAAATGTACAAAAGGGGACGATCATTGTGAAGAAGATAACGGTAATCGGGACTGGATATGTGGGGCTTGTGTCTGGAACTTGTTTTGCAGAAGCAGGCAATAACGTAACATGCGCTGACATAAATCAAAGCAAAATATCGGGCCTCTTACAAGGGATTATGCCCATTTATGAGCCAGGATTAGAGGAGCTCGTGGAGAGAAACGTGGAAAAAAAGAAGCTTGATTTTACTACGGATATTGAACAGGCGGTCAGACAGGCTGAAGTAATTTTTATTGCGGTCGGGACCCCGATGTCAGCAAATGGAGAAGCAGATTTAACGTATGTCAAACAGGTTGCAGAAACCATCGGCAAAAATCTGAATAGCTATAAGGTGGTTGTCACGAAAAGTACTGTACCAGTTGGGACAGGCAAGCTTGTAGAAACGATTATCCGAAGCCATGCTCCTAAGAACCAACAGTTTGATATTGCATCAAACCCCGAATTCTTGCGTGAAGGAACAGCTATTAAAGACTGCATGAATATGGATCGTGCCGTGATTGGCACTACAAGCGAAAAAGCCTATGAAATCCTTGCTGAGCTTCATAAGCCGTTTACATCAACGATAGTAAAGTCCACGGTAGAAAGTGCAGAGCTAATCAAATATGCAGCAAATGCCTTTTTGGCGACAAAGATATCCTTTATTAACGACATTGCCAACATATGTGAGCGTGTGGGCGCCGATGTAAGCAAAGTATCCGAAGGAATTGGACTGGACAAAAGGATTGGCAATAAGTTTTTACAGGCTGGGGTTGGATTTGGAGGCTCTTGTTTTCCAAAGGATACAGCAGCCCTTTTGCATATAGCAAGTGATTGCGGATATGATTTTCAGCTGATTAAAGCGGTCATGGAAACAAACGAACATCAAAGGAACCAGGTTGTAGAAAAGCTGATCAATTCCTTAGGTTCTTTAAAAGGAAAAACCATCAGTGTTCTTGGTCTTGCCTTTAAGCCTAATACGGATGATGTCCGATATTCCCCTGCGCTCGATATTATCCCACAGTTGAAAAAACTTGGCGCCAATGTAAAAGCCTTCGATCCTATTGCAATCGATGAGGCGAAAAAACACCTTGGGAATCAGTGTGATTATTCAACAGATATGTATGAAACGTTAAAATATGCAGATGCATGTGTGATCCTTACTGACTGGTCGGAAGTGAAACAGCTTGATTTAACCAAGGCAAAGCAGCTTTTGAAACGGCCTATTATGATTGATGGACGGAATATATTTGACCTCGGCCTCATGCATCAGCTTGGGTATACTTACATCTCAACAGGCCGCCCAGCGGTTTATAGTGAAAACACGCTTGTGTCCCATGTAATTTAACAGGAAAGTGAACACTCCCCCGGATGGGGAATAGTAGGGTGGCCAATTAGAGCCTTGGTAAAAAGGAGAAGGGAAAGTATGGAGAGAAAAATCAACATTAAATATGCAACAGGAACATCCGCTTTCCTATTTATTGGCCTGCTAGCAATCTGTTACTCCGCCGGTGTGATGGGTCAATTTCTAGCCTTTTCTGGAGTTTGGGCTTTATTAATCCTGTCGGCATTTATAAAACCGAATGTAAGCTTCAGGCAGCTATCTGTTGCCATTATGTATCTGCTTGTAGCTTCTACTTTTCTCAACCAATCGTTTCTAAGCATCGAAGTTGGTTTCTTTACTTTATTTCTTTATAGGCTGCTTCTAATTGCTGCCGTGTGCATTTTCCTGGTTCATATTGCACGGGACCGGATGCTGCCTCGCTATTGGAGTGAAGTACAGGTTAAAGGCGTAATGTTATTTCTCTTGTTTTGGCTCGCATACGCCTGCGTATCATTGGTCTGGGCAAAATCGGTGATAGATGGAATAAAATACATATTTCTTCTTGGTATTGGGATCTTGTTTGTGTTTTTGGCAGTTTTTACGTTTAAAAGTCTTACAAAGCTGTGGATGGTGTATATCCTTTGGATGCTGATGAGCATTCCATTGATGATCGTCGGCCTGATGAATCATTTTCTTCACATACAGCTGCCCTCCTCCACCCTATACGGAGGACCAGAATACAAGCTGGGATATCCCACATCGGTATTTTATAACCAAAATGATTTTGCGACTTTCTTAACCATTTCATTTTTCTTTTACCTAGTTGCTGCTAAGAACTGTGCAAATGGTACATTAAAAACGATCATGACACTGCTTGTCCTTCTTTCCGGTTATCTTATTTATTTAACTGAATCCAGGGCCAGCCTGCTTGCCCTGTTTGCCGGGCTTTTACTTTATCTCTTTTTACACCTGCCTAAAGTTCTGAAGAAGTTAGCAATATATCTTGCTGCAGCTGCAGTAGTTGTTGGGGCAATTCTGATATTTATCCAGTTTGAAAAAGTTTTCGGCCTCCTGTTCCTGTCTTCAGGCTATCAACCGAAGTACGAGCCCCTGGCCTCTAATGTATCACGCATAAACCTATTGAAAAATACATTGCATTACTTGGGAGAGTCACTCGGCTTTGGTGTAGGTGCAGGCAATATCTCATACTATTTGAAAAACAACCCTCTCTTTCATACTAATTATGTCGTGGAAGTCCATAACTGGTTGGCGGAAATACTGGGGAACTTTGGAATTCTCGTGTTTTTCGGTTATGTCCTAATGTATGGCTATCTCTTTTTTAGCCTTTACAAGCTATATGGATTGGGAGGAGGAAAAATTAAAGTTCTCCTTGAAGCCTGCCTGCTGGCGATGGCGGCTTTCCTCGTTTCCAGCATAAGCCCGAGTACGATGATTAACCTTTATTTCCATTGGGTCTTTCTGGGCTTTGTTATTTCGGTTGTTTCTGTTATAAAATCTTTACCCGCTCGGGAATTATCCTTCTCACCAGGAAATAAAGAATCTACCTTATCCAAAATAATAGTTTAAGGAGCCTTTGGCATGGAACTTGTCGCTGCTAGATTGATTGAAAGAACGAAGAAGCATTTTATTTTACTAATTGTTTTGCCTGTTTTCCTTGGTGCCCTCGGCTGGTTTCTTCCATTTGGTTCATCTGAATCTGATATACCTGCTCATGCCGAAATCTCTTTAGGAAGCTATGAAAATCCCAATTTGAACAAAACAAAGCAAGTGATTGTTTTATTATCTAATTTACCTTTTTACAAAGAACATCTTCCTGATATTTACGAAGAATATAAGGAAGATATTCTTAACGATTTGAGTGTGACACCTGTGTCTGAAACAAATATCAGGATTTCCTTTAAGAATCACTCACAAGAGGATTCCATTCAGGTAGTCAACAAAATCGCGGAGGCGTTTTTAAAACTTGATCAATCCCACTATGAACAAAAACAGGAGATTATGAAAAAGTCGATTGATCAATTGAGAAATGAAACTGTCGGGCCAGACGCCAAGGTTGATCAACAGCGCTTTTTATATGAACTGCAGTCAGCACAACTTACGATGAAGCCAGCTGTGCTCCTAAAAGCAGCTGACCAACAAGAAATCGGAGTAAACGCAGTTTCGTCAAAAGCCCGTGCTGTACTAGGAGTGTTGATCGGGTTGACCCTCGCCTTATTATGGATAGTTATACCGGAACTTGTTCGTGAGCAAAAACAGTAGGAGGTTGACCAGGTGAATAAGAAGCTGCCACTTGTTTCAATTATTACACCCTCATATAATGCCAGCGAGTTTATAGGCGAAACGATTGCATCTGTGCAAAACCAAACCTTTAGAGACTGGGAAATGATTATTGTTGATGATTGCTCGACCGACGAAACATTTCCGCTGCTAAAAAAGTATGCACAGGCTGACGAGAGAATACGGGTAATCCCCCTAAGTGAAAACGGTGGTGCTGCAGTTGCCAGAAATACTGCGATCGGACTGGCAGCAGGAAGGTACATAGCTTTTTTGGATAGCGATGATAGATGGAAGCCGGAAAAACTTGAGAAACAGCTGCAATTTATGCAGCAACATCATCATGCATTTACTTTCACAGCATACGAAATGATTAATTCAGATGGAAAACCTGTGAATAAGCACGTATTGGCTCCAGAACAAATTTCTTATGATCATTTATTAAAAAACACCATTGTCGGAACGCTAACTGTCATGATTGACAAGCATCAAACCGGGGAATTCAAAATGCCGAATATAAGGACAAGACAGGATCTTGCCACATGGCTGTCTATCCTGAAAAAAGGGTTTACTGCTTATGGCTTAAATGAAATCCTTGCTGAATACCGAGTCGGCAATTCGTCAATCTCAAAAAACAAATGGAAAGCCGCGAAGATGAACTGGTTCGTCTATCGCAAGGTAGAAAAGCTAAATGTAGTAAAGGCATTCTGGTGCTTCTCGCATTATGCCTTTAATGCGGTAGTAAAAAGAATTTAAGGGGTGGAGCAAATGAAAAACATTCATATTATTGTTGCAACAGGTGAATGGGGCCAGGATAGCTTAAGATATCGAAGGCACAGATTAGCCGAGTATCTTCATGGCCTGCCAGAAACTCACGACGTAATCTGGCTTTGCCCAACCCCTACTAAAAACGATACTTACGTTGTCACTCTGCCAAATGGTATTAGACAGTGGGCAATTCAGGATTTGCTTCCGCAGAAGGTGTTCCGCTTTGGCAGATACATAGATCGCTTTTATAAAATTAAAATGAACCCTTTCCTTGAGTCCCTTAAACAATCTGGGGATCAATGTAAGTTGATTCTTTGGTACACGTTTCCGGGATACCCCCTTCTGGCTGACCTTTACTCCTGGGACAAGGTTATCTATGACTGCAGTGATTTTTGGTCTTCCCCATTAAGCGGATCCCCCTCTATGGCTGCCGCTTTAAGAAAAAACGTAATTTCTGCTGCGGAAGAACGGATTATTAAACGAGCAGACCTAATCTTCTGCACATCGGATTACTTGCGTGAACAAATCGTCAGGAAGCTCGGAGCTTCAGCGGCTTCCCACGTTTACACCTTTGAAAATGGTGTGGAATATTCTTTATTTGCAAACGAGAAAAGGGCTGCTGACGTTGTACCAGGATTTGAAGGAACCATCTTAGGGTTCATTGGCGGCATCAAACCGAAGCTCGATTTCTCGCTAATTACAAAGGCGGCACGCCAAAAACGAGAATGGCTATTTCTGTTTGTCGGCCCCGACGGAACAGGCGGAAATCCTGAATTTAAAGAGATGCTGCAAGAGCCAAATGTCATCTGGACAGGAAGTATACCTCCAGAAAACGTTCCAAAATATATGAATCTAGTGGATATTGGAATGATGCCTTACAAACCGTCACCTTATAATAATGCCGTATTCCCTTTAAAGCTGTATGAATTTCTGGCAGCAGGAAAGCCAGCCGTAGGAGTCCATCTTCCCTCCACAAAGAAGTATGCAGAAGACATGATTTACGAGTATGCCGAGGATGGGAACAGTTTTATCCAAGCTTGTGAAAAGGTTGAAGGAACAATTGGGATTCAATCTTATATAAACAGGCGAAAAGAATTAGCCAAAACAAAAGACTGGGGTTCCATTTTTGAGGAGATGATGGATCTTGTTTCTGAAAAAAAGAATGAATTGCCAGCAAGTGCTGGTTAATCCGAAATCATGTAAGCACTTAGTCGTCTCCTTTACAAATCAACACAATATTTACATTCCAACCAGATCCTAACAAAACCTTTACACCCCAGTAACCATACCTTTTCAAGCAAAGGGTACACTTAGGTTGTAGGAAGTTACATGCGTCTTCAAAAACCAGTAATACCAGTTTCCCAGATTCCTGGTAGGAGGTATAAGATGGCTCACATACTTAATGTCCTGTTCCTGATCTTTGTTTCGGCGTGTTTTGGAGTCATATTCTATTATTCTTTTTTTGTCCCGAAGGAGAGGCGAAATCCAAAGCCCTCCCATTCGGAGAGGACAACACTTTTCAAAATCATTCTGAAGGGATTTGGTGTTAGTGAAAAAAGTGCGTAAGGCGATAATACCTGCCGCGGGGCTGGGAACACGATTCCTTCCAGTAACGAAGGCAATGCCTAAAGAGATGCTGCCCATCGTCGATAAGCCAACCATTCAATATATTGTGGAGGAAGCGGTTCAGGCCGGAATTGAAGACATCATTATCGTAACGGGAAAAGGAAAACGAGCCATCGAGGATCATTTTGACAGAAATGTAGACCTTGAACAAAACCTTTTGCATAAAGAAAAGTACGAATTACTAGAAAAGGTCCAGGCAGCCTCGAATTTCGATATCCATTATATTCGGCAAAAGGAACCAAAGGGGCTTGGCCATGCGGTTTGGTGTGCCAGAAATTTTATTGGCGATGAACCATTTGCTGTCTTGCTTGGAGATGACATAGTTAAAAGTGAAGTGCCTTGTTTAAAGCAGCTTTCAAATGTATATGATGAAACACGAAGCTCAGTCATCGGTGTACAGCGAGTCGCGGAAAGTGAAACTCAGCGCTACGGAATTGTTGAACCGATTGACCAAAACGGACGTCGTTATCAGGTTGCCAACTTCGTCGAAAAGCCAAAGCCTGGGACCTCCCCTTCCAATATAGCCATCATGGGAAGGTACATTTTAACACCTGAGATATTCATGTTTCTGGATTCTCAGGAAATGGGTGCTGGTGGTGAAATACAGCTGACAGATGCCATTCAAAAGCTTAACCAAATTCAGCGTGTATTCGCATATGAATTTGAGGGTAAACGCTACGACGTCGGTGAAAAAGCCGGGTTTATTAAGACCTCAATTGAATTCGCAATGGATGATCCTGACTTGAAGTCTGAAATACTGCCGCTGATGCGAGACCTTCTTGAAGCGGAACAAGTTGTGAAATCATAACGAGAGCCGGACACTAAAGGGTGCCCGGCTCTTTGCTTGTTAAATTTCTATCTATTTTCCACCAGAAATTTTGCCTTTGCCTCTTGGCGTCTTCTGTGAAGGATAGGCTCCGTATAGCCGCTAGGCTGCTCGTATCCTTGGAACACCAGGTCGAGGGCTGCCTGGAAGGCAACAGACCTTTCATAATCCGTGGACATTGGCCTGTAAAACGGGTCTAGTTCATTTTGCTTATCAACCACTTTTGCCATCCGCTTGAAGGTTTCAAGAACCTGCGCTTCGCTGCAGATTCCATGGTGAAGCCAGTTGGCCATATGCTGGCTGGAAATACGAAGTGTTGCACGGTCCTCCATCAGACCAATGTTGTTGATATCAGGAACTTTTGAGCAACCTACACCCTGCTCTACCCAGCGGACCACATAACCAAGGATGCCCTGTGCGTTGTTATCGAGTTCTTCCTGAATTTCCTCAGGACTCCAGTCTCTATTTTCAGCAACTGGTATCTGAAGGATTTCATCTCGCAAATCTTTCGCATCAGCCTTTAATATATCCTGTATTTCCTTAATATTGACCTGATGATAATGAAGCGCATGCAGGACAGCAGCAGTCGGGGACGGTACCCATGCTGTATTCGCGCCAGACTTCGGATGGCCTATTTTCTGCTTGAGCATAGCTGCCATCAAGTCAGGCATAGCCCACATTCCTTTGCCAACCTGGGCACGGCCCTGAAATCCTACTGAAAGGCCAGTGAACACATTGGACTTTTCGTAGCCAGCAAGCCACTTGGAAGACTTCATATCATTTTTTCGAATCATTGGCCCAGCTTCCATTGATGTGTGGATTTCATCTCCAGTCCTGTCTAGGAAACCAGTATTGATAAACACAATCCGGTCCTTGACTTCCCGAATGCACGCTTTAAGATTGAGTGTGGTTCTTCTTTCTTCATCCATGACACCAATTTTCAGCGTATGGCGATTCACCCCGATGAGATCTTCAATTCTATTAAACAACTCATTGGCAAACGCAACCTCTTCAGCGCCATGCATTTTGGGCTTGACGATATAGATTGAACCCTGTTTCGTATTTTGGTAGTTTCCATTGCCGAGCAGCGTATGCTTTGCAATAAGGCTTGTAAAGACACCATCCATGATTCCTTCCGGGACTTCATTCCCCTCGGAATCAAGAATTGCATTCGATGTCATCAAGTGACCGACGTTTCGGATGAACATAAGCGAGCGCCCGTTCAAGGAAAACTCATCGCCATTTGGTGAAAGATAGGTACGGTCAGCGTTCATGCTCCTAGTCATTTCTCGGCCGCCCTTAGTGAACGTCGCAGTCAAATCTCCCCTCATCAAGCCAAGCCAATTCCTGTACACACGAACCTTATCTTCTGCATCAACAGCAGTTACCGAATCCTCGCAGTCCATTATTGTCGAGATTGCCGCTTCAATCAGGATGTCCTTTACACCGGCCTTATCGGTCTTTCCAATAGAATGGGAAGGGTCAATCTGAATTTCAAAATGCAATCCATTGTTTTTTAAAAGAATAGCTGTCGGTTCTTCAGCTCTGCCGTTGTAGCCAGCAAATTTTTCTTGCTCCTTTAGATACGCTTTCTTGCCGCCCACAAGTAATCCAGCGAGATTTCCATCCTCAATGGTATAATTTACAACATCTTTATGGGATGCCCCTTCAAAAGGTGCTGCATTGTCTAGAAAATTCCTTCCGAACTCAATAACACTGGCTCCACGGACAGGATTATAGCCGATTCCCTTTTCAGCCCCACCTTCTTCTGGTATGGCATCTGTTCCGTAAAGAGCATCGTACAGGCTTCCCCAGCGGGCATTCGCCGCATTCAATGCATAACGGGCATTGTCAACTGGAACAACTAGCTGTGGACCCGCCTGAAGGGCAACCTCGCCATCTACCCCTTCGGTACCAATTTTGAAGTCTTCCGGTTCCGGCTCAAGATAGCCAATCTCTTCAAGATACGCTTTGTATTCCTCAAAATTGAACGCTTCGCCTTGTTCGCGGTGCCATCTGTTCAGTTTTTCCTGAAATTCATCACGCTTGGCCAGCAATTCCCGGTTCTTTGGAGACAAATCCTCGACAAGCTTGCCAAAGCCTTCCCAAAAC
Organism: Bacillus sp. FJAT-18017; assembly: GCF_001278805.1. Classification (GTDB taxonomy): domain Bacteria; phylum Bacillota; class Bacilli; order Bacillales; family Cytobacillaceae; genus Bacillus_D. The sequence continues at coordinate 1,539,385 of NZ_CP012602.1, read as the reverse complement.
TCCTTGCTATCCACTTGTGTACCAGGCAGAACTTCCTTTTCAATGAACTTGTACAGTTCACTTGATACCTGCAAAACTCCTGCCTTCTCATAATTCCCCAACTTTCCTACCTCCCTCTTTTTGCTGCCTGTTCCGAACCATTAGCGCAGCAAATATTTTAAAAATATTAAACTTTATGAAAATAATATCATGGAACTAAATCCAAGAACAATTGTAAGGGGTACTTTTTCCAATAGAAGAAATAAATAGAAGGACATAAGATTTACTTATGATAAGAAAAGCGTAAGCGCCTTGATCAGCGCCGTATGGACTGGAGGGCCTCGAAGGAGATAAAGTGAAACTTCCATCAGCGTACTTTGCTGATGGTTAGTCGCGCAGAGCCCGATTGATTTTTCTAAGGGCTGAAGCCCTAAGAAAAATCTTATTTCACGAATCGGACCTTTAGGCTCAGTTGTCTCCCAAGGAGACTTACTGAGCCTTAAGAGTGGGATAAAGGAAACACGATGAGCGCTAACGAATCGATGTTGACTTATCGTAACGAGGGGACCGAAGTACACTAGGCGCTAGGCGCTGGAGCTAGACAAGAAAAGCGCAAGTGCCTTTGTTTCGCTGCGATGTTAAAAATGGAATCTTTCCTTGTTGGAGTTTGGCGTATAAAAAACATTCCAGCCGTAAGCTGGAATGCTCAAAAATCACCATGTTTCAGCATATAGTTTATTTCCTTCCCGGTATACCCGGAAGTATTCTGCTTCGTTTTCAAAGGGAGAGCCAGATTTAACAACATTCTCTACATCCTTTAACGTAATTGGAAAACCTTTTGAGGAAAGAAGGTCTGCCAAGAGACTAGCTTGGCTTATATCTGTAGTGATAGAACCAGAGCTTAAGGTAAGGATTGACTTCTTGTTTTTAACAATCAAGCCAACATCGGATCCAGGTAAGTAGTAAAGTGCTGCACCATGCTTTTTGGCAACCTTCCAATCTGAATTGGTGCCAAGCCCATCGCTCAATATGAAAATCGTGCCATCAGAAGCAGTAAAGGTTTTTGCTTCCAGTGCTTCTGCCTTTTTCTTTTCTTCTTCCTTTATCTTTTCCTCTTTCTTTTTCTCTTCCTTACGCCTTGTATCCATTGAACCAAAAGACTTAACCGCATTATTAAGCTTACTAGTTAGCTTTTCTTTGACTGAGTCATTGGCAAGCTCGTCAATTAACTTCTTTGCTTCCTCAACCTTATTATCAAAATCAGCTTTTTCTATCCTAATATCGGTGGACATGTCTATAACAATTTGGACCGCCTGCTCGGCTGTCACAAACACGGTCATTATTTTCTCAAGCCTTTCAATTTTTTCAACATATTTATTCAAGAACAGGCTTGAAAAAGGATCTTTTAGTTCTTTGAATCGTTCATTTTCTCTCTTAACAGTTTCTTTTAGTAATGGGAGATTTGCTATCAATTCAGGCGATAGTGGATTTTCCGCAGCCATCTTTTCAGCATCATCTATCCTTTCATACAGCAATAGGGAAATTTCCGCCCCTTTGTTGTATTCCTTAACCTGTTCAATTCTCGGGGATATAGATTCAGCAAGTTTCTTCCCATATTTCTGAATTACATCTTTTGAAGCTCCCTCCAGGTCTGTCCTGGCAACAATGGTCAAAGCTTCGGCCTGGAGAATCTTCTCTTTATCAATTTTTATAAACTTGCCGCTCTCTTTACCTTCATTTATCCGAGTTTGCATTTCCTTATATAATTCAGCAACCGAAGCACTTGCCTCATCCACTGATTTTTCAGCTTTTTTATCTTTATTCATTCCATAGGCAGCATATCCGCCTGCTGTAACAGCCACAAACAAAACAGCAAGCAAACTGATCCAAATTCTCTTTTTCAATACTCCCCCTCCTTACTTAAAATATTTTGTCATACAAAAGGCCTTAAATCTAGATACAAAATATCTATATTCGATGGTAAACAATCAAAAATTCGACAAAAATTGCTACTTTTTTCACATACTTTTCATATTGACTTAATTAATACGGATGCATTCCAAAATCGAACTAAATAAAAAAAGTGTGCGGCTCTTTAAATTTGGGCCACACACTTTTTCTAACCAAACATCTTTTGAAGCGGGCTTTGCTCAGAAATAAGATCCTGAATACTATATATGGATATTGGAAAATAGGGAAATCCATAGGCATATGGAGCAAGATCATACAGCTGAAAAAAGAGAACTAAAGCTTTGTCTGCAATATAATAGTCCTGATTTGGTTTGATACTCGTAAAAGGTTCAATTGTCATGATGCTGCGCTCCTTAATTTGTGCTGCCACCATTTCGGAAAGCACTTTTACATAATTGCTTCCTGGTTTGAATAATTGGTCCAGCCTGTACAGCCGGCCTGTTGAACTGTCCCAAGTAAGTCCACTGATATACGTAATGCCATGAGCACCGCCGGCATAGGAATACTGCTCAAGTGTGAGGCTTAGAACCCCCCGCTCGTTTGTCTTAAGATCGAAAACGCCTGTGATTTCAGTTTTCTGATTTTCATAGTAGCCAGATTTCTGAATAAGCTGCCTTGTTACACGGAGAATATCATTATGGATTGCTTTCTCTGCTATACTGTTCATTAACCCATATACATATGGTATGGATATAGCGAGATTGGGCTGCCGAATTCGGTTGATTCCAATATAAACTGGTAAGTGAAATGGCAATTTCCTCACTGCTCCTTTTAATTTACTTACCTATTTCTATTCAGTAGCAAAGTATCCTATAACAAACTCGCTCACCTTATTACCAGTTGTTCCCTAATTAATCCCTATACATTTTTTGGTATAATGAAGATAGTCCGGGTGGGGAAAGCCCCATGCGGAACTTTTCGCGACTTTATGAAAGGAGCATCGATGGTCATAAAAACATTTATCATTGTTGCGGTAGTCATAGTCCTTGGTATTGCTGGATGGCTCTATTATCCTCAATATCAAATTCAGCAAATGAAGAAACAGTCATTGGAGGCTTCGAAGAATGAAAGCATTCCAACTTATATAGATTATTTTTCGAGATCAGACAAGAATTCACTTTACCACCTGGCTATTGGGGATTCAGTCATTAGCGGATATGGGGTTGGCCAAAATCAAAACCTTGTCAGTGAGTTTTCGACTGAACTCGAAATGCAGACGGGTAAAAAGGTTTCTTTTCAGAATGAAGGAATAAATGGGATCAATAGTACGGAATTAAGGCAGCTTGTTTATTCAGGAAAGTATGATGTGTATATTAAAAAATCCGATATTGTTACTGTAAATGTAGGGGGAAATGATGTATTAAGGGCCGCTCGGAAGCAGCATGATATCCAGTCAGCCTTCAAGGCTTTTGATACTCTTCAGGCTGACTTTTCAGAGAACCTTAAGAATATAACAAGCAGGATCACCGAGGTTAACCCAAAAGCAACGATCGTTTACCTTGAACTTTATAATCCAGTTAACCCCGATATGGCTTATTACACCCTCGCTGAGAAGCTTTTGCCAAAATGGAACATCAATATTTATAAAACAGCCAAAGCAGTTCCGGGATCAATTGTTGTTGAAACCTCAAAGGTCATTAATGGAGAAAACCTGGAAAACCTGTCTCCTGATGGCATTCATCCAAGCCAACTAGGTTATAAAGCAATCGCTTCACTTATTATCGAACAATTTAGGACAAGTCCAAAGAAAGCGGCAGTTTAACACTATCTGGGACTTATTTACATTGAATAATTTAGTTAAACGTTGTATGATACTACTATCAAAGCTGCGTTGTTCGTATTCATACTAAAGTTTTAACCTTTAAGCTGTAACAGGGAGTTTTTGAACGGAGCTGAAATGACATGCCTCTGCCTATACGGCAAGGAGGACAAGCAGGAACGCTTCTGGAGACACCCACTTTGAGGAGTGGTGGTTTAAAACTTTCTTATTTCGTACGGCAAATGCGGCTTTCCCTATTTAACAAAATGACCGGTTCCCAAATGGGAGCCGGTTTTTGTTTTATCTGGGTAGTTTAGTGGATTTACTTAATTGGGGGGCAAGCTCTTTTTTGTGGAGTAATCTTTGTTTCTGCTCCGATGAAATCATTATAGTACTATTCATTTTGGGCTGATTGCCTAGTGAGTCTCTGAGTATTACTAGTGAAAGTTAACTATTCGCGAAACTCAACTAGCAAAAAAGTATTGTCCAGGAAGGTAGTCATTTTTAGTACTACTCAGAGTATTACTAGTTTTTTTAGGTGATTGCCTAGTGAGTCTCTGAGTATTACTAGTGAAAGTTAACTATTCCAGAAGCTCAACTAGCACTAAAGTATAGTTCAGGAAGGTAGTCATTTTTAGTACTACTCAGAGTATTACTAGTTTTTTTAACTGATTGCCTAGTGGGTCTCGGAGTATTACTAGTTAAACTTAGCTATTTATGAAACTCAACTAGCAAAAAAGTGATACTCTAAAAGGGTTTAGCTCCTCATCTTATAGCGAAATAAAAAAGGACCCGGCCCGCCCAGCCGGATCTAATAGGAAAATCTAAAACCTACCCGATTTTAAAATAGAATAGAGTATCCATAAAAACATGAGGAAGGCAACGGCAAATCCTATTTCAAGTGCATGGATGCTTGTAAGGAATGTGTCTGTCCCAAACGTCGCACCTACAATTAACCCTAGAACAACAATACTGAATGCAAGCAGAGTAAGGCTAAACGATACCTGATTTGAAATCCGGTCGATTTTGTTAAAAATCGAATCAATTTGCGATAGGCTAATTTTTAGCTTCAAGTCGCCTTCTGCTGCCTGTTCAAGTACATCATCCACCCGGGTTGGAATTTTGGCTACCTTTTCAGCGAATTCTTCCCCGTTTTCAAGCAATCTTTTACCGATTTTAATAGGATTATAGCGTTCGATTACTAACTCTTCCGCATATGGCCGCGCAAGCTGAAGCAGGTTCAGTTTCGGATCGATTCCAGAAATGATTCCTTCGACCGTAATCAAAGTCTTCCCCAGCATCGTTAATTCCGTAGGCACGATAATACGGTGCTGCTGTGCTGTTGAAAGCAAATCCTGGACAGTCATTCCAAGATCAAGTTCTCCGAAGGGAACCCGGCTCACGGTTTTACTGATTCGGTCAACATCAGCATAAAAATCGCTTTCATCAACATCTGACGGTACATCGGACATTCGGTAAATTGATTTAACGATCATCTCGGTGTCTTCCTGCATGAGTCCAATCATCATTGATGTCGTATCATACCTCATTTTGGCCGAGAGCCTGCCAATTTGCCCGAAGTCAATGAATGCAAGCTGGCAAGTCTCCTTAATGTACAGCATATTCCCAGGATGCGGATCCCCATGGAAAAAACCTTCCCGTAATATTTGGGTCACAAAGGATTGAACGAGGAGGTCTGCAACATCACGCTTTTTTTCCTCATCGGTTTCTACTTTATTAATTTCAGATATTTTGATTCCGTTTATTTTTTCCATCGTCAAAACCTGGGAAGTTGTGTAGTCCCAGTAAATTTTCGGAACCTTGATTTTATCGGTATCCTCAAACTGCATTGCAATCATCTCTGTATTGCGTGCTTCCTGGAGATAGTCCAATTCTTTACGGATCGATTCAGAAAGTTCCTCAGATATTTCGGTTACTTTGTTCTGCTCTGCCCACTCATAGTGCTGTTCAAGAAGCCTCGATAAATCTATCAGAATATCAAGATCGGTATAGATCTTGCTTTTAATATCAGGGCGCTGCACTTTAATCATGACTTCCTCGCCGGTCCAAAGCCTTGCTTCATACACCTGCCCAATGGATGCGGCTGCTACATAGTCCTCATTGAAATACTGGAACAATTCATCCGGGGGCTTGCCAAGCTCAATTTCCAGACGTTCTTTAACTTGCTCAAGCGGAACTGGTGGCACATTATCCTGTAAAGTCTCAAGCTCCCGGATGATATCCGCCGGAAGAAGATCGCTTCTTATACTAAGCAGCTGGCCAAGCTTAATGAACGTTGGACCTAATTCTTCAAGAAGCCCGCGTATCCGGATACCAAGCTCCTGTGTATTCTCCTTTTGAAAATCTGTTTTAATCCGGTCCTTGAAAGAAAGAAGCTGGCTAAGGCCAACTTCTTCAATTAAATAGCCGAAGCCGTATTTCCCGAATAGGGAAATGATTTCTCTGTATCTGCCCAAACGCCGCAATTTACCCGTCAACATTCCATCACCAACTATTAATCTGTAACAATATCAGTTTTCGGAGGGATGCTTGTACCATTGGAACCAGTCAAATTCCCGGAAAATCCAGCTTCCTTATTGATATCGGTAATTATCGTCCCGTCCGCTGACACTGATTCTGTTCCTGATTTAGAATCTGTATTTGTTTTGTTCCGGAGAACAGCAATTTCCTGTTGCAAAAGAACAATCTGCGCCTGAAGTGTATCAACCTGGTCCTTGGTGACAAAGCCTAGTTCCTTAAGCTGATCCGTAACGGAGGTTCTGATGTCATTGTTCCAGCTTTCGCTTTTTTCGGCACCTTTTTTAACTAAATCGTTAAATAGTGTGTCCGCTTCATTTTTTGACACCATTCCCTGATTCACCATTTTCAAGATTGTATCTTCAAGCTTTTCCTTTCCAGCTACCGCAGCTCCTAATCCAAGCAGAATACCCCTGCTGAATAAATCACTCATCCTCTTCTCAGCCTCCTTATTGTTCTATCCATTTCTAATACCCATAAATAAGAAAAAGTACCCATCTCGATTAGAAAAATAATCTAAATCGTAAAACAATAAAAGGAATCGGCCAAAACGGCAGATTCCTTTTATTCGATGCTCGAGTTCCCACTTATTCCACTAGCATCATTTTTATTTTTTTGATTTTTGACAGTTTCAGTCCACATCCTTTATTCAAGTATGTTTCGATCGTGCCGTAATCTTTCCGAATCTGGCCAATAACGAAATCAAGATGCTTTCGGTCAACAGCCAACATTGGCTTGAATTTTTCGGAAGGTATCCGGTAAAGGCTCAGCAGCCTCAAATATCTTTCGGTCTTCTTCATCTTTCCAGCAATCCGTTCATTTGAGAGCAGGTACTGGCTTACAACTGTCTCATAATCAACCCCGGCCAAAAGCTGGAACAAAGCAGCGATATAACCGGTCCGATCCTTGCCGCCTGTGCAATGAATGAGTGCAGGTATGTTATCCTCTTCATCGACCAGCTCGAATATTTGCCTGACTTGTTCCTTCCGCTCCTCAACAAGACAACGGTAGAAGTCATGAATGATTTTTGCGAAATCCAGGCTGTCAGTGTTGCCATTAAGGGTTCTAAAAAGAACGAACGTGCTCATGTCCTGGCTCCCGTGATGAATAGGAACATGGATCTCCTTTATTTCCCAATGTGGCGGGATTCGGTCTGGCCTAGATTTCCGCTCATTCACTGTTCTTAAATCGCAAACCATTTTCAAATCGAGTTCTTCCAGAACGGTCAGGTCATTCTTGCTAATAGCCGACAACTCATCAGATCTATACAAAATCCCTGCCTTCATCCTTCGTCCGTCCCTCGTGGGCAATCCGCCGATATCCCTTAAATTATGTATTTTTTCAAACACCAAATTACGCTCAGCAGTTAGCATGTTCTAACTCCTTCCGTAGAATCCCTATTTATTAGACGATTCAAAATCAAAAATGATTCATAAATTGGAAAATAAATTGAAATTTTCACACTATTAAAGGTAAAGCGAGAAATAGATGGAGAGATTCAGAAGTAAACCAAACCAAAACAGCCAGCATTTCGCTGGCGGCTTCTTTGATTGTTAAAGAAATTATAGATTTCGCGACTGTGGTTAACTTTCTTATCAAGTTTGTCTACGTCTAGCTCCAGCGCCTATCGCCTAGCAAACTTCAGGCCTCCTCCCTGCGATAAGTCATCATCGAATCGCTTCGCTCTTCGTGATTCCTTTATCTCAGTCGAAGTCCCTCCATTTTGTACGGCGATGACCACTAAGGGAAGCTCCTAAGAATAATCATCGCAGGGACAGACGCCCTTTGTCTGTCACGAAGGCGCTTGCGCTTTTGTTCTCTCTAATTATCCTTTACTGCCTTTAAGCATGACGAGTGCAGCCTTCCCTTTTTCTATTTTCTGTGTACTTTGCTTTTTGTATGCCAGCCAGTAAGCAAGCCCAATAAATACAACCCCTCCTGTTGCATTTCCCAAAAAGACAGGCACAAAGTTAGTTATGTATTGAGTCCAGGTGAAATGTCCTTCAAATATTGCAGCCGGGATGACAAACATGTTGGCAACCACGTGCTGAAATCCTATTGCAACGAACGTCATGGTCGGGAACCAGATGCCTGCTATTTTTCCAATAACATCTTTGGCCCCATAGGAAAGCCACACTGCGGCTGCTACTAGCCAGTTGCATCCGATACCAGATACAAATGCCTCCAGGAAGTTTGCTTCAAGTTTATGTTGTGCGATGCTTACAGTTTTTTCGAGGAAAGCTCCTTCGGAAGTCAATCCAGCCAGATGGCCAAACATATAGGCAACAAAAATGGCGCCTATGAAATTAAAGAAGGTAATAATCGCCCAGTTTTGCAGAATGCTCCGAATTCTAATCTTTTTAGCAAAACCAGCCAATGGCACTGCCATCATATTGCCTGTAAGGAGCTCCCCGCCGGCAATCAAGGTCAGAATAAGACCAATCGGAAAGACGCTCGCCCCTAGGAAAGTTCCGAGGCCGGCTATGTCACCTGTAAGCGGAGCGGTAATCCTGATATAAAGCAAATATCCTAATGCAATGAACGCTCCAGCCTGGAAACCAAGGATTGCTGAGGTCTTACAAGAGTATTTTGTTTTTTTTACTCCGTTTTCTATTGTTATATCAAGTATTTCATCAGGTTTATAATACGCGGATGACATAAAAAACCTACTCCTTCATTTGTGAATCATTTCACATCTGATGATACCATCCTTTCCCCTTCTATAACGGTATACACTGTGAACAATTTTTATCATTTTAACTACGCCGCCAGTGTTATACATCAGTATTTTCTGTATTACAAAAGGGAACAGTGCTAAACTGTTCCCTTGCTAAATCTGGTATAGTTATACTCATTCCAATAATCCATACTTTCGCTTAAAACGCCCAAGGCTCTTCACCCAGCCATTCGCAAATAGAAGCAGGAAAAAGACGTTTGAAGCGGCATGCATAAAGTCAAAGAGCGAGCTGGCTGCAAAATAAGCAAGCAAGGAAGAAACTGAAACTTCCCCGCCAGTTTGAACAAATCCGAGATACCCCCACAGATTCATAATCCAGCCAAATAGAAAGCCCCAAACAAAACCGAAAACAAGCTTTCCCGTCAGTGAATTCATAAAGCTCGTCCTTCGAAGCAGCCCCGCCGTCAATCCGACAAGGCCCCAAGCGGCCATTTGCCATGGCGTCCACGGTCCCTGCCCAAGAATCATATTGGATGCGAGTGCTGCAACTGCACCAATCAGAAAGCCACTTTCAGCGCCAAACACGAGTCCAGACATCATAATAACAAAAGTTGTCGGCTGGACACCCGGAATACTGGCAAATGGAACCCGGCCAACAGCAGCGATTGAAGCGAGTACAGCAATAAGGACAAGCTCCCTTGGTTCAACCTGTCTATTTTCAAAACGGAACAGGAGAAAAGCGAATGATAGTCCTGCGATGGCTGTGCTCGACCACATAAAGCTCTCCGGATGGATAGATGAATAGACAAGCAATATGATAATGAAAGAAATAAGCAGAATAGAAATAAGTAATTGTTTGCCCCTCATCACACCACCCCTCTCTTAATAAAAAATAGTTTAATTTCGGAACAACCGCTGAATCATAGTGCTATAAAAAAAGTTTCCGCTAAAGAATTCTTCTGGAGCAGCCTCGGATGTAATTTCACCCTGGAACAGCATACCGCATCGGGTTGCATGCTTGGCAGCGAACTCAATATCGTGAGTCGAAATTACAATTGCCTTCCCGTTCTCTTTCTGTTTTTGCAATACCTGTGCTAGGGCTGCCTTTGAAACCGGATCAAGCCCTTTCGTAGGTTCATCCAGCAATAGCACTTCTGGTTTCCTTAGGAGCAAACAAACAAATGCAGCTTTTTGGAGTTCGCCGCCGCTAAGGTCATATGGATGCGATTGAAGCAGGTTGCTAAGTGAGAATTGCTCAATCAAAATGTCTGCCTCCTGGGCAGGTGTTCCCCATTGGTTGCAAACTGCCGAAATTTCACCGCCGACCGTATCATGAAGAAAAAACAATTTGGGATTTTGCGGTAAATAGCCAATTCTGCGGGCTAAATCAATCTCCTTCAACTTTTTAAAAGGGACGTCTGCAAGTGTTAGCTTTCCTGTTTCAGGCTTTATGACATTGCTCAACAATTTTAGCAGCGTTGATTTGCCAGAGCCATTACCGCCAAGAAGAGCATATATTTCACCTATTTTTAAGTCGAAGTTCAGTTCATCAAGGACTGGGCTGTTGTTTTTTTCATACCTGAAACCAAGATTCTTCGCCTTGAGTACAGGCTTTTCAATAATTTGCTCTGTCCCAATGTTGCTTTCCTGTTTTCCATCAAGCTTTCTCCCGGGAATTAGATGCAGCAGTGCTCTGCCTTCCTTGACCGAAAGCGGCAGCGCAGTTTGGCCGCTTCGCTTTGGCATTTCAGAGCCTGCTAAGCTTTGTTCCTCAAGGAAAAAGGATGGGATGCCAGGAACGAACGCCCTTTCCCCTTCTTTCCAAAGCTGCTCCATCACTGACCTTGGATCGCTGTCATAGACGATCCTTCCCTTGTCCATCATGGCCATCCTGTCAGCAAGAATGATGCAATCATCAAGACGGTGCTCGGCAAGGATGATTGTCATCCCGAATTCTTCATTTAGCCTCTTAAGCATGTCGAGCAGTTCACGGGTACTGACAGGATCAAGCTGGGAGGTTGGTTCGTCAAGGACTAGAATGTCCGGCTGCATTAACAAGACGGAGGCCAGATTCATTTGCTGCTTTTTCCCGCCCGATAGCTCGTGCATTTTTTTATGCAAAATCGGCTCGGCGCCAAAGAATGAAACGATTTCCGCAACACGGTTCCTCATTTCATTCGACGGAAGACCCTGATTTTCAAGCCCGAATACCATTTCATGAAGAGGATCATCGGCAACTACCTGGTTTTCGGGATCTTGAAAGACGAAGCCGATACTGCTGGAATCGGCCCCTTTTAGCAAAATAGAGCCTCGAAGCTCGCCATGCGGGCGGATTTCTTCCTTCAATAAGCGAAGAAGGGTGCTTTTTCCAGAACCTGAAGGGCCAAAGAGGACAACAAATTCTCCCTTCTGAACTGACAGGTTTACCGAGTCAAGTGCAGGGACTAGGGCTTCAGGATAGGTAAAGCTTACGTTGTTCAATTCGATGTGCGCCATCCAAATGCCCCCTTCAGTTCGATGATGATTGGATATCCGATAAACAGCAGGAAGGCTGTAAACGTAATTCTGTCTTGAATGGAAAGGCTAAATGGTTCCATAACCGGATAAACCGCCAGAAGTCCCCAGCCGTTCATCCTCCCATAAAATGCGATCGCCAGAAGCACAACAAAGAGCACCAGCGTCACTCTGTCGAGAGGTTTAAAACGGAAATGGTGATAAGCAGTACGCCTGCCTGTCCCATAGGCTCGTGCCTTCATTGAGTCGGCAGTTTGAATCGCTTCCTCTAGTGAAAAAACAAGCAAGGTCTGGATGAAGCTCATCCCGTTTTTTGCCCGTTCCCTTATGGTTCCTGACTTTAATGAAATCCCCTTACTTGCCTGGACGGAAGAGATTTCTTCAAGGCGCCGCCGCATCAGCGGGATGAACCGGAGTGTCAACATGAGTAATACCGCAAACTGCGGTGCCACCCGGGCGAACAAAAATAGCAGTTTATTTGGTGTCATGATTTCGTTATACGAGACGAATATGGCGATAATCCCCATAATCGACAGGGCCGACATAGCTCCGAGCGTGGCGGCTTCCAGAGTGATTCGATGAGTGCCAATTTCAAACAGGACATGGCGGCCGCGTTCATTGAATAAAGGATTAATGAAAAGGATGAGCAGTCCGGACGTTAACAGAAATACAAGCCAGCGCCGCAGCCCCCTGAAGCGATCCTGGATATAATTCAAAGTCAAAACACCAACAAATCCGGCCAGGAGAAAGGCCGGATGCTGGAATAGTATGAGCAAGGCAAGTGCTCCGGCATAGTAAACAAATGCCGTTAATGGATGGAGCCTATTCATTCTTTTTTCAGGAAGTCTTCAGTATAAATCCACTCAATCCTGTCACCATTAGAAACCTTAGTTGAGCCGGCTCCTTTTTCAAGGGTTACTCCGTTCTTTTTGCAAATCCATCCGCTTCTTTGGCCGTAATCAAACTCGTAAACATTGTCGATTCCAGCAACGTATGCGGTTGCCCCACTGCCAGAATAATCAACAAAGATATCTTCTTCCTTAGCTGTACGGAGCAGGATATCAATAATCCTGTCACCCTCTTTAATCTCAACCTTTTTAGCACCCATAATCATGCCGACATCATCAGGGCCTTTGATTGAAATTGTCGCGGTTTCAACAGGAACCGTCACGGGTTTTGTCTTGGTTGGAGCGGTTTGCTTTGGTGCAGGTTTGGAGGCTGGTTGAGAGCTCTCCTTAGAGCTTGCAGTACCGGTTCCTTTCGAAGCGGATGCTGTCTCTGTAGTGGCTTTCGTTTTTGGTTGAGATTCGGTGCTGGCCTTATTTCCGGAATCAGAGGAGGAATCACTCGTTCCATTAGAAGGCTTGGCCGATTTTTCTGGTGACGTTGTTGTTTCCTTAGAAATTGATTTTTCTTCAGCATTGCTGTTTGAAACAGGCGTGTCGGAAGCCTGTTCGGTATCTGCAGATTTTTTCGCAGGCTCATCATCTTGTGTACTTGACTTCTTGCTCGCGGTATCTTCCTTAAGGGCAATATCTGCTTTTTCATTGCCAGATTGCTGCTCTGATGATTCAGCGGCCGTTCCACACCCGGCTAGTGTAAGGGCTGCAAGCAATGAAAAAATTAGCAGCCATCTCTTGTTTATTTTGTTTCCCATTGCTAGAACCTCCTTATTTTAAGCTTGTTTGCGCCTTCTGACTAAATACAGGGTGCTCCCAGCAAAAAGCAGGATTGCACCAAGTGCTAACAGAGAATAACTATCGGTGGCAGTGTCCGGCAGCCTGTGACCTTGGCTTTCAGTAACTTTTCCGTTTTCCGGAGAATCTGTCATCGAAGCTTCAGAATCCGGCGTTACTGAGGTTGATGGTGTTGATGGTGTTGATGGCGTTTCTGGAGTTGCTGGCGCAACAGATTCCTGTTCTTCGTCTTCAGGCAGGTTCGGCTCTACTGGCGTCTCGGATAATTGCAGAGTATATAATGATCCTTTTCCGTCCTTGTAAAGCTGGTAAGCAACCAAGCCTTGAAGTCCCTGTGTTGTAGATACCACATCAGACTTATCGCCTGATTTCCAGGCAAAACCGCCGTCATTTGTTTGGAAGGATGCAAGATAACCTAAAAGAGTTTTTCCTTCGGCAGTTATGGTCTCGCTATTTGCGTCAATTCCCAGCGCTGAAAGGGCGATTACAGCCTGTGCAGCAGCCGGGCTGTTGTCCACCTTGGATGCCCCGAATAGACCTTTGAGAAAATGTAATCCATTGTCAATCGCTGTCTTGACTTGGTCGTCATTTTTATATGGAGCAAGTGCTGTTAGTACCATTGATGTTGTATCAGGATCGCTGCCAGCTTCCTTATCAAAGCCCCAGCCGCCTTCCTTGCCCTGATTCTCAAGAAGATAGGTTACAAGTTTCTCCTGATTCCATTTCGCATTATCTGGAATATCAAAGTTTGCGCTATCGAGTGCAATCAAGGCATAGGCTGCCCCGTTCAGTCCCTGTTTGGAAAAATCTCCATTGTAGATTCCTTCTACTAGGTTGTAGCCGGCAAAGTTGGTTGGATCTCCGCCCGCTGCCAGAATGCCAAGTGTATACCGTTCATATTCGGTAATCGTGCGGAACTTGCCTTCTCTTTCACTGACACGCTTTGCAACACCATCGAGGTATCCGGAAGGAATCGGCTTACCGGCCTGCTTCAAAGCAATTGCTTCCCACTCACCGATCTGGTTGTTTGATTCGATATAGGAAAAAGTATTGTTTACATCTTTTGAAAGATTTGCTGCAGGATATGACTCTATAGCGGGCGCTGGATTTTCCGCACCGGGAGCTGGATTTTCCTCTACAGGCTCGCTGCCACCCGGTTCCTCGACAGGAGGTGTAAATGTTTCATATTTAAACTGGATGGTTTTCCCGTCCTGGAGTTGATAGTCCTCCGCGCCGACCATCTGCATTTCGTCATTTACATATAAACCCCAAAAGCTAGTATCGTCTGATTTCAGACCAAAGATAGAAGAGATCATTTTCCCAAAACTGTATTGATCATACGTGACATTCTCAGCTCCTGCCATAACCATGAGCAGTTGGAAGGCATTAGGCTGATCTATAAATGAAATATACTCATATGATTTTGTTGTCGATTTGTCGTTCCCGATAATTTCAAGGTTGACTGTTTCAGCCGAAGCGCCGTTATCATAAAGGAAAGTCAGCACGTCACCAGAAAGAGGCTTGTACGAATCCGCTCCTGTCCAGGATGAAATTCCATTTATGTAAAAGCCCCAGTAAAATTTATCTTTTGCCTCGAGTCCTTTTATGGAATTGATCATTTTGCCAAAAGAATACTCTATGACTTCCACCTGGTCCGCGCCAACTGTTTCTATAAGGGCATCATAGGCCGTTTCACCTTCCTCCAATACTGCCTCGCCAGAAGCTAAAACCGCACCATTTTCACCAAGAACCTTGACGGTAACAGGTGAAGCTGCTGCGTTTGCATGTTGAGGCAACCCCCCAGCAAAAAGTGAAAATACCATCATTAGTACAACTAAAAACTTTGGATACTGCTTTACTGCCATCTTTCTTCTCCCCATTCCTAAATTTTAACCATAAAAAAAATCCCCCTGTTTAAGGAGGTGGTCTAACGTTAAGCAGGTATTGGAAAAAGCCTGTCTTAACACCCTCCTATCCACGTAGGCTTCAGTGCAATAAACAGGCAGGTCTCCTGGCTCATGGTCATCGCTTCCTATGCCTTCCCGCCAATTGCTGGCAGTGGCAAAGTATAGGTTGCTCGCATTTACAGTGGCGGGACCGCGTCGGAATTTAACCAACTTCCCTTTTAAGCTGATATTTCAACAATTTCAGCACCTGTTATAAAAGATATTTTTATTGTCCTCTTAAGTATAACGATATTCACAATATTTTGTATAGCGAAAATTCGACATTTAGTGAAATTATTGATTTTGTAGAGCTAACTTAGGTTTTTTTTTTGCCTAAAAGGGAGAATAATCCTTTTATCAAATATGGCAATGCAAAGAAGATAAAGAAAAGCCGGAATAACTGGTAGCCCGCAATGATTGATAAATCGGCGCCAGCTTCATGGCCGATGATGCTCATTTGATCCATTCCGCCTGGAGCCATACTAAGGTAGCTAGTGATGAAGTCCATACGATAGGCTGCCTTTAACAGAAACGCCAGTGCTGTTGCCCCAGCAAGCAGCAATACCCCCGAGACCAAAGCCCATGCTAATCGTGCCCCCTGAGCCGCAAAACTTTCTTTTTTAAACATGAGCCCAAGATGGGCACCAATTAAAAATTGAGACAAATCAAGCATAAAACCAGGTAAAACTGGGCCTTCAATCCCTGTTGCTGTAAGTGCAGCTGTAATCAAAAGAGGACCAGTCAAGAATGCAGTAGGCAGCTTTACTTTTTTACCAAGAATAGCAAATAAAATAGCAAGTGGCGCGAATACGAAAATCCATGGAAACATTTCGGCTGCAAAACTTTCGGATATGTTTGGCCCTCCATTGAAACTTGGAGCTGATTTTACGGCAATGAACGGAACAATGAAAATAATTAACAGAAGCCGGGTCACTTGGAAAATCGTAACGACCGAGCTGTCGGTTTCCTTGATTTCCTCCGACAGTGTAATCATCTGGGAGAGCCCCCCTGGGATGCTTCCTAGCAGTACCGTCTGATAATCAACGCCGGAGAGTTTCGATACAATGACAGCCATCAAAGAACAATAGCCTACCAACAATATGGTCATCAACATGATCGAGAGTAGATGGCTTGAAATCTGTCCCACAGCTTCACCTGTAAACGAAAGGCCTAGCGAGTAGCCAACGATAATCAGCGCTGTGTCCCTAAGCCTGGATGGCCAGTAGAGGTGGAGTCCAAGCATGGAGCCTGTAAGCGTGGCAGCCATAGGGCCAAGAAGCCACGGTACAGGCAGGCCAGCGCTACTAAAAAGAATCCCACCAAGCAAAGCGAGAATCAATGTAAATAAGATAGTTTTTAAAGTTCGGAAGTGTCGTTTCATACCTTTCCAATTCTCCAAGCTGAATTTGCTATTAATAAAATTCATTAAACTGCATGACCCTTCCCAGCCTCTTTAGACAATAAGAAAAAATAAAAAAGCATGCAACAAAGTACCGAGCCTGCAGAAGTCCAATAAATGCTTGAGTAGCCAAAGTTATGGGCGATTTGTCCGAATAGAAGCGAACCAACGCCAATTCCAAGGTCAAAGAACGAGAAGAACGTCGCATTCGCCATTCCCCGTCGGTTTTTCGGAGCTTTTTCCATTGCCCATGCCTGTAAGCCTGGCTGAATGGTGCCGAAGCCCAGGCCATAGAGGATGGCAGCCGCAAAAAGAGAAATTTGGTTCGGAAGCCAGGCGAGCAGAACCATGGCTAAAAGGATTAAGAAGGTTCCGGGAATAATTACAGCCCTATGCCCTTTCTTATCATAGATTTGGCCTGCGAACGCCCGAGTCAGCATTAGTGCGAGCGCATAAATCAAAAAATACAATTCAATCCCGCCGATATTCTTCTGTGCTGTATACAACGGTAAGAAAGCTGCGATTCCTCCAAACGTCACGGTAATGAAAAACATCAGGATTGCTGGCTGCATGGCGCTTTTTTCATAAAAGTCCCACTTAAGGGCGGTCGTTCTGGCATTTTTCTCGACACGTTTGTAGCGGATCGTTGAAGCGAGCAGCAACGCGGCCAGTCCCAAACCCGAACAAATTAGGAATAAAGTTTTAAACGGAATAAACCCAGCCAGGATAAGCCCAAGGGATGGACCTGCCGCCAATGCTAAATTCCCCGATAACCCGTAATAGCCCATTCCTTCACCTCTGCGGGCGGGCGGTATCAGGTCGGTCGCAATCGTCCCGGATGCGGTTGTTGAAAAGCCCCATCCCGCTCCCTGAATGAAACGGATCAGAAACAGGAATACAAATCCTGTCGCAAAGCCAAATGAACCAACAGAAAAAACAAAGATCACAAGCCCGGTTAAAAAGACGAACCGCCTTCCCTTTGTTTCAAGAAATTGGCCTGCGAAAGGGCGAAGGATAAGTGCGGAAAAGGTGAACGCACCAACAACAAAGCCAATCATCTGGTCGTTCCCGCCGAGATGCTCGACAAATAGCGGAATCGTTGGAAGCGTCATTTGAAAGCCGAGAAAAACAAAGAAGTTTGCAAAACAGATTAAAATAAAATCCCTTGTCCAGATTTTAGCTGAACTCGTATGATCGGTTTGTTGGTTTTCCTGCCCGATTTGCATGCCAGGTGCCCCCCCATTATGTATAATTGTATGATGAAAGGTTTTTGATAGTTTTTATGGTTCTTATTTTACCTCAATAGTTATAAAAGAAAGAATATAATCCTTCAGATATCGAAATATTTTTACAAGGGGGAGTACTATGTACTTAACGATAAAAGAAACTGCCGAGTATTTGTCCATGCCAGAAGAACAGGTAAAATCGCTTGTCAGTCTAAAGAAAATCCGCGCAGTCTTTGATGGTGACCAATATCTTATTAATCGCGACCAATTTAAAAATCATTGGGACCACCTTGAACAAGTGAAACAGCTAATAGAGGAATGGCGGAGTGAGCCAATCCCAGAAGATCCAGACATCAAAGATGAAGATTAAAAGAAAAGCGCAAGCGCCTCGTGACAGGCAAAACCCGCCTGTCCCTGCGATGATTATTCTCAGGAGCTTTCCTTAGTGGTCAGCGCCGTATGGACTGGTGCCTCGAAGGAGATAAGGTGAAACCTCCATCAGCGATTTTTGCTGCTGGTATTTGTATAAGGGGAAAGGTAGCGGATAATGCCTGTAACGCATCGATGTACTGGTTTGAAAACGGAGTTTGTGTCAGACTGACTAATGATTTTGTAGATAAAGTAGAAATAGTGGAGCCATGTGAATCCTTACATTTCCTTGTATATAGGATTCATGCAAAAATAGGTACTTGCCTTAGTACAATAGCACACCTTCTCTCATACGCTAATACTGTAACAAAAACCTATTGAGAGGGGAAAATAGAATGCATTGTCCAAGACCAACGCAGGTATTGCCTGCAATCGTCCATCCTACAAAGTGCTGCTATACTCATTCTTACAATAACGTTCTGCAGCCGCATGTGCATCCAACTCATACGACACATGTAAACCATACAAATATCCAGAATGCACATTTCTTCCCGCAGTCACAGTCCTTCCAGAACGTGACATCAATGTCAGACATCGGCCCTCAGCCTGGCCTTCCGCCTGGTCCATCCGTTGCTGGTGCTTATGCGCCCGGCCCTGGAATGGCCCCCGGAATGACTCCTGGTATGATGCCTGGTATGATGCCTGGCATGATGGGACCTGGTACTGGCGTCGCCGGTGCTTATCAGCCTGGACCAGCAATGGGACCAGGAACAGGTGTAGCCGGCGCGTATTCCGGCAAGCATATGGGCAAAGGCTGCGGCTGCCGTTAAGGCTTGCTTGGCACGGGGCAGGGAAATCCTG
Organism: Bacillus sp. FJAT-18017; assembly: GCF_001278805.1. GTDB lineage: Bacteria > Bacillota > Bacilli > Bacillales > Cytobacillaceae > Bacillus_D. The sequence goes on along the minus strand of NZ_CP012602.1, from coordinate 1,520,449 downwards.
TCCCTTTTGCTTTTTTATTGTTTGTACTACATACAAACTCTCCTTATCTTTTCACCTAAGGCTTGCCGGTTTAATCTTACTTTCAAGCGGGAATACGGGGAAAAAGAAGGAGACGTTATATGAAATTTTCCATATATAAAGCCAAGCAAAAACATGCTTTTTCTATCAGTAAATTTGGAACAATCGAGGCCTCATCTATAGAAGTTGCTTCAGACCTTCTTTTTAAAAAACTGCGGAGCCACTCTCGCCCAAAAGACGGGGATATCTTCCTGATTGTCCAGGATACCGGGAAACCACTTTCAGAAAATATCGTAAAAGACGGTACGCGTTTCAGGCTCCTCCATTACCGCGAAATTGACTAAAGTCCCATCCAGAAGGGTATTGGATGGGATTTTATATTGCTTTCCCATAACCCATTTTTCTGTGGGTTAGCAGAACTTGAACAAATTTATAGAGATGCCTCTTTACCAGCTAGCCAACCTCGCCTTTTCATAACAAAAGCAGCCTTTCAAATAGGCTGCTTTTGCTTATTGAAAATGTCTATTGCATGCTGATTGCTTTCCTTGCCAGAGTCACATCGTTTTGCAGCAGCCGCCCGAGATCATAGGAAGGGTACAACCCTCTTGAGTACATATAGGTATAAATCCGCTCATGGCCTTTGACCGCTTTTATCATATGGTTTTGGAATGTGCGCCTCAGCTGGGGAGTTGCAACTTCGGTAATGGCAATTCCATAATTCCTGACTAGTGTTTTGGACATTGCGAGGAGGTCGCCTGCATAAAAAGTTGTATCCTCTCTCAAATCATCCTCATCCCGGCCGCCATAGCCCGGAGCGGATGGATAATACTGGAGCAGCTCAGTCAGGTTTTCTTCAAGGTCACGGATAGTTCGGCGATAAATCTCGCGCAGCTCTGCATCTGTGATCTTTTTTATGCCTATTTTCATTTTCATAACTCCAATGGACTGGAAGGCTACAAGTTCGTGCATCTCAAGTGTTTCATGCCAGGCAAGTGTCCTGCGTTCTTCATCATTCATCTCTCATACCTCCGTTTTCTAAAACATCACTTTACGATATTCAGGAGGCAGGAGAATGGTTAAATGTCCCAACAGTTTTTTAAAAATTATTAACCAACGCCTGTTCAAGATCTTCAATAATTCGCTCACAGCTACCAAGGCCAACCGCCAAACGAATTGTACCTGGGCTAATTCGTTCATTCACTAGCTGCTGCTCATTTTGCCCGGTATTGGGAGAGAGAGCCAGGCTTTCAGATGATCCCCAGGATACACCGATTTTAACATACTTAAAATTGTCCAGGATCCGTTTTACCCCTTGATAGCCTCCCTCCACCTCAAAGCCCATCAGTCCGCTATACCCGGTAAAATAATTTTTTCCGCGTTTATGTTCTGGATGGGTAGATAGCCCCGGATAATGGACAGTCTGAACTTTTGGATGCTGTTCTAGATAGGCTGCTACTTTCATAGCATTTTTTTGATGTTCAAGCATCCTGTATGGAAAAGACCGTAATCCCCTTAGCAGCAGAGTTGCTTCATACGGCGAAAATGTACTTCCAAGCAGGAGAAATTCTTTTTGAAATAGAGTATCGATAATGCTTTTGCTTGCAATAACAGCACCGCCTATCAGGTCGCTGTGACCACCGAGATATTTAGAGAGCGAGTGGACAACGATATCAACACCGTATAAAAGAGGTTTCTGAAAAAGCGGAGTGGCCCACGTATTATCAATGATGGTCCGAATACCACGAGCCCTTGCCAGTGAGGTAATGCCAATCAGGTCCGCAATCCGGAACGTCATATAGGACGGACTCTCCATAAATATAACCGATGTATTGGGCTGGATATTGGCTTCTATTGAATCTGCGTCGGTTTCATAACAGACCGAGTAACTTATCCCGAATTTAGCCAAATATTTTATTAGATCCATTGTCGAGAAATACAAATTACTTACACAAAGGATATGGTCACCGCTTTTAACAGAATTCAGCAGTGCGGCACTAATGGCGGCCATCCCGGAAGAAAAACAGCGACACTTTTCTCCCCTTTCGAGAGCTGCCATCTTAAGTTCGGCAGTTTCAACAGTAGGGTTCGTACCTCTTGTATACACATAGTTCCCCTGCTCATTCAGAACGGCTTCTGATAGTTTATCCGTAGTATCATAAACAAATAATGTGCCTCCAAAAGTGGGGGGCACAACAGCCCCGCCAAATTCCTTGCGTCTATCCCCTAGCTCTAGACAGATTTCCAGATCGCGGGTCCACTGCTCATCCATAATTCAATCCATCCTTATCTAATTTCCATTAGCTTTTGCATAAAGTGAAACTTCAATCAGTGGATGGTTTTTCCACTGATTGTTAGTCGCGCTAAGCCCGATTGATTTTTCTAAGGCTAAAGCCCAAAGAAAAATAGAAAAACGGGCATAAAAAAACAGGCTCCCCTGGGGGAGCCTGTTTGTATGGAGCAAAAACTAATTAGTTTTTGCGAACGTTTGCTGCTTGAGGTCCGCGAGCGCCTTGCTCAACGTCAAAAGTTACTTCTTGGCCTTCTTCAAGAGTTTTGAAGCCTTCGCCTTGGATAGCTGAGAAGTGAACGAATACATCGTCTCCGCCTTCGCGTTCGATGAAACCGAAGCCCTTTTCTGCATTAAACCATTTAACTTTACCGTTTTCCATGTTTGTTGCCTCCTCGTGTGGTTCGCACACAATTGTATTACTATTCTTGCTCAAACGTATCCAGGCGATGTCGCATGTTACCGAACAAAAATAATTCTTGATAAGAATAACATGGATAAATAAAAAAGGCAAGTCTTGGGGGTAAAAGAATTCATCCTAATTTTTCCATAATTGAAAAAAAGCTTGTCCCGTAAAGGTTTAAGATGTTAAAAATTCTTCCTTCATCAAGTGTTTGACATTCTAACATCAAATGCGTTTCCAGTTTAGTCCAAAAATATCTTCTCCATGATAACAGTTGAGGAAAAACGGTGCCAATGACTTGCAGCCGTAGCAGTCTGATTCTTCCCGGTATAGGAGCCTGCCCTAATAAAGTCTTAACAGAGCTCGGGATTTTAATAATCCGTGTAATTAACATCATATTTATGCTCTTAGATTATGATATCTTTCTTACCAATTGCACGATAACCTCCTGTATAATATATAGGGACTTCCAGATCTGTTCAACCACATCGGGATACATTGAAATTTTTATCAAATTTCCTGCCCCAAAAAGTACCTCTGCACACAAAATAAGGTACACTAATTATCAGTGGCATCCTTACACTAATTTTTTAAAGCTGAAGCTCCAAGAAAATATATTCATCCTCGGGCATTCAGGAACTCTAGAAATAGTGCACCCAAATGTGTTTTACTGTCTTAGGGTTGGATTAAAACTAGATTGCGAGAGTCTAAAAGAATTCATTTTTTGAGTTCACCTAAATATATTACGAGGCCTAGAGCAGTTGAAATCCGCTTGTCCCTGCAATGGTTTACTCCTGGGTTTCTCTTAGTCATATGCAATTCAACAGAGATGTTTAATAATGCTTTTTTAAAAAACTTGAAAACAAAATGCTAAAGATATTTTTATTGATCCTTAGTAAATGAGAATTAGTTAGCTGCCCTGCGAAATATTAGAGTAATCGGAGAATGTAAATGGATAAATCACAACGAAGTTACTTTGATGTCACTTTAGTGTTCATCATATTCCTATTTATGATTATAAGCTGTATTTCTATATACAGCGCACAAAAGTATTCACCTTATGATGTCAACTTTGCACTAAGGCAGGTTGTCTGGTTTTTTGTAGCAATAGGCTTTTCATCCTTTGTCTACCTGTTTGATTTTGAACAGATTAAGAGGATTTCACCTTATATTTACGGGTTTGGCGTTTTGCTCTTGCTCGTGCTGTTTCTTGCTCCGGAATCGATTGCTCCAGAGACGAAGGGCGCAAAAGCATGGTTTGAGATTCCTGGCTTTGGATCACTGCAACCTTCCGAATTTATGAAGGTATTTCTGATCATTTTCCTGGCCAGGGTTATTGTGAACCATAATGAAGTCCACTTAAATAGGACATTGCAAACCGACTTTCTTCTGCTTTGTAAAATTGGCCTGACTGCCGCCTTTCCGCTCGGTTTTATCCTTTTGCAGCCCGATGCGGGAACTGCCATGGCAATGACTGCAATTGTTATAGGGATGACCTTTATCTCGGGGATTAACTGGAGAATTATCGCGACACTTGGGTTGATTGCTGCCGCTGTACTCGGCGGGCTGGTGTATATGTATATAACAAACCCGGATTGGTTCCTTAATTTCATGGACCAGTATCAGCTCAACAGGATTCATTCCTGGCTGGAACCATTTGAGGACCGCGGAAACACGTCATACCAGCTGGCAAATTCGATTCTGGCTATCGGCTCCGGGACAATGTACGGCAAAGGCTTTAACCTGGCCCAGGTAAATGTTCCAGAAGCTCATTCCGATTTTATCTTTACGATTATCGGAGAAGAATTTGGTTTCTTCGGTGCAAGCATTGTCATATCCTTGTATTTTATGCTGATTTATCGAATTATCGTAATCGCCCTCCAGAACAAGGGTTATTATGAAAGTCTTATTGCAACTGGCGTCATTTCAGTGCTCACTTTTCATATTTTTGAAAATATCGGAATGGTTATCGGGCTTGTACCAATTACAGGTATCCCTCTGCCGCTATTGAGCTACGGCGGAAGTTCACTGCTCGGAACCATGCTTTCACTGGCGCTTGTCCTAAACATTTCCGCTAAAACGAGGAAATACATGTTTGGGGAAAATAGTGATTGATTGCTGAACAAAAGCGGAAGCGCCTTGGTTATCACCGTACAAAACTGGAGGGCTTCGACTAAGATAAAATGAACCTTCGATCAGCGCTTTTTGCTGATGGTTAGTCCCGTTCTACTGCCGCTAATTCGCCGAAGAGCTTGGCGATTAAGCGGCACTACGAACCCGATTGGTTCAACTATACCGCTGACAGCATAGCGGCAAGTTTCACTATAGCTCTTGAATTGGACTTTTAAGGACGGTTAGCCTACGAAGGAGGCCCACTATCCCTTTAGGTGGTGGGAAGGAATCACGAAGAGCGATTGCTCATTCGTGCATGACTCACCGTTGTAAGGAGGCCTGAAGTTTGCGCGCGTGTAGGCGCTCCTCCAGTGAGCTATAGCGTAATTTCGTAGAAGCTTTACTTCTGGAGCTAGACGTAGACACACTCAATTAAAAAGGTTTCCATAGTCCGAAATTTAGCATTTCCTAGTGATGACAAAAGGCGCACTCCTTAGTGGGTGCGCCTTTCGCTTTATTCGGTTTTCTAGATGAGTGGTGGGTGAATTGGATGCGCAGACTTATAATCCTCTACAGAAAGCGGTGGGTGGATCGGATGCGCTGCGGCGGTATCCTCGACCGTTAACGGCGGATGGATAGGGTGTGCTGATGCAGGTGCAGCACCTATTGCGAACAAACCAAGGGCAAATGCCGAACTAAGGATGATAATTGCTTTTTTCATTGTACTCCTCCTCAATTAATTTTATTTAAATAAATGACTGCCTGTTCGAACTTTCCCTCCTGGGTGTAATGTTCGGCAAGCAATTTATAGAAATGGGCAAGATCATCTTTATGCTCTTTCCCATCTTCCAACAAAGGAATAACTTTTGCCTGTAAATACTCGTATGCTTTTGGTTCGGAGGAATCCAGCATCAGGTAGAAAGACGCAAGATTCTTGTATTTCTTACTGCCCAGCTCGTTAGCCTGGGCGAGGACATCCTCGAAATAGGCCTTTGCTACTTCGGTTTCTCCTGTAGAATGCTTCGTCTCAGCAATGGTATACAGAGTGACAAGATAATCTATCCCTTTTTCCTTTTTCATGGACAGGCTTTTTTCAAAAAAGTGGATGGCTTGATTTGGTTTTTGCATTTTTTTTTGCAGGAAACCCATATTGTGATAAATCATTGGCAGCAGCGCCTGCTCGTTCAGAAGCTCAGCATTGCGGATTAAATGCACGAAGCATGACGACGCTTCTTCATAAATTTTGGAATGGGTGTAGTTGATGCCAAGCAGCATTAGCACATGAAGGATTCGCCTAAAATTATGCTGCTCCATAAAATGCTGAAGGGCTTTTTTACCAAAATGAATGGCATGGCCTGGCTCCAGCATGTGGCTCTTGGCAAATGCCCGGTGATAAAGGAACTCACCGATATTCAAATTTCCCATAAATTGGCCGTCCAGTCTTTCTAGGATAAGATCGGCTTGATGGTATTTTGCCTTGGACATTAAATGAATGCTGATAAAATAATCAAATAGGTTTCTCTCCTCCCGGGAAAAATTGTTCGACTGCTTCCTAAGCAAATCATTCTGGCTTTCTGCATCGCTTGCATACCCCTTAAACAAAAGATATCTATATTTATAGAGTTCATATGTATACATATACGATGAGAAATGAATGAGACTGCCTAAACCTGATAGTCTTTCAAATAGAAAGTCGGCTTCGGTCCGAATTTGGAAATTCATCGCTGCATCAAAATCTTCTAGCAGCTGCTTGATCTCCCCATCTTTTCCTTCAATATCCTCGACCTCTATTCCCAGCCTTTCAAGCAGGAGTGCAATGGTTTCCCTATTCCCTTCCTTGGAGTTGTGCTCAATCTTACTAAGATGAGGAATGGAGCATATTCCATCAGCAAGCTCCTTTTGCGTCATCCCCCTTTGAGTCCTGTAGTACTTAATTAATGGTCCAACTTCCATAAAACCTCACCAACTGTTTTCTTTTTACTCTATCACGAAATGAGCAAAATGAAACGAGATTATTCTTAATAATTAGAATTTTATTTTACTATATTATCAGTAAATACCCAAAACCATCCAGCAATAAGGCTGGATGGCATGGGATTCAGATCGTGTTGTGTCGTATAGTGGATTTTATTTGTACCCCTTATTTTACTCGCGGGAATCCAAAGCCTGATGCATAGTCATCGCCAGTAGCAGAACCTGTACCACCTTTAATGTCGTATAATTTTGCGCGATTTTGAAGCTCAGTACGAAGCTGGACATTGGAGAGTGATTTGTTTTCAGCCCAGATTTTCGCTGCAAGCCCAGAAATATGAGGGGTTGCCATTGAAGTGCCGCTCATAGTTGTGTATCCACCACTTGTAGCAGTTGAATATACTGCCCCACCCGGAGCAGAAAGTTCCACATCACGTTCCTGGATTACATAATCTCCGTCTGTATTTGGGTTACCCCTTGATGAGAAGTCGGATACTTTATGTGTTCCATTTACAAATGTGTTATCCAGGGATGCAACAGCAATCGCATTTACCAGAGCGCCAGGGTAGCCGATTGTGTTTGCACTAGGACCAGAGTTACCAGCCGCGGCAACAACAAGGGCACCTTTGCCATAAGCGTAATCAACAGCGTTGGAAATCAATGTGTTTTTGGTACTGGAACCAAGGGACATTGAAATAACTGTCTTTACACCTAAGCGGTTTGCTTCATTAGCTGCATGTTCAATTGCTGCCGCAATATCATCGGAATAGCCTGAGCCACGGTCATTCAGCACTTTATATGCCCAAAGCTCCGCTTGAGGGGCAACCCCATAAATTCCAGTTCCGTTTCCTCCATTAGCAAGGACTGTTCCGGAAACATGAGTTCCATGGCCATTCTTATCGTTACACACTCCATTAACAAGTGGAGATGTGCGTTGAGTGAAATCTTTACATTGTTCAACATTGTTAGCCAAATCTGTATGTGCCGTGTTCGCGCCTGTATCCAGGACAGCTACCTTGATGCCATCACCGCCGATTGTTTGTGTAATAGTAGAATCATTATAAATGGCTTCAATTCCCCAAGGAGTCTGATCTGTAGGTGCTAATGCATCACCACCGCCAGGCTTGGAATCAATCTGGACTTGTTCAACTAACTCGATTTTGAGGTTTTTATTTTTCAATAAAGCCTTATATTGGCTTTCATTGACTGTCGTAGTGAATCCTTGAACGCCAAAATCGTGGCGCTTTCCATAGTTTTGCTTTGCCGTGGCTTTTTCTGAACTGCTTCCATTAATCAATACCCGGTAGGAATCCTTCGCTGCCTGTTCGGGTGCTTGCCCGAATGCGGCTGTAGCAAAAACGGAAACTCCCAATACTAAACTCAAAACAGCCGATCCTATTTTGGTTCTCTGCTTCATTTGCTTGCTCCTCTCGAGTGTGAAAATCTGCAGCAATGTGTGCTGCGTATTATTAGTATATTTAAACAATTCAGATACTAGCAATCTCAAACTCATCTTGATTATTGGGAAAATTATCGCGTAAGAGCTCACAATTTATTCACTTCTTCTGCAAAAATTCTGCATAACTGCCTAGTAGAATATATTTATCACGTATTAGGAGGAGATAAAAATGAAAAAATTCGCGGTTACACTTTTCGGAGCAGCTATTTTATTAGGTGCAAGCTCGGCTGGTGCTTTAGCAGAGGAAACTGGTAAAGGAATAGATATAAACTTCGGGAAAATGAAAGAGCATATCCAGCAAATGCACCCTGAAATAAATGAAAAAGAGCTAAAGGAAATGTATAAAAGCTGTCATGGAACTGGTGGTGCTGAAGCATCCAAAAACTTTAACATGATGGATTCAAACCACTTTTAAGTTGGGAAAATAAAAAAAACAGGTCCCTAAAATTTTTGGGCCTGTTTTTTAAATTGGCTGGTTGTGTATAAAATTACAAAAATTTGTATATTTTTCCGAAATAGTAATGAAAGTTTATCTGTTTAATCTTAATTAATGGTCCAGGGAAATAACCCATAAGTTGTTTTCGGAATCATCGAAACATGCTAACCTCCCGCAATCTTTTAGAACATCTCCTCCCGCCCACCTAATGTCAGTCCATCCCTCTTCTTCTCGATTCTCCTATTGCGAGAACACGGTACTATCCGAATTAAGCTAAACCCGCTGCCCTTTTAAAGTTTTACCTTTAAGAACAAGAATACCGCCATTACTGCTACATTTATTAAGTAGTACATACCGTCTGTAAATTTTTACTTTTTTGTATCCTTATACCTATCCGAATGCTATTCTACTAGTTGAAATAGGGGATTGGAGTGAAGGTTATGAGAAAAATTACTCTCGCTAATGGAGAAACAGTGGAAGTACAATGCTTGAGCTGCGCCATAACAAGCGGGCTTATTGAACCAGAAGGCGGCACCGTAATCGAATCGGAATATTTCCATGCACACCAGGATGTAGCTTATCCTATCGAAGGGCTTGTCATTCTTGCATCAAAGCGGCATTTCTCCTGCATGGATGAAATTTACGATGAGGAGGCCGCTGACCTGATATACATGCTCAGGAAAATCCGGGCCGCACAGCGTGAAGCTCTTGGAATTGATTATGTTTATTATTTTTATAATGAAGACACTACCCATCATTTTCATATATGGATGGTTCCCCGATACCAGTGGATGGAGGCGTTTGGCCGTTCTGTCGAATCTGTCCGTCCAGTCCTTCTCCAGGCAAGGCATAAACTTAACACTGAAGAAAACCGGAAGAGTGTCCATGCCGCCCTCAATAAATTAAGGAGAAAACTACAGGAAATTTAAAAGGTTTCCGGCCTTTTTGCTGCGTTTCTTTTATCAAATTTTTAAAAAATGAAGCTTTTACTAATTTGCTGTCGTCTAAAGGGAAACAAGGAAGTCACATTAGGGGGATAGATGATGCCGAATGATTTAGCGGAAAGGCGGATTAATCATGCGCATGATAATGAAGCAAAGCTGGAAGCGCTGATGGACGCCTACGGCGACAGTGTAAAAGGGTTGATTTATTCGTATGTTCGGGATTGGGGAATCGCCAGTGACCTCGTACAGGATGTGTTTGTTGCTGTTTATTTAAAATTAGACAGCTTTTCAGGCCGTTCGTCATATAAAACCTGGCTTTATGCAATTGCGATAAACCGTTCCAGGGACTATGTGAAGAGTTGGCATCATCGCCATATTTCTACTGCCGAAAAGATATTTTCTTTTTTGAAAGACAAAGGACTTACTCCCGAGGAAGAGGCATTGGCAAATGATTCAAATCAGCAGCTTTTAAAAGCGGTCTGGTCACTTCCTTTCAAATACAGGGAAGTTCTCCTCCTTCACTACTACCAGGACCTCTCCATTGTGGAAATAAGTGAAACTCTAGATCTTTCACCCAGTACCGTGAAGACAAGGTTGTACCGGGCCCAGGATAAGTTGAGGAAAACCTATACTCCGACTGAAAGAGGTGGCAATTGTGAATCAGTTTAGTAAGGAGCTGAGAAGTGCCATGCACGGAAGCGCTTTGGCAGAAGCGCGTTTAACCGTTAATGAAAAAGAGCAAATCATGAACCGGATTCAGTCGCTAAAAGGAAAAAAGCCGCGAAAAAAGCGCGATATTCTACCTAAAGCACTGACAGCTATTGCAGCTGCAGGATTTATCTTTTTAGCTGGCGGAATTGCTGCAACCGAATTAGGATACCTGGAAGGCATAACGGGTTCCACTCCAAATCCTCAGTCAAGCGGCCTCCCATTTTATGAACATATCGAGAAGGGTGATATCCTGAAGGGTTGGGAGCTTGTTAGAAAAACGCCTAATAACGGGCAATCCAATTTAATGGGAGCAACGTTTGAAGGAGTTGCTGTATTGTCAGGTATCCTAGTTTATCAAGATGAAAAAGCCGGCGAATTTGCCAACAAGATTGTTTTTATCCCTGATGCCCATTCTGCTAAGTTGCTGCCTACAGCCCACGGCGATGTTCGCGAGTTGGTCTTTAATGACATCGACATGAAAACTGTTGAGAAAATATATCAAATTAATCCTGGCAGCATAGCAGAAAATGTGAAAATTGAAATCACTTCCTATACAGCCCTCCAGCATCGTGACAAAGATGTTGCAGATGTCATTAATTTAAGGCGTGAGGTTATGGAGGATGATCCACCCCGAACATATACCTCCAGAAAGATTTCTGTTGATTCGGCTGGCACGATTATCCTAAATACAGAGTTAAATGCGATATACGAAAAGTATTCAACGAGCTATGATGATAAGTTACTTAACGGACTTGATCCATTCTCCGTATTCCTGCTATATTTCCATGCGGATGAAAAAGAAGACTATGCTGCGCAATATGCCCTGTACAACAGCAGTCCCGATGTGCATGCACCGTTTGCTTCACTCGAAGAATATATTAAGGAGTCGGAAAATCAAAACGATGAGGATGTCATAGATTTATTAACTATTGTAAAAAATTCCGGGATGGTAAAGGAAGAGCTGCGCGGTGATGGTACAGCAATCATCCACATCTCGGATTTTGATGGCCTGGCATTTGCACTCACAAAAAACAAGGAAGGTATCTGGAAAGTAAACTGGCTGCCAATTCAATAAGAACAGAGTTTTCGCCGCCGCTTTGATAGAGGCGGCGAATGTTTTTTACATTTCGGGCTCCTGTCTGTCTACTTCCTGTTTAACCATTTCCTCTTCTTCCTCAACCGTTATCCTGGTTATTGTGTCCTGAAGGCTATGAAATGCCTCATCGAGATTTCTTCTTGACGGCAATGGCAGCTCTTGTTCGTTTTCCTTCATGAAATCTCCTCCTTTTACTTTACTTTTCTCCAATATAGGTTATTAGAAACATGGTTGGGTATTAAAAATGAGTAAAGCAGTTTTTTTTGTGAAAAATAACGTAGAAACGAGAACACCTAGAAAGGATGAGTGAAATGAACAAAGATAATAAAACTGACTCCACAAAAATTGCCGGAAAGATTTACGATGTCTCTGATTATCAAAAGGATGATCAATTATCCTCGGGTTTGGCCGAAACACATGAGCAAGCAATGGATAGCTATATGGAAGGTGAAATCGGTGGTAAAATCGAGCGCCCAGATGGCAGTGAAGAAGACCTGCCAAGGGGTAAATAAGAAGTTTTTCTTATGCCATAAAGAAATAATGCTTTCGATTTATCTAAAAGATTATAGTAAAACTGTGCAAGCAGTGTCCTTGAGGGTTCCTCAAGGACACCTTTTTATTTGTTATCCCCGCCACTTTCCGCTGCCTTCTTGTGGCTCGTTTGAATTGATTATCTTTATGAATGACATTTGGCTTCTGTTGGGACACCGAGTTATCATTCATCGCTCTTCCTCTACAGGTAACTTAAAAAAAGGAACAGGCTTAGCGCCCGTCCCCGTCCCCATGCCGGTCTTGCAGGCCGTCAGCAGGATCATCATCAACGTATGGATCATGCTCATAAGCCGGTAAGTCTCCAAATGCTGTCATCGTCCCTGCCTCATCAAGCTCCTGCTCATATTTTCGATGCTGTCCATTGGGAAAGACAGTGATATTCTTTCCATACATGTCGACACCTACAAAGTTTTCATAATCCTCGACATATCCAACTGGATCTTCAGACTCGATGTAATCATCATTATAATGGTCTTTTTCATCCGTAAAGGCAAAATCGGATGGTGTTTCCGATGTTCCATATGAGGCGACTTCCTGCCAGGCATCCTCGGCATCATAGGAAACACTTTCGTCTTCTTCATCTTTATCAAACTTGCCGAAAGGCGGCATTAGAACCCCTTCCTCGACAGGACGGGTATGCGAGGTTACCCGGTCGGGGCTGTGCTCCTTGCAGTAGGTTGTATCCGGAAGTGCTTCAAGTCGCTCATATGGAATCTCCTTACCGCAAACCTGACACTTTCCATAGGTCCCATTATTCATCGCTTCGAGCGCCCTGTTTATATTGTCAATTTGTTGATTGTAATGTTCGTTTAGGGCTATGTCCTTTTCCCGTTCATATAATTCGGTCGCGTCATCGGCCGGATGGTTATCGTAGCTTGAGAGCTCCCCCATTGATTCATGGTCGTGCCCACGCTGCAGTCCAAATTCATCGTTTTGTGAAAAATGCTCATCCAGGTCCGCCTTTTCCTTAAGCAAGCGAGACCGCAGCTCTTCCAGTTGGCTTGAAGATAACATATGCTGGCCCCTTTCCTAATAATCCGCACACATTATGCGCGGTTGCAATCTTCTCTTTAGTTTCAAATAAACAGCCTGTTATTATGCAGAAATTTGTTCGGATAAGGCTGATCCGGAGTTGCAAGCTAAAGGTATAAGGAGGGAAAAACAATGCCGAATCGTGATAAAGGGAAATTCCAGCATATCCAGGAAAAACACCAAGGAGAATACATTGGCTCTGACCGCAACCAGCCGCCGGGGAAGAAAAACGGAGCTAATGACTATAATGGCCAGGGCAATACTGATAAATCGCCGGGTGCTACAGGAAGAACGGTATAAAAAAGGTCAGACCCTTCCCCCCAAGGGTAAGGGTCTGACCCCTATAAGCTACCATGCGAGTACGGCTTTGATGCCTTGCCAGCCGAAGTAGATGCCAAAGCCAATTAGGGATAGTCCGGATAGTATGGAGATTCCGGTAAGAAAGGCTGATGTTAAGAAGCGTTTTGCTGCGCTAGCAAGTGTTGCCATAGAGATGTCCCATATCAACAGTCCGGTGAATATGGCGAGGCTGTAGAGTACCAATTGCCCTTGACCGTAGGAAGCAGCGGTTTTGGCCAGTACAGACCCATAAATCCCCAGCCAAAATAATATCGTTAAAGGGTTGGATAAGCTCATGAAAAAACCGGACATGAACGATCTAATAAGCGGTTCCTTTTTTTGGCCCCGATCAATGGTGAGCCCTTTTACTCCAATTAGACTTTCAACACCACTGTAGATGAGAACGAAGGCACCAAACAGCCACAGGAAGGTTTGAACCAATGGAGCATCAATAAATTTAACAACACCTACATAGACAATGAGCATATATATTCCATCTGCCACAGCAGCACCAACACCTGTTAGCCAGGAATGCCAGAAGCCGTAGCGGATCCCGCGGTCCAGCTGAGCTGCATTAATTGGCCCGATTGGCGCGGCAAGTGATAGACCTAACAGTATGTAACTTAAATAAATACTCATGCAATGAAGTCCCCCCCAAAAAAGCCTGTCTACAAATTGTATTCAGGCAAGGGGGCCTGTACGACTATAAAATAAAAAACCTCTATCTCGATGCACTATTTAAAGACGAACAATTTTTGACCAAAGTAATTGCTGATTGTATATATGACACTTCCGATAAGGACCGCCGCATCGTTGTGGAGGCCCGCTGGAAGAAAGCTTGCAATACCAAGCGCTACAACCTTGCCGCTTATCCAGTAGGAGAAAATATAACAAACTAAGATAACGAGTACGAATCTTGGAGCACCCTTGGTGAAACGAACCTTGCTACGGAAAGTGAAGGTTCGATTAAGGTAGAAGCTTAGTACAGCCCCAGCTGTGTTGCCAATGAAGGTAGAAATCCAGTAGGAAGCATTGAATAGATTTAATAATGAAAGCATGATTAATAGGCCGGCAACCGTGTTGGCGACACCGACCATGGCAAAGCGAATGAATGAGTTAGTGGGTTTCAGGTACTTTACTTCGATCAAGCTTCATCCGCTCCATTTCAGGTTCATGCTTACTATTGCGCAGGAACGGGAGATTGAACATATCAACGTCGACGATGAATTTTGGCCTTTGTTTCGTTTCCTTATAAATTTTGCCAATATATTCTCCGATGAGGCCAATTGCCACTAACTGAAGGCCCCCGATTAGCCATATCGACACAATCAGAGAGGTCCAGCCTGTCTCTGTTTCCCCGAAAAACTTCAGGAAAAGGAAATATAGCCCAAACAAAATGCTTATTAGTGAAGACGTAAGGCCCAGTATAAGTACGAAACGGATTGGTGTTACGGAAAACGATGTAATACCATCGAAGGCAAACCCCAGCATTTTTTTTAATGGATATTTCGATTCACCAGCCTGGCGCTCCTGCCTGTCATAATATACTTCTGCAGAATTGAAACCGAGCAGAGGAACTACCCCTCTTAGGAACATATTAACCTCCCTGAAACGTTCAAGTTCCGCGACTGCCCTTTTACCAAGAAGGCGGAAGTCTGCATGATTGTAGACAAGCTTTACCCCAAGCCTGGCCATGACCTTATAAAAATTCTGCGCAGTAAATCGCTTAAACCACGTATCCGTGTCCCTCTTTCTTCTTACCCCGTACACCACCTCATTGCCTTCAAGGTATTTTTCGATGAACTGGGGTATAACCTCGATGTCGTCCTGCAAGTCAGCGTCTATAGACAGGATACAGTCGGATGCGTCTTTGGCCGCATAGATTCCGGCGAGCAGTGCATTTTGGTGTCCAGCGTTTCGGGCAAGCTTCACACCTTTTACAAGGTCATTTGCGAAGCCTGTCTTGTAAATAATCTCCCACGTCCTATCCCGGCTTCCGTCATCGACGAAAAGAAGACGGCTTCGGGGAGAAACTAGCCTGTCTTTAATCATTTGGCTAAGCAAATCACTCAAGCTTGTCATAGTCAACGGCAATACTTCTTCCTCGTTATAGCATGGAACAACAATGGTTAAGACTGGTTCAGTCATAATAGGTACCTCCAGTGTGCCAACGTTCTGATTTCTTTTATTTAATGGGCCTTTTCGAAGTAATAAGTCCCTGCCCTTTTCTTGAAGCTCGGTATGCGAAAGTTATCATGACAAAGCACAATTAGACAGCCTTGTATAAATAGATCCGCCAAGCCGATTCATCTGAATCGAATACTTTTTCAAGCAAAAGGCCGTTTTCATCCGCATTCAATATGGGCACGCTAGAAAAAATGTAGCTCCCACCCATTTGCTTAAATTGGCCAATATTAAGCTCCAGGTTTTTCAGGAATGCGTTTGAGTCTTTTTTGAACATATACCTTTTCCCGAGCTCGGCTGTGAACAGATAACAGCGGCCGCCCCATTCATCGAAATAAGTACGAACTGTTTTATTCTTGGCCAGTTCCTTTTCAATGATTTTGCGAAATTCGTATTTATAAGAAAGCGGGTAAAAATTGTTGTATGTATCAAGGGTGTAAAAACCGTTGTATTGGGCGATTGCCGGATGAAGGCCAATACTCGCCACTCGGTAAGTCTCCTTCGGCTCTCCGATATACTCAGCAATGTCAGTAAATTGCTCTTTTGCGTAAAACTCACCAACTGTTGGTTTATTTCGGTAAATAAATTCGTCATTAAAACCTAGCAAGAGTACGAGTTGGCCAGCTGCAAGGACGATACCTGCCCTTTTCCATGCAATCCCAGTATCAGCAAGAATCCTAAGAGCAAGCGCGAAGCCGATATAAATAATCATTGGTCTTATAAAATGAAAACGCGCAAAGTTAAACGTGTCCAGGAAGTGAAAACGCTCTGTAAGAGGCAGCCAGCCCCTGTAAAACCAGAATGCATACCAAACTGATAACAGCGCGTTCATCCCAAGCAGCAAGAGGAACTTCCATTCCGCGTTCCAGACCTTTTTTGAAAAAACAAACCATAGAGCGATAAAGGTCGCAGCCATAATAAACAGTCCATGTACCGTCATAACGTGCGTGTGTCCAAGGAAAAAGTTTTTAACCGATAGCCTGATTGCATGCCAAAAGGAGAGCCTCGCATGAAAGTATTCATCACGGCTGTTTGGCTCATCATCGAACAAAAAGGAATAGACCAACCGGTATTCGACTAAAAGGAATGCAGCTGTCATCGTGGCAATTGCCATCAAATATCTCAAATTCAACTTTCGTTGTTTCAGTGAATCAATCAACCAGAATACCCCTATGGATGCAAGAAAGAAAAAGAAACCAAGTACAAAACTTGAATAAAGCGGCAATAACAACAGCACAATCCAGCTGCTTATTCTCCTATCACCTGACCGGATGTTTAGGAAGGCCCAAAGCGCAAGTGGCATTCCCAGAGTGCTTAACATTCCCGAAGGCCAAAATGGAGTCAAAGCGAATGCTAGAGCAGTAATAACGACAATCCAGTGGCGTCGGGATTCTGTAATAAAGTGGCCTTTCAAAAGGAGGTACATCCCTATAAAAGCAAGAATTCTTGTTAACGCCTGGCTAATTGAATAAGCAGCCATTGTAGGCAAGATTGCATGCAACCAGACAATTCCGCTAAGCTCGGGGCCAAATGCATTTCTTGATAGATTGCCATTGATTATTTGCGGAATAATTGCTTCAACCGAACCAAAGGTCTGTCCACTTTCCGCCAGAACCTTGTACCAGGCCAAATTGGAATCGAGATTGTCATGAACCCGAATATGAGCCCCTTCCCCAAGGACGAAAAGCGGTAATAAATAAGCTGCAAGAACGGCCATGGCTGCTGCGATTTGTTTTCGCTCGGACGACTGCAGCAGGGTTGTTAACCCGGTTTGTTTTCGCTCAGTTTGTGTATCCATAAGCCGGCCACCTCCAATTTGCATTCGACCGGTTATAGTATTCGCCTAAATTAAGGATTTTATTCCTTTTTTGATTAACTGCAAGGTTATTGTTTTATAGAAAGAAAGATTGTTATAGTAAAAATCCAACAAATGAGGATACCCCAATAAAGTCAATGGAAAAAGTCTCCTAAATCAATCTTTATCCTATTTATTTTTTGAACTTTTTGTGACAATTTCGTTGATAATTCTAATTTTTCCCTTTACCTTTAAAGAACAATGTTATAGCGACATCATTTCCAACATGAGGATAGGGGAATTAGAATGAAGAAATTCTTTCTTATTGTTTTCTTTTTTGGTGCAATTGTCGCCTCCCAGCCAAATCTGCCTTTCGCGGTGGCGAAAGGCATTTTGAACGAGGCTGGCACACTAAGAAATAAAGATCATGGACTAGCCACCGTGCTATCCTATCATGTTACAAAAACGATTGCCGGAAACCCATTTCTTTTACCGAGTTCAGTTGTTCAAAGTGATAATTCGGAAGTTATCCAGCTTGCTAAGGAGATTATTAAGGATAAGAACACAGATCATGAGAAGTCGGCAGCAATATACGTTTGGGTAACCGAAAATCTTGAATACGACGCTGAAACATATTTCGCAACCTTAAGGGGACAAAGCTTCACATTTAAGTCTGCAATGGAAGCCCTGGAATCGAGGAAGGCAATGTGCATGGGATTTTCACACCTGACAGCTGCATTGCACCGGGCAGCGGGTATTGAAGCCAGAGTGGTTTACGGTAAAGACCACGCCTGGAATGAAATTAAGCTCGAAGGCAGGTGGGTGCCTCAGGATACAACACGCGGTGCCGGTTATATTGATTTACAGTCGGAAACCTTTGTCCATATTCCGAACATGGAATATGTAACAAAGTCCGACATTAAAAAAGAAGGAGATTATCTTTGGTAGAAATTAAAGTGTTAACACACCTCCCTTTTTGGAGGTGTTTTTTGTGGACGGAATATTGTTAAATTCAAACCAGGCACTTATGGGATTTTCTTACCTTGACCATACTGATAGTCTAAAAAGTGATTAGAGTAAATTGTTAATATGGGGGAAGACTCTATGCCCAATCGGTGGTATATTCAATTTTTGCGGTTACCTGTTCTCGTTAGGATAACTTTGCTGACACTATTAGTTTTCATGTCTTTCGGAATTGCAATTACTGTCCTTGAACCGGATACATTTCCAACCATCTATGATGGCATCTGGTGGGCTATCATTACCGCCACAACTGTCGGCTATGGAGATTATGTTCCACATTCCCTTGCCGGTAGAATAGCTGCGACCATCCTGATTTTATTCGGGGCTGGACTTGTCTCCTTCTATTTGGTTTCGCTTGCCACTGCTGCCGTTACGCGGCAAAATGCTTATTCTGAAGGGAAGCTTCCATATAAGGGTACAAGTCATGTGGCAATTATCGGCTGGAATGAGCGGTCTCGTGAGGTCATCACCAAGCTATCCGGATCAGGAAGCGGACTTGAGATTGTCTTGATAGACGAAACCCTAACGGAAAACCCGCTTCCAGGAAAACCTGTCCACTTCATTCAAGGCAAACCCCATGTAGATAGTACGATACTAAAAGGAAATATCCTCAAAGCGGAAATGGTGCTGATAACTGCAGACCATAGCCCTGAGGAGCCTCAGGCAGATATGAATTCGATATTGACACTGTTGACGATTAAAGGGCTCTGCCCCGAGGTGCCCTGCATTGTGGAAATCCTGACACCTGAGCAGGTGATCAACGCAAAGCGTGCAGGCGCTGATCAGATTCTGCAATCAAATAAGCTAGCGAGCATTTTCATGTTAAGCAGCCTTCATTCACGGGGGGCAGGCCTGCTGTTAAAAATGATGGGAGAGTTGCAGGAAAGCCGTCTAGCTTCCTGTGCAGCTGAGGAAAAATTGGTTGGAAAGAGCTTTGCAGAAGCAAAAGAGGCTTGGGCAAAGAAAGAAATGCTTTTGCTGGGAATAAAAAAAGGGGAGGATTTGTATATCAATCCGCCCCTCTCATATACAATTGAATCCACCGATCAATTTATTGCGATAAGGTGAATCTTCCATCAGTGGGTTTTTACACTGATGGTTAGTCGCGCAGAGCCCGATTGATTTTTCTAAGGGCTGAAGCCCCAAGAAAAATCTTAATTCACCAATCGGACCTTAATGGTCAGTTGCCTCCAAAGAGGCTTACTGACCATTAAGGTGGGATAAGGTGAATCTTCCATCAGTGGGCTTTTACACTGATGCTTAGATGGGCCAATCAGCGATCTTCGCGGCTGATTGGTTCCCATCTTTTATTCTACCTTGAACCTTAAACGATCCAGAGGCGGGTTTTACCGCCCGGGTAGTATAATAATTACAGAAGCACGCTTTCCAGCTTGGAAACGAGATTCGACGCAAGATTAACATACTCCGAATCAATTGGAGCATCTTTTTCCTCCGGTGACTGGAACTGGTTGACCGATCCTGAGAAAGTCCCAATATTCCCCTCATCATCGACACCGTCTTCGTACTGGTGCGCCAGCAAAAACGGAGTCCCAATTCTTACTCGCGGGTTGCCGCCGTCAATCTGGCCATCGACAGCTTGGAATGGCACCCTGAAAAAATGATAGGTTCCTTCATCATCGATTTTATAATCAAAATAGCCATGATCATAATCCCAATTGCCGCCGATGCTATAGCCAAGTGGTCTTAATGCATCTTCAAGTTCCCTGAGTGAAAAATCCTTTCCTTCAACACTGCTTTTAATCGGTATCATTGCCGCACCTCTTCCTTAGCATGTTAGGGTGGAAAAGCGCTGCTTAATCTAGCACCGCGTTTTTCTTTCATGAACTCCTCTGCCACACATCCGGATTCCTGCCGATTTCCCAATCCCAGCCCTGCGTCTCTGTACTTGTTGGTTCCGGCTTATTTCAAGCGTTTTTCCAACTCCGCTTTTTTCTCTTCGAAGCCTGGTTTGCCAAGCAACGCGAACATATTAACTTTATACGCCTCAACACCCGGCTGGTCAAACGGATTGACCCCGAGCAGATAACCGCTCATTGCACAGGCCTTTTCAAAGAAATAAACCATATAACCAAATGTGTACTCGTCCATTTCTGGAATTGAAACGATCAAGTTCGGGACGCCTCCGTCAGTGTGCGCAAGCATCGTTCCTTCAAATGCCTTGTTATTAACAAAATCAACTGTCTTACCTGCCAAGTAATTCAGACCATCTAGATCATTAGCCTCTTCCTCAATCGTTAACTCATACCGTGGTTTTTCCACTTTAATAATTGTTTCAAACATATCACGGCGGCCTTCCTGGATATATTGGCCAAGGGAATGCAAATCAGTCGAGAAGTTTGCGGATGATGGGTAAATCCCTTTTTGGTCTTTTCCTTCACTTTCGCCAAACAGCTGCTTCCACCATTCAGAAAAATATTGGAGTCCCGGCTCATAGTTGACGAGCAATTCAATTGTCTTCCCTTTGTTGTAGAGAACATTCCTTACTGCCGCATATTGATAAGCAGGATTCTCTTCCAGTTCAGAACCGCTGTAATCATTCATCGCCTGGGCTGCGCCCTTCATCATTTTCTCGATATCCGCTCCGCTTACTGCAATTGGCAGTAGGCCTACCGCAGTAAGTACCGAGTAGCGGCCGCCAACGTCATCGGGAATCACGAAGGTTTCATAGCCTACTTCATCGGAGAGTGTTTTTAATGCGCCGCGTTCCTTGTCCGTGGTCGCGTAGATCCGCTTCTTCGCTTCCTCTTCCCCGTATTTTTCAATAAGAAGCTTCCGGAACAGCCTGAAAGCCAACGCCGGTTCAGTTGTAGTACCCGACTTGGAGATTACGTTAATTGAAAAATCCTTGCCTTCAAGAAGCTGGGCAACATCGTGCATGTAAGTTGAAGAAATGTTGTTTCCGACAAACAGAATTTGCGGTGTGCCTCGCTTTTCAGCAGGCATTGCATTGTAGAAGCTGTTGCCGAGCATTTCAAGGGCTGCGCGCGCGCCAAGGTAAGAACCGCCAATACCGATGACGATGAGGACGTCGGAATCGGATTTGATTTTCTCTGCAGCTTTTTGGATACGGGAGAATTCTTCTTTGTCATAGTTCTCCGGCAGGTCAATCCAGCCTAAGTAGTCGCTTCCCGCGCCGGTTTTTTCATGAAGGGAATGATGGGCAACTTTTACTGCGTCACGCAAATACGTAAGTTCGTGCTCGCCGAAGAAACTAAGTGCCTTCGTGTAATCAAAACGGATATGTGTCATTTTGGAACCTCCGTGTTTTATGGTTTCTCGGAGAACCGCAAGCTGCTTTTTTCAAAATATGTATGCAGCTTGTTGGCCGTGCCGATTGGTTTAGCCAGGCATAATCCAGAGTTACTGGATGATGCCTAACCTTATCATTACCCACTTTACCCAATGCTTTTCGGATAATCAAGGAACAGCCATTTTTGAAAGCGGGTTCATTTTAAGATAAGATCACAAGAGGGATTTTAAATGGCTACATAGTAGCTAGTATGATTTCTTTTTTAAAAAAGACTGCCCTGCATAGGACAGCCTTCATACTATTAGAGTGATGCTTTCAGGATTGCGAGTACATCTTCGCGATTCAGTTTAACATAGCCGCCAAATTCGCCATTGACCATAGCTTTGTCTGCCATAAGTTCCACATTGCTATCGTCGATGTTATAATCGGCGAGGCGTGAAGGCGCACCAATGCCTGTCCAGAATTCACGAAGCTTTTCGATGCCTTCCAGCGCTGTTTCTTCGTCTGTCTTTCCAGTTGGATCAACATCGAAAACACGGACAGCCATTTTTGCAAAACGGGCCGGGTCATACTTCAAGTTATGCTTCATCCAGTTCGGGAATAGGATAGCGAGTCCGCCACCATGAGGGATATCGTAAACAGCCGATACCGCATGCTCGATGTTATGTGTTGCCCAGTCACCGCGGAAGCCCATATTGATCATTCCGTTCAGCCCCATTGTTCCACAATATAGCAAGGTTGCACGGTGGTCATAGTTTTCAAGGTCTTCCAAGGCCTTAGGGGCAGTTTCAATAACTGTTTTAAGAAGGCCTTCACACATCCGGTCCTGGAACTCAGTGTTTACTGCAGTATGGAAATAGTGCTCAAATGTATGTGACATCATGTCAACAATCCCGTAGATCGTCTGGTCGCGCGGTACTGTGAACGTATTGACTGGGTCAAGGATGGAGAACTTCGGCATTGTTAAAGCGCCGGCACCCCAGCCATACTTTTCTTTCGTTTCCCAATTGGTAATAACCGATCCTGCATTCATTTCTGAGCCAGTAGCCGCAAGTGTCAATACAGTTCCGAATGGAAGTGCATCCTGGACCTGAGCTTTTTTAATAACCAGATCCCAGGCATCTCCATCATATTTAGCACCAGCCGCTATCAGTTTTGTACAATCAATAACACTGCCGCCACCAACAGCAAGCAACAGGTCGATTCCTTCTGTCTTGCAAATATCGATCCCTTTCCGGGCAGTTGAAACACGCGGGTTCGGCTCAACGCCAGCAAGTTCGAAAACTTCTGCGCCGATTTCATTAAGCAGGGATATTACTTGGTCATAAAGACCGCTGCGTTTAATGCTGCCTCCTCCATATACAAGCAAAACTTTCTTGCCATAACGAGGAACTTCATTTTTCAGCTGGTCGAGCTGGCCTTTTCCGAAGATTAATTTAACAGGGTTGTAAAATGTAAAGTTCTCCATGTAATCTCCTCCTTCTTACATACACTATTATTTAGTATTCCAAAAATAATTGCAAAAAGGACGCCGCTTCCTTTTAGCTGTCTAACCTTGAGAGGCAGCTATGGGAAAAAAATATCTAAATGTATAGTACACCTTAATATGGGAATATTACTAACGTTTACATTCCATTTTAAGGAGGATAAAGATGAGCACAATTCAAAGGCTGGCACTGATCCTTACTATCATCGGCGCAATTAACTGGGGCCTTGTCGGCTTCTTCCAATTTGATTTAGTTGCCTCTATCTTCGGCGGCCAGGATTCTGCTATTTCACGGATTGTCTATGGACTGGTAGGTCTTGCTGGATTAATCAATCTTGGCTTACTGTTTGCTCCTAGCCAAGAACGTGAAGAAGCGTCACAAACAAACCCAACCAGATAGAAATCAGAATCGAAAAAATCCCCGCAGCCGGGGATTTTTTCGTTATTTATAAGAGGCCTCGATAGTGGGCAGCCTCTGCCATTCTTCGGACCCCTACCATATAAGCCGCCAGCCTCATATCAACTTTCCATTCACTAGCCAAATCATAAATTTTGTTAAAAGCAGCAGTTATTTTTTCCCGGAGCCGTTCTTCTGCTTCCTCTTCAGTCCAATATAATCCCTGTTTGTTTTGCACCCATTCAAAATAGGAGGCTGTAATCGCTCCGGAACCTGCCAGCACATCCGGGACAAGCAAAATTTCACGGTTATTGAGTATGCGCGAGGCTTCTATTGTAGTAGGTCCATTTGCAGCCTCCACCACGATAGATGCTTTTATATTGCGGGCATTATTGACTGTGATTTGTCTGGAAACAGCAGCAGGAACCAGGATATCGCAATCATGCTCAAGTAACTCTTCATTTGAAATCGTACCCTCAAATAAGGATGTAACCGTTCCAAAGCTATCGCGCCTTCCAAGCAAATAGCCAACATTCAGCCCATCTGGATCGTAAAGCGCTCCGTAGGCATCGGAAATTCCCGTGACAATCGCACCAGCATCCACCATAAGCTTTGCTAGGTGGCTCCCCGCATTCCCGAACCCCTGAATAATGATACTTGCTCCCTTTAGCCGTATACCTTTTTTTCTCGCGGCCTCCTCGATACAGATGGCAATCCCAATAGCACCAGCCTGTTCCCGAATTTGTGAGCCCCCAAGGACAAGCGGCTTGCCGGAAATAAAGCTCGCTGAATCATATCTTTTCAGCTTGTTATATTCGTCCATCATCCATGCCATCACCTGTGAATTCGTAAAAAGATCCGGCCCAAGTATATCTTTGGCAGGCCCAACAATTTGGGATATTGCCCGGACGTATCCCCGGCTGAGCCGCTCAAGCTCTCCAAGGCTTAGCCGGCGCGGGTCACAGACGACACCGCCCTTTCCGCCTCCGAAAGGAAGCCCGGTAACTCCACATTGAAGCCCTGCCCATACCGAGAGAGCTTTAACAATATCCACAGTTAGATCAGGATGGTAGCGGACACCGCCCTTGATGAGGCCGATAGCATCGGAATGGTGGGCCCGGTATCCGGTATAAACCTTAACCGAGCCATCATCCATCCTTACCGGAAAGCGTACTTCGAGCATTCGTTCCGGCTCCTTCAATAGCTCGTACACGCCATCATCATAGCCAAGCTTCATGATAGCCTCTTTGATTATGACTTGTGTTGATTCCAGCATGTTCGGGCTCCCCTTAGCGTTTACATATCGCCTGAATGGCGCCTGTACTCTATTTTAGCAGTCCGGGTTGTTTAATCGACTCCCGGCCCCAAGACACTTATTCCAATACTTTTTTAATCCGTTCAATCGCCCAATCAAGTTCTTCCTTCGTAATGACTAGCGGCGGCGCGAAGCGGATCACTGTATCGTGCGTTTCTTTGCAAAGCAGCCCTTCTTCTTTCAGCAGCTCGCAGTATTTACGTGCAGGCTCGGTAAGCTCCACACCAATAAACAGGCCTCGGCCCCGTACTTCCTTGATTCGCGGGTTCGTAATTTCCTTTAATTTACTCATGAAATACTCACCCAGCTCAAGCGACCGGTCTGCAAGCTTCTCATCCACTAGTACATCTAGAGCTGCAATTGATACCGCACATGCCATTGGGTTGCCGCCAAACGTTGAACCATGAGAGCCAGGATTGAATACCTCGAGTATATCCTTGTTCGCTACAACACAGGAAATAGGGAATACACCGCCTCCAAGCGCCTTGCCAAGGATATACATATCAGGCTCGAACCCTTCCCATTCACATGCAAACATTTTACCAGACCTGGCAAGGCCAGCTTGGATTTCGTCAGCAATAAAAAGGACATTGTTTTCCTTGCATAGCTCGTACGCTTTTTTCAGGAAACCTTCCGGCGGTATGATAATGCCTGCTTCTCCCTGAATCGGTTCAATGATAAATGCAGCAGTATGTGGGGTAATCGCTTCCTTCAATGCATCAAGGCTTCCATATGGAATCAGTTTAATACCAGGCAGCATTGGTCCAAAGCCTTTTTTGTATTCCTCTTCAGAAGACAGGGAAACAGCCGTCATTGTACGTCCGTGGAAGTTCCCGGTGCAGCCGATGATTTCAGCCTTGTTTTCCTCTACCCCTTTTATAAAATAAGCCCATCGCCTCGCTGCCTTGATAGCAGTCTCGACTGCTTCGGCACCAGTGTTCATAGGCAATACCATTTCTTTATTTGCTAATTTTGAAACCTTTTCGTACCATGGCCCCAGCTGGTCATTGTGGAATGCCCTTGATGTCAGAGTAACTCTGTCAGCTTGATCTTTTAAAGCCTGGATGATTTTCGGATGGCGATGGCCTTGGTTGACTGCCGAATAGGCACTTAGCATGTCCATGTATTTAGTGCCTTCCGGGTCTTCTACCCATACACCTTCAGCTTTTGAAATCACGATCGGCAGCGGATTATAATTGGGTGCTCCGAACTTTTCTGTTTGTTCAATAATTTCGTGGGTGTTTGTAGTATGTACCATTCCTATCCCTCCGTTTTGCGGACAAGTCACTGTCCGTCCTATTACAAAACTTTGCTATTATCATTGTACCTAACAGAACAGAAATTTTGTAGTGATTGTATAACAGATTCTGTGAATAATAAGCCGGAAAAAGTAAAACTGTTAAAAATCAGCAAAGCTTTAAACCATTTTGTCCTTAATCTCAGGGCTGCAGAGGCGGATTCTTCCAACAAACCGCCTTTAGTGGATTAATCTCATGGCCACATGGGCGGAGCTTCCTGAAAACCAACTTTAGTGGATTAATCTCATAGGCATGGGGACGGATTCTTCCAGCAAACCCAAATCTGAATCGAATATATCCCAACGAAAAAGGTCCGCACCCCTAGAGGTACAGACCCTTTTTTCTTACTTATTAGTTTCTTGCTGGGACTGGTCGATCCATTCCTGCAGCTTTTCCTTCAGTGTGTTGAAGCCTTCCTGCTGTTGAGCTTCTGGCATAATTGCTGCTGCCTGGCGCTTTGGACGCGGCTTTTTCGCGCGAGGCTGCTGGGCAGGAGCTTCTTCTGTAGCCCTGATAGAAAGGCTAACTTTACCTGCTGACTCATCTACGGATAGAACCTTAACTTTCACTTCATCGCCGACCTTCAAAAACTCATTGACATCCTTTACATATCCGTGAGTTATTTCTGAAATATGGACGAGGCCCTGAGTATTTCCATCAAGCGCTACAAACGCTCCATAAGGCTGAATTCCCGTTACTTTTCCGGTTAGGACACTGCCTGTTTCAATTTTTTCTGACATACTAACACTCCTAGGTTTGACTTAATTTTATCCCATTTATACGCAATATAAAATTATATCACAACAGGCTTACTTAATCAAAGCCCATAGAATGCCATCACTACCCGTATTCCACTGAGAAGAGCAATATAAACGCACCTTTTTACGTAAAAACTGCTGAATGGTAACACTTTGTTCAGATTTCAACAAAAACTATCTCTTAAAAAATGATACAATAATATTACGTTGCCAATCCTAAACTTTCTTCAGTTTTCAATGTCATAAAGATACTACTTACTTTTACCAGGGAGGTAATAGAAATGAGCATGATAGGGAAAAAAATTCAAGAAGCCCGTGAAATGCAGAATATGACTAAACAGGATCTTGCAAGAAAAGCTCGAATTGGCGTACAGACACTCGAGAACTATGAAGCTGGCGCAAAAATCCCAGAGGTCCAAACCGTATTAAAAATCAGTACAGTCCTGGATATTGCTCCTTCTGATTTATTGGGAACAACCTACCATGCCAAGCATTCTGTTCTAGACCAGGAAATCGACCTGCTCATTAATGAACTCGGCAAAGAAAACGCCAGACAGATTCTCCAAAAGGCTATCGATCAAAAAGCCATTTCATCCTAATTCAAAATCACAAAAAACCGGCAGGCCCGTCTAAGGCATGCCGGTTTATTTTTTATAAAATCATACTAATCCCAATTATTGAACACAACTTCCCCAACAGTGCTTGGCTTCCAATACGCTATTTGTTGTAGATCGGATTGATGAAGGGTGTTTTCATTAGTTATGGCGAAATTTTTCCCCTTATTTTTAAACCGCAAAGGGACAGATAGTTCATCCTGGCCAAGTATACGATAATGCTCCCCAAGCATGCCGGCCAAATCCAATCCCTCAATGAATTCAAGAGAATCTATTTTTGAAAAAGCTAGAAAAGGGTAACGCGCATTTAACAAAATACGAATCTTATCCTCTTCGGTGATGAACGTGCACATATGATAATTCCTTCCGGGAGTAGATGGGGAAAAATCAACTACCCTTGAACGATATATGCTCATCATAGTTTTTTTGAAATCATCGCTGTCAACCGAAGGAGCCGGCTCAAACCCAGTAACTCCTGGACATAAAATTTGCACAATCATTCCTCCTCACCGTCACTTTTTACATGACACCTAAAAAGCAAGCAAAGCTTAAATGATTTAAGGGTATGCTAAGAAGGTATATACTTATTAAAAACCATAAAAGGAGGCCGGGCATGTCTCAAATTGCTGACGCGAACATAAAAAAGATAAATGGAATTGATATGTATTACGAATGGCATCCCTGCCGCCCTGAAGCGAAGACTGTTGTACTCATCCATGGCTTTCTGGCCTCGACTTTCTGCTTTCGAAAGCTCGTGCCGCTTTTAAAAAAGGACTACAACATTCTGACAGTCGACGTCCCTCCTTTTGGAAAAAGCGGCAAAGCAAAAAGCTTCCTGTTTACATACAAAAACATCGCTGCCACTCTGATTGCGCTTCTCAAAGAGCTGGATATAAAAAAGCCAATCCTTGCCGGACATTCAATGGGCGGTCAATATTCACTCAATATGGTAGCTCTTGAGCCCGGCATCGCCGAGAAAGTTGTCCTGCTATGCAGTTCGGGCTACCTAAAGCCGCCGGGCCGCCTTCTATCAATAGGGAGTAAACTGCCCTTATTCCATCTGGCCGTCAAGCGCTGGCTCGTCCGCTCAGGAGGCGTTAAAGACAATCTCAAACTCGTCGTCCATGACCAATCCCTCATTGACGAGGACATGCTCAGAGGCTATATGCTGCCTTTTTTAAACAAGGACATGTTCCATGGATTAGGGAAGTTCATCCACGACCGGGAAGGCGACCTTCCTCCAGAAGCGCTCCAGCAGCTCGACATCCCTTGCCTGCTCATCTGGGGAGAACACGACCGCGTTACACCCGTCGCAGTCGGCAAACGGCTCACACGCGATCTGAAGAACTCAGAGATGGTCGTCCTTGAAAACACTGGCCACCTCATCATGGAAGAAGAGCCCGAGAAAGTATATCAGCTGATGCACAATTTTATCGGCTAAGGCCTTTTTGTTTTTTTGAAAAATGCTTTGCGCCTACGCCCTTTAAACATAATGCATTGCGGCCGCGAGAAGTCTAGATCTCACAGGAGCTATCAGTCTTCAGCACAAGCATCCTGCTGGCAGCTTTACGGCATTCATCGAGCGGAAGTTTTTCCTCGAATGAAAATTCAAAGATATCCTGGATTCGCCTTGCAAGCTCAGCTACACTATCCAACTCGTGGATAGCAGCAACAATATCAGCAATTTCCGTATCATAAAACCCGCCACCAAGGCGGAAAGGGTCCCAATCATTCACTTCATCTGCAAGCAGAAGGTTTAATGTTGCTGTTTCCATGCTTTCACCTGCATTCTTATTGTTTTCCTGACTATCTTACCATAGCTCCGGAGTTGTTAAAATGTATAAAGAGAGGAAATGAAGTATGAACTTTAATAAGAAAATAGATCGATTTAATACAGGTTCTGTTAAATGGGAGATGACGAAGGAGATTTACGGGACTTCTGATGTCCTGCCGATGTGGGTCGCCGATATGGATTTCTATCCGCCACAACAGGTACTCGATGCAATTAAAACCAGGGTGGATCACGGTGTCTTCGGCTACAGCTTTGTGCCTCCGGTTGTAAACGAAGCGATTAGCAGCTGGCTTGAACGGAGGCACGGCTGGACGATCAGCCCTTCATGGATTTTATTTTCTCCCGGTGTTGTTCCGTCAATCAGTATGGCGATTCAATCATTTTCCGATCCGGGTGACAGGATCCTTGTTCAGCCGCCAATTTACACGCCGTTTTTTGATATGACCGAACTTAACGGCCGAGTCATTGAGGCATCTCCTCTCGTTTTAAAGGATGGCCGGTATGAAATTGATTTTGACAGCTTTGAAGCATCTCTGAAAAAAGGCTGCAAGCTATTTCTGCTCTGCAATCCTCACAATCCAGGCGGACGGGTTTGGACGAGAGAAGAACTTACGAGGATCGCTGAGCTTTGCATTCAGTATGACTGCCTAATTTTATCTGACGAAATACATTCGGATATTGTGTTTAGCAGCCACAAGCATATCCCGATTGCTAGCCTGGGAGACAAAATCGCAGCACGGACAATCACTTGTGTAGCCCCGAGCAAAACCTTCAATCTCGCTGGGCTGCAGACTTCTGGTGTCATAATCTCCGACGATGTTTTACGCGAGAAATTCCAGGCATTCCAAAAGCGCCAGGGCTTTTTCACCTTGAACGCCATCGGGATTAAAGCGATGGAAGCCGCTTATCTGCATGGCTGGGACTGGCTTGAGGCATTAACCGCTTACCTTGAAGAAAATGTAGGGGTTGCAAGGGAGTTTATTAGTAAGGAACTGCCTGCTGTCAAATTGATCGAACCTGATGCGTCTTATTTAATCTGGCTTGATCTCCGGAACCTAGGATTGACGGATGACGAACTGCAGAGACGGCTGGTTGAAATGGGCAAACTGGGCCTTGAGCCAGGCCCGAAATACGGCACAGGTGGCGAAGGCTTTGTCCGCATGAATATCGGCTGTCCCCGCGACATTCTTTTAGATGGGCTGCAGAGACTGAAAAAGGCACTCGGCTAATGGGGACGGGGCGGTTATCGTTTGCCGTCCTTTTTTTATCGGACAGTTTTTTTGATAATCAGGACAAGATTTTCGTTAATCAGGACATTCTCTGAAAGAATAAGGACAGGTTTTAAACGAATCGGGACAGTTTTTCATTTATTCAGGACAAACCGGAATTTCACACAAAAATGCCGCCCCTGGCCAAAGCCCGGGACGGCATTTTTCTTTTATTTTTGATTGCGCTTTTGGAATGTTTCTGTTAGAACCGGAACGATTTGCTTTTTCCGTGAAACAACGCCTTTCAGTACAGCGGTGTTATCAACAAGAGCAACATTGTAAGCCTGCTCGACCGCGGAAGCTTCACGTCCGATTGCAAGGCCAACGGAATCATTTGTCAGGATATCCGTGACAACGAACAGGAACAAATCAAGTCCCTTCTCATTAACAACAGCTGTGATAGCATCCTCGAGCTCAGCCTTCTTGCTCATCACATCGTTTGTATCGACTGCATTCACTTGTGCAATTTCAACCTTGCTTGAACCCATTTGGAATTCTTTCGCATCAAGTGAAATCAATTGGGCAATCGTTTTGTCGCTAAGGTCTGCTCCTGCTTTCAGCATGGCAAGCCCGTATTCGTTAGCGTCAACCCCGGCAATCTCTGCAAGCTCGGCAGCCGCATCAATATCTTCCTGGGTACAGGTTGGTGATTTAAAAAGAAGTGAATCGGAAATGATCGCGGACAGCATCAGTCCGGCAGTTGCCTTCTCAATCTCAATTCCTTTTTCCTTATAAATCTTGTTCAGGATCGTTGCTGTGCAGCCTACAGGCTCTGCGCGATAATAGAGCGGGTCACTTGTTTCAAAGTTTGCGATCCGGTGATGGTCGATCACTTCAAGAATGCTAACTTCGTTTATATCATCCGCACTCTGCTGCCTTTCATTGTGGTCAACAAGAATGACACCCGCTGCCTCACCGGCAACTTTTTCAACAAGGCGTGGTGCCTCTGCGCCAAAAGTTGCGAGCGCATGTGCAGTTTCGCCATTAATATCTCCCAGCCGGACAGCTTCTGCATTAACGCCAAGCTTCCGTTTTAACTCCGCATAAGCAATAGCGGAACAAATCGTATCCGTATCAGGATTTTTGTGGCCGAATACAAGAATCTTATTCATACAACAATTCTCTCCTTGAAACATAAAGTGTAGTTTGCGTTTATCCCACTCTTAACGGGCATTAAGGTCCCCACTGATGGAAGATTCACTTTTTCATTTTATCAGTTATTGTTCTTATTTTCTAATCTCCCAGTTAAAAAACAGGAAATTACCGAATTACAACAGCTTTTCCTGCGAAAAATAAGATATCACCAATAGAAAGGTTGATTACAATGGTCTACAGGAACCTGTCTCAATACCGCGTCCGTAAAGGAAATAAGGCAAAAAACTCCGGAGTGGAAGCCTCATACGAATTCACAACCGGCAATGAAATAGGCAGAGAGGAAAAATCGACACTCAAAGAACAAAACCCGGACAGCCACTAATTTAAGGACAAGTCCTTTTATTGGCTAACTTCTCAAGGACAAATCGGTAAGTGATTGAACCCAAAATGTCCACCAAATGAATCTTCAGGGACATTTTGGTAGGTAACCGAGCTCAAATTGTACTCGAAATAAATTTTCAGGGACATTTCGTCAGGCAGACAAACTCAAAATGTCCTCGAAATAGGTTTTCAAGGACATTTTGTCAGGCAGACAAACCCAAATTGTACTCGATACAACTCTAACAGAGCTTTTCGGTATCATATTCTGATTGATTATTCGTTTTTTCTCCACGGTAATTATGAAGGCCAATCAATTAATGAAGCTCCAAACCGACTACTACAAAATGAAAAGGAAACAGTGTTTTAACTGTTTCCTCCCGATTGTTCTTGTTTAAGCAGCTTTTCCTCAAGCTCTTTCGCCTTGCTAGCTTCCTTTTTCGAAATGCGTAGAATCAGCCAGAATGTGGCGACGCAGGCGAGAAAGAAAAAGAAAAACGAGATGGCTGCTGGAATGTATTCGGATTTATCTTCCGGAAAATAGAGAAATAGCGACAGTACCAAGGATTCCATTTTGATTACTTCCTCTCGGCAAAATACATTTGTAGTATATCATACCCGTTTGGAAATAAGTCTTTAAAAACGCTTCACAAAGAGCCGTTGTTAAAGCAGATTATTTTACGATTTTAATATCTTTGATGACAACGTCTTTGGCAGGCTTGTCCGCTTCACCTGTTTCAACATTAGCAATCTTGTCGACTACATCCATTCCTTCAACAACCTGCCCAAACACAGTATGCTTGAAGTCAAGCCATGGCGTGCCGCCTTTTTCATACCCTTTAATGGCTTCATCCGGATAACCCGCCTGTTTCATTTGATCCGCCATCCCATCGTCAAGCTTGGTTTTTTGAACGATGAAAAACTGGCTGCCATTTGTGTTTGGTCCAGAGTTAGCCATTGAAAGTGCGCCGCGGAAATTCATCAGACTTTGATTAAATTCATCCTCAAATGGAGCTCCAAATGCGCTTTCTCCGCCCATGCCAGTTCCGTCGGGGTCGCCGCCCTGAATCATGAAGTCCTTGATGACCCTGTGGAATATAACGCCATCATAATAATTCTTTTCACTCAGTTTAATGAAGTTGTCAACCGTTTTTGGTGCAAGGTCGGGGAACAGTTTGATTTTGATTGTTCCCATCGAGGTCACCATCTCGACAAGCCGCTCATTTTCAGCAACTTCTGTCGATAGCTGTGGATAACCGCCTTCAGGAGCCTTTGCTTGTTCCTGGGCCTTGTTTTCCTTTGGTGCTTCTTCGCTCGTATTGCCACCGTTACCATTGTTGTTATTCTTATCGGCATTGTCCTCGGATGTCCCGCAAGCAGATAGAATTAGCATAGCGCCGAATATAGACGTGAGAAATTTCTTTTTCATATTAGCATCCCTCCATTGTTCTAATTTACCTGATTTGTTGATGTTTTGCACTTTGTTTTTGAATAATCTTCCTTCATAATAATAGCAAATGCAAATTTGTGAAATGGGAGTTGATCCACTTGTCCGGATTTAATCAAGGAGAAATAGTAACGGGAATATACAAGACCGGAAAATACATAGCGGAATTCGTAGAGGAAAGGCCTGCCGGGATGCTGGTCCGTGTATTGGCCGTTTTAAAGCACCCTCTGCAGGGCGACCTCCATCATCCAAAGGATGCAGAAGTTGGCTTTTTCCATGAGAGGCGAGCACTTTCATACCGGGAAGGCGCAGTCATCCCAAAACAAATGGTTAAGAAATATGAAGGCGAAGTTCCGGAATATAAAGTCTCCTTAAAAGAAGCACTTGGGAAAATGAGGGCCGAACTCGAAAGTGACGATAGCGCATTTGCCGACATGAGCCTTCGGAATATTGAAGCTCTCGAGCAAGACTACTTTAAATAAATACAAAGGCCAAATCACATGATAGTGATTTGGCCTTTTATGCGAATTCGTTCAATAGCTTTGAAAAGTCAACCCTGTCGCCAATTGTTGTCGGCTTAGGCTTTCCAAGATAACGCTTATCTTTTTCTACAAGCTTAAAGATATTGTAAGTGGTTAGCGCATCATCTAGGGCGCGGTGATGCTTCCCTGTCCCTTCCTTTCCATATTCCTGGACAGCCTTCCAAAGCCCTGTCTGGTTTTGGTCCCCAAAAAACCGTTTGTACTCCATCGAAAGATCAATTTCATGTCCCTTCAGCGGGAATGGCAGCCCTGAGGCGGTGCAATTTTGCCGAAGCACCTTCATGTCCATGTTTCCCCATGTAACGATTGTGTTGTCGTATCCCCGGCCCAGTTCTTCAAAGTGCTTGACCAACTCGGAAAATGGTATCCCTGAGTTAATTTGCTGCTGGGAAATATGTAAGAATGATTTGCAACGTTCTGATAGGATTGGGAACCGCGCTGGCACAACATAGGCGGAAAACTGGGAATGAATTTTGTTATCTACAACAGCCACAATGCCTGCTTCAATAATCTCTGGATAAAACTCCCTGGACCTTACATTCCTCTCTGGCATGGTAAATTCAAAATCAATAAACAAATACTGCTTTTTCGCTGTCACTTCGTCCCTCCTTCCCTACACGCCTTGTACTACATTATATAAAGGAACCTGTACAAATAATTGTGCGTGTGCTCTATATTAAAAAATAATTAATTATATTATAGCACGGAAGAAGACGAAATTTTTAAATTTTTTAACAATAAGCCTGAACAAAAATGCACAAAAAAAGGGGCAGCATTCTCGGCTGCCCTGTTTCTTATTTTTTAAGCTTGAGAACCGCCATTGTACATCTGGAAACACAAATCAATTTATCCTGTTCATCCGTTATTTTGATATCCCACACCTGCGTTGTCCTGCCCTGATGCAAGACCGTTGCTACAGCTTTGACGACGCCTTCCGATTTGCCACGAATATGGTTCGCATTTATTTCGAGCCCAGCGACTCCTTCAGATTCTTTGTCGACCAATTCGTACGCACCGATACTGGCCACCGTTTCCGCAAGAGCCACAGATGCCCCGCCATGCAATAGACCGAAAGGCTGGCGTGTCCTTCCATCTACAGGCATCGTTGCTTCAACCCTGCCTTTTTTAAGCAAGGTAATTTCTATGCCAAGCGCTTCAATCATGGTATCCTTCAATTCCATCCAAACCCCTACTTTCCATATAAAATATTCTATTTTATAAAAAAACGAACTGCTAATACTATGTATGTCCGAAACATAAAGTGTGGTCGGACAAAAATTCGAATGAGGTGAGCGCGCATGGTGATGAACAGAGAAGGGCTTGTCCCAACACTACTTGGAACAGCTGTTACTGCGGCCGGCTACGCGATGTCCCGAAACAATGGGGTTAATAAAACCTTATCCAACACGGTTATGGGGTTCGGCCTTGCCCATGTTGTATTGGGAGCCATCGACCTTTTCGAACACAGAAACGAAATCTAGGACAGAGGAAGCAGGATCATGCTCTGCTTCCTATTCCGGTTTTTGAAGTGCTGGAACTGTTGCTCGAACAATTGGTTGATCCAAGTCATCACCAGAGGGCTTCCTTTTGCGGTGGCGCTTAACGGTGGCAATGATAATAGCTGCAAGGATTAAAATCACGAGTCCTATCTCCCCGGCATATGCTACTGCCACGTCTATATGATCCCCGAAAAGGTAACCCGCTGTGAACATAATAAATACCCACAACGTTGCACCGCTGTATGCATATAAAGCGAATTTCCGAAAAGAAAGCTTACTGAATCCATATAGGAACGGGATGATACTGCGTGCTCCAGGCAGGAAGTAACTGAAGGAAAGGGAATATGCATGGTATTTTTCCATGAGTCGCTGTGAGGATGAAAGCTTCTTGGCAAAACGTTCTTTTCTTAGCAAGAACTGAAGGAGCGGGTGGCCAATAAGCCTCCCAAGCAAGTAGCTACCGCTGACAGCCGACAGAACACCAGCAATGGTAGTTAGAAATATTGGACCTGCATGAGATGGAGTCTGTGAGGCAGCAAGGCCGATTGTCATCATAATAAGTTCATTAGGAACAGGCAGTGTGGAGGCACCTAGCAGTATCCATAAAAACAGACCGGTATAGCCGCTTTCCTTGAGCATTGTAACTAAGAATTCTAGTTCCATCTTTTGTCCCTCCCTCGCCTAAACATACTTAATACAATGGCTGTTTATGCATCATGTTGTTTTAAAGCTGATATCTGTGAGATCGTCTGCGACCGCAATTCTATTTCTTAGCCAGCACTATAAATGTGTTTTTTTCATCCAACCGTATAGCCGTTTAAATTCATTCATAATATCCATTATAGGCGGATTTTGACAGAAAAGACTTGATAACTAACGATTAGTGGAAAAACCTTAAACCACCATCTTCCCCAAGGAAGAAAATTGCAATAAAATACATGCACAAGTAGCTTCATCTTTTATTAAAATTGAATATTTGAACTATGCAGATGCAAAGAGTTAGTTTTGTGGTGAACGGAATTGAGTGGAGGAAGGCTAGTAATCTAATGCGATTGTAATAGTAAGCAAGTACTGAAGTCGTAGTAGTAAGCTTAATCTGGAATTTAGTCGTTTTCTATGTCCTTCCATTTTACCACACCAGCAACATGTATAGAAAGCAAACCACCCTTCCAAATTCTCCCCACTACCATCCTGTACCCTGCATTTTATTATTTGAAAACTGAAAATAAGAACAAAAGCGCAAGCGCCTTCGTGACAGGCAAAGTGCCGCCTGTCCCTGCGATGTTTATTCTGAGGAGCTTTCCTTAGTGGTCATCGCCGTACAAAATGGAGGGACTTCGACTGAGATAAAGGAATCACGAAGAGCGCTAGCGATTCGATGATGACTTATCGTAGGGAGGAGGCCTGAAGTTTGCGCACGCGTAGGCGCTGGAGCTAGACGTAGATACGCTCAGTAAAAAAAGTTATCCACAGCGCGAAAATTATAATTTCCTTAAACATAAAAAAGGCTGCTCCTTTTGGGGGCAGCCCTCTCGGATCAATATGGGTAATAAGGGTAGCCAAACGGCGGCCTATACATGTAAGGCGAACCATAGCCGTATGGAGGATATACTGGAGCTCCGAACCCATACCCATACCCAAAGGGCCTTGGAGTTATCGCACTGCCTAACAAGCCTCCAAGGAAACCTCCTACAAGCGGTGCCACAAATATCCGCTGGTCATTTCCAAGATGATAGTGATTGAGTGGTTGATTCATCTGGGAACCTCCTTCTGTTGAACTTCTTATCTCTCTTTATTACATATGCGGAAGCGGAGCGGAAGGCGTGGGCGGGCTTGGAAGCTAATAAATATTTGAGGGTCGATTAACTGAACTATCGAGAAGAGAATCCTTGTACCGAAAACATATTTCGAGTACATTTAGTGGGTATTTGGACGCCGAAATGTCCTTGAAAATGGGTTTCATGGACATTTTGGGGCCGACGGAACGCCGAAATGTCCTTGAAAATGGGTTTCGAGTACATTTTGAGCCGCCGGTACTCCCGAAATGTCCTTGAGAGAAAATCGGTACTAGGATTTTTCTCACCTCGACAAAAAAACCCCGGATTTTCCGGGGTTTTCAACTTACCTGTTATTTTTCCAAAGGCTCAAACCGCTCAACGAATAATGCAAGCGTCCTGGTCATTACGCCTGTCGCGCCAGATGGCCCTAAGTCATTCCCGCTCTTCGTTGTTGCGGTTCCAGCAATATCAAGATGAACCCATGGTGTGCCTTCAGCAAACTCACCGACAAACGCGCCGCCCATGACAGCATGCCCTTCTGAGCCTGGCGAGTTGTTCAAATCGGCAATTTTCGATCCCCTTACCCGCTCCAAGTCTTTTTCAAAAATCGGCAGCTGCCACATTTGTTCGCCAGCCTCAAATGAAGCTTCCAGCACCTGCTCATACAGCGCTTCATTGTTTGTCATTGCGCCAGTCGTATGAAGGCCTAGAGCCGTGATGACCCCGCCAGTCAACGTCGCAACGTCTACAAGGTAGCCCGCCCCATGCTGTTTCGCATACGTGACCGCATCAGCCAGGACTAGCCGGCCTTCAGCATCTGTGTTTAGAACCTCAATTGTTTTCCCACTTAAAGACGTAATCACATCATCCGGCTTAAATGCATTTCCGTTAATCATGTTGTCAGTTGAAGGGATGACCGCGACGACATTTTGTTCAGGCTTCAACTCACCGATGATTTCCATCGCACCAAGGACTGCCGCTGCACCGCCCATATCGGTTTTCATGCCGACAATCCCTGCTTTCGTTTTAATCGAATAGCCGCCGGTGTCAAAGGTAATCCCTTTCCCGACCAGACCAATCGCATCTTCCCATGTTTCCTTGCCCTGGTACTTTAGTACAATCATTCGTGGCTCCTCAGTGGAACCCTGGTTGACCGCCAGCAACGCACCCATACCGAGCTGCTTGATTTCCTCAAGGCCAAGAACTTCTGTCTCAAAGCCATACTTTTCACCAAGAGCCCGGGCATACTCTGCTAAATCAGTAGCTTTTAGCATATTCCCCGGCAAATTCACCAAGGTACGCGCGGAATTTGTTCCCTGGCCATAGGCATGACCTACTGCCAAAGAAGCTTTAATCGCCTCTTCGTCGGCGTTCGTTGTATAAACCGTTACGCGTTCAAGCTTCTTCTCCCGCTCGTTCGGCTTTTGCTTATAGCCGTCAAATTTGTATGTAGAAAGGGTTAACGCTTCAGCCACCGCGTATGCTGCATCATCCGCTTCAATTTCACTCGTGACAAAGGAATCAAGCAGTACAGCCGTTTCCTCCTGCTTCGCACCGTTCAGCGCCTTAAACGCGCGCCCAAGAGCTTCACGCAGCTTATCAAACGTAACTTCCTTTTCACGCCCAAGCCCAACAAACCAAATCTTCTTTGCTCCAGCCTTGCCGAAGCTATGTACTTTCCCAACTTCCTTAAGCTTTCCCGAAATGTCGCCATCTTTAGCAAGCTCATTAAGCTGTCCTTCAAACAATTCATCCAGCGGCGAGAGCACACCGTCAAATTTCACCGGACGATCATAAAGCCCAATCAGCAGATTTTCATGGCTTGCCTGAAAATCCACTTCCGATTTTACAGTAAACATATCCTAACCTCCTTAAAGTCCCTATCCTTCAATTATAGCGAATCTTTCAAAAAACACACAGCTGCGGCTCTGGCCTAATCCTCCAAATATAAATAGAGTTGCGGCAGGACTGGCAGCAAACCGACTTTTTCAAAAGGAACCCGGTCGACGCCATCAGGGATTCGCTTCTGGCACTCTTCAATGAACGCGATTACGTTTTCCAGATCCAGCCCCCAATAACGCGGACGATACCCCTGAAGATAATCATGAGCAGCCCGCATCATCAGCCGGGCTCCCTTTACATTCCCATATTCATAATGGTAAATCGCCACGCTCATCTGCAATAATCCCTTGAAGAACAAATTGCCCTTCTCCTCCATCCACATCTCCTCAAGAAGGTCATGGCATGTATAATAATCGCCCTCGTTAAATTTTATAAAAAACTCATAATACTCTGGCGGATACATCATTGCCTACCTCCTTTGCAGCTGGCAGTTCTGAAGGATGAAATATAAAAGTTTGAGCCATTTTTATGAAGGGATATAAAACACCGTTTATTTCTCCCTACTGTGCTTCATATTTATCATACCTTCCTATTCCGCATTCTTCAAAAAGGGGGTTTGCAACACAAAAAATAGCTGGCATGAAATTTGCCAGCCGTAAAAAATAGTATTATTTCTTCTCGGATTTAATATATTGCTGCCGGAATACCTGCAGCGACTCGGTTGCGTTCATTTTTGCAAGTTCTTTTTCTGTTATTTTCCCTTTGCCCATTTTAACAATATACACTTCAAGTGTTCGCTTGCCCCAATCATCATACACTTCCTCAACTGTATCGTAATACAGGTCCAACTTATGTCCTTTAATTGCGCTGCCCGTATCGGCCACTACTCCATAGCCATAATTCGGAATGAACAAGACAGTCCCAATTGGGAAAACCTTAGGGTCAGCTGCAATCGTCGAAAATAAATCCCGTTTTACTTTTACACCAGAATATGTAATTCCATAGGCTGGGTGGCTTTTGTCCTTGCCGGTTGATTCGACCCCGGCGGTGTAACCTGTTGCTATAACCTTTTTCTTTTTGTATTTGCTCCAGTCGATTGCTTCCTCCAGGCTTGGAGGCGTTCCCGCCACCGCTGTGCTCGATGAGATAAGATGCTCTGGCATGGCTGCATGTCCGAGGCTTTTTAATGTCAATCCAATTTCTTTAAATTTATGGGCAAATAAAGTTTTAAAACTATAATCTTTTTCCTGGGCAACTTGTCCTGGTCCGGAATAGGCAATAAGCATCTTTGCTTCTACCCCCGAGATGGACTGAAACGTGGTTGTTAGCGCCATTACAAACAAAATTGTCATGGTCAACCGCTTTGCCCATACTGTAAGTAGGTTCATTAAATTTTCACTCCTCCCACACACAATCTTTCCCAAGATTCAGGAAAATAATCATAAAAGGAGGAAAAAAGTCATTTTAAGCAGGAAAATTTGCCTAGACGGACATAAAAAAAACCTTTTTCACGAAGAAAAAGGCTAGAACATCCGATATCCATTTTTACGCAAAAGCTTGATTGCAGCTCCAGCTGCCAGTGCCCCTGCCATACCGCTCGTAAGGATTATAATATCAGCGGAAGCGAGTGAGACTAGCCTTTCCACCAGATCTGTAAAAGCAGCTCTTGAATTTGTAAAGTATTCGATAAACCTGACTTTATCAACGATCATAAATACAACGATTGGATAAATAACTGCCATGACCCATGACATTCGCAACAGCATGTTCAGGATAAACCCGATGCCGAAAAATAAAACAAAAAATAATAATACTGAAATAGTTAATTCAACGATTCCCATGTATATCCCCCCAGACACTCAAGTCTAGTTTACTTAACCTCAGGGGGAACAGTCAACCAGGTTTGATGCGTTTACTATTCGTTTATATTATTTTCTTTTCTTGCCTGATCCGCCGCAGCAGGTACATGTTTCAGATCCGCCAAGCAGCAGCTGGAAATAGCCATGCCCTCCGCAATAATCACATTTCTTCGTATCGGCCTTCGCTGTCGCCATAATCCAATCGCTCCTTTTCAAATAACTTAATTTTCTGATAATATAACAGGATTATATGAAAAGGAAAAGCAGGATATACCTCCAAAATCGCTTATGTAAACGCATACAAGCACGTCTAGCTTTTAAATGCTTTCTATTTCTTAAATATACTGAATTTTTAAAAAATAACTCTACTTATTAGAAAAACAGCTTGTAGGTTGTGTA
Source organism: Bacillus sp. FJAT-18017 (assembly GCF_001278805.1). GTDB lineage: Bacteria > Bacillota > Bacilli > Bacillales > Cytobacillaceae > Bacillus_D. The sequence goes on along the minus strand of NZ_CP012602.1, from coordinate 1,479,049 downwards.
ACCAAAAAGGTTTCCGGGATCCAGCCCTTCCTTGCCAGGAAGGTTCTGCAGCTTTCCCAGGCCAATCAAATAGTGAATAAGCACAGAGGTATCCGCATCTTCCATCAATTCGGCTGGCGACAGATAGGCAGCCTCCACAATTTCACGTTCCTGAATTGATATCAGCCCTTCTCCCTTTACTTCCAGTAAAAATAAGAGCAGATTATCACTGGTGACCTCTTCAATCACACCCGTCCGGAGCCCAATCAAGCCCTTGACCTCACAATCAAGCCCGGTCTCTTCCTTAACCTCACGTACAGCTGCCTCGTCTGCCGTTTCACCTTCATCGACGAACCCGGCCGGAATGGACCACTTACCTTTTAACCCTCCATAACTCTTTTTAACAACAAGCCACTTGCCTTCCTTGGAAACTACTAGGCCAGCAGCAGCCAGCCAGACTTTCCCCCGTTTATTTGAAGCCATAAACCGATTCCTCCCAGTAAGAAGTACACATCTATAGTATCAAGAAAGCCTGCGAATTAGCGAGCAAGCCGCAGGTCTTCACTTCCGTTTTATCGAAAGGTTCGGCTTGGTTACATTTTAATCTCTTTTTTCACCTAAAATGATACCAATAACCCTTATTGGTTACATTTCAAACTTTGTTTTACCCTAAAATGTCACTAATAGCTGTTATTGGTTACATTTCCATCTCTTTTTTTACCTTAAATGGTACCAATAATACATTAAGTGGTCTTGTTCATGTGAATGCAAAAGAGGACAGATTGCTCTGCCCTCTTTCTATTATAGAAAATTGAATTTGCCTTTTTTCAGAACGAGGCCTGCGCCGCCAATCATGAACAGCGAACGGTTGTCGATGACCTTCTTCATGAAGGATGCTTTCGCGCCTGTCAGCTTTCTGCCGTACACAACGCCAATTGCGTCATCTTCACCCAGTGAGCAGACAGTTCCTTTAATATCAGGAACGAATGCTTCTAGCTCGCTCTTGCCGCGAATCAGGCCTGCAAGACCTTTTGCCACATGCTCGCCCTGCTGGATGGCAATTTGCGCTGTAGGCGGATAAGGGCGGTTAGTTTCTTCATTAATGACCAGGGAGCAGTCACCAATAATGAAAATATCTTCATATCCTGGTACTCGAAGATCTGGCTGAACTTTCACACGTGCCCTCATTGCCTCAAATCCTGACTTATCGATAACGGCATGGCCGCGGACACCAGCTGCCCATACTACAGTACCTGCCTTGATTTCTACTAGCTCTTCACCCTTTGCAACCATGATGCCTTCAGGTGTTGCTTCCTTAATAGCAGTTCCGATCATGAATTCGACGCCACGCTTTTGGAGTGTGGTAACTGCATAATCAACTAGTTCCGGATCAAAGCCAGGAAGAACTGTTGGGGCAGCCTCTACACAGATAACACGGACTTTTTGGAAGTCTACATCGTATTCATGGCAAAGCTCGGGAACTCTGTTGGAAAGCTCGCCGAGAAATTCAATCCCAGTAAATCCGGCACCGCCGACAACAATAGTCAGACGTTCATCTTTCTTTTCTTCTTCCGTGCTGTATGTCGCGAATTGATATTCAATATGCTCACGGATTTGCCGTGCTCCATTTACATTGGTTATTCCAAACGCATATTCCTTCAAGCCTTTAATTCCGAACGTTTCCGGTTCTGCTCCAAGAGCCACAACCAGATAATCATACTCGAGCTCGCCTTTTTCAAGAATGACTTTCTTCTCATCTTTTTTGATTTCGAGAACGATGTCTTCCTTGAATTCAACCTTATGGCGATCGATGACACTGCTAATGTCATAACGGACCTTGTCATGATGAAGCGTCCCAGCGGATGCCTCATGCAGCCAAGTTGTTTCATAATGGTAATCATGCTTATTGACGAGTACGATGTCCGCCTCGTTATCGCCAGTTAATTTTTGCAGCCTGACCGCTGTAATAAGCCCGCCATATCCTGCACCGAGAATCACTATTTTTGGCTTTTTCAATGCAATCACTTCCACCTTTACGAAAAAATTATAATTACTATTAGCTTTTGCTCTATTAGCTATTTTTAGCTAATAAAAAATAGTGTGTTCCTTATGGTAAAACCGAAAGAAAGAAAATAAAAAATGAGTTTGTGAGAGTTTTCACGATTGAACTTAAAAAAATGTACTTTTTTCGTCACAAAATAGTAACAATATATCCACACTTCATAATATGCCTTTTCAAAGTTGTTTTCAAGGAATTAATTTAACAATGTTACCGCTTTCTAAATATTCTACTATTCAGTATATTTCCTTTTCCCTAAATTGGCAGTAATAAACAAATAATTAACCTTTTCCACGTTAATAAAGCTATATTCACACTCAGAATCGTGGTGAACTATGGCTTGTTATCCACCTGTTGTGGTATGATAATGTGTGGACTACCTTTACTACTTTGTTGGGGGGATATGGAGTGCAAGAAGAACAAAAGGTTTATGATATTACAATCATCGGAGGAGGCCCAGTTGGCCTGTTTACTGCCTTTTATGGCGGGATGCGCCAGGCTTCGGTCAAAATCATTGAAAGCCTTCCTCAATTGGGCGGCCAGCTATCCGCGCTTTATCCTGAAAAATACATATACGATGTTGCAGGTTTCCCGAAAGTCCGTGCCCAGGAACTGGTCAATAACCTGAAAGAACAAATGGCTAAGTTTAATCCTGACGTGGCTCTGGAACAATCGGTCGAAAAAGTTGAAAAGCAGGCTGACGGAGTATTCAAGCTGACAACAAATAGCGAAACTCATTTTTCAAAAACTGTCGTCATTACTGCAGGCAACGGTGCATTCCAGCCCCGCCGGCTTGAGTTGGAAAGCGCAGTACAGTACGAAAAAACAAATTTGCATTATTTCATTGATGACCTGAACCATTTTGCCGGTAAAAAGGTTGTTGTGTTTGGTGGCGGAGACTCCGCTGTTGACTGGGCACTAATGCTTGAGCCAATTGCAGAAAAGGTGACAATTGTTCACCGCCGCGATAAATTCCGCGCGCACGAACATAGTGTTGAAAACCTGTTTAATTCAAAGGTTGAAGTCAAAACTCCTTTCGTTCCGGATGAATTAATCGGCGCTGACGGTGAAGTCAAGCAGGTGGTCATTGCGACTGCCGATGGTGAAACGAAGGAAGTTATCGATGTGGATGCCGTCATCGTCAATTATGGATTCGTTTCTTCACTAGGGCCAATCAAGGAATGGGGCCTTGACATCGAAAAGAACTCCATCGTGGTCAACTCAAGAATGGAAACAAATGTCCCAGGCATCTATGCAGCCGGCGACATTTGCACGTACGATGGCAAGGTGAAGCTTATTGCCAGCGGTTTTGGCGAAGCACCTACAGCAGTCAACAATGCGAAAGCTTACATTGATCCAAAAGCAAAAGTTCAGCCACTCCATAGCTCATCCATGTTTAAATAGACTTATTAAACACACCAGTCTGGTCGGCTGGTGTGTTTATTTTTTCTGACCTTTTTGGAAGCAATCTTTCCCTGAAATGACAAAAAGCCCCCAGAGATCTTTGCTCGTCTGGGAGGCTTTATTTAAACGAATGAAACTCGGTTTAGCATTCCTCTGGTGTGCCAGTCTTAGTTGCTGTACGGAATGAAGATCCGCAGCCGCAGGAAGCGATAGCGTTTGGATTGTCGATGGTGAATCCGCCGCCCATCAAGGATTGTTTGAAATCAATTTTTGTGCCATTCAGGATTGGGCCGTCTTCTTTATTAATAAGAATTTGGATTCCATGCTGCTCAAGCAGAATATCGCTTTCGCTAATTTCCTGATCAAAGCCCATGCCATAGGACAGACCGCTGCATCCGCCGCCTTTTACGCCTACGCGAAGGAATGAGCCTTCTTCTTCGTTTTGCTTCATCATATCTTTAATCTGCAACGCAGCTGCTTCAGTTATATTCACTACTTGGCTTTCCATCCAAGTCCCTCCTTCAAAAAATTGCCTTAGTAATAGTATATTCTGTTGGGAGCAATTCCTCAACTAGTCTGCTTTGTGTGGCATATAAAGCGGAAGCGTCCTGGTAAGCGCCGTATGGCCTGGAGTTTCTCCAACTGAGATAAAGGAAACACGAAGAGCCAAAGGCGATTCGATGTTGACTTATCGTAGGGCGGAGAGCGAAGGACACTAGGCGCTAGGCGCTGGAGCTGGATTTCACTAAATTATTTCACCTAAGGGCATCGGCCCATTTTTCCAAAAAAGCATTAAAAAATTGGGTTGTCCTCCAAATGGTGATAGATGTTCTGGACTAGTTTGCTGGGGGTGTCGCCCTGGATGGGTTTGCCGTTGACGAGGGCGTAGAAGGAGGCTGCGCATTTGCCGCAGTAGCCGAGGCATCCCTTTTCGATAATGTCTAGATTGGGGTCTTGCCCGAGCTTGGCACGGGCAGCCTGTGAACCGCTTGCAAGGTTGTCGACACAAAATTCGATGCGTGGTTTAATCATTGGGCTTCACCTCATTTATAAGTATCATCGTATCGTTTTTTTAAGATTCAGTCAATTATCACATGTTGGGACAGAAGTCAATATGTAAGCGCTATTTGTTGAGATATCGACACAACTCAGCTATACTTTATCTGTGCAAATTTACTGAAAATATATTATGCTGAAAAAATTTCCACCTGCAAGACATCATATTTTTTGCGACAGAAAAAGGGGTAATTTTAAATGAAGAATCTTGTAATCCTTGGCGGAGGCTATGGGGGCTTGAAGCTAATTGATGAGCTGCTTCCGGATCATCTTCCGGAAGATGTTGAGATTACGCTCGTTGACCGTGTACCTTATCACGGTTTGAAGACTGAATACTATGCGCTTGCTGCCGGGACGGTGTCTGACCGGGAGCTTCGTGTTGACTTTCCGAGGCATGAGCGTTTGACGGTTCGTTATGGGGATGTGGCGAAAATTGATCTGGAAAGAAAAACTGTGGATTTTGCTGATGGCACGAAGCTTGGCTATGACATCCTGGTGATCGGGCTTGGCTGTGAGGATAAGTACCATAATGTCCCCGGTGCAGACACTTATACACTAAGCATTCAGAGCATCGGCAAAGCACGCGAGACGTATCAGGTGTTAAGCAATCTTGCCCCTGGTTCGACGGTCGGGATTGTCGGAGCCGGCCTTAGCGGGGTTGAGCTTGCCAGCGAATTAAGTGAAAGCCGCACGGATTTGCGTGTGAAGCTGTTTGACCGAGGCAAGCACATTCTTTCGGACTTTCCCGACAGGCTGAGTGAATATGTGGAAAACTGGTTCATTGAACACAATGTTGAGATTGTCAATAATTCAAATATTACTAGAGTTGAAGAAGGGCTGCTTTTTAACCATACTGAGCAGGTTCCATGCGATGCGATTGTCTGGACTGCTGGTATTCAAGCAAGCCAGGTAGTCAGGAGCCTCGATGTGGAGAAGGATTCGCTCGGCAGGCTGAAGATTACTGCCCATCACCATCTACCAGACTATGAAGATGTATTTGCGGTCGGGGATTGCGCGAGCCTTCCCCATGCCCCAAGCGCCCAGCTTGCGGAGGGCCAGGCGGAGCAGATTGCCGAGGTGCTGAAGAAACGCTGGAATGGCGAGGAGCTGCCAGAGACATTCCCTCCGATCAAGCTGAAAGGTGTGCTTGGCTCACTTGGGAAGAAACAAGGCTTTGGGATGATGGCGGAACGGGCGATCACCGGCAGAGTCGCGCGGCTAATCAAATCCGGTGTACTTTGGTTATACAAATACCATAAGGGATGATTATTTTGAACCGGGCTTCGGAGGCCTGGTTTTTCTTTTTGACTGGGGAAGTTTTTTAAAAAAGTTTTGGAGAAATTTTGGTTTTCAAAGTGGCGTTCTTCCCTTCTCCAGAAGAGGATGAATAGATGCAAAATGCCTTCCTCTTGGTGAGGAAGGCCAATTTTGTAAAAAAGATTTATATGACATCTTAATCCCTTGAACACCTCGAGTTGTCATTCATCACCTTAATGAATAACATCTTCATGCCTCGAATACCCCGAGTTGTTATTCACCATCTTTATGAATGACATCTTAATCCCTTGAACACCTCGAGTTGTCATTCATCACCTTAATGAATAACATCTTCATGCCTCGAATACCCGAGTTGTTATTCACCACCTTTATGAATGACATCTTGATGCCTCGAACACCCAGAGTTGTCATTCATCACCTTTATGAATAACATCTTCATGCCTCCAACACCCCGAGTTGTCATTCATCGCCTTTATGAATGACATCTTGATGCCTCGAACACCCCGAGTTGTCGTTCCTTCGTTTTTTCCCACAAAGGATTGTCCGCCGGACTGGTTTACCCCGCTTGGTAGCCATAACTTTCGAGTTCAGTGAAGATGGTTTTTAGGCGTGGATTGCCCTCACCGACGACTTTGTCACCAATCAAGACGACGGGATAAAACATGTCTTCGTCAATGACGCGTTCTGCAAAGTCTCGTTTGGCAGGATCTGCAGGCGGATTGTAAATATCCACGTATGTAATCCCAAACGGCTGGTTTGGAAACTTTCTTGCCACAGCGGCTTCAAGCCATTCGTATGTTTCTTTTGATGATGGGAGGTTTACACAGCTTGGACAAAGCTGCTCCGCCCCGTAGACAATAATTTCAACTTTTGATTCAGCCATTTCGATCCCCCCTAAACAAATTTTACAACATTAAGAACATAAAAAGATAATTTATGATACAAAAATAAGATTTCCTAATTTAGAGAATGGATTTTTACCCCTTCTCCGATTATAATAGATACTATGAAAGGAGTCGATTTTCATGACCGAACAAGAAATGTTTTCACAGGTCCAGGATGTACTAGATAAATTGCGTCCATTTCTTCTCCGCGACGGCGGTGATTGTGAATTAGTTGATGTCGAGGACGGCATTGTAAAACTCCGTTTACTTGGTGCTTGCGGCAGCTGCCCTAGTTCAACAATCACATTGAAGGCTGGCATTGAGCGCGCCCTTCTTGAAGAAGTTCCTGGAGTAGTTGAAGTAGAACAAGTATTTTAATCTATGATTTATACAAAATAAGCGATTGCCTCATCGGCAATCGCTTTTTGCTGTTCTATGCCTGCTTCCAATCCTTATTGACAAGTGTTTTCGGCTCCTTGCCAGACAGGACACGGTCAATATTTTCGGCGCAAATTTCGATCATCGCTGTACGAGTCTCAACACTTGCACTGCCAATGTGCGGAATCGCCGTTACATTTTTCAATTTTAAAAGCGGATGGCCTGCGCTGATTGGCTCTTTTTCAAAAACATCCAGGCCGGCACCGGCTATGTCTCCTTCAACAAGTGCATCATACAAGGCCTGTTCATCAATGACTGGGCCGCGTGATACATTGATAAAGATAGCTGATTTCTTCATTCTTCTAAAGACATCTCTTGTAAACATATTCCAGGTCTGCTCTGTAAGCGGAGTAAGGCAGACAATGAAATCGGACTCGGCAACAAGTTCCTCGAAGGAAACGTATTGGGCACCAATCGCTTCTTCCACCTGCATATTTCTCGATCTGTTATGGTAAAGGATATTCATATCAAAACCAGTGGCACGCTTTGCGACCGCAGCACCGATTTTCCCCATGCCGACGATGCCAATCGTTTTATGATGGATATCGCGTCCTGCCATAAGAAAGGGGCTCCAGCTTGTCCATTTGTCTTCCTTAATTAGATCGGAAGCCTCAACTATCCTCCGCGCCGAAGCCATTAAAAGCGCAAAGCTCAAATCAGCTGTTGTATCGGTCAGAACATCCGGTGTATTCGTGACTGCAATTCCATTGCTGCTTGCAGCCGCAAGGTCGATATTGTCATATCCAACAGCGAGATTGGACACAACCTTTAGGCGACCCCCAGCTGACAGAACTTCTTCATCAATAGAATCAGAAAGGACGGTAAGGAGTCCATCTGCTTTTCGGGCTTCTTCAAGAAGCTTTTCTCTCGGAACAGGGACATCTTCCTTCTCCCACATAGCAACCTCATATTTTTCTGTTAACAAGGAAATAGTCTCTTCTGGAACTTGTCTTGTTATGTATACGTAGGGTTTCATAGTTGACCTCCAAGATTGTCTGATATATCCATATACTAGCATAATTTTTAGATAAGAAAACTAATTAGTTCGGGAATCTAAATTTTCGTTAAAATACAATGAAACACTTCGCGCATTAAGTGCCTTATGGACTGAATGCGCCCGCTGGCGGCTGCTCTAAGTGCATTATCACCTTTTCACAGTATAAACTTCCTTAATAACTAAAAAAACTGGCCGTTTTATTACAACGGCTCAGTTAAAGGTGGAATGGGGTGCAACGGAATAGTACAGGCGTTTTAATGTTTATTTGGCCATAAGCCATTCGGGCCTCGGAAGCTTTGAGGCAACTGATGGATGAGCAAGGGCAAAGAAACCGGCGAGAAATTGTTCATAATCATCACTCTTCCTGATAATCGCAGTAAGTCTTTCTTCCGAGGCACGTCTGTCTGATTCCCGGGATGCACTGTAATATGTTTCGATTGTTTCCAGGTAATGCACCGGAAACAAAAGCCGGGCAACGAGAAGCCGCCATGAAAACGGCGATAATGGAGCTACTTCCTGATAATTGGCAAGAAACGCGGTTATTTCCGGTCCGCACGTCCGGCTATTGTGAAAATAACGCCCTCTCGCCCACTCGGCAAGGTCTCTGCTGCGATGGTCAAATACCCAATCCATCGGGTTTTTAATTATATAGCGCTTGCCCCAGGTGTACTCGGAGAAACGTTCATGGCAAACTGTACCGCTGTCGCTGTCCAGAGGGTCATCATCTATTTCTGTATCAACAAGGTATTGAACCGCATTTTCCGCTAACCCAAGGTAATAAGGAAAGGATTCAATAAAAATTTTTTCAAATTGTTCATCAGAAGGTTGAAATATTTTTTCGGACCATACCTTTTCCATTTGATCCATCCTTGCCTCCCACAACTGCTTCCAATTTCCAATTCGCGAACTTTTCCGAACCTGAAAGGGAACAAACCTCCCCCTTTCATGGAATTTAGCCAGCCTCCTTCCAAGCCTTTGGTTCGCTTTCCTCTCCGATAGCTGACAGGTTAAAAGACAAAATCTTTTATTTTCCCACTGTGCAAGCAGGGTTCCGCTTTGTGTTGGCAGGAGAGCAGGAACTTTCGTATCACCGTAAGCTGCCAAATGGGCAGCAAGCTTTTGGAGCTCCTCTATTTCTTCTTCATCCTTTGGGCCAGGGTCAGCAACAAAGTAATAATTCCCATTGCCCCGAAACGCATTAAATGATTCCACTTGCATATATTCTTCGCTTTTTATTCCATAAACTTGTTCAAGCATTTTCTCAAGCATCCCGACACCCACTTTCATTTGTTTCCTATTGAAATGTATATGTTCGCTTTCCCTCTGTTAGCATTTTCGTTTGAGTGGATTGATGTGGGCCCAACTCCACTTGTTGAGAAATTTCCATAGGCGGCATGAACCCCCGGCATTTGAGCAGAATAGAAAAGAATGCCTGCCAAATTTGAGCCTTTTGTCTAGGTCATGCATAATGTAAAGAAAAAGGGTATATAGATAGTGAATATTCAAGGAAAAGGTGATTAGCAAATGGGAGAAATGAAAAAAGCAGATTTAACAGAAACGACTGCCCGCAGATGGCTTAAAGAGCGAGGAGTCGAGGTTCAGGATATCGCTGACCTCGTTTATTTTTTACAGCAAAATTATCATGACGACCTGAAAATTGAAGACTGCCTTCATAACGTGGAGCGCGTCCTTTCCAAACGCGAGGTACAGAACGCAATTATTACAGGAATACAGCTTGATATGCTTGCCGAGAAGGGGCTTCTTGAAGAACCGCTCCAATCCATTATTAAAACGGATGAAGGGCTTTATGGAGTAGATGAAGTTCTTGCGTTTTCGATTGTGAACGTGTATGGCTCGATCGGGTTCACAAACTATGGATATATTGATAAACAAAAACCAGGGATCCTCCGCCAGCTAAATGACAAATCTTCGGGCGAGGTTCATACGTTCCTTGATGACATCGTCGGTGCCGTCGCAGCTGCCGCATCAAGCCGGCTTGCCCATAGAGCTGAAAACGTGGAATAATAACCATTAAACATTTTTTCTGCAAAAAAAGGTCGCCTCGTTACCAGAGGCGGCCTTTTCCCTATACTTCCCATTCGTCAAGCGAATCGACTGCATACGTTGGCTTTGTTTCGTAGCCTTCAGCCATCTGCCTTGTCGTTACGCCTGTATGGACGAGCAGGGTATCCATTCCGGCATTGATTCCCGCCATAATGTCAGTATCATAATAATCCCCAACCATCAGGGTGTCCTCTTTTGCCACACCAAGCACTTTTAATGCTTGTTCCATGATGATTGGCTCAGGCTTTCCAATGAATATCGGTGTCGTTTGTGTTGAAACAGCGATTACTGAAGTCAGTGAGCCGTTTCCAGGCATCATACCGCGTTCCGTCGGAATGGCAATATCGCCATTTGTTGATATAAAGATAGCTCCATTCCGGACTGCAAGGCAGCCAACAGCAAGCTTTTCATAGGTGATTTCGCGGTCAAGTCCTGAAACAACATAATCGGCATCCTCACCTGCAAATCGAATTCCTTTTTCCTCGAAAGCAGTAATTAGGCCCTCCTCGCCAATTACATAAACAGATGCATCCTGTTTTTGATTATAAATATAATTTGCGGTTGCCTGGCTGGTTGTAAACACCTGTGACTCCTCCGCCGGTATATCAAAGCTTCTAAGCTTTTCGGCAACCTGAGCCGGTGTGCGCGTTGAGTTATTTGTTACAAAAAGATAAGGAATCCCCTTTGCCTGAAGCCGTTGAATAAACCCGGAGGCAGCCTCAATCCTCTCTGAGCCTTTATACATTGTTCCATCAAGATCTATCAGATAACCTTTATACGTTTTCATTAAAATCACTCCTGTAAACTAGTCAAAACCTATCATGCCCTAAAAGAATCCATTTGAAAAGAGATACGCCCCTGCAGGATTTCTGGTGATTCCTCGCTTTAGCATTGGGCTAACGATGAATTTAGCGGCTGTTCCCGCACTCATAAATTAGATGAAGGTAGGCTAACCACTATTTTAACAGCTGTTCCCGTCTTCATAAGCAAGATGAAGGCTGGCTAACCACTTTTTTAACGGCTGTTCCCGTCTTCATTAGCGAGATGAAGGCCGGCTAACTACTTTTTTGACGGCTGTTCCCGTCTTCATAAGCAAGATGAAGGTCGGCTAACCACTTTTTTGACGGCTGTTCCCGTCTTCATTAAGGTGCTGCCCTACAAATGATTTTTCCTTGAAATAGCTCTTCGAGTACATTTCGGTGCCGACCCCCAGATGAAATGTCCTTCAAATTGATGTTCAAGTACATTTTGGTGATGCCTGACGGGTGAAATGTCCTTGAAATTGGGTTTCGAGTACATTTTGGTACTTGCCCACAAGCAAATTGTCCTTGCCCCCTTATTCAAGTAAAGAGACCGCTTATTAGGCGGCCTCTCATTTAATCAATATTCCCAATTTAGTTTACGAAAGCAGATACGGGCCCTAGTTCATTGGCGAGGTATGTCCTAACCTTTGCAGGGAAGGCTTCAATTTCACCGAGAACTCTAGTAAGGTCTGCGGCCATGGTCTCGTGGTCGATGGCTGTGTAAAACTGGACAAGCTGTTTTCTATGGCTAATTAGCACTTTCATGCTTTCGGCTATAGTACTGTCGATAACTTCTTCATCCAGAAGGATGTCGATAATATCTTCGTAGCTGCCAGGGTCACGCATGATGAAACCATCAATCATAGCATTGCCAACGTCTAGGACCGACTCGGCAAGCATGTGTGTAATCCGTTCAAGCGCGGCTTGTTCAAGCTCGGTTTCCCACTCTTCCCGGCTTCGGAAAAGTGTTGTTTGGCGTTCGATATATTGGAGTTTTTGTTCCATTAATCCACGGTCTACAAAATACATAATTCCACTTCCTATGTTGCGATTTTTTTAGGCAGCATAGCTGGCTTGGCGTAAAAGAAACCCTGGGCGAGATCAACATTATTGCGGGATAGGACGGAAGCTTCTTCCTCATTTTCAATACCTTCCGCAACAACAAGCGAGCCGGCCTCTTTCGCTACAAGCAGCAGCCCCTTCAACATTGATTCCTTTACGGCATTCTTATCGATATTTTGAATGACGGAACGATCGATTTTAATAATATCAGGCATTACTTCGCTAATCGTGTTCAAGCTTGCATAGCCGGAGCCTGTATCGTCAACAGCGATCCGGATGCCCATGAGGCGCAGGACTTTGATGTTATAGATAAAGTCCCGCATCCCTTCAATCGAATCCCGTTCAGTTATTTCAAAAGTAATTTGTTTCGGTGATATCGTCTTATGGTTTTGAAACAGTCTTTTTACATCACGGATAAAGCGGCTGTTCCCCATTGTAAGCGGGGTGAAATTAATGAAGACATCATCCTTGCAGCCAATTGATGCAATTTGGTTTAGTGCTTTTTCAAAAACGACCATTTCAAGTTCATACAGCTTTCCGGTCTGCCTTGCTACTGAAAATAGTGTTAAAGGATTTTCGAGCATGGTTCCCGCCGGGCCACGAGTAAGCATCTCCCAGGCACGTATTTCTTTTGTTGCAACATCAATTATGGGCTGGGCAAGCAGGAAAATTTCCTTTTGTGAAACGATTTTTCCCATCACAAAAACCATTTCATTAAATTCTGAGTCAATCCTCTTTTCGGCCATGGCTACTGCCTGTTTATGGGACTTCTGGACAGCCTCGTGAATGGAAAAAGAGTTCTTCTCAATAAACATATAACCATTCTCAAGTACCATGCTGACACCGTCAAACTCTGAATGCAGAGTCTTTCTGGCCTCATTGGCGACTGTACTCATGAGGGTTTCGATTGAGGAAATTCCATGATCCTGGCTTACCTTTAAGTAGAGGGAAATCCCGTCCACAAAAAAGTCATGCAGGGTAATAATATCGTCTTTATCTACCTCAAGCTCGATTGCCTGACGGAAGATTTGTTTAAAGCGCATCATAAACTTCGGAAACTGTATTGGTCCAAGATATTCTGCGATGTCTCGGATGTTTTTTATATTAAAAACAATAACTGCTGCTTCGTTTCCATCTTTAAAGGCTAATTTAACCCCCTGGACAACCGGGTTCCGAAGAACGAATTGTGGAGGATAGAACTTTATTGATGAAAGGGGCAAAACAATCTTTCCCCATTGCAAAAGCTGTTTGGCTTTTGCCGCATAAAAACGGACCATTCATTTCATCCCTCTCCGGTGTGCCTACCTAAGTATTGTATCACAATTTTGCAAAAACCGTGATTTTTCGAGGGCAAATTTTTACAGAATTTGTCGGCTTGACCTTATAGATCTCCCAATGGCATTTTCGTGTAAATCACTCTCATGTTTTGGTAAGATGAAGAGAGAAAACATTTTTTGAAGGAGTATACCCATGGCAGAGCGTTTTTACTTATATGATGATATCGAGCAGACAAGGACAAGGTTTGTCAGCTTCGTTGGCGACAACACCCGATTCGACCTGGCTTTGATTCAGTCCGACAGGCACTTCGGCAAGACGCTGGTTCTTGATATGCAAGGGAGCAGGTTTGCAATTATCGGAGACGATGATTTGAAAGAGGAAGGCTATCTTGAATTCGCCTTTCAGCTATCGGAAGACGATGCGGAAGAATTAAGGTCCTTCCTGTCTGAGTTTATTTAATACTTTTCTTTTGCAAAAATAGGGACAGCCCCTAGACCACGCTGTCCCTATTTACTTTCACGTTTTACGGCGGTTACCTAAAATAAACCCCACATGATGTTTATTTCTTCACTCTTTTCACAACGAAGTAGGCACAGCCGAAGTTACAGAATTCGTATAAGTACTCGGTCAATGTACTAATTTTTGTATCAAAAGTAGCTTTCTGATTCTGGTCATCGAAAAAGCCCCGCAAGCGAAGCTGTCCATACCCCCAGTCACCAACAATGTAATCATATCTTGCCAGGATTTCACTGTACCTTTCCTTGAACGCATCCTCGTTGAATCCATCCCTGAAATCCTCAACGACTTCGTAAGCTGTATTATTGACTACGACCATTCTATCACCTCATTTACGGGCAAATCTTTATTCCATTATAACCGATTCCCATCCTTTTACTAATAGAAAAAATCCTGTGATTGGCAATACTTCTGGTAGGAGGTGCGTTGCCATGAAAAAGCAGCTGTATGTGCTTTCCCTTTGCGGCCTGTTGCTTGCTGGCTGTGGAGGAGAAAATGCTGGTGCTGACCGTTACGGGAACAACACACATATGTATACAAACAATCGCCGCGCCGAAGTATTGGACCAGGGCGAGGAAAAGAAAGCGGATAAAAGCCAGCGTTTCGGTTTTGTACGCCATTATAAAAGCCCGATTATGGGAGACCGTTCAGCGAAAAACGATCATGAGGCGCCGCTTGATCGCCAGGAATTGGCCGGACACATCAGCAGGATAAGTACCGACTTGCCGAATGTCAATGAAGTTGTAACCCTCGTTACCGATGAAGAAGTCCTTATTGCATATGAAACCGATACAAACAATCGTGAATTAACAGCAGATCAGGTAAAAAGGACCGCCATGTCGTTTGTACCCCGCTTTTTCCACGTTTATGTATCGGATAACAAAATGCTAATGAATGATATCGAAACCCTGTCTAGCTTAAATACATCAAGTAAAAATTCGGATGCGGCCATTGCCGCCGTTATTAAGGAGATGAAAAAATCTCCTCAAGGCAAGCGGATGAATGAATCCGAAAATGAAAATGGGGAGACTCCGGACGATAAAGAAGAACTTCGCCACATGGGACAATAAGTAGGCTGGCTGCTAGGCGTCTGGTGTTTGCCAGGCGCCTTTTTGTCTATGTCGACCGATTTTATGAAAAATAAAAGGCACCCGCAGTCGCGGATACCCATTGTAAAATTTAACTTATGCTTCTAGTACTTCTTTATTTGCTTCTGACGCTGCAAGAGCAGCCCTTGCCTTTGTGGCTGAGTTGACTTGTTCATCCGCATGATAGGAAGACCGGACCATTGGGCCTGACTCACAGTGGCTGAAGCCTTTTGAAAGGGCAATCTCTTTAAGCTGGTTGAATTCATCAGGAGTATAATATTTTGCAACCTTAAGATGTTTTTTGGTTGGCTGCAGGTATTGTCCGATAGTCATGATATCGACGTTATTGGTGCGGAGGTCATCCATTACTTCAAGAATTTCATCCCATGTTTCGCCGACACCAATCATCAGACTGGATTTGGTTGGGATATCCGGCTGCATTTCTTTCGCCCTGCGCAAGAACTCGAGTGAGCGATCGTAGGTTGCGCGTGCGCGGACTTTCGGGGTCATCCTTCTGACTGTTTCAATATTATGGTTCAGGATATCCGGGCGTGCATCCATAAGCATTCTCAAATTTTCTTCAACCCCACCCATATCGGAAGGAAGAACTTCAATGCTAGTAAACGGATTTTTGCGGCGGATCGCTCTAACCGTTTCGGCAAAAACAGCTGCTCCTCCGTCACGCAAATCATCTCGCGCTACCGCAGTAATGACAGCGTGTTTCAAATTCATTTGAAATACAGAATCAGCAACTCGTTCTGGTTCCTGTAAATCCAGTTCTGTAGGAAGGCCTGTCTTAACTGCGCAGAAGCGGCAGGCACGAGTGCAAACATCCCCAAGAATCATAAAGGTAGCTGTACGTCTGACAGCCCAGCATTCATGGATATTCGGGCAGCGTGCTTCCTCGCAAACTGTATGTAGGTTTTTGCTGCGCATCATTTTTTTAAGCCCAGTATAATTTTCATTCGTATTCAATTTTATCTTCAGCCATTCCGGCTTGCGTGTATATTCATTGCCTGTAGTCAATTCATGCCACCCCAATTTCTATGTATAAATATTGGTGCCCTTTTGGTACTGTAACACAATAAAGCCGTTCCATTCAAGAAAAGAACTTGTCTTCCCATTATGAACCCTTATCATTACTGGTTTTTATCAAATCATCCTATAAATAGTCTTTCATTCTTATGTCCTTTTTATAATCATCTGGCAATTATTGACGTTATGAACACTGCCTTCTGGCGACAAACTATCGTATAGGAAAAAGACAAAAGCGGAAGCGCCTTGGTTATCGCCGTACAAACTGGAGGGGCTTCGACTGAGATAAAGGAATCACGAAGAGCGACAAGCGCATTCGTGCATGACTTATCGTAGGAAGGAGACCTGAAGTTTGCTAGGCGATAGGCGCTGGAGCTAGAGATTAAAGGAGGACGCCCTGTGAGGGTACTATTATTGCTGGCACTATCCTTTGCTTTGGCTGGAAATGCCCTTGCCGCCCCACAAGAGGCAGAGCTTGCTGATTTATATAAAAAGCGGATAGAGCTTTATAAAAAAAACGAAGCAGTCACGCAGATTCCCTGGTTTTACATTGCAGCCGTTGACCAATATGAACGGAATATCAGGCTAGCCAGAAAAGATCTCCCTGATCCTGAAGGGGCCGTCTCCATTTATTTCAGCCCAGAAAAATGGGCCGGACTTGCCAATCCGAATCCTCAGGATAAAAAGCCAGGGTCGATTGCCTTCTTTGGCGGAGTGGGAGTTGATGCCAATGGCAATCGGAAAGCAAGCCCAACTGAAGATGAAGATGTCCTTCAAGCTTTTTCTAATCATGTACTGAAATATGGATATGACAACGATAATTTCCGGATAGCGCTCTGGGAATATTATCACAGGGATAAAGCGGTCGGGATTATCATGGGGATAGCAAAAATCTACAATAAGTATGGCCGGATCGATCTTGAGGGAAATGCATTCCCAGTGCCTTATAGAATGAACCACAGCTACAAAAATACATGGGGTGATGCCCGTGGCTGGGGTGGACGGCGAATGCATGAAGGCACTGACATATTTGCGGGTTACGGAGTTCCCGTACGGGCGACTAGCTATGGCATAATCGAAATGAAAGGCTGGAATCGGTTCGGCGGGTGGAGAATCGGGATCCGCGACCTTAATAATAATTATCACTACTTTGCCCATTTGAGCGGCTTTGCGAAGGATTTAAAGATAGGTGACATCGTTGAACCTGGGATGCTAATTGGCGGAGTCGGAAGCTCGGGTTACGGACCGCCTGGAACCTCTGGCAAGTTCCCTCCCCACTTGCACTACGGGATGTACAAAGATAACGGCTATACCGAATGGTCGTTTGATCCATATCCCCATCTCCGGATGTGGGAGCGGATGGATAAAAAGAAAAACAGGAAGAAGTAAAAGAAGGGGTCTGACCCTTACCCCTGGGGGTAAGGGTCAGACCCCTTCAGCATTTATTTAGCTCTTTTAGATTTTATGACGGCGTTTGCGAGGCTGGCTACGAGGCCGCCCCAGAGAATGACCATTCCGATGACCATCATGGCGATTGCATCACCTGACATATTAGGACACCTCCCTTTCAGATTCTGAATTCAAGGTGTTCTTTTCCCAGCGAAGGAATGACAGGAAGATTCCGGCAACGAGGGCAAGCAGCGCAACACCCCAGCCCGCTACGAGCAGAAATGAGGTTGGGTATCCCTCGTAATTTTCCTGTATGTTGGTAATGAAGTTTTGGACTGTCATGTAACCAAGGACAATTGGTGTAATGAACCCAAGAGATATTTTCCACCAGCCACCGATGCGCAAATCAGAAATGGCATTGGCGTGATTTTGGAGTTCGCCGAGTTTCTTAGCAACCCAGACAACAAGGACAACTTCTACAAGTCCTGCGATTACGATACCAAATGTGTTGATGAAAGCATCAACAGAATCAAGGAAGTAAAGCCCGCCATTTGTTGCATAAAGAATTGAGATAAGCGCGGATAATCCTCCTCCGATGGCAACTGCTTTTGTTCTGCTGACTTTGAATTTATCCTGCAAGCCAGCGACATATGTTTCAATTATCGAGATCGATGAAGTCAGTCCCGCCATGAAAAGACAGCCAAAGAATAGGAACCCAAAGAATCCGTTAAAAGCAGGGAATTCATTGATGATTTGCGGGAAGACGACAAATGCAAGACCGATCCCTGATTCGACTACCTTATCAATTGCAACCCCCTGCTGGTTGGCCATGAAGCCGAGTGCTGCAAAGACACCAATCCCTGCAAGTAATTCAAATCCGGAGTTTGCAAAGCCGGTTATAAATGCATTGTTAGTAATATCCGTTTTCTTCGGTAAATAACTTGCATAGGTCAGCATGATAGCGAAGCCGACTGATAAACTGAAGAAGATTTGTCCATATGCAGCGACCCAAACTTTAGGATTGGCGATATCGCTCCAATTCGGCTTGAAGAATGCGTTCAATCCGTCTAGAGCACCATCAAGCGTCACTGCGCGAATGACAATGACTAGGAACATAATGACCAATGTCGGCAGCATAAATTTGTTCGCAATTTCAATTCCTTTTTTAACTCCCCTGAACATAATTCCGAAAGTTAGTGCCCAGACGATTAGAAGCGCAATGAATACACCGGGTACGATTCCGCCGACGTCTCCAGGGCTTTCCGCTACTTTAAGAAAATCCCCCATCAGGAAGTCACCTGGCTTGTCCCCCCAGGAAAGATTGAAAGAAAAGACTGCATAAGATAATGCCCATGCGATAATGATTGGATAATAGGTCGAAATGACGAAGGAGATAGCGACTTGCCACCAGCCAAGCCATTCGTATTTCTTATTCAGCCTTGCAAATGATAATGGTGATGAGCCTTTATACTTATGGCCTAACGTAAATTCAAGGATCAGCAGCGGTATTCCTGCGGTCAGGAGTGCGAAGAGATACGGCAGGAAAAATGCCCCTCCCCCATTTTCATATGCTACTGCAGGGAATCTCCATATATTCCCCAATCCAACTGCAGACCCGATTGCGGCCAGTACAAAACCGGCCCTTGTTCCCCATTGCGGTCGATTTTCCATTATTGACTCCTCCTAAGATGCAACGAAAAAATGCAAGATTAAAAGTTTTCTGATTATTTGCATAGTCCCTATTATAAAAAGGATCAGGAGGTATGTCAAGATATATTTATTATTTTAAAATATGTTTAAATCCAATGTTTTTAAGTATCCGCTTACATTTTTGCTCAAATTTTGGGATTTTTTGTTATTTCAGAAAAGTAGGGCATCCCCTGCAGGATGCCCTTCTTTTATACCATTTTCATAAGTGCGTCCCTTCCAATCATTCCCCTGCGGATGCCACGCTTTTCCGCTTCAAAGGTAACAGATTCCAGCGGCGCATCTAGAAGCTGATCTATGGTTCTTACTCCAACCGCCCTGCCTGCAAGGATTCTTCGGTCTCTTAGTTTTGCATTAAGCAAACCGACATCGAGTGCCCCGCACATAATATAGCCCAGATCGCTTGTTACGGCGAGAAGGGTTGTCTTTGGCAGCTTGACGGTTATCCCCAGAAATGTTTTTCCCTGAATTTCAATTGGTGTCACTTCAATCATCCGCCCTACTCCTTTCCCGTCCCTATACCATATGCGGGTATTGGAAAAGAATGAACTTGTCCAGGGCCTGGAGGCTGATGGTTGAAAATACCAGTACTGAGCTATTGGCTATAAAAAATTCATTTATAGCAACAACTTGTTATTTTTCAAAGGTTATTCACTTTTTAGCCGGTTCAGCTTCCACTCCAATACATCACGGAGAAATTCAGGCATAAAGTATTTCTTATCCTTTGCACGGATGATTTCCGGAAACAGTCTTCCAAACGTATACATATCCGGGATGGCAACAGAATAATTTTGCTCTGCATTGATTCGCCTTCCGTTCACGAGGAAATCAAGCCCCTCGTCTGCCACTTCGATATTAGTGTAAACAAATCTTCCCATAACGGTACCCCGAAAGCCAAGTCCCATAACCTGAAGATGGTGCAGGTCTTCCTCGAGCGTCATCCGCAGAACTTCCTTCAGTTCGTTCCCATTCAAGGTAACGAGACACGGATTGATTGGATGCGGACAGATGGATAGAAGGTCGAACTTGGTTATAGTTCCTTGAAGCGGCCCGAGAATCAGTCCCGCATTTAGAAACGCGCATTCAGCTCCGCACCATTCGCGAAGTGCTTCGCATAAAAGCTGCGGCAGGTCGGATTCTTCAAAAAAGTCCGCTGTCAGCTCGCCGTCAAGTTCAGCGGCTTTTTCCTGAAGCAGAGTTTTGCCAGTTTCGTAAAGTTTGGTTGATTCTACTACCTCCCAGGGCTCACGGGAAACCTGTCCGATGGGATACAGGAGAGCTTTTTTAGTTACCGGCCGATGATTGTCTACCTCAAGCATGACATGCCCGGCAAAATTTCCGTGTTTCCCGGCGGCTGCCAAAAGAGTCCTATTCACTATTTTTCCATTATGAAGAATGTGGTGTGTATGGCCCCCGAGGATAACATCAATCTCTGGAAACGCTTCTGCAATCCGTTCATCATCGTGAATGCCAAGATGGGAAAGCAGGACGATAATATCAGCTTGGTCCCTCACAAAATCAATCTGTTTTTTAAGCTCCTCAAGCGGATCGCTAATCTCCCAGCCGAGCATTTTGTAGAACAACTGGAAATAAGCGGTCAGGCCGATTGCCGCCACTCGGGTTCCTTCCGCTGTTGTATACAGTTTATAAGGCTCTGCCCACTCAGGGCGGGAACCGTCCTTGTTGTAAAGATTTGCAATGAGGACGTCAAAGTTCTTTTTGAGAAAAAGAGAATCGAGCCCTTCATGTGATAGGGTAATCCCCTCGTTGTTGCCGATTGTCGCCGCAGTATAGCCCGTTTCATTCAGCAGCAATGTATTGCCTTTTCCCATCGTTCCATCCGTATAGGGATGCCAGCGGTCAACATGGTCGCCAATGTCAAAAACAAAGACCGGATCGCCCTGTTCCTGATGGTGTTTGACTCGGTTTTGAATGATGCGGCTGATTTTCGGCCAATGTTCAAAATGGCTGTGCAAATCATTTGTATGATAAATATGTATTGTTTCCATGGTGATCGCTTCCTTTTTCCCACTTCGGCATAAGCAGCCGTTGAATCAGATTATCCCTCAAGAGGATACCCCTCTATTGGTTGGACAGGTTACTTCCTTTTGTACGCCACTCCACCATAAGGATTTTACCAGCGGCGAAGCCCTGAAGCACGCCATTGATTTGTTGAAAAATTGCTCGCGGAGCTGTTTACCAAGTTATTTTTAATTACATACGTTTTGAATTGTATTTCTTCCTAAGTAAATTCATATGGTCTTGACGAAATAAATTTGTACTCAATTGATGCATTTGTTGCTGTCCCGTTCCTTGGTAAAGGGATGACCGCTTCCTCTAGCACGCCATCATCGGATTTTACGAAAAGCATTCCGATAGCACACTGCTTTACCCTTCTCTTATCCTGCTATGCCTTGAAAAATTAGCCGAACTCCAATAATGATTAAGACAATACGCAAAACAAGTACGATGGTTCTGCTCTTCAGCCTTTGATTCAAGTATACCCCAATCCTGGCGCCGACCCACGCGCCCGGTACGAGCAGGGCCGCGTACAGCCAGTCAATGTTTCCAAGCGAAATATGCGTGATTGAGCTGATAATTGAAGACAGGAAAATCATGAACATGGATGTTGCCACAGCCACATGCGGCGGAAAGCTAAAAAAGATAATCATTGCCGGCACCATTAGTGAGCCGCCGCCAACTCCGAATATCCCGGAAATAAATCCAATAATAAGGGAGATTGCTAAACCGGATATAGGATTGAAGCCATACTCATACAAATTCCCGGATGGGTCGGTAAATGTCCGGACGTACCCTTTCTCTCTATTAAAGGGCAATGGCTTAATCTTATTGCGAATAACCATGACAAGTGAAACAAATAAAATAAATGTACCGAAATAAATATTGAAAGCTTGTACATCTAGCATTTTTACGAGATATGCACCAGCAATACCGCCTGGAGCACTCCCAATTAGAAATAGGAGCCCGCTTTTATAATCAATTGTTTTGTGTTTAATATAGCCAATTGTTGAGGACATCCCGGTAAAAATCATTGTAAAAAGCGACGTACCGACCGCGGCCTGAGGGGAAACCTCCGTGAAGCCGAGGGTCCCGATAAAAAGCAGCGAGGGGACGACGATAATGCCACCGCCAAGCCCGATCAGCGACCCGAGCGAGCTTGCGGCTAGCCCTATCAAGATTATTAACAGCCATTCCATTGGCCTAACTCCCTTAGCCCAGCCATTCTATTTTTGATTTCAACGAAAAATACTTAGATAGCTAGTTGCGTTTCTTCTTGAAAAATTCTTTGATAACTAGTTAACGGTTAGCGTTGAACACATATTTCATTTATAACGAGCTCTTATTCGGCTTATGGTTACACATTTGCTCAGTAACGCGCAATTCATTGGAAACGTTTTGCCCGGCTTTAGAACTTGAAATGATTTCAATACAGATCATTGGTCACATTTTGCCTTGCTAAAAAGGACGAAATAGTTCCAATACGGTTCATTGAGTACATTTTGTCTTGCTGCAAGAGGAGAAATGGTTCCAATAACGCTTATTGGACACATTTCGTCGTGCTGCAAGGGTTGAAATGGTTCCAATGCTGTTGCAATATTTTCAAAACAAATCCAGCTGCCTTGGTGCAAGGAAATCATACTCAATACCGAGAATCTCCATCATTTCCTTTGCATTCCCTGCAGCGTCACCGCCCGAATTGTTATTGAACAGGACATATATATCCTTGCTTTTTTCCTGCAGCTGCTGGAGAAACTCTGCCCACTCGGTGAGTTCCTGCCGGTTGTATTTATATAAATAGCGGACTTCCCGCCAATTTTTCGCATTTTTCTTCTGCCAGCCGTGCACATTCCTGCCGTGAAAACGGACAAGTGTCTTTGATGTATCTGTCGCTTCAAGGACGATAGGAATTGACCCGCTGCCTGACTGAGGCTCATCGCAGACTGAATGAATCCACTTTTGTTCTGTTAAAAATTGAAGCGTCCCTTCGCGAAATTCGGGCTGGTACCAGGATTGATGCCTAAACTCAATTGCGCATGGAATATCCTCCATTTGTTCCTTGCAAAACCGCAAATACTCAACATTTTCCTTTTTGCAATCGAACCATGGCGGAAACTGAAACAGCGCCATCGCCAGTTTGTTGCGTTTCATGTAAGGCTCAAGCGAATCCTTGAACGCTGAAAACATTTCTTCTTCCGATTCAAATGGCGTATCACCACGCTGATGCCCTGTCATGCCTTGATAAGCTTTGACGATGAACTTGAATGACTCCGGAGTCTGATCAACCCATCTCTCTGCGTTCTTTTTAGGCTGAATCGCATAAAAAGCCGCATCCACTTCAACGATTGGAAAGTGGGCAGCGTATTCACTTAACTTCTCCCTGGCAGGTATCCCCGGCCTATATAAGCTATCATGGTCACCCCAGCCTGTTACCCCAATATAGATCATACTATCCCTCCAGTCACATCATAGCACAAACGTCCCAAATTTCTCTTGTAGATGTTTTCCCCGGCGTGGGGAAAGTAAACTAGAAACGTTTAATGTCCATTCATGCTTCCCGGCCTGGTTCAGGCACATAGAACGCTTCTATGTTACCTTTTCATGCTTCCCCGCCCCAGTTCGGGCACATAAACCCGCTTCTATGTTACCTTTTCATGCTTCCCCACATCAGTCCGGGCACATAGACTGCAATTCACTTTGGTCCTGAATATAACAGAAACCGTAACAATCCTCTAATCAGCAAACTTAAGCCTTTCACTATACACAAAAAACCCGGCCAGGGAACCCCAGCCGGGTATAGCAAACATATTAACCGATTGATCCTTCCATTTCGAACTTGATCAAGCGATTCATTTCAACGGCATACTCCATTGGAAGTTCCTTTGTGAATGGCTCGATGAAGCCCATGACGATCATTTCAGTTGCTTCTTGTTCGGAAACACCGCGGCTCATCAGATAGAAGAGCTGCTCCTCGGAAACCTTGGAAACCTTCGCTTCGTGCTCGAGCGAAATGTTGTCATTCAGGATTTCGTTGTAAGGAATTGTATCCGAAGTCGATTTATTATCCATAATCAACGTGTCGCACTCGATGTTAGAGCGGGCTCCGTCTGCTTTACGTCCAAAGTGGACGATACCACGGTATGTTACCTTACCGCCATGCTTCGAGATTGACTTGGACACGATTGTTGAAGATGTGTTCGGTGCAAGGTGAATCATTTTTGCACCTGCATCCTGGTGCTGGCCTTTACCTGCCATAGCGATAGACAGTGTCAAACCGCGGGCGCCTTCACCCTTCAGGATAACTGCAGGGTATTTCATTGTCAGCTTGGAACCGATGTTGCCGTCAATCCATTCCATAGTAGCATTCGCCTCACAAACC
This sequence comes from Bacillus sp. FJAT-18017, assembly GCF_001278805.1. Taxonomy (GTDB): domain Bacteria; phylum Bacillota; class Bacilli; order Bacillales; family Cytobacillaceae; genus Bacillus_D. Next base: position 1,454,614 of record NZ_CP012602.1, on the reverse strand, counting down.
GCACGCTTTGTAACGAGGTTGTAGACGTTGTTTGCCCAGTTTTGGATTGTGGTATAGCGGCAATACGCATCTTTTTTGATAATGATTTCAACTACCGCACTATGGAGTGAATTCGTTGTGTAGACAGGCGCCGTACAGCCCTCAACATAATGGACAGAAGCCCCTTCATCAACAATAATCAAAGTACGTTCAAATTGTCCCATATTTTCAGAGTTGATGCGGAAGTACGCTTGAAGTGGAGTGTCCACTTTCACGCCTGGAGGAACATAAATGAATGAACCTCCGGACCAAACTGCAGAGTTAAGCGCTGCAAATTTGTTATCAGTTGGAGGGATGACTGTTGCCCAGTGCTTGCGGAAAATATCTTCGTTTTCCTTCAGCGCAGAGTCAGTATCCTTAAAAACGATTCCCAACTTTTCAAGATCTTCCTGCATATTGTGGTAAACAACTTCTGATTCATACTGCGCTGATACACCAGCAAGGTACTTTTGCTCAGCTTCTGGAATACCTAATTTATCAAAGGTTGCTTTGATTTCTTCAGGTACCTCATCCCAGGACCGCTCTGTTTTTTCGGAAGGCTTGACATAATACGTAATTTCATCGAAATTCAAAGTATTCAGGTCGCCGCCCCACTGAGGCATTGGTCTCGCATAGAATTGCTCAAGCGATTTCAGGCGGAAATCGAGCATCCATTGCGGCTCTTCTTTCATTTTCGAGATTTCCTCAACGATCTCGCGCGTCAGGCCGCGCTTAGACCGGAAGATGGAAACGTCACGGTCTGCAAAGCCATATTTGTAATCGCCGATTTCTGGCGCTTTTTTAGCCATCTCCATATTCCTCCATTCATAGGCGCCAGGCAGTTTTTGAAAATTTACCAAAAAACACAAGGCAAGTTCTCAAAATTTTGCTGCCGTTTTAGCCCAATGTAGTAAAGCCTGGTAAAACAAGCTTTATTCTGAAAACCGGAAAGGGCCAATCAGCCCTCAAGCGGATCCTACTCTTTCTTTTGATCCCCTAGACCTTTCTCCATAGCCTTCCATGCAAGCGTAGCACATTTAATCCGAGCCGGGAACTTCGAAACGCCCGAGAGCGCCTCAATGTCGCCAAGATCAAATGAATCATCATAATCCTTGCCTTGCATCATATCAGAAAAAATGGTCGAAAGCTTCAGGGCATCTTCAATTGGCTTCCCTTTGATCGCCTGTGTCATCATTGAAGCAGAAGACATTGAGATTGAGCAGCCTTCTCCTTCAAATTTTGATTCGGTCACAATACCGTCTTCAACGTTCATTGTAAGCTGGATCCGGTCGCCGCATGTTGGGTTGTTCATATTGACCGTCAGGCTTCCATCTTCAATTACCCCTTTATTGCGAGGGTTCTTGTAGTGGTCCATGATGACCCGGCGGTATAACTGATCCAAGTTATTAGAAGACATCGCTGAAATACTCCTTTGTTTTGACAAGGCCTTCAACAAGCCTGTCAATATCTTCTTCGGTGTTATAAAGGTACATGCTTGCCCTTGCAGTCGCGCTTGCCTTTAGCCATCTCATCAGTACCTGGGCACAATGATGGCCTGCCCTGACAGCAATGCCTTCGGCGTCAAGAACTGTTGCGACATCATGCGGATGGACATCTTCAATGTTAAAGGTGACAATCCCTGTCCGCTTGGAAATATCGGATGGACCATAAATAGTAATGCCTTCGATTTCAGACATTTTATCCAAGGCATAGGCTCCGAGTTTCCGGTCATGGGCATCGATGTTCTCAAGTCCCACTTCCTGCAAAAAGTCAATCGCCGCTCCTAGTCCAATCGCGCCTGCAATGATTGGGGTGCCAGCCTCGAACTTCCAGGGAAGCTCTTTCCAGGTTGACTCATAATCATGGACAAAATCAATCATTTCACCGCCAAATTCGATCGGCTCCATATTTTCCAGAAGATGCTTTTTACCATACAATACCCCAATTCCTGTAGGTCCGCACATTTTATGGGCAGAAAAAGCGAAGAAATCGCAATCCAAATCCTGGACATCCACTTTTAGGTGAGGGGCGCTTTGTGCACCATCAACGACCATAATTGCACCATTTTCATGAGCAATTTTCGCAATTTCCTTAACTGGGTTTACAACGCCAAGCACGTTCGAAATATGCACTATTGAGACAATTTTCGTATTCGATGTCACAGTATTTCGGACATCTTCAAGCGAAATCGTGCCGTCATCCTGGAGAGGTAAATATTTCAGTGTGGCGCCGGTCCTTTTTGCGGCCTGCTGCCAGGGAATGATATTGCTGTGGTGCTCCATTGGGGAAATGACGATTTCGTCTCCCTCGCCAAGGTTCGCCGTCGCATAGCTGTGGGCGACAGTATTCAAGCTAGTCGTCGTCCCGCGTGTAAAAATAACTTCCTGTATTGACTTAGCATTAATAAACTTCCGAACCTTCTCGCGCGCGCCTTCATATGCATCGGTCGCTCTTGTCCCGAGCGTATGGACACCACGGTGAACATTGGAATTATACTCGCGATAGTAGGTGTTAAGCGCCTCGATGACCTGGACAGGCTTTTGTGAAGTGGCGCCGCTGTCAAGATAGACAAGCGGACGGCCATTCACTTCCTGGTTCAGAATCGGAAACAGCTCGCGCAATTCGGCTGAATTAATCATCTTACTTTCCTCTCAATCACTTCGGACAGCTGCTTTTTAACACCCTCGATAGCTAGAGAATCAACAACTGGAGCAAGGAATCCATGGATGATCAGGCGTTCAGCCTCAGTCTTGGAAATTCCGCGGCTCATTAGATAATAAAGCTGAAGCGGGTCAACACGGCCAACAGATGCAGCATGGCCAGCGACAACATCATCTTCGTCAATCAATAGGATTGGGTTCGCATCTCCGCGAGCTTTTTCGCTCAGCATCAATACCCGTGATTCCTGTTGGGCATTTGATTTGGACGCGCCATGTTCAATCTTGCCGATACCGTTGAAGATTGAAGAAGCACTGTCCTTCATAACACCATGCTTCAAGATGAAGGCTTCAGTATTTTTACCAAAATGAACAATCTTGGTTGTAAAGTTCTGAATTTGTTCCCCGCGGCCGACAACAACGGTTTTTAGATCGCTTTGAGAACCATCGCCGATTAAGTTTGTCACATTATCGGAAATTGTATTGCCATCATTCATAAGGCCAAGTGCCCATTCAAGGCGAGCATCACGGCCAGTAACTCCCCGGCGGTTCACGTAGGTCGTAATCCCTTTTGCAAGGGTATCAACTGCACCGTAACGTACACGTGCATTTGTGCCTAGGATGACTTCACTGACGAGATTGAATACGCCTTTGCCTTCAACTGTTGAAATATAGTTTTCAACATATGTGACCGAGCTATTGTCATCAGCAGCAACGATAACGTGGTTGAACAAGCTCAAATTCTCGTCATCATGAATATAAACAGCCTGGATAGGCTCGGCAATCTCGACGTTTTTTGGAACATAGAGGAAAGTGCCGCCGTTCATAAGTGCCGCATGAAGGGCAGTCAGGCGATGTTCATCAACCTGGACAGCCTGGTTCATGAAATACTTGCGCAGCAAGTCGCCATGTTCCCTGGCCGCGGTCAAAATATCCGTAAAGATTACCCCTTGATCCTTTAATTCCTGTGAAAGGGAAAGGAATGCTGGCGTATTATTGCGCTGGACATATAGATTTTTTTGCCCTTCTGCATCAACAAGGGATTTAACCTCTTCAGGCAATTCAGCAAGCGTTGCATAAGGAGCGCTTTCTACAGTCAAATAATCGAACTTTGTAAAGTTCCACTTATCTATTTTTGTTTTATCAGGCCGCGGCATCGAAAGTTCTTCCGCACGAGCTAGCGCCTTGACGCGCAGCTCGGTCAGCCATTCCGGCTCAGCCTTTCCTTTTGAAAAAGAGCTGACGAACTCCTGGTCAAAAGGAAGTAAAGTTTCAATTGTCATGAAATAATCCCCCTAAGATTTAAGCTTCTTGCTCGACAGTTTCATCTTCAATGCCAAGCTCTTGCTTGATCCAGTCATAGCCTTCAGCTTCCAGGCGCTGCGCCAGTTCAGGGCCGCCAGACTTAACGATGCGGCCTTGCATCATAACATGCACATGATCCGGAGTGATATAGTTTAGAAGGCGCTGATAGTGGGTAATAATCAGGCAGCCAAACTCTTCGCCGCGCATTTGATTGATTCCCTTTGAAACAACCTTAAGCGCGTCGATATCAAGACCGGAGTCGATTTCATCGAGAATCGCAATCTTAGGCTCAATCATCATAAGCTGCAGGATTTCGTTGCGCTTCTTCTCACCGCCTGAGAACCCTTCATTCAGGTAACGCTGCGCCATATCCTGATCCATTTCCAGAAAATCCATCTGTTTATCCATCTGGCGAATGAACTTCATCAAGGAGATTTCATTGCCTTCGCCTCTGCGGCTGTTAATTGCAGAGCGTAAAAAATCGGCATTTGTTACGCCGCTGATTTCGCTAGGATATTGCATTGCAAGGAACAGGCCTGCGCGAGCACGCTCGTCCACTTCCATTTCCAGAACGTCCTCACCATCGAAAGTGATTGAACCGCTCGTTACTTCATATTTAGGGTGGCCCATAATAGCCGAGGAAAGAGTCGATTTACCAGTACCGTTCGGTCCCATAATCGCGTGGATTTCCCCGCCTTTTACTTCAAGGTTTACCCCTTTAAGAATTTCTTTGCCGTCAATCGCGACGTGCAAATCTTTGATCGTTAAAGTTGATCCGGCCATTTCCATACCTCCGCAGAAAGTTAGAAGCCTTCAATATTGCCATACAGGCAGCCAGGCTTCCATTCTCATTTTATTCTCATTACAATCTTATAACAAATTTAATTTGTTAGCAACCCTTTAAACCGATTGAAAAAGGTGCCAACCATTTTCAATGAACCATGCTCCAGTGAGAATAAGCTGCGCCTACTTCTCAAGCTATTTTCCCCTGCCTTAGAGGGTTCATGTATCATACGTACTTACAATAGCTCAAAAAAAGCCGAAATGCCAGTGAAAAGGTCCACTGGCATCCCGGCTTTCTTCCTATTATATACAGTTTCATCCGAGGGACAAATTCTCTTGAAAAACTAAAACACTTTCCGGTCCAGATCAGCAACAATCCTCCGGCTCTTAACATACTCCTCCTCGCGGCGCTGCTCAACCTCCATCCGAGTCTCATGCTTAAGATTATACTCCTCATAGCCAACCCCATGAGACTGCTGCATAGCTTTTTCCATCTCCGACGTATACTTCAAATCAAGTTTATTATCCAATTTAATCTTCCTTTCTGAGTGTGTCACGCTGTTTTTTTGCAAAAATTGGCCGACAACCACCGTTCGGTTCAGTCATACAGCTCATCTTTGCTCCGAATTTTGCGGTATCGTTCTTCGTTACTACGTTAGCTGCTGCACATACGGAATAACCACCGCACCTTCTTTGTTTACCCGTACAGAAAAGGAATTAACGAAAATTGGGAAATACGAAGGTGGAAAATGGTTCCAACAGTCAATCCTTTCAGGTTTAAGAGCATCATCATTTTCCGATTATCCAAGAGTGCGCGGGGGATTTACTGGGTTAATTGTTGTGATTGAAGTGGTGATTAATCCACAAAGTTCTGTTTTCTTGAATAATCATGGGGATAATAAGGAGTTTAATCCACAAAATGCTGTTTACTGGATTAATTCGCGCCGCTGCCGAGGAGATTAATCCACCAAATACGTTTTACTGGATTAATCAATGGTGCTGGTTAGAAGATTAATCCGCGAACCGCGGTATACTCCAAAAAGCAGCACCATTTCGGAGTAGCCAGCACTCAATTCAAATCATTTTTAAAGTTGCGATTTCACAATAAAAAAGGTGGCCACTATTAATATAGGCCACCTTCTATGTTTATTGTTTTAATTGATTCAATTCATCCATCGCTTCCTGAACAAGAGTTACTCCCTGGCTCATGGCGGCTCCTCCACCAAAAGCTGCAGTGACTCCTACAGCCTCCAGAATCTCTTGTTCGGACGCTCCCTGATCCAAACAGCCTTTCAGGTGATAAATGATACAATACTCATCCTGTGAATTGAGCGCAACACCCAATGCGATTAACTGTTTCTGCTTTTGGGAAAGAGCCCCCTCTTTAAAGCATGCTTCCGTAAAAGCATTATAGTGGCGGGCAATATCCGGCATTTTTTGCGTAAACAAACCTAGGCCAGCTTTGTAATCATATAACGATGCTTCCGTTGAATTTTGCGGTTCATGAAAATGTTCCATTTATTCCACTCCTCACGTTTGTCATCACAAAGATTAGTATGCAATAACCAAAGGGAGAGTATTCGCTTGAAACAATACCAGGACCTGATTTCCCGGTACAAATAGATGGTCGAGTTGCTGACCAATGGAATTCTGCCTAAACCGTTGGTTCGTATTTTGAATCAGGACAGATTTTTTAAGAATCAGGACAGATTTTTCGATATACGGGACATTTCCCGAAAAATGCAGGACATTTCCCGTACGATACAGGACAGATTTTTAATTTTTCAGGACACATCAAGTAACCGAGGCCCCATCCACATAATCTTTCGACCAAAAAAACAGGCCCCCAACCGGGAGCCTGCCGCTAAATCAATTATTCAGCTTTTACTGGTACGACAGAACCGCCGTATTCTTTCAGGATCCAATCCTGGATTTCTTTTGAACGAAGGACTTCAACTAGAGCCTTGATTTCCTCTTTATTTTCATCGCCTTTGTTAACCGCAATGATGTTAACGTATGGAGAGTCAGATTCTTCGATTGCAATAGAATCTTTTACTGGGTTTAAGCCAGCATCAAGAGCATAGTTGGAATTGATTAGGACTGCATCGCCTTCACCGTTATTGTAGATTTGCGGAAGAAGTGCTGCTTCGTACTGAGCATCAAAGTCCAGGTTCTTAGGGTTTTCAACAATGTCTTTTGCAGTTGCAGTAGTTTTGTCGATACCTTCTTTTAGTTTAATCAGGCCTTTTGCTTCAAGCATAGTCAGGATACGGCCATGGTCTGCTACAGAAGAACTTACAATGATATGAGCGCCTTCAGGCAATTCTTCAAGGCTCTTATATTTCTTGGAGTACACGCCAATCGGCTCAATGTGGATGCCGCCTGCATTAGCAAACTCATAACCGTTTTCTGCAATTTGGGACTCGAAGTACGGAATGTGCTGGAAGTAGTTTGCATCGAGATCGCCAGAATCAAGAGATTTATTTGGCAGAACGTAGTCAGTAAATGTTTCGATTTCTAGCTCAATGCCTTTTTCCTCTAAAAGCGGCTTTGCTTGTTCAAGAATTTCAGCGTGCGGCACGTTTGATGCACCAACAACTAGTTCCTTCTTTTCTTTCTTGCTGTCACTGCCGCCGCTTGCATTATCATCAGAGCTTCCGCAAGCAGCAAGCGCCAATGTCAGTGCTAATGTTAAAAGTAAGCCAAACCATTTTTTCATTTGTTTCCTCTCCTTTTATATGGGTGAAAGTATTTTTTTATGAACCGGCCACAATAGGGCCGAAGGAATCATCTCTTATCAAGCTTTTTAGTAAATGTGTCTCCAATAATCTGTATGATGAAAACGATAATCAAGATGACAATTGTTGCAACGAGAGTCACATCCGGCCTTGAGCGCTGGAAACCTTCAAGATACGCAAGGTTCCCAAGTCCCCCTGCACCAATCGCCCCAGCCATTGCAGTATAGCTGACAAGTGCAATCGCTGTAACTGTGATACCAGACACAAGTGCCGGCATCGATTCAGGAAGCAGTACCTTCCAGATAATCGTCCAGGTCGAAGCACCCATTGATCTAGCGGCTTCAATTACACCTTTGTCAATTTCACGGAGCCCGATTTCAACCATTCTTGCGTAAAACGGTGCCGATCCAATAATCAAGGCAGGCAATGCAGCTTCCTCGCCAATCATCGAGCCGACCAGCCAAATCGTAAATGGAATCAGCAGTACTATTAGAATGATGAAGGGGATGGAACGGAACACGTTAACAAAAGCAGCAATAATTTTATTAATAAAAGCATTTTCCCAAAGGTTTCCTTTGCCTGTCAGGAAAAGCAACAAACCAAGAATAATTCCAAGAATAAAGGTAATGACAACCGAAATGCTTGTCATATAAAGCGTTTCAATCGTTGCCTCCCAGATGTCTTCCCAGTCGACGTTCGGAAAAAGTTCCTCAAGCATTCGCAATCACCTCCACGCCAATCTGCTGGGATTGAATATACTCAAGCGCCTTTCCGATTTCCTCATCCGTGCCATCAAGATGGACGAACAAAGTCCCATATGAGCCACTCTGGGTTTTCGAAATTTTCCCTTGAAGGATATTGATTGTAACACCGTATTGCCTGATCAAGTTGGTGATCAATGGCTGCTCGGTCGATTCTCCTACGAACGTTAGCTGAATCACTTGTCCGGAATGATATTGCTCCAGGAGATGCTCAATCGTCTCCTTTGTCTCCTCCGGCTCAGTGACCTGCTGGACAAATCGTTTCGTAATTGGCTGTTGAGGATTTCTAAATACATCAAGTACTGGGCCAAGCTCAACAATTTTGCCGCTTTCCATAACAGCAACCCGATGGCAAATTTTCCTGATAACATGCATTTCGTGTGTAATCAGAACAATTGTCAGCCCAAGACGCTTGTTAATATCGACCAACAGATCAAGGATTGAATCGGTCGTTTGCGGATCAAGTGCCGAGGTTGCTTCATCACAGAGCAGCACCTTCGGATTATTGGCCAGTGCCCTGGCAATGCCAACACGCTGCTTCTGTCCTCCGGAGAGCTGTGAAGGATAAGCATTCTCCCTTCCCTCTAGGCCAACCAGTTTAATCAGTTCATCAACCCGATTTTTGCGGGCAGCCCCTGATACACCGGCAATTTCTAGCGGGAATGCAATGTTTTCCCGGACAGTTCGTGACCAGAGAAGGTTGAAGTGCTGAAAAATCATTGCGATTTCCATGCGGGCCTTCCGGAGCTCTTTGCCCTTTATTTTTGAGATTTCTCTATCATCGATTGTTATGGTTCCCTCTGTTGGTGTTTCCAGCCTGTTCAGCATTCGGATTAATGTACTTTTTCCGGCGCCGCTGTAGCCTATCACACCAAAGATTTCACCTTCGTTTATTTCAAGATTAACATCTTCAACAGCTTTGAGCGCTCCCTGCTTCGAAGGGAACAGCTTGCTGACATTTTTTATCGAAATCATCCTATCACCCTCTTTACTTCCATTTAATTACCCGTCAATCTCGACTCTATACTTTTCTATCGTTTGAAAGTTTTACTTTAATATTCTAAGGAATAGAAAATGCCTTTCTGCACGCGGGCAGAAAGGCATAGTCAAATATATCCTTTCTCCCATCTCCCAAAGCAAACGCTTTGCGTGAATTGGCACCATTTCATCTGGATACTATCCAGTGACGGTTGCCGGGCTTCATCGGGCACTTCCCTCCACCTCTCTTGATAAGAGCAACATTTATTATTCAGTTAATTATGTGTGCAATCGTAACATGGTTAAAAAATCATGTCAATAAAGAGCTTTTGGAAATTTTTTAATGCGGAAATTATTTTTCTAAAAAATAAAAAATCCACTCCAAGAAGAGGGGATGTCTCTCCTTATCTCTGCAGAGCACATGCCCTGCTGGAATTAGCACCGTGTATAAACCGGTTGCCGGGCTTCATAGGGCCAGTCCCTCCACCTCTCTGGATAAGCAATATTAATTTTTTAAAAATATCGAGCTAGGATTTTAACTTATTTTATCTTACACTTTTTTTCTCGTCAATCTTTTATTTTAATTTTATTATTATTTCGATAAAAGAAATATCGACTCAAGCAAAAGCACCGTCCGAAAAGAGCCTTTTACAATTAAAAAGCCTTGAGCAGCCAAGACCCGCAAGCCCGTTTTTCCATAAAGTAACTCTTTAAGAGCTTCTGGCGATCCTTTAACCATTATAAAATCAGCTTCAGCTTTGGGGAGTTCGCGCGAAAGGTGCGCAGATTTCCCGGAAATTTCCAGAGACCATTCCCCCAAATCCACAATCAAAGGCCGCTTGGACCTAAATAGTCCCGCCATTTGCTTCTTTTGATTATAGCTTTCAATGAATCTCTGCAGTTCGGCAATCATATCGTATCCCTCCCCCTACTACATTCCATACCTCCGGTGAAATATCCTTCACATTTCGTTCGACAACTTTCTTAAACTCTTCGAAAATTAACAGCCCTTTTTCAATAATAGCTTTGAGAACAAAATTATTTTTTCGATTTGCAAAAAGACCTGCTGATGTCAGCAGGCCCAGTAGATTAACCAGTCTTTTGTGCAGCAGAAGACGGCTTCTTGATTTGATTTCTTCCAAACACGATAAGAAAGTATACGGAACCAATTAAGTAAAGAACGGCTGTGATGGAAAATACATATGCATAACCCCAGTAGTTGCCATACTGGACGACAATCCCGGTCGAGACAGGACCCATAAGCGCCCATCCGAGGTTGAAGACTGTCTGGTTGATCGAATTCGCAAGTCCCTTCATTCCATCGTCGACTTTCGACATAATTAGTGAACTTTGAATTGGGTTTCCTGCATTCATCAACGCCTGCCTGAATAAAAATCCGACCGCCGCAAGGAATAAATTTTCGGTGTAGGCAGTCAGTATTAAAAATGGCAAGGATGACAATTGCAGATACACAACCGCCCTGACCTCGCCCACCCGCTTGACGACCTGGGGACCGATAAACATTGCAAATGCAGTTGCAGCCTGTCCTAGCGATATAATGAAACTAGTTGTCGAGGCAGATGCCGAGAACCTGCCGGCAAAATAAAGATTCAAATAAGGGATAACAAGCCCCGCTCCAAAACCAATCAGCATCTGGGAAAAGGCAAAGAGTGCGATGATTTTAAAACCAGATTTGCTAAAGCCGCTTTTTTTACCAGGAGAGCCTGCCGGCAATGGCGAAGCTTCTGTTCGTTTCATTGGCGCCTGGAACTTGAATGCTGGAATTACCCCGGTTATATAGATTCCAGCCCCAATCAATAAAGTCAGTCTAATGCTTGAAAGCTCTGGCATAAATAAACTGAAGAAATCAGTAAGCAAACCACCAAGCAGGTTTCCAATAACACTCGCGGCTGTCATTAACGCTGCCTGCAGGGCAAACAGGTTCACCCGCTCCGAGGGATCGGAGTTTTCAGCAAGCCAAGGAATTCCTGATACCTGAAGGAAGGCGCCCGCAAGCCCTGCGGCAAAGGCAAGGTAAATGAGGGTTGTCCCATCGGTCGCAATTGCCCTTGAAAAAAGGAGTAATCCAGATACAAAAATGCCTGCCAAAATTACACGTTTTCTTCCGAACCGGTCACCTATCATTCCTGCTGGAACAAGAATGATTGCCGTAGCGAGTGAGGCCATCGAAATAATTTGGCCATTCACTGCCTCCGTATAACCAAGCTCGCGGACATAAAAATTATAAATGACAATGAAAATACCCAGGCCCACCTGGGTAATCATATTAGCCGCCATGCTAAGACGGATATTCTTGTTATATGTACGGTACTGCACGGCCCACTGTCTGTAAAAAGCCATCCGTTTCTCCCCTTGCTGGCAGTAATTATTTCGCTTCCCTAAATATTCTAAACTGCCAGACACTTTTTGTAAACAGTGGAACACACTGGGAAAACAGAATTTTATTTCCTGGGGTAATGTTCCTTATGTATATGTATGTCTAGGTCTCTCCGCCACCTCTAATAGTTACTCTACTCGTTCTCCAGTGGATACAAAGTCACTTAGAAATAACGCAAAAAGCAGATGCTGGAGAGCATCTGCTTATTTTATAACGGTATTGATTTTTTCCAGCAGGTAAGGGACAGATTGGAACGCGTAGATGGACTCGGCAACCTTGCCTTCTTTAATTAAGAAAAGACAAGGGACACTCATAATTTCATATGCCTCAGCAATGTCTGGGGCATAGTTCAGGTCTGTTTTGCCGATTTCCAGATCGGGGAACAGTGAAGAAACGACCTCAAGCATTTTTGAAGCTACCTGGCAGGTGCCGCACAAAGGTGTGTAAAAGTAAGCCAAACCGGTTCCATCGCCTTCGAGAAAAGCAGCAAACTCGGCGCTTGTCCAGTTTTTCATGGTGCGGTGCGGCCTATGTCCAAAAATTCGGCATGAACATCAATATTGGCGCTAAGCAGGACCATCGCCAAATGATGGTAAGGCGCGGTTGCCACCTCACGATAGGTTCGGTCAATATATAAATGCTCAGCCTCAGGGTACTCCCGCCGGAATTGACGGCGGAGTTTCTCGCCAGCATCATCGGCATCAGCCAAAATAAACACTTCCCGGTCCCCGAATGAATCGATCATTTCATCAAGCTTCGAAAGCGATATTGTGCCATTTGTACAAATCACTTCTACACGATCCTTGATAATGCTCATTACCTTCTTCTTATCCGATTTGCCCTCGACAATTAAAATCTTGTCTGCGTATTCTTCGCTCATTAACATCACCTGCAGGAAAGTTGTTAGTAATAGCTTATTCGTATTGTTACGTTTTGTGTTGTCTCCTACCTTATTTTCACTATATCATGCTGCCTATTTTGCAAATAGAAATATGCCTGGCAGCCCTAAATTGCCTGGCAATTTCCTGAGCCTTCTCAGCACCAGCCAAGCTGGTCGCAGTCTGTGTATTTTTCATCAGGGTCACTAAGCATGGTTACGTTTTGGTATATCCGCTGCTGGGCTACCTCGAAACGCTTGTCGAGTTCAAACTCCGCCATGCCATTTAAAGCAATCCTGCCGATTTCTTCATTTTCCAGATACAGCTTTATTTCCCCATTATTTAGTTTTCCAACCACCCTGTCCGTAATATCGAGTTTCTGCTCCTGTAAAGCCAAAATAATCACCCTTTTTGTTTTTCCATTAGCTTGCCCGCTGTTCACAAAAGAATGGTTGGGAATCTAAGGGCAAAGGCCCACCCACTTTGAAAATTGGCAGCACGCGTGCCCATTTTGAATGACAGCTTCCTATTAGCGAGGTCTGTCTTTCCTTCTGGGTTCCGCTTTACGGTCAGCGAGGTGTTGTGTTACCAATAGTATTGGTAACGTTTCAGTTCCTGAAGTCATTTGAAATGTAACCAATAAGACCCATTGGTAGATAAAGTCCATATAATTGTGTAAAAAGAAAAAGGGTCAAATTAATTCCTTTTGTCAACAATGTTATCAGCGACGAAAACAATGTGGAGGAATTAATGATGACCCAAATTCAGTTTAACCTAAATACCGACGTTTTAAAAGAAGCCGTAATGGCTTCCAACATCGACACTGTGATGAAAGCGTCCATTGTCCTTGTATTGAATGCCGTAATGGAAAAGGAGCGGGACGAGTATCTCCAGGCTGGGGCCTACGAGCGGAATTCAATTCGCCGCGACTACCGAAATGGTTATTATGAACGCGATCTTTTACTCAGTATCGGCAAAGTTACCTTGAAGGTGCCCCGTACACGGGGTGGAGACTTTTCGACAACCGTTTTTGAAAGGTATTCAAGATGCGACCAGGCGTTTATCCTCTCTATGCTTGAAATGGTTGTAAATGGCGTATCCACCCGAAAGGTCAAGCATATTGTCAAACAATTATGCGGGGAGAGTGTTTCAAAATCCTTCGTTTCTTCTCTGACGGAAATGCTTGACCCGGTGGTGAGCCAATGGGCCAGCCGGCCTCTTAACACTAAATATTATCCTTATATTTTTGCAGATGCGATGTATATCAAGGTAAGGGAACATAACCGCGTGGTCTCCAAAGCCGTTTATATCGCGACAGCGATTGATGAAGGCAATCACCGGGATGTCTTAGGCTTAAAAGTGGCCCACTCCGAGAGTTTTGAAGCATGGCAGAGTTTTTTCCAGCACCTTCAGGAAAGAGGACTCCAATCCCCCAAAATAGTTATTTCTGACGCACACAAAGGCCTGAAAGCCGCCATAGCTAAAGAGTTCGTGGGAACCATCTGGCAACGTTGCCTGGTTCATTTCAAAAGAAACATTTTCACCAATCTGCCCAAAAAAGAAATGGATGAGGTGAAATTCGGGCTTAAGAGGATCTTTGATGTAGCTGAGGCGGATGAGGCTAGGCGGTTTAAGGATGAATTTATAGACCGGTTTGGGGATAATCCTAAACTTGAGCGTACACTGAGAACATTGGAAGAAGGCTTCGAGGATGCCATTCAGTTCCTTAACGAACCTGCCAAGTACCACCCATATATCCGAAGTACAAATTCGCTGGAACGGTTGAATCAGGAAGTCCGTAGAAGGGAAAGGTCAATCCGAATTTTCCCCAATACCCAATCTGCATTTCGAATGATTGGCGCAATCCTGATTGACTATACGGAAGAACAAGAAAGGAAAAAGATCCTTTTTAAAAAATAGACGCGAAGCGCGAAATTTTTGGTGGAATGAAGGGGGTACCCCCTTCATTCCACCAAAAATAAAATAAGCTGATATACCATTGTATAGGAATTTACACAAGATAGTGGACTTGACTCCATTGGTAACGTTTTGGCTTTTGAAAACATTCGAAATGTGACCAATAAGACCCATTGGTAACGTTTTGGCTTCTGAAAACATGCGAAATGTAACCAATAAGACGTATTGGTAACGTTTTGGCTTCTGAAAACATGCGAAATGTAACCAATAAGAACCAGTGGTTACGTTTCAGCTCTTGAAGTCATTTGAAATGTAACCAATAACGTATTGCCCAACGGTTAGCTTCAGGAAATAAACAAGATGTTTCCAATAAGATATATTCAAAAATAAGAAAAGGTGCCCCAAATTAACCTTGGGACACCCTTTATCATTATTCATTGATCATTGCATCGTATTTTTCAGCGTCCATCAGTTTGTCGACTTCGCTGAGGTCTGTTGGTTCAACGACGACCATCCATGCTTTTTCGTATGGGGACTCGTTGACAAATTCAGGGCTGTCTGCCAAGTCTTCGTTTACTTCGACGACCTTGCCGCTGATTGGCGCGTATAGCTCGGAGACGGTCTTGACGGATTCGACGCTGCCGAATGGCTCGTTCGTTGTAAGTTCATCGCCTACTTCAGGAAGCTCTACGAATACGATGTCACCCAGCTCGGACTGTGCGAAATGTGTGATACCGATGCGTACCTTTCCATCTTCAACCTTTACCCACTCATGTTCTTCTGAATACCGCAAATCCTTCGGTGTGCTCATTGCAATCCCTCCAAATGAATTCTTTATCTGTATCGACTTGAAAAATCGATAGGCCATTAACGCCGGTCTCCGGCAGAGGCTTTATAGCCAGGTTTCTTTATACTGGTCTTCCTTGAAGCCAACGGTCACTTTATTGCCGTCGGTGAGGATTGGCCGCTTAATCAGCATGCCATCGGATGAAAGAATCTCGAGCAGCTCGTCCTCGGAGGCTGTCTTCACCTTATCTTTCAGGCCGAGTTCCTTGTATTTTTGGCCAGTCACGTTAAAAAATTTCTTTAGCTCAAGTCCACTTTTCTCGTGAAGCTCTTTTAAGGTCTCACGTGATGGCGGTTCCTCGGCAATATGTACTGCATCATAGGCCAGTCCATGCTCATCCAGCCATTTCTTTGCGTTCCGGCACGTTCCGCATTTCGGGTACCAGTAAAATGTTAATGCCACACTATTTCACCCCTATACCATATTCCCATGAAATCGTAACATAACTCAAGGGAAAATCCTAATCATCACATTTACGTGAAGCGCACCATAAATAGTATTCGCTATTGTAACTGGAAATCCTGCCGTATTTCGGCTAATTCTAACAGATTTTTTGAATGCCCTACATTATTTGCTGCTTTGCCGGGTCTCGCCGGCCCATGCTTTCTTTTGAAAAAACAACAACTGCCAGCATTCCCACAATCAAACCGGCAGCATCATATCCGATATCCAATAGGCGGCCTGATCTTCCGGGTAAAGCTGGAGAAATTCAGTAATGATGGCAAGTGCCAGGCAAAAGCGGACAGCTTGCCCTCTTTTCATTTGGATTCGAGCAACCAGAAAAAGCATAAAAAACACGAGTATATGGCCAATTTTTTGCTTAATATAGCCGGAAGTGAAAATTTCCGGCATATCAAATAACTGGCGATAATCAGGGCCAGCGATGAAGTTAAATTGCACTCTGCTTTCATTTATAAAGGCAGCTGGGTCTGACACTAAAGTTAACATCAGGATGAAGGCAGCCCAGGCACATAGCACAAAACGAAACAACATATGGTTCTCCCCTTTCACCGCATAAGTATGGGCAGGCAGGGGAGATGGTAAACAGGATGAAGTGTTATTTGCCTGAGGACATTTCTAAAACAAAAAAAACCCAGCCGCCCGCAAAGTACGACTGGGTTTCAATTCATATAAAATTGGTTTACAGTAGGCCAACCATCTTTAACCCGTGCAGGATGCCACCGTCATTGACGTGAATGGTTTCGTATTTTGCGGCTTCTTTTGCTTTCGGGTGGGCGTTGCCCATGGCGACGCTGTTTGGAACTGCTGCAAGCATTTCTACATCATTGAGGCCATCCCCGAACGCGTAGGCATTGTCCATGGACAGCCCGAGAGCGTCGACCAGTTTTTCAATACCATGGGCTTTGGAGCCGCCGGCAGGCAAAACATCGACGGAAAGCGGATGCCAGCGGATGAAGTCGAATTCCTTAAAGGCCTGTTCATATGCCTTTTCCTCATCCTTCTGGCAGAATAGCAGCGTCTGGTAGATTTCACGGCTGCGGAAGTATTCTGGATCAAGTGATGCTTCCCTTGAGAGTTTGAGCGTACCCATACTTTCTGATACCCATTCGTGCTCGGGCACGGATGTTTTCATGTCGTCGGCATCCATGTAGACAAGCGGATGATTCTTGTTCGCTGCGGTATCCGTTAGTTGTTCAAGCGCCCTAAAGTCGAGGCAATTTGTATAGATTGGTTTGCCCTGGAGGACGACATATTGACCGTTAAAGGAAACGTATGTATGAATATCGAGTTCTTCGCGGAGGTCATCAAACATGAATGGCGCTCGCCCGGTGGCGATTGCAACCTCATTGCCAAGCTCTTTCAGCTTCTGGACCGCTTCCTTTGTCGAGGCAGGAAGACGCTTATTGTCATCGTATAAAGTTCCATCAATATCAAAAAAGATAATATTCTTTGCCATGTCCAACACCTTTCTTTTTTAAAAAAACATTAGCCGGGTTTCTGGCTTCATTCCTCACATTGTATAGAAGTTTGCGCAATTAATCCATAATCCGAAACTTCCTAATGGTTGGCCATTCTGATTGACAATTTGTTGTTCCAGTAATTGTCTCATCTGCGTCTAATATCTGCTGTGAGTTGTCTATTTATTAGTTGGTGTAGATTTTGTTTAGATATGGAGACCATGATGGTACTAGTCCAGGTACATGAGCATGACTATCACCCATCTAGTACGGGCCAGACCCTTACTACTTCTTAAGATGAAAAATAGTGAAAAAGAGTCATTTTGGATATAGCTATTTGACTAAGCTAGACCATGATGTACTAGTCCAGGTACATGAGCATGACTATCACCCATCTAGTACGGGTCAGACCCTTACTACTTCTTAAGATGAAAAATAGTGAAAAAGATTCATTTTGGATATAGCTATATGACTAAGCTAGACCATGATGTACTAGTCCAGGTACATGAGCATGACTATCAGCCATCTAGTACGGGCCAGACCCTTACTACTTCTTAAGATGAAAAATAGTGAAAAAGAGTCATTTTGGATATAGCTAAATGACTAAGCAAGACCATGATGTACTAGTCCAGGTACATGAGCATGACTATCAGCCATCTAGCCCGGGTCAGACCCTTACTACTTCTTAAGATGAAAAATAGTAGTGATTCCGCTTTGTTTCCTTTATAATTTACAAAACAGCTTGTGGAGGAATCGTATGGAAGAAAACCTGGACACAACAGCTAGTCCGAAGACCAAGTCCAAAACTTTAATCCGAATTGGCGCTACCCTTATTATAGTATCCTGCATTTTTTATTTGGCAATTCTGCTTGTTCCGATGACAGATTTTTCAACGGGGACAAAGGTTGCAATTACAGGCGGGCTGGTTGTAGCAGGGGAAGCGACGTTCTGGATTGGCGGTATCATTATTGGCAAGGAAGCGGTCACACGTTATCGAAAAAATTTAAACCCGATGAACTGGTTAAAACGGGAAAAGTAAAAACCGGCCCATGTGCGTTAGTACATGCTGGCCGGTTTTATTTATATATATACGCTCGAGTAACTATCCCTTATGAGTCGAAAACGCCTGCTGAATGAAGGTGATTCTTACAAGACGAAATTGGCAAATACATACAGGATTACAATACTCACCAGGATTGTAATGTTCGAAATCGTAGCGACCAGCCTTTTTGCGGTATCGCTGTAATTGAATTCAACCGCAAATGTTAAAGCGGAAGCAGCTGCAGGGAGCAGCAAACCGATTAGGACAGTATATCTGAACATCTCGTTGAACGGCAGGACAAAATACAAAGTTAACCCAAAAATGAGGCCCAAACTGTATCGGTAAGCCAAAAATTTAAGCATTGGCCGAATGAATTGCTTATCGAAATTAAAGTTCAGATAAATTCCCAGCAGCAACAATGAGAGCGGGATGTTCGCACCGGATATCAGGCTTGCCACGTCTATGACTGCGTCGGGCAGTTTGATATGGGCAAGATTTAAAATACTTGAAATCAGGTAGGCCATCAACGGAATTGAGGAAGCTAGCCGCTTTAAGATTTCAAGCGGGTTCAGCTTAAGGCCTTCCTCAGAAAAATAGCTTCCCAAAATATATGCGATTCCAAAAACGATCAGTGAGGTTCCGACATCGAACATGCTGAAGTAGGATAATCCCCCCATGCCCCAAATTGCGTATACAAGTGGAAACGCAAATAAGCCGACATTAAAACCGGAGGCCAGCATTAAGAATGCGCCTTTCAGCTCCCGGTCCTCGTTTTTAAAAACAAGCGGGCCGACAATCGCATTCACAATCCCATAGACCAACACAATAACCGGCAGCAGGATTAACGAAGTATCAATTTTAACAGAATCAAATGTTACGATAACCAAAGCTGGAAGAGTTATTTTAAAAATAAGCTTGGAGATGGTTTCTCCGTCTTTTTCCTGCAGGATATTTAGCTTTTTTAATATATACCCGAGGGCAATCAGTATAATGATATATAGAAATTCCTGGTTCACATGCGCTCTCCTCGATGTTGTTAGAATTAATACGCTTCATTATACAGCAATTGCCCGGCAAGTGGTATTCAAGCTCTTAGACTCCTACATCTGCTTCCGGACAATCTTCGACCAGGCACGGACGCGGTCAGCGGCACCCTTTCGTTCGCCTACAAGATAAACTTCGGAAATTGTCATCGCCCATTCACGGTAAACAGGTCTATGAAGGGACTTCTTTACCACCTTTGCCTTCCCTTGGGCGAAAAAGGAGACTCTTTTCCGGATTTCACCCAGGGGCAGCTGCTGGTCATACGCCTGGCAAAATACCTCCTGGAATTTCGCCATCGCTTCAGCTGTGAACTGAGCTGGATGCTGGATCGTGTAGCATGCGACCGTCCAGAAATGCTGGCTGAGCAGTTCCGGATCATCATACTCCCACGTCAGAATCTCGCCAAGCTGACCAAAGCAACCAAGACCGTTCGCCTCGGGTGCCCCGCATTCCGGACACCTCTTAGTATAATCAATGGCTCTGTTCATCCCCTGCACCTCCAGACGGTTTATACCTATTAATTCTTGATGGATACAGGATTACCTTTTTTCTCCATACAACTCTGAAAGTTTTTCGGCAAGCTCATCCAGTTCCTCTTTATTTAATAGGCAGCTGGTGTATTCTTGTGGGAGTGCTTGATATCCGCATGCGAGACCAGCCAAACCGCCTGCAATGGCGGCAACCGTATCGGTATCATATCCTTCATTTGCGGCTCCGATAACAACCTCTGCGAATGAATCGGAGACAAGAAGCCAGTGAAGCACCCATTCCATAGTGTCAACGACAAAACCGCTCTGTTCGCATCGAGGCGCATCCCGATCTACTACACTCTCGTACCGCGTGCCTTTGACTTCAATTTTGATGGCATCCTTAAGGTTTTCCCCATTTAAGACCCTCCAGGCGACCCGGTTGTAAATAATACTAGCTTCGTCTGCCAAATCATCGTAATGAGTCATTTTTGACTGGGCCATTGTCACCTTTTCGACAGTTTCCAGATCCCTGTAGGCCAGCGCAACGGGCAGGCAGCGCATCAAGGTTCCATTCCCGGCGGATTTTTTTCCAAGATAGCTATAGTGCGCAGTTCGGGCGGCTTCCTCCCAATTTCCATCATAAATCGAAAAGACGGTAGCGATAATATTTCCAATATCTTTCGGATTCGTCATTTTCCAGGCAAGGAATTCTTCTCCGATAGCTTTAACAGGGTCCTTGGGATTTGCCAGTATTCCCCTTGCGACCGCAAGAGTCATCGCTGTATCGTCCGTCGTCTCGCCTTTCTCAAGCTTCCAGACACCCCCGCCAGCAATATGAATTAACGTTCCATAACGGTTCGAAATTTCTTCTTTTGTTAAAAACTCCGTCGTTCCGCCAAGGGCATCACCAATTGCCAATCCATAAAGTGCCCCTTTTAGTTTGTCAAGCATCTCTTTTCCCCCTATAAAAAGTAGTTGGTAGCTGCAATTCCAATTTAATTGTCGAAACAAGTCCCTTCTGTTTCAGAATGGATGTATAATGGAGAAGTAAGCCTAAATCGATAATTTTCTTGAATACAAAACAACAAGCAGTTTCAATGCTCAGGGAGATGATTGCCATTCTTACGGCAAATGAGTTTTTTTGGACAGCAGTGAAAAAGGGACGAAAAGAAACCATATTGACCCAGCTGCCGCATGTCACCCTCACTGACCAAGAAGCATGCGACCTGCTGGCAAGGAACGGCTATTTAAAAATCGATTCCCTTTATTCAATGGTTTTTGACCGTTATTCATTAACAAGCCAAATGCTGAACCGCCTTCTGCATGGAGCAATTTTGAATCAGTATGAATATGGTGTAAGAGTTCTCCTTCAGGCAGGCGCAGAGGTAAATAATCCAAACCATTTTGGCATTCAGCCTATCAATAACATCATACCGTATTCGAGGCATCGCCCGGAAATTATTCAAATACTTCTAGAGTATGGGGCCGATCCAAATGTCGTGGATAGGAATCAATCCAATCCGGTCCAGAAGGCCCTGACATATGGGAGGATGGATATTCTGGAAATCCTCAAAGCATATGGTGCGACAGTCGGCAGTGAAGACCTGAAAAAGGCGCTCTCCTATACCGCCCAGAGCGGCGACAGGGAAAGAGTTGATTTGCTGCTGAAAATCGGCGCGCCTATTACCCATCATGCGTATTTTTGGTGCTGCATGGCCAATCAGTATGATATGGCTGAGTATTTGTTATCAAAAGATGACTCTTTTTCCCTATATACAGACGAAAAGCTGAATACAATCCCGATTACCGCCTATCATGGACAGCTTGATTTATTGAAGAAGTTTTTGCAGCGAGGCCGCTCCAATACTTCACCGGAGAACACCCGAACAATCCTGTCCATTGCGCTTTATTCGGCCATTGAAGCAGGATTGGGGCACATCGTGAAATATCTTGTTGAACAGGGCGCGGACATCAATTATGTCGATGAGGAAGAAACGCCTTATGACTATGCGGTTTCCACCGGCCAGCATTTTTTGGCTAACACGATCCGGCATCTCGGCGGGAAACGCTACCACTCCACACGTAAAGTAATCAAACTTCATTAAACCAAAAGCGCAAGCGCCTTGGTCATCGCCGTACAAACTGGAGGGGCTTCGACTGAGATAAAGTGAAACTTCCATCAGCGATTTTTGCTGATGGTTAGTTGAACGAATCGGACCTTTAGGATCAGTTGCCGACGAAGGAGGCTTACTCAGCCTTAAGAGTGGGATAAAGGAATCACGAAGAGCGAAGCGATTCGATGATGACTTATCATAGGGAGGAGACCCGAAGTTTGCTAGGCGATAGGCGCTGGAGCTAGACGAAACCAAAAGCGCAAGCGCCTTGTTCATGTGCAAAATAGATAAGCGGGGAATTTATTTTCTCTACAAAAAGAAATGGGCCTCTAACTCGGAGGTCCATTTCTTTTTTTACAGCTATTTTTGAAAGTTATACTGATTCTGTTTTGAACAGTTTGTGTAAAATCAATACCACTGCTCCTAGCGCCATCCCTGTTTTCCCTAATTCCGAACAAACTACAGAAATATGCTCATGGGGACTTTTAAATGTATATTTCTCTATCATATTTTTTAATGGAGTTACAACAAAATCCCCTTGTTCAAATATATATCCTTCTAGAATCAGCATGGAAGGCTTAAGGAGATTAACCATATTCGCTGCTGCCAGGCCGAGTGAATTCCCGGTTTCTTCTAAGATGGAAATAGCAAAAGAGTCGCCTTCTCTTGCTGCTTTAAATACCATTTCTAATGAAATATCCGTTTTGCTGTCTATTAACCATTCGTGGATTAAGGATTCCGGATGATCATTTAAACCCATTTTTGCCTTTTTAAGAATGGCGGATTCTGATGCATATGCTTCCAGACAACCATTATTTCCACATTGGCATTTTTCTCCATCCAATTCTATGATAGTATGGCCAATTTCTCCTGCGGTGTTAAAGGAACTTCTATAAATTTCATCATTTATAAAGATACCGGATCCTACACCGCGACCTACACTTAGACAAATGAAATCCGAGACATTCTGGCCTTGTCCAAACCAGCTTTCGCCGATGGCCAGTGACCGTACATCATTTTCAACTAAAACAGGAAGATTGAATTCTCTTTCCAGCGTTTCTTTTATAGGTATATCCTCAAGGTGCAAGTGCGGGGAAAAGATGGCGACACCTTGAACCGGGTCAACTAACCCGTGCATGGCAAAACCGATTCCAAGAATTAAAGACCGTTCAATCTTTGAATGATGGATGACATAATCAATTTTTTCAATGACGATCTCCAAAAATTCATCTTTTGTTGGGAGTTCGGTTATTTCCTGGCTGATACTAGTAATGATTTTTCCATCCATCGTACTCATTATGACCCGGACCACTTCAGCTGCTGCATAAACGCCGATTATATAATAAGCTGAGTAATTAATACGAAGCAGGATTGGTTTTCTGCCGCCAGCAATAGTCGAAGTGGCTGCCTCTTCCTCTGTTATCAGGTCCTGTTCGATTAATTCACTAACTAATGAACTGACAGTTGGTTTTGTCAGCTTTGTTAATTTGGCAATATCCGCCCTCGAAATTGGTTCTTTTATGCGAATCGTGTTTAAAACCGATGATTGATTATGCTGCTTCATTCTTTCAAAACTTCCGGTTCTAATATCGTTAATCATTTATATCACCTCTTTTCTAGTAATCCGGTTTACCTAGCAAATCCGTATATTTCATGCAAAAACCACCGTAACTCTGGTGATATTGGGTTTATCATTTTTGGTTACATAAAAATCCTTTCTTAAAAGTACGCTTCAACCTGAAATAGCGACATTTAAGAAAGGATTTTCCTTAAATTTATTTTTTCACAATACCAGAAATCCACATATCGTTGATTTCCCTGATTTTTGCTAATTCGCATTTTGGTTCTCGGTTATACGATAATAGTCCATTGATTTCTTGTTCCACATCCGTTAATTGGGTATAACAAAAGCCATGCAGCGCTTTTGAAGCATAAACAGCTTCCATTACCCTAAGATAATCAGCGACAAACTCCTGCTCATCTTTTACAGATGTATAGCCCCAGCCATGGTCGTCACCGACTTTAAAACCAATGCCTCCAAATTCTGTAAGCAAAATAGGTTCGCCTTTATGCTCAAATCCATCAGCATAGATTCCACGTCTGGCTGGTTTGGAATCAAGGAGATTTTCTTTTGTGGAAAGAGAATCCTTAAATTCTTCGTATTTGGCCTTTTCATCACTCGAACCGTGAGCATAATTATGAATCGCACAAATATCCGTTTCGGTCTGCTCCCAGCCATCATTTGAAATCACCAAACGGGTTTGATCCAGAGAGTGAACAAGGTGGTACATCGCTAAAGAATGGTGTTGCTGCTGTTTATTCGCCTTGATGAATGGGACTCCCCAGCTTTCGTTCACTGGAACCCAAGCTACGATTGACGGATGATTATAATCTCGTTCAATAATTTCAATCCATTCTTTCGTCAATCTGGCCGCTGCGTCTTCACTATAGGATGGCGATGCAGCACATTCCCCCCAGACAAGGAAACCAAGCTTATCAGCCCAATAAAGGAAACGCGGGTCCTCTACCTTTTGGTGTTTTCTACATCCATTAAAACCCATTTCCAATGCAAGTTCAATATCTTTTTTGAGATCCTCGTCCGTAGGAGCTGTCAATAACCCTTGAGGCCAATAGCCTTGGTCAAGGACTAATTTTTGATAATATGGTTTGTTATTCAGGTAGACCATTCCATTTTCAGCATGAATTTTTCTCATACCAAAATATGAGTCAATCTCGTCAAGAATTGTTTCTTCATCTTTTAGAGTGAGTTTAATATCAAATAGGTTTGGGTTTTCAGGTGTCCAGTTCCAGCCGTCATGATGGAAGGCTGTCCTGAAAACTTTGCGATTATACAGATTAATTGCGCGTTTATTATATGCCTCTAAAATTTCAATTGAATCATTAGCAACTCTTTCACCCTTAAAGGTGATTTCTATTTCTACTTGCTTATTCGTACTGTCACCAGCAACCTCGAATTCTACAATAATATCTCCACGATCGATATCTGGCGTAAACCTTAGTTTTGTAATACTAGCTGAGCTAACTGGCTCCAGCCAAACGGTTTGCCAGATACCAGTAGTACGGGTATACCAAATGGAATCCGATTTTTCAATCCAGAACTGCTTTCCTCTAGGAATGGTTTCGTCTGTGGAAGGATCCTCCACTCTCACCACTACATTTTCATTACCCCATGTTAAATGTTCGGTAATATCAAAGGAGAAACCTACGTGGCCTCCTTCATGAAAACCGGCATACTGGCCATTGACATAAACCCATGCCCGGTAGTCTACCGCTCCAAAATGCAACATGACCCTCTGATGATCCCAGCTTTTTGGAACTGTAAATTCACGGCGATACCACACCTGATCATGAAAACCAGAATCATTTATTCCGCTTAATTGTGTTTGGTAAGCAAACGGAACCGTAATTTTCCGATCAAAAGCATTCTCATTATTAAACCATTTTTCCTTTACACCAATATTTTTATCATCAAAAGCGAAATCCCATTCGCCGTTTAAATTCATCCATTCTTTTCTTACAAATTGCGGTCTTGGATATTCATTACGAGGTACTAGCATGATGTATTCTCAATTCCTTCCATTATTATTCTATTTATTTAATACCGGTCTGATTGACTCCTTTAATAAACGAGCGCTGGCCAATAATAAACAATAGAACGGCCGGAATGGTTGCAATCGACGTTAATGCCATCAACCTTCCCGGTGAAGAGACAAAGCTGCCCTGCTGCATGATAGCAATCCCTGTTGTAATTGTTCTCATCTCTGGAGAATTCGTTGTGACAAGAGGCCATAAGAAGTCATTATAGATTGTCATAAACGTAAAGATGGCTAAAGTCCAAATTACAGGCTTCGCTGAAGGCAGAACCACTTTTACAAATACTTGCCATTTATTGGCCCCATCCAGGAAGGCTGCTTCTTCCAGCTCTTTCGGGAACCCCTTGAAATATTGATAAAGCAAGAATACCCCAAAAGCGTTTGCCGAATATGGAAGAATTAATACTGCATATGTGTCTAGAAGACCGAGTGCATTGAATTCCATGTACAACGGTAAAAACGTGATAACCCAAGGAATGGTCAAGGAACCAATAAATATGCTAATTAGTGTCTTTCTAAACGGTACATTAAGCCGTGCCAGCCCGTATGCTGCCAATGTATCAACGAATAGGACGATTAACGTGCCGGTAAGCCCTACAAAAAGCGAGTTCCCCATCCACTTCAATACAGGCGTATCGGTATTTCCTGCTAACGTATACTGATAATTCTCAAGTGTAAATACTTCCGGCAGCCATTTGATGCCTGCGGTGAATGCTTCCTGATCCGTTTTGAATGAAGTAGCCAGCATCCATAAAATCGGAAGGATAAATACTAAGCCTACAAAAATGGCTAGAATGACGGTGAGTACCTTAAACAATTTTCTATGCATGCGGCTCTACTCCTTTCGATTGGTTAATTTGAATTGTACGATTGAAATAACAATCATAATCAATGCCATTAAGATAGACATGGCTGCAGCATGGCCCAATTGCCGCTGTTCGAAAGCTTCATCCACAATGTTCATTAATAGAACCTTTGTCTCCGTTCCCGGACCGCCCCGCGTCATGAGGAATGGCTGTCCATAAATATTAAATGAGGCAATCGTCGAGGTAATCGTGACGAAGAGCATCGTCGGTCTAATGCTTGGCAAAGTGATATGGACAAAACGCTGCCAGCGGCTTGCTCCATCAAGCGACCCAGCTTCGTATAGTTCCTCTGGTACATCATTTAATGCGTTAATAAAAATGACCATATTAAACCCAATAGTCCACCACAGTGTTGCAATGACGAGTGAAATCCAGGCATATGGGAGTTCCGTAAGCCATGGAATCATTGGCATGCCAAATTTAAGTAAATACTGATTGATTAACCCGCTATTCGTGTCCAGAATCCACAGCCAAATGATTGCTACAACTGACACAGAAACAGCATAAGGAATAAAATAAACGGTACGGAAAAATCCTCTAATTTTTCCTGGCAAGGCATTTACTAACAATGCCAGCGCCAATCCAACAATAATCAATAATGGGACAGCATAAACAACAAATTGGAGAGTATTTTTTAACCCTTCAAAAAACAAACCATTTAAATAGGAATCCCCATCAAAGATATTCAAATAATTTTTTAATCCGACAAATTCATGTTGCGGATTTAATAAATCCCAGTTAGTAAGACTCATATAGACTCCATAGCCTATTGGAACTAAAAGGAAAACAATAAATAATATCAAGTAAGGAAGAACAAACAGACTTGAGGTCAATTGTGATTTCCAGGTTGATTTACTCATTTCCTTCCTCCTTTCGATTTCCTAATCATCAATTTTTAAAAAAGAGGCGTACAGGTGTATGAATCCACCCTCCGCCTCCAACAATGGTTACTTATTCAAAATTTGCTCAGCCTTTTTATTTGCATCGTCCAAGGCTTTTTGCGGATCCTTTTGGCCAAGCAGGGCAAGGTTTACTTCCGCCCATAGTGGTTCAGATAATTGGCCCCAGTTCGCAACAAGAGGAGCGAATTGGGCATATTCAAATTCTTTTGCAACAATCGGCTGCTGCTCCATTTGTTTGAACTCTTCGTTTTGTTCATAAATAGCCTTTGAAGCAGGTGCTTGTCCTGATTTAGCCCATTCCATTGTGTTATCGGCAACGAATTTTAGGAAATCAGAAATACCTTCTAATTTTTCTGTATCTTTTACAGAGGCAGGGATAACAAAGTTATGTCCGTTCGCGTAAACAGCTTGTTGTTTTGTTCCAAGCTGAGGGACTTCAGCTACGCCATAGTTAATACCAGCTTTATCCCATTGTTCCATCATCCAAGGGCCATTTAGATGCATCGCATTCTTGCCTTGCAAGAATAGGGTAACTTCACCATCTTGCTGGACATTTTTAGGTGAAACTTTTTCTTTATGAATCAAATCACTATAAAACGTTAACGCTTCAACCGCTTCCGGGCTGTTGTAGTTTGGCTTCCCATCCTTCATTAATTCGCCGCCATTCTGGAATAAAATCGTCGGGAAAATGAATTGGTTCGGCCATAGTGTTGGTACGACAAATCCATATTGATTCTTTGAAGGATCAGTCAGTTTTTTAGCTGCCTCAACAAATTCTTCGCGATTGGTTGGCGGATTCTCCGGGTCTAAACCCGCTGCTTCAAATAAGTCCTTGTTATAATACATAATCAAAGGATGGATATCTAAAGGAATGGAATATTGTTTTCCATCAATATTTCCAGCATTCCAGGCAGTTTCCGAATAATCTTCTGCTTTCAAGCCAGTCTTTTCAATTGTATCGCCTAAGTCTTTCAATAAATTTTTATCAGCATAATTCTTCATCTGATCTGTATGGACGATTAACACATCAGGTCCACTCTTTTGACCTGATAAAGAGAGGTCAACTGTTTTATAATAATCAGACTGAGGAACAACTTGAAAGTCCACTTCGTATTTATCCTGCGACTTATTATAGTTTTCAACAATTTTCTTCATTCGCGGGCCATCAGCGCCAGAGAAAGGAGCCCAGTACGTAATTTTATCGCCATTGCCTCCACCAGAATTACTAGTTTCCTCTTTGGTTCCGGAACAAGCTGCCAGAGATCCAAGTGTTAGAACTGCAGTTAACGTGATACCTAACCATTTCTTTTTCAAAATTGTCTCCCCCTTTAAAGGTTAGTTAAATTAATTTACCAACTATACTCATACTAATATTGTAAGCGCTTTTTGTCAAACAATTTAAACAACCAGTAAATAGATACGAAGATAGATGGTACGATACCCTATGCAGCCGAAGCACTCCTTGTGGAGTCTCTCTAATTGAGATAAAGTGAAACTTCCATCAGCGTCTTCTGCTGATGGTTAGTTGAACGAATCGGACCTTTAGGCTCAGTTGTCTCCAATGGAGACTTACTGAGCCTTAAGTGTGGGATAAAGGAAATACGAAAAGACGAAGGTGATTCGATGTTGAATTATCGTAGGGTAGAGAACAAGGACACTAGCGCTGAAGCTAGACGTAGACACACTCGATAAAAAGTTTTCCACTGTGGCGAAATCTATAATTTTGAAAGAAAAAAATACTAGGCATCATCCAGTTTTTTGGATGATGCCTAGTATTTCTTCTCCTACATTGAGAACATCCCTCATGTTGTGGTCAACGGTTTTTAGAGACCTGCCACACCCTGACCCTACGCTATATATTTGTTATAGAGCACATAGGCTTCTGGGAAGCATAGTTTGAAGAAGGCCTTTTTAAAGGCGCTGTTGTCAATACCCATATAAACGGTAGCGTTTTTAGGTTCGGTGTCTTTTACGTTTGGCGCTAATTGCACGACTGTTTGTCCTTTACAAATTCCTTCACATTCCATTTTTAAATTCACTTGTCTGAAAACATCATCTTCGCTGCTTAGGCTGGGGTCAATGGCAAGCATGACCGCCACTAAGTCATGAATAATAACCCCGGTGGTGCGCAAAGCTTTCCAATAGTTTTCCAGGTAGAGATTGGACATCTCACTTAATAGTTCTCCCACCTCGCCACACTCGGTGCGTAAAAAGAATAAATCGTCTAAAGTAAAGCGAGTTTGGTGGGTAACATCTAAGCCAATCATATTGATTTCAACATGTTCGCCAATTTCATCATAGGTCAGTTTCGCTGCTTCTGGATCTGCCCAATAATTAAATTCAGCTACCGGAGTGCGGTTTCCAAGCCGGACGCCTCCCCCCATCGACCAGATCTTTTTCACTTTTTTCATGGTGTCAAGATCCTTTTGAATCGCCAAAGCAACATTCGTCAGCGGGCCTAACGTAATCAATTCTACCTCTCCCGGGTTTGCTTTAACACTTTCTAAAATAAATTCGACAGCATGTGTTTCGGATTTTCTCGAAAAGTCAGGAGGAAGGGTAACTGTTCCAAGCCCCCCTTCGCCATGCACTAAACCTTCTAATTGATAAGTTTGCTTTTGCATCAACAGTTTCAAAGGTGCCTCAGCACCCGGATAAACGAGACAATCCGCATTCATTAAGTTAACAAGACCTAACGCATTATTCACACAATTATCCAAGCCGACATTCCCGGCTGCCACAGTGATCCCTAGTACATCAAATCCCTCATAAGCTAATGCCGCAACGATGGCATACGCGTCATCAATGCCAGGGTCCGTGTCAATGATGATTTTTCTTTTTTCCATGTTGTCACCCCATGTTTTTATTTCGAGTCAAACGTACGGCTACATTCAATTAAAAAAATTACTAGCCTAGGAAAGCTTCAACTTCCGCACGTGTAGGCATGCCATCCTGGGCACCGAATTTTTGAATGGATAGCGCAGACGCTGCATTAGCAAATTTCACCGCAGATTCCAACGATTGCTGTTCAGTCAGCGCCACACATAACGCTCCATTGAACGTATCGCCTGCCCCAGTCGTATCAACTGGGGTAACAGTATAAGCGGGAATCAGCAATCGTTCATTGTTCTTATGATAAGAAACGCCATGTTCTCCTTTAGTGATGATTAATTTATCATTCAAATCAGCGCTCATCGTATAAAAGTCAAACAACTGAGTGGCTTCCCCTTCGTTCGGGGTGATATATGTAGCTTTATTCCAGTATTCATAAGGTATTGTTTCGGCTGGCGCCGGGTTAACGATAATTGGAATCTGATGTGACGCACATAAATCCAGGCAGTATAACACCGTTTCAAGCGGTATTTCAAATTGAATGAGAACAAGAGCACTGGTAAGAATTTCTTGTTCAAATTGTTTAACATATTCCGGGGTTACCTTTTGATTCGCACCTGGTACGATAATGATTCGATTATCATGATTGGACAAGATAATATTCGCTACACCTGTATTTGTATTCGGAATCTTTGTAATCATCCGCGTTGACACTTTTTCGTTAACCAAATTTTCTAGCATCGCAGAGCCATTTTGGTCATCACCGACACAGCCGATCATTTGGACATTCGCCCCTAATCGAGCAGCTGCTACCGCCTGATTTGCCCCTTTGCCGCCGGACTTCGTATGGAAAGTTTCTCCGGCAATCGTCTCTCCTTGATCTGGCAAGCGCTTCGTGACCGTAACCAAATCAACATTAATGCTTCCAATAACAGTAATCGCAGAGTTCTTCATCTATTTCCCCTCCTCTTACTTCATGATAGGCCACTCCCATAACACACTGGATTAATTAACGAGAATAGGATGTGAGTGACTTTGTAAATAAATCCCAGAATTTAGTTGAATCTAATTGTGAAGCGAAATGGACATTCGGTTGGTTTCCAGTGACAGCTAATGTGTCAACGACCGTCATGCCATAAGTGAGTTCTCCTTTTGTTTCAATGCCCACATGAACATACTTCATCTCAAAAATAGAAGGATCTATTAAGTAAGCAACCGTACAAGCATCATGGATTGGCCAGCCCTCGAAGTCAAACACTTCTTTATAAGTCTTTGAGAAAAACTTTAATAATTCCACAACAAAATGAGCTACTACGTTATCAATTTTAGCGAGATTAGCGATAATCTCGTTGGTTGCAATTGCCTGGTGGGTGACATCCAATCCAAACATTGCAATTGGCACACCGCTTTCAAAAACAACCTTTGCCGCTTCGGCATCAACCCAAATATTGAATTCAGCAGCTGGCGTCCAGTTTCCAAAGGTCCCGCCACCCATTAAGACGATTTCCTTTATTTTTGGAACTATTTTAGGTTCCCTGATCATCGCTAAAGCGATGTTTGTCAGTGGACCGGTAGGAACTAAGGTAATATCGCCGTCCGATGCTAATACTTTTTCAATAATTAAATCAACAGCATGCTGGTCGACCGCTTTTTTAGTCGGGTTTTCAGGCAGTTTTGGGCCGTCCAACCCCGTTTCGCCATGAATTTCTTCAGCAATAGCCCGAGCTTTAATCAAAGGTTTTTCTGCTCCTTGAGCGACCGGTACATCGTTTAGACCAATAATATCGCATACTTTTAAAGTATTTAACGTGTTTTTTTCAACCTCGACATTTCCTGCGACAGTAGTAATCGCCTCAATTTTCAAATTGCTTACTTTTGAGGCAGCTAAAATGATTGCAATCGCATCATCATGTCCAGGATCACAATCCAAAATCACTTTTTTTGTTTCCATCAAATCTCCCTCTTTGTTAAAAATAAATGACTATACCATTTATCCTCTCCTTCGATAGTTTGTCCTACCGC
The DNA here is from genome assembly GCF_001278805.1 of Bacillus sp. FJAT-18017. Classification (GTDB taxonomy): domain Bacteria; phylum Bacillota; class Bacilli; order Bacillales; family Cytobacillaceae; genus Bacillus_D. The sequence goes on along the minus strand of NZ_CP012602.1, from coordinate 1,422,509 downwards.
AGGAGAGGAATGCTAACATTTTTCAAGATAACTTCACTGATTAAAAGAACAATCCAACAATGGTTGCTGTTAGCATGGAAGCCATTGTAGCGCCAATCAAAAGTTTAATAGAATACTTGGCAACTATTTTTCCTTGATTCATGTCTATGGCTTTAATTGAGCCAGAAACAATTCCTAGCGTACCGAAGTTTGCGAAACTAATTAAATAGGTGGAAATCATCGCATGTGCTTTAGGAGACAATGTCTCAGCTACTTTTGCTAACTCTCCCATTGCCACAAATTCATTTGTAATCAGTTTAGTGGCCATGATACCGCCAACTTTAACCATTTCATCAAAAGGAATACCGATTAACAAAGCAATGGGGGAGAAAACCCAGCCTAAGATTTCTGTAAAGGTAATACTAAATAAATAATCAAATGAGTTATTTAACAAAGTGACTAAGGAAATAAAACCTATTAACATCGCCGCTACAGTAACCGCTAATTTAAAACCGTCCAAAATATAATTTCCTAACACCTGGAAAAACGGTTCTTTTTCCTGGTCGTTATCTATTTCAGTTTCCCCAATGTTTACCTCTTTGGGATCGTAAGGGTTTACAATACACGAAATAATCAACGCAGAAAAAATATTTAAAAATACGGCAACAACGACAAATTTACCTGGAACCATTGTCATATAGGATGCTAACATCGCTGCACTGACAGCTGACATTGCCGAGGCACAAATCGTATAAAGTTGTTGTGGTTTTAATCTTTTCATTTCTTCTTTAATCGTAATAAATACTTCAGGCTGTCCTAAAATCGCTGTTGAAGGTGCAAAGTAACTCTCAAGTTCTCCCATTCCGGTTATCTTGCTTATTGCTTTTCCTGTCCATTTAATAATAAATGGCAGAACCTTGATGTAATTTAAAATCCCAACTAAGGCTGATATAAAAACGATCGGCAAGAGTACGTTGAAAAAGAAAACAAAACCGCCAGATTCGAGTGCAATGCCACCAAATACAAAACTGACGCCTCCCACTGCTTGTTCCATCAACCAACTAAAAAAGCCGGAAATTACACCGAGAACTTTAATCCCGCCGGCAGTGTTTAAACAAATAAACGATATAACGAGCTGGAGAACTATCATAATGCCTATCGGTTTATATCGAATATTTTTTCTATCAAAGCTAATCAAATACCCTAAGGCAAAGATGAAAGCCAAACCAATTAATCCTCTAACAATGTCCATTTTTTTCACCTCTCCTACAGTTCGGAACCGCTTACAGCAATCGGTTACAATAAAAGTTTTATGAATCTCCTTCGCTTAATTCACCGATTGAGGAAGGAGACGACCGGATGACTAATCCTGTTGTTTTAGCTGCCGGATATTTTATTTACTTTTACAATTTGATTGCATTTATTCTGTTCTCTTTTTTAAAGGATGGCTTTTCGGCCAAGAGCTTTTCTCCAAACAATTGGCTTAAATATTGAATGGCCGGTCCTGTCGTTAACGCCGTGATGATGGTAATAATCCCGAACTTTCCCCCTAATAAAAAGCCAATCGCCATGAGACCGAAATCCATCGTTATTTTTGATCTTTGGATGCTCCACTTTGTTTTGTCACGTATCGTCAACATTGCGCCATTGAAAGGATCGACACCGATATTACTAGCAACAAATAAACTGATCCCAACATAATACATAGAGATGCCTGCCATTCCACCGAGCACCCTGTGGAACAAAATACTGTTATCAAACAGGGATACATAAAGCTGACTGCCAAAAGAGACGAGTAAACCATATGGAATCAAATATAAAAACGTCCCAATATTAACGTATTTTCTGCCGAAGAACCACAACAAAGCAATTAATCCAATGTTGATAAAATTAGATACGTATCCTAATTGTGCTTGACTAAAATTCAATGTATTTCGGATACCATCATAAAACATCCCAATTGGGTCATTGCCAAACATCGTATTATTATTAAAGGCAACGCCTATACAAACTAAGGCAATTCCAATCATGGAGACAATAATTCTTTTTGGTGTAATTTTTGGTGCATCTGATTTTGATAAGTTTGATTTCACGAGCCGCTTTATCCACCCTTTCACTGAATTCCTTAGTCTTTATCTCGATGAGAGAAGAATGATTTATTAGTTTAATTTTCCGCTTCTTTTTCTAGGTAGCGTTGTGCTCTCCTAATAACGTTTGTCACTGTAAGTTCAGGTGATACAGAGTGTGCGCTTTCTAGCGTGATGCTGGCTGCTGATTGGGTAAACTGTCCCACTTCGATTAAGGGTAAAGATGCCCCAAAATGATGGCGGGCCCAAGTAATAGTTGCCATCGTACAATCCCCTGCACCGTTCGCGCTAACGATTTTTGTACTTAAAATTGGAACGATCATCATTTCATTTTGGCTTGCACATAGGATTCCTAGGGAACCAAGGGAAATAAAAACATTTTTAACGCCTTGATCAATTAGATGTTGTGCTGCTTTTTTAGCAGTTGCCTCATCGGTAATCTTGATTCCGGTTAGATACTCGGCCTCAATGGCATTTGGTTTAAAGGTATCAATCTTATCTAATACGTTTTCGAATCGGCCTACCTTCGCGACCGACACTGGATCAACAAAGATTGGTGCCTGACAATGTTCTGCCAGCCATTCAACCGACTGTTTCGGAATATTTCCATCAATCACACAAACAGCTGCGTTGTTGATAAAGTCGATCCGCTCCCGTAGAAACTCTGGTGTAATATGGTTAATAATATCCATATCATTGATGCCAACAACCATATCGCCATCACTATTTGTTACGTACAAATACGTTGAACTTCTTTTCCCCGGCAGTTGTTCGGCGTATTCCAAGCTGATCGATTTCTTCTGGCATTCTGCACTTAGAATTTCTCCAAAATAATCATCACCATAAGTTGTAACTAAATAGACAGGAACATTTAATTTAACTAAGTTTTGGGCAATATTTTGACCTACGCCACCTTCGCTTAATTTAATCGTTCCAATATTTGAATCGCCTTCCTTAAACCCAGGACCAGAAATACCTGCCAGGTCCATATTTAAACCACCTACAACGACGACATATTTTTCTTGTTTCAAATTAACCACCTCCAATAAATGCTTTAATGTATCATCTGTTAAGAAAACAATTTACAGTCACTTTTAAGCGAATCAAAATACGCTTAGTATCTCCCAAAAACTATAGCACCATCACTTGTAATTGCCCTTCCCAAAATTTCGGTGATGCCCAGCCGCAACTGCCTGCCTTTCCTCATCCCCAACGATAAGCAGTTTAATTTTCTTTTCAATATATTAAACAAATTTTTACAATTTAAATATTTGTTTATTTGTTTACGCTTTCATCATACAAATAAAATAGAAATTAGTCAACTTATGTTCACTGGTTAAATATGTGTTTAGAAGTTGAAGGAATAACGGAACTGAAATATACTAATAATAGGAAAAAGGCCAAACCTTGCTGCTTAATAAAGCCGATAAATGAGGTGATCAGATGATAACTGCTAGAGAAAACGAAATTTTAAATATGATTAAGGAAAATCCACTAATCTCTCAAAATGACTTAGCGGAACGATTAAATATTACTCGTGCTAGTGCGGCATCACATATTCATAATCTTACAAAAAAAGGATACATCAGTGGCAGAGGGTATATTTTAAGAGAGCCTGCTTTTGTTTGCGTGATTGGCGGGATTAATATGGACATATTTGGGATTCCGAAAGAGGAATTAATTGAACATAACTCAAATCCTGGCAAAATCACTTTTTCATTAGGCGGTGCTGGGAGAAATATTGCTATGAATTTAACTAAGCTAGAAGTGACGAGTTATTTAATTTCGGTTTTCGGAGCTGACGTGAATGGGGAGAAGTTTATTTCGGATGCAATGGAAAACGGCATGGATATCCAACATTGCAAGAAACTTGAGGGGGAGCGCACTTCAACCTATCTCTATATTGATGAGCCAAATGGCCAATTAAAAGTTGGAATCGATGATATGGATATTTATAAAAAAATTACTCCGGAATTTTTAAATAAAAAAATCGATCTTATCAATAGTTCGCAATACTGTGTAATCGATACAAATCTCCCAAAGGAATCGATTGAATGGTTGTTTGATAATTGTAAAGTCCCAATTATTGTGAAAACAGTTTCCTTAAACAAAAACTATAAGTTAATCAACGGACTCAACAAAATCAACACGTTAATCCTTACACCCAGTGAATTAAAACAAATTACCGATAAATTTAACTCCGAGGAAACGTCGGTTGAAAAGAGGATGAACATCCTATTGGACAAAGGAGTCCAACATGTAATCGTTTTTTCTTCCGTCAAACGACACCTTCTCTTTAAAAGCAAAGAAAACACAACCGAAATGGATACAGAATTTAACAGCAGTGCAAATACCAACGGAGCCAGCGCTGCACTGACCGCTGCAGTCGTTTGGGGTCTTATGAACGAAATGAATTGGCAAGAAACACTAAAATTCGCTTACGCCACAGCGATCCACTGCATGGAATCACATAACTCCGTCAACTACGACCTATCCGTCCCCCTCATCAGGCGGAGAATGGGTGTATAGTGGCTGAATGGTGCTTGGTCGCAGAGGGATGGTTCCTTTAGAGAACATCGGAAGTTTTGCGCCAAAAAAGGCACAATAAGCTGTTTCAATTCTTATTGTGCCTTCCTATGTGTTTTTTATGAAGCTATTTTTATTTCTAAAAAGACTAAAAAAGGGACGGCAGAGCCGTCCCTTTGACTTATTTAAGGTTGTTGAAAGTAACAGCGATTTGGCTTCCAACTTTCGCATTATGCTTAACTAACTCGATATTGGCAACAAGACTTTTTCCTTCTGTTAATTCTTTAATTTTTCCAAGCAAAAATGGTGTACTGTCTTTTCCAACAATGTTATTTTCTTCGGCCTCTTTAACCGCTTGAGCAATAATGCCATTGATATAATCCTCATCCATCGCATGCTCTTCTGGAATTGGGTTAGCGATGACTGCTCCACCTTTAAGGTTTAATTCCCATTTCGTTTTCAATGTTTCCGCAATAACGTCAATTGAATCAGTTGAGAAATTTAATTTATGTTCACTGCTTCTTGTATAGAATGCTGGAAGCACATCTGTTTCATAACCGATAACAGGCACACCTTTTGTTTCAAGGTACTCGAGCGTAAGAGCTAAATCAAGAATCGATTTTGCACCCGCACAAATAACCGCAACATTTGTTTGTGCCAACTCGTCAAGATCGGCGGAAATATCCATAGTTTTTTCAGCGCCTCTGTGAACACCGCCGATACCGCCAGTGACAAAGATGTTGATGCCAGCTAGTTCAGCACAGATCATCGTGGAAGCAACAGTAGTTGCACCAAGCTTTTTCGTTGCAACGATTGCTGCTAAATCGCGTCTTGATACCTTGGCAACATCCGAGCTTTTACCGAATAGCTCTAATTCATCATCTGTTAAACCAATTTTAATTTTTCCGTCAATAATTGCGATTGTTGCAGGTACCGCCCCGTTGTCACGAACGATTTGCTCTACCTCACGAGCCATGTGCACGTTTTGCGGATAAGGCATTCCGTGAGAAATAATTGTTGACTCCAATGCTACAATTGCTTTGCCTTCTTCTTGTGCTTTTTGTACTTCTGCTGAAAATTCAAGATATTGTTTCATTTATAATTCCTCCATATCCGTATGAAATTATTTTGCACTCGTTCTTGGTGAACCGAATACTGGCATAAAGGTATTATGGTATGGCTAAAGCGGACTTACAGCTGAGCGGGAACCTATCACCTAAACGACATTAGGTGTTTCCGATATCCCTAACATAACACTATTCATCATTTTCTCATCCAACCATAAACTCTTTTGAACCATAAAGTTAAGCCATTGGGCATGAAACTAAGTAGATACGATTTCCCCGCCTCCATAGTTTCGACCGCTAACTTACATTTAAATCATACAATTAACAATTACTTTAGTCAACAATTATTTAGATATTAAATAAATGTTTAGAAAAAGTGATTCTCCTGCCACATAAAGATGGGTGGTTGTGAGGTAATAGGCTGTTTTTTGTCACTTCAGGCACAATGGGAAATCAATTCCCATTCTATTAGAATTAAGTAGTTGGATATCAATCACTAATTTCAGTGCTCGTGTTCTGATGTTATAGAGAGGGCGTTCCAGAACCGACAATTTTCTGCGTTGTATTGGATAAGAAGTTGGTTGGCGTGGTCATTCTCAAATTAATCCATGACATACTTTTTGGCAGCTTTGCTGTAGCTTGCAGTAAAAATTCAATAGCCTTTAAGGCTTCGACTAGATTTAATGTTTTTTAATTGTCATTAGAAACACCTCGCTAAATAGGTGTTTTACAAAATATTTCCAGCTCTTGTTTAACTCATTATCAACTAAGGAATTCGCTAATCTATCGAGAAACTTCCTGTATTTATAAGGATTTTCCACCTAGAATTTGAAAGCCTTTTGCGAAATTTATTGATATCCATATTAGCTATCTCTCTCCCCTCCTTTTGACTATTTTCTCCATGTTGTCTCTCTCTTTCTCTATTAATTCACAAAAATTTAAGTATTTTTGTAAACTAGCAGAAATATTTGTAACATAATAGAAATATATTTCGTTTAATTAAGTGATTGCGAATTTTACGAACAACCAGGAAAGGAAATGAGGAAAAAATGCTTAGCAACATGAGGCTAAGGGCTATTTTGGCATGCGTCGTTTTGGTACCCCTGGTTTATGGATTAATACTTGCTGGTTTTTCACTAACGTCAACTGCAAAAACAAAGGAGCCTGTCGTTCACGCAGAACTTACTGGAGGGAAACTTGGATCAGCGGAAGAGAAACCTGCAGCAGCGGTTGGGAAACTTGAACTTGCTGCAGAAGTTCCCAATTCTGGAACCAGATTGCTTCCAAAAAGAAACATCACTGCCCTAACTGAACATGAACATACTGAAACAAAGAAACCTGAGGCAGTCAGGCCATCCAAACCCGCAGGAGTGAACAAACCGCAGCCTTTCAAACCAGTTAACCAGCAGAAGCCGAAAGATCAAACAGCCACTTCACCCAAGAAAGCAGCCAAGACTCCAGTTAAACAACAGCCAGCAGCAACGCCTGCTCCGGCAAAAAAACCAGCTCCAGTCAAAGTGACGGCACCGGTAAAACCGCGCCCTGTCTATTTGACCTTTGATGACGGGCCGCATCGTGTTTCCGGACAAATTTTAGACCTGCTAGATAAATACAATGCAAAGGCAACCTTTTTCTTGCTCGACCCGAACATGAAGCAATACCCAGAAGCGGTTAAACGGATGGCATCCTCTGGCCATGCACTTGGACTGCATGGTGTGACACATGATAAAAAATTATTCTACAAATCTTCTAAGTCGGTAATCTCTGAAATGAATCAGGCTAGAGCAACTGTGAAGAAGCTTACTGGGGAGGATACAACTTTAATCCGGACTCCATTTGGAAGCTCTCCTCACATGACACCTGCTTATAAAGAAGCTGTCAAAACAACTGGTTACAGGATGTGGGACTGGACGGTCGACAGCAGGGATTGGCAATACCGAAGCAACCGCTATGTTGATGCTGTCATTGAGCAGGTTGAGAAGCAAAAAGCCGGCAGCGGGCCAATCGTCATTTTGCTGCATGAGCGTCCTGAAACACTCGCACATCTGCCAAAGCTTATGGATTACTTGAAAAAACAGAACTTTATTCTAGAACCGTTAACGGAAGATATGCAGCCTGTGCAATTTAAATAGGAAAAGCGCAAGCGCCTTCGTGACAGGCAAAGTGCGCCTCGCGACAGGTAAAATGCGCCTGTCTCTGCGATGTTAATTCGCTGGAAGCTTTCCTTTGTGCTCAGCGCCGTATGGACTCCTCGAAAATCCTCCAGTGAGCTATCGCGTAATTTCGTGCGATGTAATTTCGGGGAAGCTTTCCTTTTTGGAGCTAGACAGTTCTCAAGGAAAGATATACTTTCTGATATTCTATAGAAGCGGGCAGGACTATCCTGTCTGCTTTTTTTCATTGTAAGGATGGCTGAGGAGTTGAACGAATGGTAAAGTAAAGGGAGGAAAGGGAGGCTTTTCATGAAAGTGAAATATATCTTATCAGGATACATTGTATCTATCTTACTGATTATATTTCTGATTGCCAGAGCGTTTATTCCCGCTGCCCTCTTACTGGCAGCATTTTTGGTTGAACGGATAATCAGAAAAAGAAAGGAAGCCCTCTCACTTCAGTTTAGTGCTTCCATCTATAGGAACATTACCGACCGTTCTCTCATTTTTGTACCCCACGGTTTTGATAAGCATGGGGTACGTACAGATATTAACAAGCCTATTATTCTAAAAGAACCTTATACTTCCGAGGATGTTGGCGCTGCATTAAGAAAATGCTTTGGCATTTCCAGTAATGGCCGATACACGATAAAAGACTTGAATGGCCATCCCGCTTTAGAAGCAGCTGGCTATAAAAATGGTAAAAAGTTTATTATGGATCATAAAATGCAAACTGTCTTCTTTCAAAGAATTGAAGGCTACGAGTATATTGCTGCCGATAGAGCGGAAAATTGGCGCGGCTATGTAAGAAAAAACACTTTTACGCCCACTTTGCCAAAAAAAGCATCAGACACTGAATTGGGAGAAGCGATACATAAGGTATTTAACGAATGTAAATAAAACAGATAACGCTATTATAAATCCAGGCTAATCAAGTTGCATTTATGCAAGGAATACCACATTCGCTCAACTCCAGGTTTATGGGCCACTCTCCTTTAAGTTCCTAAAAGAAAGGGATTCTTGTGGAGTCTGGAATTCTCACAATAGTATATGCCTTAAAAAATAAATAAACTGTCCGGAAGAATCCGAACAGTTTTGGTAGTTCACTCAAACTTTGCTGTTAATCCAGTTGCTTTCGCCCAATGGTAGTAGGCTCTTTCGGATAGTTCTGCTTTTAATTCATCGCAAATTGCATCATTGACTAATTGCTGATTATGATTATGTAAAAACAGATGGAAATAATATCTAGCTTTTAGAATAATTTTCACACAATTACCCCCTTATTAATGTTTGTTTATAGGGCCATATCGGCAACTGGCTGGCATAACTAAAAAGTAGTATTAGCCCCTTTAGCTTTACGTCCCCGTTTTTCAACGGGTTTGCCTTTGTCACATAAATTATGTGCTGATACTATAAATCTACAAAAAACCCGTAGCACATTTCAAACTATCAGATTGGCATGTATATTATTTGACCGTTTTTATTTATATACAAACTTTTACCTCAATTATTCCGGAATAAACTACACTTTTTAAATTTTTTCGTTTTGTTTACTCTTTTTATGTCCGTTGGAATAAATGGGTCTTGTCTTTTATTGCTTCTTACGTCTCAATATTACCCACTATAATTTAACTAAATACCGCAGTCAGTCCCCATTTGTTCAACATAAAATAAACCTGCAGCAGCCAATGGCCAATGCAGGCTAAACTTTACATTCTATTCCTCTACTCCTTCGCCATCCTCTTTAACCCAGAGTGGATTTTCTTCATTATCACTGACTTGCAATCCCTTTTTGGGTTCCATGAACAAAGTTAGTGGAGTGTTTGTATTTTTTATAATAATTTCCCTTAGGTACTCAGCCTTTTGGCGTTTCTGATTGAAAAAGGCTTCCTTCATATTGATTTCGTACGTATGGTTATAGCTCAAATGGATTAACGTTTTTTTCAACCCTGTCCTCTGCGTTCCCTTGACATGTGTGAGGGAGAACCATACACATGTGGGCTGTTCAAACGATTTTGAAGGGAACAGCCAAATTCCCTGGCTAGTACTGATGGTAATGGGATGCATACGGATATCTCCCAGCAAAGCCTTTGAGCTATGCCTCGCACCATCAAAGCTGGATCCAAGCCTAAGCAGTGTCCGATTAATAATCTGCACCGGAGACAATTTCACAAAAAGCAATTTATCTTCTTCGAGTATTTTCGAATAAAGCTTTCCGTGCGGGTTGTAAACGCCCGTAATAAGGACCGTTTTTTCATTGATAGAGTAATCGTTAACAATCGTAACCATTAAGTGTCCCCCTGATATCTAAAATTAGTCCCACAAAATTAAAATTTGCTATTTTCTATAATAGGGGTATACTAACAATGTTGGTATACCCAACGACCGAGGCCCCTGGAAAGATGTCCGCTACGACTGTTTCCTGGGGTTTTGCTGTTTTCCGGCAAAAGGCCTTCCCTTCCTTTGTGCGCGAAAACCTGATACAGCCTACTATAATTCACTCCTCCTTTCTATTTTTGCGAGGCCACTGATCATGTTGGCCGAATCGTTTTTGCAGAAGCATCATGTGAGTATGGAATTGGAGATGGCCGATTGCCAATGGCTGGCATGGTGGCAGTCTGATGAGTTTCAAAGAGGCGCAAAGCAGCGAAATGACTGAAAGAATATGGGTAATCCACCACGAGGACTTGAATGAGAGTTAAGGAAAATCCTGTCGCATCATGTCACAGCTTATCGACTTAATTATACGTATAAATTCTAGAAATTGTAAATTGTTATTATTACGAGTAATTTCCTGAATATTCCATCTGATAGCAGATTTAACTTTTTATTACACACCTGATTGAATCCAGTTTTTATTACTGGTATAATATTGAACTAGTTACAACTTTTCCCTCATCAATTCCCCCTTTGCTTTTTTAAAACCTTAAATTATCAACTTTTCACTAAATGCACACTATAAACAGGTTATCCCAAAAAGAAAAATACCCTCTTACCCCCTTCACAAAATAGTCAGAAATTAAGTACATAAGAACCGCAATCATTCGTGTTACAGCACATCTCTTAGATGGCGGCTGAAGCCGATTTATTACAACTTCCGTTTTGACTTATCCATAGTTCTATACAATTTAAAAAATTAAAAAGAGCGGAAAGCAATTGTTTCCGCTCTTCTTACCGTTATAACGCTGCAGTAAACCGCCTAAATGCAACGATTCCCGCTTCTGTTTGTTTGTATACTCCAGCATCCTCAAGAACGCGGACAAACTTCGCGCCAACATTCATTCGGACAATCTCAGAGACAGTTTCATGGTTCAGTTCATGACCGTACTTTTCTTTCAATTCCCTAGCCCATGCCTGATGATATTCTTTCACGTCGGCATCATAGCCTAACAAATAGCTTTCAATTTCTTTAAGCTCCGTTTCAAGCCTCGCCGGCAGTACGGCAAGCCCCATTACTTCAATCAGTCCGATGTTCTCTTTTTTAATATGCTGGACGTCTTGATGGGGATGGAATATTCCCAGCGGGTGCTCTTCGCTTGTACGGTTATTCCTAAGAACAAGATCCAGCTCAAACCTTCCGTCACGAACCCTTGCAATCGGAGTGATGGTGTTGTGGCGTTCATTGCCGGTATGGGAAATAATTCCTGCTCCAGGATCGCTGTAGCCTATCCAGGATTCGAGGATTTCCTGGGCGGCATCAGCAAGTTCTCCCTGGTCAGTACCTTTAAGGCGAATAACCGACAATGGCCATTTGAGTGTAACTGCTTCAATATCCGGATAATTTGTCAGCTTGAATGAAAATATTTCCTCTGCCCGTGCCATCGCAAATTCATAGCTTCCTCCCTGGTAATGGTCATGAGTCAAGATCGAGCCGCCGACAATAGGCAGGTCAGCATTTGATCCAAGGAAATAGGTTGGGAACTTGCCAACAAACTCGAGAAGGCGGGCAAACGCACTTCTATCGATTTTCATATCACGATGCTCTGCACTTAGGACGATGCAATGCTCATTGTAATACACGTAAGGTGAATATTGCAGGAACCATGGTTCTCCGGTCAAGTCAACAGGGATGATCCGATGGTTTGACCGGGCCGGATGATTGATTCTTCCGGAATAACCTTCATTTTCTATACACAACAGGCACTTCGGATAATTAGAAGAAGAAGGCTGCATTTGCTTTTCAAGGGCAATCTGCTTTGGATCCTTCTCCGGCTTTGAGAGATTGATGGTAATATCCATCGTTCCGTATCCCGACTTAAATTGATAGCTGATGTTTCTCGCAATTTGCTTTGTTTGAATATAATTGCTGTTCCGACTCAAATTATAGAAATAATCTGTGGCCTCTTTTGGGTTCCTCTTATATTTTTCATAAAATGTCCTATTCAAATCAGAAGGCCTTTGAATCAAAACATTCATGATTTTTGCAGAAAAAATGTCTCTCTTGCTTGTCAGGTCCTCAGTGATTCCCTGGTCAACCGCATAATTTGTTAAAACCTCAAGCAGGCCAGGGATATCAAGTTCTCCGTCTGCTTTTAATCCTGCCGGGAAGTTGTCGAGCCCCAACAGGGAGAGGATCTGGTTGCGGGAATAAATCTCATCCTCAGCGGTAATCAATTCTGCGTCTAAAGCCCGGCTGAGCAGGGATTGTAGTGCCTGATACACATCCATTACAATTCCTCCTTCAATCCTGGTAGCCTTCTGGGTTGTTCCTGTGCCACTGCCAGGCATCTTCAAAGATTTTCTGAATCGATGTTTTCTTCGGATTCCAGCCAAGTACCGCTTTTGCCTTCTCAGAAGAAGCAATCAGCCGGCTTGGATCGCCCGCTCTTCTTGGTGCGACTCTTGCGGGAATGTCATGGTTGGTAACCTTTCGTGCCGCCTCAATCATTTCTTTTACAGAAAAGCCCTCGCCGCTGCCCAGGTTGATGATGTTGCTCTCGCCGCCATTTTGCAGATAACCGAGGGCGAGGATATGGGCATCAATCAAATCCTCTACATGGATATAATCGCGAATGCATGTGCCGTCTTCCGTATCATAGTCATCGCCGTAAATGGAAATGTACTCCCTTTGGCCAAGCGGCACCTGAAGAATAAGCGGGATCAAGTGGGTCTCAGGTTGATGATCCTCGCCAATTTCACCAGTTGAGCGAGCGCCGGCGACATTGAAATAGCGAAGTGATACATATTTCATTCCATAGGCGATCTCACACCATTTCATGATTTTCTCCATTGTGAGTTTCGTTTCGCCATAGGCGTTTGTTGGATTTGTCTCCATATCCTCCATAATCGGCATAACCTTTTGCTCGCCGTAGGTGGCCGCAGTTGAAGAAAAGACGATATTCTTAATGCCAAACTCGGTCATCGCTTCAAGGAGCACCTGAGTACCGTATACATTGTTGTTAAAATACTCGAGCGGCTTTTCCATCGATTCGCCAACTAGAGAATTAGCGGCAAAGTGGATGACCCCCTCAATTTGTTCCTTTTTGAACACACTGCGAAGGAACTCTTTGTCTCGGATATCACCTTTATAAAACTTCGCCTTCGGATGAATAGCCTTTTCGTGTCCTGTCTGCAGGTTGTCGATAACTACCACATCATAATTTTGGTCAATAAGTTGATATACGGCATGGGAACCAATATAACCGGCTCCGCCCAACACCAATACGCTCATCTTTATACACCTCCGCCTTAGATTTCTTTCGTTCCGTCTCCTATGCTTGCAACATAGAAGGTCGCTTCATTGCCGATTTTATCCTTATAAGACCTGCCGACTTCTTCTATGAATCTATCAGCATGTTCTTTTTCAACAAGCGCAATCGCACAGCCGCCAAATCCTGCACCAGTCATTCTTGCGCCGAGCACACCTTCCTGTTCCCAGGCTGCTTCTGCCAGTGTATCGAGCTCGATTCCCGTCACCTCATAGTCTTCCTTAAGTGAAACATGGGAGTCATTCATCAGCTTTCCGAAGCTTTCCAGGTTACCTTTCTTAAGCTCCTCAAGTGCTTTGGCAGTACGTTGGTTTTCATACACCGCATGCTTCGCTCTTTTTTGCAAAATGCCAGTCGGAATAAGGTGCTTATGCGCTTCGAATTCCTGTTCGCTTAAAGCTCCAAGTGACGTAACGTCAAGTTCTTTTTGCAAGTAGGAAAGGGCTGTTTCACATTCGCTGCGGCGCTCGTTATACTTCGAATCAGCCAGCTCTCTGCGTTTGTTCGTATTCATAATAATAATCTGGTGGTTTTCGAGATTAAGAGGCGCATATTCATAGTCAAGAGTTTCGCAATCCAAAAGGATGCCACAGTTTTCCTTGCCCATCCCAACAGCGAACTGGTCCATGATGCCGCTGTTGACGCCGATAAATTGGTTCTCCACCTTTTTGCCGAGCTGTACAAGGGCAATCCTGTCGATGCCAAGCTCAAATACTTCATTCGCAATGACACCAATCAGCATTTCCAGTGATGCGGAGGAAGAGAGGCCGGCTCCGTTCGGGATATTTCCATTAATCAGGATATCCAGACCGGCTGGGATATCATGTCCTGCTTCTTTTATATAGCGGATCATCCCTTTTGGAAAGTTCCCCCAGCCATGGGCAGCATCATAATCAAGCTCATCAAGACTGAACTCTAGGATACCTGCTTCCGGAAAGTTCATTGAATAAAGCCTGATTTGGCGGTCTTCACGTACTTTAACAATTCCGTACGTCCCATATGTGATCGCAGCAGGAAAGACACGTCCCCCGTTGTAATCGGTATGCTCACCAATCAGATTAATCCGCCCAGGCGAAAAGAATTTTCGAATTCCTTCATTCGATTCATATCCAAATTTATTGCCAAATTCAGCTGTTAAAAGTTGAAGATTCATAAGCCAGTCTCCTTATGGTTTAGTTGCACTTTTTTTGTGGTGAAACGGAGGTTAAAAGCTGCTGTCACGCTTGATCAGTTCGGTTCCGAGAATGATTTTTTTTGGAACTTTTCGGCCGGCAATCCGCTCCAGTAATGTATCAACGGCCGTTTCCCCCATAAGCTCTGTATCAACCTTTAATGTCGTAAGAGATGGAAAAATATATTTCGAGACACTAATATCGTTTATACCAATCACATTGACCCTGCCTGGGACAGGGATGCCAGCTTCATGCAGTGCCCTAAGGCAGCCGATGGCAATCAAATCGTTCGCTGCAAAAAAGGCTGTTGGCAGCTCGTCCCCAAGCTCCTTTATCGCTTTCCTCATGAGATCGTATCCGCTAGAGACACTGAAGGAACCGATAAAGATATGCTTTTCATTTAAGTGACCCCTGGATGCCATATACAATTTAAAAGTCGTTTCCCTTTTGTCCTCCAGTTCAGCCGATAGGTCCTTGAACATCTCCCGTCCGCCAATAAAGCCTATTTGATTATGTCCTTTTTCAAGCAGATAATTGAGAATTTTCTTCGTTGCCTGCTCAAAATCTGTTACAACCGAATCATATTCACCCTCGGGAGTATAGTCTGCAAACACAATATTCTCTGAAATCGCCGATAGCTCCGCAACCTGAGCAGAACTGAACTTCCCGATTGCAATAACCCCCTGCAGGTTATCAGGTTTTCCATCCAGGAACTCGTTGTAATAATAATTTACGAATTGAATGCCAAGCTGTTGGCTTCTAAGCTCAATCCCATAACGGATTGACATGTAATAAAGGTCCTCCAGCTCTTCTTTTTCGGTATACCAGTGGATGATAGCTATTTTTGAGGCAGGCGTCTTTTTGGCTGCCTTCTTTTTATACGAAAGCTCCTCAGCCACTTCCAAAATTCGCTTTCTCGTTTCATCTGAAACAGACAATGTAGCATCATAATTCAAGACACGGGATACCGTTGCGATTGAAACCCCTGCTTTTTCTGCAATGTCCTTTATCGTTGCCATATATGCCCTCCCTTCTGAAGGCCCTTACATTTTACGTTTTGAATAGAAATTCCCTTCCATTCTAATTATAATCTTTTAAGTAAAATTTTCAAATTATTTTACTTAAAATTTTACTTAAATTTAACTACATCTTTTTGGGGTAATTCTTCCTAATGAGGCCCTAATAGCATTATTTGACACTTTACTAGTAGTATTGGCAAAACAAAAAGGCCAAGGTATTCCTTGACCTGTAATTTAGGTTTAAACTTCTTCATCTCTCACCATTCTGCTATACTGCCATCTTTATGTCTCCATACCGGATTACGCCAATTATGCCCGACTTCTGAAATCTTCCTGACATGATCTTCATTAATGTCAATACCCAACCCAGGCCCTTTTGGTATTTTTACGTAACCGTCCTTATAATCGAACACTGTTCGATCCATGATATAATCCAGCAAATCACTCCCCACGTTATAGTGAATGCCAAGGCTCTGTTCCTGAATAAAAGCGTTATGGGAAGTTGCATCTACTTGAAGACAGGCAGCCAAAGCAATAGGTCCTAGTGGACAATGCGGGGCAGCTGCAACATCAAATGCCTCAGCCATCGATAGAATCTTTTTGCATTCTGTTATTCCACCAGCGTGCGAAAGGTCCGGCTGGATAATATCTGCATATCCATCCGTCAACAGGGTTTTATAATCCCATCTCGAGAACATTCTCTCACCAGTGGCAATTGGGATTGACGTACTCCTGGCAATCTCGCGGAGTGCTTCATTATTTTCGGGTAGGACAGGTTCCTCAATAAACATTGGACGGAACGGTTCAAGCTCTTTGGCCAAAATTTTCGCCATAGGCTTGTGGACACGCCCGTGGAAATCAATGCCAATCCCGATGTTTGGCCCAACCGCTTCCCTTACAGCTGCTATCCTTGCCACCGCTTGGTCAACCTTCTCATAGGAATCGACGTATTGCATTTCTTCTGTCCCGTTCATTTTAACAGCCGTAAAGCCTACATCAACAACCGCCTTAGCAGCGAGGCCTACATCCGTCGGCCGGTCACCGCCAATCCATGAATAAACCCGGATAGAGTCGCGCGCTGCCCCTCCCATCAGCTCATAGACTGGTGCGTTATAGAACTTCCCTTTAATATCCCATAGCGCCTGGTCAATTCCGGCAATTGCGCTCATTAAAATTGGGCCGCCTCTGTAAAATCCTGATCGATACATCAAATTCCAGTGATCCTCAATTCTCGAAGGATCCTTGCCAACTAAATATTCCATCAGTTCCTTAACAGCTGCTTTAACAGTATCAGCCCGTCCTTCAATGACTGGCTCTCCCCATCCTGATATCCCTTCATCTGTGTCAATTTTTAGGAACAGCCAACGAGGTGGTACTTGAAAAAGCTCATACCCAGTGATTTTCATGCTACTCTCCCCTATCTGCTTCTTTCACTTTATTAACAAAGCTACGTGCCTTTCCGGTAAGGTTTTTTAAGTATTCATTGGTTACTGCTTCTTTTGTATTAACAAGCGAGCTGCCAAGACCAACACCTACAGCTCCTGCTTTAATAAAATCTGCTACATTTTCCAAACCAATCCCGCCAGTAGGCAGAAGAGGAATCTGTGGAAGCGGGCCATGAATATCCTTCACATAGCTGGGCCCAAGGGTAGTGGCCGGGAAAACCTTGACGATATCCCCACCATATTCGTACGCCTTCAGAATTTCAGTCGGAGTAAATGCACCAGGAATGCTGACCGCACCATACCGCTTGGTCATCCGAATTGTTCCTTCATCCACAGTAGGTGAAAGGATGAATTTTGCACCTGCCAGAAGTGCTGCCCTGGCTGATTCCGGATCCAGCACAGTGCCTGCTCCAACAATTGACCTTCCGTCCATCTCCCTTGAAACCTGCTTTATGACTTCAAGTGCACCCGGGGAATTCAGCGTTATCTCAAGTACTGTGATGCCCCCTTCCCATAAGGCCTCTGCTATGGAATGCACATCTTCAGGCTTAGATCCTCGAATTATCGCAATCATTTTCGTTTCCTGTAAAGACGAGTGTAAATCCATGATCTTTCCCCCCTTTTTACCGAGCTACATCTTCACTAGAAGCCAGAAATCCTGCTAGCAGCTCTCTATTAGGCAATCCTTCGATGTCTCCATTAACCGTAGTCACGATAGCCCCAATCGCATTTCCCCTTTTTACAGCGTCTGCCAATCCAATGTCATCGAGGAGACCCGAGAGGAAACCTGCCGCAAATCCATCCCCTGCACCTACAGGATCGATGACTTGTTTTACCTTAAAGCCCTCCACTACTCCACAATCAGAATCAGTAGAATAATAGGCTCCGTCGGCTCCAAGCTTTACAACAACAATCGAGGCACCAAGCTGATGGAAGTGTGAAGCGATTTCACTATAATCGGTACTTCCAAACAGAAATTCTCCCTCTCCGATTCCTGGAAGGACAATATCCGCCTCTTCAGCGATGGCGAGGAGTGTTCTCCTGGCTTTCTCTTCGCCCCAGAGTTTCCTTCTGATATTGGGATCAAAAACAACCTTAACACCATGTTTTTTAGCGACTTCGATGCTATGAAAAATAGCCACCTCACATGACTCGCTCAAGGCCGGGGTAATACCTGTTATATACAGATAACGTGCCGACATAATATAGTCTTCACTGATATCAGCGGGGGTGAGCCTGCTAGCCGCAGACCCTTTCCGATAATAATGGATTCTCGTAGCCGTTTCATTAACTAGTTCCTTAAAGTAAATTCCCGTAGGGGCCTCCGAGTCTTTTCTCACTTCCCCGGTATGGACTCCTTCTCCTCTTACTGCTGAAAGGACTTTCTCTCCGAATTCATCATTCCCAACTCGGCTAATCCAACCAGTTTGATGCCCGAGCCTGGACAAGCCGATTAGAGTATTCGTTTCTGCACCAGCTATTTTTGATGAAAAACTATGTGCATACCTCATGAGCCCATTCGTGTCAGGAGTAAAAAGGACCATTGATTCGCCCAAACTGATAACGTCCATTATGTAACCTCCTGACTTCTATTATGAGCAAAGCTCCCTCTTGCCAGTTTTTCAATGAAGTGATTAAGAATTAATAATGCATTTGGGTTGTTATTCAATTGGCTTGCAAGCTTCCATGTGATGGTTAAAATAACTCCTTTACCATGCTTTTGCAGCAGGACTGATCCGCCGTTTTGTCCTAGCCAGCCCTGGAAATATCCCGAAATTATCTCTGCTGTTTCAGCTAGTGATGGGTTGCCGAACAGGTTAACCGTCCTTTTTTGGCCAACCTTCTTATAGTCAGTAAACGGAACCACATAGTCAGGGAACAGGAATTCAAACTCCCAGCCCATTTCGGGATGGACAGGCAGCCCTTCTAGCCAAGCAGTGTTAACATAATTCATGGACGATGAACGCGCCCAACTTTCGCCCGGATCAAGCTCACGGAATGTATAATCACCCTTGTGTGGAATTGCATCCCCATCTTCCGCTAGAAAAATAACCTTTCCGCCGGCCCTAACATATTCGAGCGTTTCTCTGTCCAACATATCACTTATGACGACATCCGCATCCGCCCTTAAATCTACACCTTTTAAAGCTTCATGAAGTTCAGTTCTTTTATGTTGAACATGGACAAGCGCTGCTGCCTGAGACTGTTGACTAAGGGTTAATTCTTCCTTATTGACCGCAACCTTGCGATCTTCAACCCATAATTCGAAGGAGAACAAAGCAAAAACAGGCTGTTTCACGTTAGGTATTTCAAGACATACAACCTCCGGCAAATGTAAGAAGCTGTTAAGGACAACAGGAACTTCTCCATGCAACAGGACCTCGCAACCCATCTCAAGTCTCCATTTTATTAAAGCTTCACCGCTCAACTCTTCTGATGCTATATAGAGATCCCAGGCTGCGCTCTCCCCTGATTGGTAATTATGCTTTGGCAATCCTGCCATGATTACCGTTTCACCATTAAAATTGACAAGCTCTTCAAATCCTTCTTTCGGATTTCTCATAAAATCAAGCCATCCATTTGTTTCCCATTCTATGTCAGTAAATTCAGTGACAACATATCCGGCTATTTCAGGCCGTTTCCTCATTTCTTCTATTAACGACTTAACAGCACGTGTCATCCTGTTTTGTGAATGAACTGCTAAATCTGAAGTGTTTTCAAAAGCATGTGAAATCCCAAACTTAGAGAAGTTTTCAAACAGCGTTGTCGGCCTCTTATAATCATCCTGGTGGGTAGCCTCACCTTGATTAATAAACCACCATGGCTCGTTCCCATTATAAAAATCCTTTAATTTGTCAACGTCCGGCAGACCCCATACCCCAAATTCAGAAATGATGATTGGCTGGTCTTCAGCTCCATAACCCGATACAAAATTCCTGTCTTTTTGGCCAATGACATAGTCATCAAGATCACTTCTCCAACCATCGATCTGATCTGGTACAACAAAGTAGCGATGGTGGTCATTTATATCTGTGTTTACATGGGTCCAGCCACTGTTATCACATACTAATCTAGTCGTGTCCCATTGCTTCACTTCGGAAAAAAACTCCGCTACATGCGCCTGTTTTTCGGTATCAAATTCAAGATCCCATTCGAGACCCCATTCTTCGTTGTATATGGACCAAATGATGATTGAAGGATGGTTATAATCCCGTTCAATCATTTCCTTTAAAACTGTTGTAAATCGCTTCGTTGCCATTTCAGTCCACTTCACATAATTAGGGGGTTCCGCCCAAATCAGCATCCCGAGGCGGTCCGCCCAATAAAGATATTCAGGGATTTCCACCTTGATATGCTTCCTAAGTAAGTTGAAACCCATTTGTTTGGCCAGTTCAATCTCCTTTTTAATATAGGATTCTGAAGGAGCCGAATAAATTGTTTCTGGATAAAAGGCTTGATCAAGTGCTCCCCGGATATAAATAGGCTCATGGTTGAGATAGACTTTGCCATCCTTATATTCAACGTTCCGACAACCGAAAACAGTGCTGTAATGATCTGTTTCGCCGTTTGCTTTTACGCAAATATCGAGTTCGTACAAATAAGGTTCTGCTGGGGACCAGAGTCTCATTTCAGGCATTTCAACGATTGTTTTAAGACTGGAATTCTCAATCGTACCTGAATAGACAATGCCATCCTCCCACTTATCTTCCTTGAGGCTGTGCGGCCTGATTTCATAGTGGATTAGATCTGTGTTTCCAGTAACAATTGCGGATAGTTCCACTTGTTTTAAATCAATGTCAGCCTTTACAAAAACATTCTCAACAAAGGTTTCCGGCCTTTGCTCCAGGTAAACACCCTGCCAAATCCCACTTACCCTTGTATACCAACTTCCCTGCTTTCCAATCGGAATTTCTGCATTATCGGGGAAGTCATAAACACGGACAGTGATCTGATTGCGATTGTCTAAGAGATTATTCGGGATTAGGAAATCGAAAGGTGTAAAACCTCCTTCATGAAACCCAATGTAATTGCCATTCCACCACACATCGCATTGATAATCGACTGCCATAAAGCAAAGGTGCCAGTTCTTCCCCTGCGAGGTTTTAATATCCTTTACCTGAAGCTGGTACCATGCCGCCCCGCTATAAGGAACAAGGTCTCCTCCCTCACTTTGCCAAATATGAGGCACTTTGACATTCTTGCCTCCAGAAATTTTCCCGGAATACCAACTCTCCACCATACCAGAGTTTGTTGGATCTGTTTTAAAAGTCCAATCAACAGATAAATCTATTTTCGTTCTCATAGCAAATCTCCTAACCGCAATGACATGATAAGTGCTGAGCCAACTTTAGGCGATAAAACACAACTGTTTCATAACACTTTCCTCTAGCAGGACTTTATATCACTTACTTAATTCCAGTCATCGTAATACCTTTAATGATATGGCGCTGGAATAGAATGAACACGATAATAGCTGGTAAACTGGCCAGCATATTCGCTGCCATCGGAATCATCAATTCCGCTGTATAGGCACTTTGGAATGTTGGAATCGCTACAGGCAATGTAAACATTTTCTCCTCGTTTACTGCCAGGAATGGCCACAGGAAATTATTCCAGGAGGTGACAAATGTAAATATGCCTAGTGCTGCCATTGAAGAACGGGATAACGGCAAGAAGATGCTCCAGTAAATCCTTAACCAATTCGCACCATCAATTCTCGCTGCTTCGATGAGATCATTTGGAATTGCGTCATAAAACTGTTTGAGCATAAAGACCCCAAGTGGTGCGGCCAGGGCAGGTAAAATAATTGAGCTATAGGAATTGATTAACCCAAAATCAACCATGATTTGAAAAAGTGGTACAATCTTTGCTTCAACAGGTACCATCAACCCTGCAATAATTAACCAAAAAATAATCTGACGTCCTTTAAATTGAAGCCTCGATAAGGCAAACGCCGCCAGTGAAGTAAGGATCAGTGTTAACACGGTTGTCACAACCGCTATGTACAAACTGTTCCATGTCCACCTCCATATCGATGCATTGGTCAGAACATACTCATAGTTCGCGAAGGTGAACGGCGGCTTGAAGAGTTCCGACAATATCGTTACAGCCGTACCGCCAGGCTTGAGCGAGGTGATCAACATCCATATTATTGGAATCACCCAGATGAGGACGAGCGCGTAACTGAATATATATACAAGTTTCCGTCCAAACGTAGTTTTCTTTTTACGAGGCACTTTCAGTTCCTCCTTTTACCAGGATTTAATTAATCTTTACTTTGGAAAAATTTGAATTGGATAAAAGCAAACAGTATGGTGACTGCAAACAGAACATAGGACATTGAGGATGCTACCCCCATTTGCTGCTCAATGAATGCTTTTTCGTAAATATATTGAACGAGTGGGCGTGTCGAAGTACCGGGCCCTCCCCCAGTCATCAAATATGGCTGCCCAAATAGTTTAAATGAATTAATCGTTTGCAGGACTACTATTAATAGAATAACGCCTTTCAAAGAAGGCAATGTAATAGAAATGAATTGCCTGAACGAACCTGCACCATCCATTTTCGCAGCTTCATAGTATTCATCAGGTATTTCCTGCAGCCCCGACAGGAACAGGATCATATTGAATCCTACAGTCCACCAGATTGTTGCAATTAAAATTGAAACCCACGCAAGATTCTCGTCATTTAGCCAAAATATTTCGCCTTCGTACCCAAAGTTATGAAGAATCGTTGTAATTAATCCTGTATAAGGCTGCAGAATAAACACCCATATACTGGCTATAACTGAGATTGATAATATATATGGAAGAAAGAACGCAGACCGTAAAAAGACTGTGCCTTTAAGCCTTGAGTTGACCACAAGGGCCAGCAAAAGCCCTATGATAATGAGGGCAGGTGTTGAAAGAAACACAAAGAGAACTGTATTCCATAGCGCCTCCCAGAAAAGCTTATCAGCGAACATAGTTTTATAGTTTGCTAAACCGACAAATGTCGGCTCAAGCCCCAGCACCCAATCATTCAGACTGATGATAAAACCCTTTATAATTGGATAAAGCATAAACAGTCCGTATATGATTAAGAATGGTGCCAGGAATAAATACGCTGTCAGCGTTTCCGCTTTACCGCCTTTTAACTTCATTTAAAGGTACCTCCTATAAGAAATGGTGCCACCAATTTCCAACTTGCGGGGCACCATTCGGAATTCTATTTTAGTAAAGCATTGACCTCGTTTTCCGCATTCTTCAGGGTTTCTTTTGCATTTACCTGGCCAGTCATGAAGTTGTTCAAATGTTTTTTGATTACATCATTGATTGCTGAGATCTTAGGGGAGTTCGGCATATAGCTAACATAATCCGCTATTTCCGCATAATTGCTTCGGTAAGGAAGATCCTTGAACTCCTGTGATTCTACCACTGATGTTTTTGCAGGAACATGTCCAGCTTTTGCCCATGAAGCAGAATGCTCAGCAACCCAATCAGCAAACTTTAAACTAGCTTCTTTTTTAGCATCGGTTTGGCCATCTTTATTTAGAAGTACAAATGTATGGGAATCGCCCCATGTTGCTTGTTCACCGAAAATCTGTGGAAACGGAATTGCAGTAAACTTCAATTCTTTATTTTGTTCAAGTGCGCCAGTCATCCATACGCCATTAAAATGAATTGCTGCAGTTTTGGCGGAAAAAACTTCCCCGCCATTTCGGATATTCCTTGGCCATAAGTCTTCTTCCATCAATTCGCCAATATATTCTAGAGCAGTTAGCCCTTGTTCATTATTAAACACGGCTTCTTTTCCATCTTCACTTAGAAGTTGTCCGCCCTGTTGGGAATATAGGGACCACCAGATCCTAAGTGGAGAATCCCCGCTTGAAGTTGCTGAGAGCGGAAAAGTACCTTTTGGTGAGTTTTCTTTTACGTCTTTAAGGAAATTAATAAAATCTCCTTCACCGGTTCCGATAGCAGGAACACCATTTTCAATCAAGCCAGCTTTATCAAGAAGATCAGTATTCGCAAACATGATTAGAGCATGAGTGTCGAGTGGAACGGCATAGTGTTTGTCATTGATGATTGTTGAATTTAGGATATTCTGGCTGTACGTATCCCACTTGATTCCTGCCTTTTCGGCTATTGAATCGATATCAACTATTTGCTTTGATTCAATCAATTCAGCTAACTTGGTTGTGTGCGCAATCGCTACATCAGGTGCCTGCTTGGAAACAACAGCAGTACGCATTTTTGTATAAT
This sequence comes from Bacillus sp. FJAT-18017, assembly GCF_001278805.1. Taxonomy (GTDB): domain Bacteria; phylum Bacillota; class Bacilli; order Bacillales; family Cytobacillaceae; genus Bacillus_D. The sequence continues at coordinate 1,398,109 of NZ_CP012602.1, read as the reverse complement.
ATTCTTCTGCTTTTAGGTTAAGGACTGTAACCTTAACGTCTTCATTTTCTTTGTTAAAATTATCGACAAGTGCTTTGATGAAATCCCCATCTCCACCACTGAAAGGCGCCCAAAAAGTTAATTCAGTTACATCCTCCTTACCAGAAGAACCCTTGTCCTCACTTGTTGCCCCATTACCGGAACAAGCAGCTAACACGAATAACAACACCAGAGAAACTATGAATGCGCTTACCCTTTTCATTGCAATCCCCCTATATAGTTTTTCTTTACAAATTTATTATTACATGTTTACTTGTAATATATCAAGTATTTTTGTAATAAAAAAAGCATGGATTTTTTATCCATGCTAGTGTGATCATTCACCGATATTTCCCAGTCAATACAATACCCTGATCATAATTTCCGAATTTCTCGCCAAATAAATTTATTCCACCTTTGTTATACGCATCACTTTTTATCCCCACTTTTATGGAAATAAAAGGTCTGGTATCGATCTTCAAGTCTGCAATTGTCATCTCAGAGATTTTCACCCCATCAATAAAACTGCCTTCTTCGTTTACTTTCCAATTTTTCAAAAGCCCGAATTGTGTGTTATTCGTTCCCCACCAGGAAGGAGTTAAAAAGCCGCGTTCTCCGCCAAAATCACTAGGTGAGGTCCATGTGCCTATTTCAACTCCATTCACCCACAGAGTTACATCGGACGGCCAATCGTCTTTGTAATATGGGGCTTCAGAACAAATTTCCGCAGATAAATTCAATTCATCCATCGTCTTGCCGTAGGGCACCCTATTAGGAAAATGGTATTCCACAAATCCACTTCTGAACCAGAGCAGCTGTGCTTGCTTTCTTTCCTGCTCGTAAAAGGCACGCGGGTCATCCTGCATATTAATAATCCCTGTTTCACTAAGCAGACCGCATGTCGGTTCCACCTCACAATTAACGAATTCACCAATCGGCATGTCAACTCTAAACGTATTATCACCAGTCTTTTTTTTATCTGTAAGATTTATGACGATGCGATCATACCTGTTTGTGTTGACCTTCTGGTTTCCCCTGCCAGGGACAATTTCAGTTGAAATCAGCTCTGAATCCTCTAGCTTTTTTACATTAGCTGCTGCAGTCGAAAAAGGTACACTGAGTTTTTCCGACAATTCATTTACATTCTGCGGCCCATCCGTCAATATCCTTATGATTTGCATACGGTGTTCGTTTCCTAGTGCTTTACAAATCTCAATTGCTTCTTCCAACGTTAAATCCAACGTTCTCATTGGCTCAACCCTTTATTACGAAATATTTTGTAATAAAATTATTGATTATTTGTTGGCATAAAGTCAAGCGAATCCCTCTCTTATCTTTCATATAACTCAATCGGAAGGCCATCGGGGTCTTTTAGGAATGTATATTTCTTATTCATAACTGGATCGATCCGGATTTCTTCGATCTCTACTCCATTTTCTTTTATTTCTTCAGCAGCTTGTTCAACACTTTCTACTTCAAATGCCAGATGGCGCAGGCCTGCAGCTTCAGGATAACTCGGCCGTTTTGGCGGATCGGGAAAAGAAAATAACTCAATTTGATAGGCGCCGCCAACCTCAAGGTCAAGCTTATACGAATTTCTTTCTTCCCGGTATACTTCATTAATTGGCTTCAGACCAAGTATTCGAGTGTAGAAATCCTTCGACTTGCTGTAATCGGAGCAAATGATTGCCACATGGTGAAGTTTACTTATGTGCATGGTGAAAAACCTTCTTTCGTTTGTGGTTGAATTGCTTTTTGGATGTGGTAACGAAGGAATACTCCTATGTTGTCGGGTAAAACCTGTAAAACTACTGCTCTTGCTATTACTGGTTTATTGGTTACATTTCGGCTTTATCTACAAGGCCAAACGTTACCAACACGGCCTATTGATTACATTTTGCATGTAATCTAAACCTAAAACGTTATCAATAAAGCTCATTGATTACATTTTGAAGGCATCTTGAACGTGAAACGGTACCAATAATGCTCATTGGTTACATCTTGCATCCTTAGAGAGCCTAAAACGTTACCAATATTCTTGAATCGATACACATAGCATAACTCTAGTAATCAAGCACGCATATTTTTTAAAACAACAACAATGCTGTGTCGAAAAATAGTGGTTGCGGCAGCAAAATTATAAATCAATAATGGACTTAGTAACTAGGAGATAGGAGTCAGCCACTCTATGAAAACGAAACTTATCCTTGTCGAGGGTTTGCCTGGGTCGGGCAAGTCTACGACAGCAAAACTTGTCCATGAAATACTCACCGAGAGAAAGATTAACGCAGAATTGTTTTTTGAAGGAAACCTCGACCACCCTGCTGATTATGATGGCGTTGCCTGTCTTGCCGCATCCCAATTGGAGCATCTGCTCTCAAGCAGCAGCGATTATAAAGAGGTGCTGCTAGCGAACGTCATAGAAAAAAACGGCAGCTATCTCATACCCTATCAAAAAAATAGTAAAAAGCTTTCAGAAGAACTCATCCATACTCTTTCCAAATTTGATATTTATGAATTGCCGCTAGAGCGTAACATTGAACTTATCACTGAAAGGTGGTTTGAATTTGCCAAAGCAGCAGCTGCCGAACAAAAAACGTATATCTTTGAATGCTGTTTTATCCAAAACCCGGTAACCATGGGCTTGGTTAAATACAACGCACCGAAGTATCAAATAATCGAGTACGTTCAAAAATTAGCGGCAAGTGTTAAGCAGCTGAACCCCATCTTGATTTATGTCGATCAGGATCATATTGATTATTCGTTTCGGAAAGCTGTGATGGAGCGGCCGGAGGACTGGTCCAAAGGCTTTATCTCCTACTACACTGAACAAGGATATGGCAAAGACCATAACCTTGCCGGGCTTGAAGGAACCCTTCAAGTGTTAAAAGCGAGACAAAGCCTGGAAAAAGAAATCTTTGATGCGTTACAAATAAAGAAGACCATCGTCAACAACTCCAGCTTTGACCTTGATAACTTTAAGCTTAAACTTCAATCAGCGGCGGGCTTTACTGATTAGGGCAACTATCTAAACTCTCTGATTAAATAGTTCAATCTGATCCTGAATAATACTTTTAGTATAGTCACACTGAAATCTTCGAAACAAATATTAATAAATTCATAGTGAAAGAAGGGTCTCAGGATAGGCCCTTCTTTTTTCAAAAAAATATTAGGCCTCCGTGCGGGTCAAGTGGAAGACAAGGGATTGAAAATCGCCGCCGCGTTTGGCTTCACGGCCATTGACGCCATTGAATTCGGTGGGAAGAACAAGTCCGACTTGCATCAACTCATCGCCGTAATAGCTTCTGCCATCAACTGTATAACAGAATTCTTCATTCAAACCGTGTAGCTTCAGTGTCTGATGCTTCGGGCCGTTCGGGGTTGCCAGAACCTTGTAATAACCAATTAACGCCTCCATTTTATCCTGACTCACAACCATCCAGGCGGTTTCGTTGTTCTCAAACGGATTCAGTAACCGATAAAATACGCCGTCACGGATCAGATTGCGATGCTGTTTATAAAAGACAACCTGCTTTTTGACTTCTTCACGCTCTTCTTCTGTCATTTTCAATGGGTCAAGCTCATAGCCAAATGTCCCGAAGTAGGCGGTATTCGCCCTAGTTGCAAGCGGCGTGCTTCGGAGCGTTTGATGGTTCGGAACTGCCGAGACATGGGAACCGATGCTGTAGATTGGGTAAGCAAATGATGTCCCGTACTGGATTTTCAAGCGTTCAACCGCATCAGTGTCATCACTGGCCCAAGCTTGAGGCGCATAGTACATCATGCCCGGATCAAAGCGCCCGCCCCCGCCTGCGCACGATTCAAACAGGACGTCTGGGAACCTCTTTGCCAGCCTCTCATACAAGTCATAAACTCCTAAGATATAGCGATGGAAAAACTCGCCCTGCCTGTTCGGTGCAAGTTTTGACGAGAATGGTTCGGTAATATTGCGGTTCATATCCCACTTAATATAAGCTAGTCCGGTCTGTTCAATGATTGCGGACATTTTTTCAAAAATGTAATCTACAATGTCCCGCCGTGTAAAATCAAGAACAAGCTGGTTGCGGCCAAGCGTGCGGTGCTGCCCCTCTAGACCGACAGCCCATTCAGGATGTTCCCGGAACAGGTCGCTGGCAGGCGAGATCATTTCCGGTTCAAACCAGAGCCCGAACTTCATGCCGGTTTCGTTAATCTTTTTAGCAAGACTTTCGATACCATTCGGGAGCTTGTTCACGTCAACATGCCAATCACCCAATGAGGTTGTATCATCATTCCTTTTTCCGAACCAGCCATCGTCGAGCACAAACAGCTCAATGCCCAACTCACGCGCGGACGTGGCAATGTTTACTAGCTTTTCCTCATCAAAATCAAAATAAGTAGCTTCCCAGTTATTAATAAGAATTGGACGTGTTTCGGTCCGCCATTTGCTTGGGATAAGGTGGCTGCGGTAAAGTTCGTGGAATGCCTGGCTCATCCCGTTCAGTCCCTCTGCGGAATATACCATCACGACTTCTGGTGCCTGAAAAGTTTCACCCGGCCCAAGGCTCCATTCGAAGCCAAACGGATGGATTCCTGCTGTAAGCCTCGAAGTTCCATAGTGGTCCACCTCAACCTGCATAAGGAAATTAGAGCTGTAGACGAAGTTGAAACCATACACCTCGCCATGATGCTCCGTCGCATCACCCCTCTTCAAGGCCAGAAATGGATTGTGATGGTGTGAGCTTGCCCCGCGGATACTTGAAATCGACTGAATGCCAACTTCTAGCTGTCTTTCCTTAACATGCCGCTCGCGAGACCATGTTCCGGCCAGATGAACCATTCTGAAGTCCTTGTCAGGAAAATCAATCGATGCACTCATCAGGCGATCAATTGCCAGTAGGTTCCCGCCGCCATTCGTCAACGAAGCGCTCCTCGTGATGACCGTCAGATCGGAAAATATCGTATAGTTCAACCTCAGCTCCGCATCGAGCCCCGTATCTTTCAAAACAATCTGAAGGGTCATGGCATCGGCCGGATTATCAACATATGTTGCAGGCAGCCCTTCAAGATTAGGTTTTCCTTCTATCAGGGTATACGTTTCATAGCGAAAATCAGGGATAAAGTTTTTATCAGGCTTCCTGAGAGAAAGTGCAGGCTCCCTGAAATCGGAGCTGCCGTACACAGGATATTCTTGCCTAAGAGTTTCCAGGCTGAACGCCGGATCGTCAGCATATGGATGACAGCTTGCCGCAGTCGGGACATCATACGTTTGCAGATGGGAAAAATCACCGCGATGCCTGAGTGCCTTTCCGTAATATAGATGTCCGAGCTGGCCATTTTTCATGACATGAAAAATGTAACTTACTTTTCCATTTGTTAAGTGAAACTGATTGGTTTCTTGATTAACATGTATATTCACAAAACATCACCTTTTCCGGAGCAATTTGGCTCTTATTTAACATAGCGCTAATGGAAGTTCCTTCGTTTTATTCGAGGAATCACAGTTTTTTCTGCATCTTTTAGTAAAAGTAATTTATTAGATTAATTGCTGTTCTTTTGCCGCAGTTTCTTCTAATAAAAGTGGTTTATTAGATTAAACCCTGCCCTTCTGCCACAGTTTCTTCTAATAAAAGTGGTTTATTAGATTAATCGCTGCCCTTCTGCCGCAGTTTCTTCTAATAAAAGTGGTTTATTAGATTAATTGCTGTTCTTTTGCCGCAGTTTCTTCTAATAAAAGTGGTTTATTAGATTAATTGCTGTTCTTTTGCCGCAGTTTCTTCTAATAAAAGAATTTTATTAGAAATCCCATGTTTTTAGGATAAGGAATGATAAAAAGCTTGTTGAAGAAAGAGTCCCCAAAGAAGTTCAGGGACTCTATCAACTATTAGATTCGCTGAATCCTAAATTCGAATTCTAGGTTCTCGTTCGCATGGATTAGATGTTCATCATAAACCGGTGCGCCCCAGGAATCATCGCCGCCAACACCCATTTGCCTGCCAGCCACGGTGACCACTGTATAATGGACGTCTGGAAGCTCGTAATGATGCTGGGCATTTTCAAGTTCGAATGCGGTATACGGCGAGAAATTGCACTCAAGCGGCTCGGTAACAGATGAAATCTTGATGCCGTTGCCGTTGTCATTTTTAACTTCCACCCAGCGGACCCCAGTCCTGTTGCCGGATTCCTGTGGCATCAGGTAGGCGGACAAGTTATCCTGGACCCTATTTTCAAAAATGCCTAGGCGGGCACCTTTTGCACGGTCCGAGTAATTCTCTTCAGGACCCATTGCATACCATTTCAGCTGGTCATAATCGGCTGGAACCTTGAAGGATAACCCGAACAAAGGCATTTGCGGCAGGCCGGCAGCTCCGTTGTACGAATGCTTCACACCGACACTTCCATCGCCAAAAACGGTATAGGCAGTTTTCACTTCAATTTCGTGATTTATTGAGAATTTGTAGGTAAAAGCAACTTCTACACGATCCTTGAATTCTACCAGTTCCACCCCTGTTGCCATGCGGGCTAGGCTGGCCGCGAACCAGGCGCCAGAATGGAAGCTCTGGCCAAAACCGCGGTCGTTATCTGTTGTAGCACGCCAAAACAATGGATATGGCGGGAATGAAATCATTTCCCGTCCGGCAAAATTCATTGACACAAGCGAACCCGCCTGCTTAGAGAACAAGATTGTGAAGTCCCGCCCATGGACACCGATGTTGACATCGCCTTTTACAACGCGGAGTTCTCCTTGAGGTGCATCAGGTTCCCTGCTCTCAACTTCGAATACAAACTGGCCGAAAGCAGCTTCAAAGCCTGCTTCTGCCCAGAGAGTACCTTCCTTTAGTTTCAGTGCTGCCTGGATGACATACTCTCCAGCAGTTACGGCTTCAGGAAGCTGGTGCTCAACGAATGCTTCAGTTTGCGGGGCAACAGAGACAGCGAATTGGTGGCGATCCAATTCAATTCCTTCACGGAACAGTGTGACTTCAAGGAAGTATTCCTCTCCGTTCGAGAACAGACTCTCATTCTTAATCCGTGTTCCGCCGTTTTCAGGGAAGAGCTTGAAGTTCTGGTAAAGGAACTTTACTTCTTGCATCTTCGGCGATTCCTCACGGGTTGCATAAACAATCCCGTTCGTGCAGAAACCGTAGTCGGTCGGCCTATCGCCAAAATCGCCGCCATATGCCAAAAACTCATTGCCGTAGCGATCCTTTTTGACAAGCGACTGGTCAATGTAATCCCAGATGAAGCCGCCCTGGTACATTGGGTATTTCGTTTCAAGCTCTGTGTATTTGTACATGCCGCCGACAGAATTACCCATCGCGTGCATATATTCACAGGAAATGTAGGGCTTCTGCGGGTCTCCATTTAGATACTCTTCAATATCGGCTGGCTTGGCATACATCCGGCTTTCCATATCGCTTGTCTCATCGTAATCACGGGCATGGAAGACGCCTTCATAGTGGACGAGGCGGCTTGAATCCTTCGATTTGAAATACTTCGAAGCATTCAGGATGACCTCTCCTGCATAGGACTCGTTTCCGCAGGACCAGATTAAGATGGAAGGGTGGTTCTTGTCGCGTTCATACATTGAAACTGCACGATCCAATACGATATCCTGCCATTCCGGCTTGTTGCCCGGGATGTTCCAGGACGGTTCAACAGCGCCCATCTTCTGCCATGACCCATGCGTTTCAAGGTTCATTTCATCGATTACATAAATCCCGTATTCATCGCAAAGCTCGTACCAGTAGCTCTGGTTCGGGTAGTGTGACGTTCGGACTGCGTTGATGTTGTTGCGCTTTAGTGTTTTGATGTCCCAAAGCATGTCTTCCTTTGTAACAGAGCGGCCAGTACGGTAATTCCACTCATGGCGGTTGACCCCCTTGAAGACAATCCGTTCACCATTTAGGTGCATGATTTTATCGACAAGCTCGAAACGCCTGAAGCCGACCTTCTGCGGCACAACTTCAACAAGGTGGCCATTGGCATTGTAAACATTGAAGAACACCTTATAGAGATATGGGTTTTCTGCGCTCCAAAGCGAAGGCTCTTCAACATCAATTGTCAGCGAAACTTTAGCGCCATCCAGCTGCACATCAGTTGAACCTATGAGAGTGCCATCTGCATCAACCAGTTCCGCAGCGACTCTACCTTCAGATGGGCCCAACAGCGTTAGAGCAGCAGACAATGTGCCTTTTTTAAAAGAAGCATCAAGCTCTGGTCGGACGTCGGCATCAAAGATGTGGAGCTCGGGAACTGTGTACAGGTAGACATCCCGGAATATTCCCGAGAAGCGCCAGAAATCCTGGTCCTCGAGCCAGCTGCCGGTTGAGCGCTGGTAAACCTCGACTGCAAGCTTGTTTTCTCCTTCGGTCAAAAAAGGTGTGAGTTCAAAGTCGGCCGGGGTGAATGAGTCCTCGCTGTAGCCGATGAACTGTCCATTCAGCCAGATGTAAAATGCCGATTCGACTCCCTGGAAGGAGATGAACAGCGGCTTATTCTGAAAGCCAGCAGGGACAGTAAAGTATTTCACATAGCTGCCGACAGGGTTTTTATCCCGCGGAATTTCCGGTGGTCGGATGTCGTTTAGGCCGTCCCACGGATACATGGTGTTGACATATTGCGGCTGTCCGTAGCCCTGGAGCTGGATATGGCCCGGGACTGTGATGCTGCCCCATCCGCCGCAGTTGAAATCGGGTTTATAAAAATCGGCCGGGCGGTTATCCGGATTGACTGAATAGGTAAACTTCCAGTCGCCGTTAAGGCTGTGCCGCATCGGCATTGGAATTCCTGCTAGCGCTTCTTCCATTGTTGCGTAATAAGAATGGTCGGAATGGGCAGGCAAACGGTTGACTTTGAACGTAGTCAGGTCCGTAAGCCAGCTTGTGGTCGGATTTACTGGCATGTTCTAACCCCTTTTCTAGTGCGTTCGTTATTTGACAGATCCCATCATACCTGCAACAAAATGCTTCTGCATGAAGAAGAAGATGAGTGCAGTTGGGAGTGTTGCGATGACAATAGCCGTAAAGATAACGCCGTAGTCAGGTGCATAGCTTGAACCAAGGTTTGATATCAATAGCGGAATCGTCATGTTTTCAGGCGACTGCAGGACAACGAGCGGCCAAAGATAGCTATTCCAGCTCGACATGAACGTGATGATCGCCGCAGCTGCATACGTTGTTTTCATGGTCGGGATATAAATCCTGAAGAAAATGCCAAGCTCGGTCAGGCCATCGATTCGCCCGGCCTCCAGGATTTCCTTCGGGAACATTTTTGTGTTCTGCCTGAAAAAGAAAATCAGGAACGCTGTCGTAACGGTTGGCAAGATAACAGCTGTAGTTGTATCAATCCCGATTGCCGGGAAGATTTGAGAAAGGTCGGCGAACATCCTGAACAATGGAACCATCAATGCCGCGAATGGAATCATCATCGACAGAAGCAGGATTGTGAACAGGATGTCTTTCGACTTGCTTCTGAAAATTTCAAAGCCGTAGCCCGCTAGCGAAGCGATCAGCATCGCGAGAATCGTTGTCAGGATTGAGATTTTCGCTGAATTAAGCAGTGCCGGTACAAGGTCGATTGTTTCAAGCAGATTTTTGAAGTTTTCGACCAGGTGGCTGCCGGGCAGTAATTTCCCTTGTGTGACATCGGATGATTTATTCGTCGAACTGACAACCATCCATAAAAATGGGAAAATCGAGACGATGGATGCGATGGTCAGTACTGTATAGGCGGATATCTTTTTAATCATTTTTATCACCTGCCACTTTGAACTGGATGATTGAGAAGACGACGATCATGGCAACAATTGCATAAGAAACGGTCGCGGCATACCCGAAGTCAGGTGTGTATTTGAACGACAGGTTGTAAATATACTGGGAAATTGTCATTGTCGCATTCCCAGGTCCGCCGGCCGTGATATTCATGACTTCATCAAACAGCTGAAGCGTACCGATTGTTGATGTGATTGATGTAAACAAAATGATTGGCTTCAGAAGCGGCACAGTAATTTTTGTGAATTGCTGGAACGCCGAAGCTCCATCAATTTTGGCTGCTTCGTATATCGATTGGTCAATATTCTGCAGGGAGGACAGATAGAAGATCATGTTATAGCCTGTCCAGCGCCATGTGATTGCAAGAATGATGGTAACCTTTGCCCAGAACGGGTCGGTCAGCCACTGGATTGGTTCACTGATTAACGAAATTTTCATTAGCATGATGTTGATTAGGCCATCCTGGCCGAACATGTATTTAAAAATGACCGAGTAAGCAACAAGTGATGTAACAGCCGGCAGGAATATTGCCGTCCTGAACAGTCCTTTGAATTTGATTGTCTTGCTGTTTAGGATTACCGACAGGATAAGGGCAAGGACAATCATCAGTGGAACCTGGATGATCAAGTAAATGACTGTGTTTTTCACGGTGGTGATAAACACAGGGTCCTTTAGAAGCCTTGCGTAGTTTTCAAGCCCTACCCAGCTCAGGTTTCTCCCAGTGCCAGATTGAAAGGACAACAGCAATGCCTGAAACATCGGGTAAAAATAAAATATAAATATCATGACAGCGGCCAGGATGACAAAGGACCAGCCGATCATTTTATTCTTAAAACGAAGATTCAGGCCGTGCTTAGGTTTGGGTGCCTTTTGGGGCTTTGCGGTGCCAAGTTCCTGGCCAGTATTTTCTAGCATCACGTTCATTCATCCCCTTTGTGGTAGCCTGCCTGTGGTGAACTGGAGCAAGCTATGGTAAAAAGCTGGTTATAATCGAATTTTGAAAGTTACCTAAGAGTGAAACGGTATCAGTGCTGCGGTTGGTTACATTTCGAATAGATTCCAAGCCTAAAATGTTATCAAGAGAGCTTATTGGTTACATTTTGCAGAGTTCCTTGACCCGAAACGGTTCCAATACAGCTTATTGATTACATTTTGGGTAGCTTCCGAGCTTGAAACGTTACCAATACAACGCATTGGTTACATTTTGGTAGCTCACAGGCCTGAAACGTTACCAATACAACTAGCAGGCAACATTGATAATGCGAACAGAGTACTTTACTAATTGGAGTGGATATATAATTGATAGCAATGGCTGCATTATTTTCGAGTTTAGTAGTTTTATCCCGGTCAGAAACCGGGCAGGTTTTTTAAAGGTTTAAAGAAAAGCCTTGGGTCCGCCTGCCAACCAGTCAGGTTAGTGTAACCAACAGGATCAGCCGGCGTATTCCCAAGGCTTGGATTATTTTTTACAAAATCACTTACTTGATTTGGGCTTCAGCTTGAGCCTGGGCATCTTCTAGTGCTTTATCAATGTCTTTGCCCTTCACATAGTTCTGCAATTCAACTGCAAGGATATCTTCAATTGCATATGTGTGTAGGCCGTAGTTTACTTGCGGGATTTGCTCTGTCCAAGCAGCAAAGTCGGAAACGAGTGCCTGGCCGCCGAAGAATTCGTCAGTAGCTTTATACTGTTCTCCTTCTGAAGCTGGCTTGTAAGTGCCGATTGCACCGATTTCTTTATTCAATGTCTGGTAGAAGTCAGAACTTGAACCAAAGGTTTCTTTAAGGAACTCTGCAGCTTTTTCTTTGCCATCAATGTTGAGGACATACCAGGAGCTGCCGCCCAGGTTGGATGCATTTACTGAATCAGGCTGATTTTGGCGTGGCATCGCAACAACTGTCCATTTGCCTGCCTGTGATGCTTCAGCTTTAATAGATGGTGTGAACCAGTTTCCTGTTGGAACTGTCGCAACAGCACCACTGTTAGGAGCCCCTACGAATTGGCTCCAGTCAGATACTGGCTTGATCAGGTCTGCATCAAGGATTGCCTTATACGTTTCGAACGCTTCTTTCAATGCTGGATTTCCGGCAAGGTCAGGAGTCTTGCCATCTTCCTTCAGATACCAGGAGCCGCTAGTCTGAATCATCATTCGAATCAGGCCAAGGTCTTTAGGATCCTGTGTCAGCATATGCTTTCCAGTCTTTTCTTTAATCTTTTTGCCTATTTCAATGTATTTGTTCCAATCGATATCTTTAATATCGTCAACTGTATAGCCCGCTTCTTTCAGGTAGTCTGTCCGGAAGTAAAGGCCTGCTACACCTGTGTCGAAAGGAACGCCGTAGTTTTTGCCATCCACACTTGTTGGAGGGATTTTATAGTCCGCAAAATCGTCTGCTTTAATTACATCTGTCAATTCGTAGAACATGTCAGGATATGCCTGCAGGAAGCTTTGTGCGCGGTAATCTTCAATCAGGACAATGTTTGGAAGTCCCTTTGTCGTACCTGAGCTCAGGCTTGTGTTCAATTTTTGGATAATGTCAGCTTGGGCATTTTCAACAATTTTCACGTTGAGCTCGGAGTCAACCGACTTATATTTTTCTTTTGCCAATTCAAGGGCTTTAATATTGAAGTTTGGATCCCATGCCCAAATTGTAATGTCTTTCGTATCCTTGCTGCCTGAAGACTCTTTTGAACCTGTTCCGGAAGAACATGCAGAAAGCACGAGGATACTTACAAGGAACAATGCAAGCATCTTTTTCATAAAATTTACCCCCAGTAAATTTGTATTTTGTAAGCGCTAACACCTTACACCTTTATGTTAGCATTCCGAATGAGCACGACGTTAGAACGATATTTTTATGAATTTGTACTATTTTTTGAAGGTTGTATCCGCTTACACGTCTGACTTTCGATTATTTTTGGTTATTTGGATTTTTTTTAGATTGCGGTTATAAAAATACCAAAAGCCAGCCTGCCGGTACCAAAAAGCACTCCGGGGGCTGACTTTCTGTTTATCCATATTTATTGATCGGCATCCTCATCACTTTCGGCAGGGATGGTAATCCTGATTTTCGTTCCTTCCCCAAGCTTGCTAGTAATCGAAACACCATAGTTTTCGCCGTAAATCAGCTGAATCCGCTCATGGACGTTTTTAACACCGATTCCTGAGAAAAGCTGCTGTTTCCTTTTAGTAGCGGGAAGATTTCCGCCGGGGGCAACCTCCATACCATCTCCATTGTCAACCACTTCACAAATTAAGGTCCCCTCTTCCTTCCAGACCATCACATGAATATTTCCCCCAGGCTTATGATTGAATCCATGGAAAAACGAATTCTCGATAAATGGCTGCAGGACCAGCTTTGGAATTTTACAGGAAACAGCATCCGGGCTGACAAAATAATTTACTTTTATGCGGTCGCCATACCGTTTCTGGTTGATTAGCACATAGTGCTTAAGGTTCTCAATTTCCTGGGAAACCGTAATCGTCTCGCTGACAGTGCCAAGCGTATTTTGCAGGAGCGAGATGAAGGCATTCATTGTCTTTTCGGTTTCCTCGACATCCCCCTGTCTGACCATAAATTTAATCGAGGTCAGTGTATTGTACAGAAAATGAGGATTAATTTGCTGCTGAAGCGCGGCCAGTTCAGCAGTCCGCCGCTGCTTTTGCGCATCAATCAACTGATCGACATACTCATGCAACTCCTCGAACATCGCATTGAATGCCATTGCTAGCTTCCTTGTCTCCTGTGTGCCGCTTACTTCTATCGGTTTATGGAATTCATGCTTTGGCGCGTTCGAAATCTGATCAACAAGCTTTGTCAGGGAATTGGTCATTTCCTTAGTGCCCAAAATAACCACAATCAGGGCAATGAGGAAGATCGCCCCGCTTATCATGATGATCGCCTTTTTATCAATTACATTATCGACTGCAGTCTTTTTATCAAGGATATTAAATAAATACATATCAAAGGAAGGCAGATACTCCATCAGGATAATCTGCTCCTTGTCCATGAATTCCTCGACAAGGTAACCCTTTTCCGACTGGCCAAGATTTTTAACAAAGGAAGGAAAGGCTGGCTCTGTTTTGCTGATCATGTCAGACTGATTGCTTGAGATAATCTTCCCGGCTTTGTCAACGATGAATATGTTGCTGCCTTTAGTCGTGTAAGGCGCATACATATCACGGAACTCCTGCTCATTCAAGCCAAAATACATTGCCCCGTATATTTCTCCATTGATTCGGTCCATCAAAGCGAGTGATGCGACGACATAATTATCCACGGTACCGTCTTCGCCCGTTCTCTTATCGGCATGATAGATAAGCCGCCGCGGATGCTTTAAAGTTTTATCCGTAATGTGACTGTCGAAAAGTTCTTTATCAGTGACCGGCCAATACGTCCTTTCTGTTGTATGCCCTATGCCGTTCCTTCCCATCACAAAAATGCTCACATCATAGTTATCGAGATTGCCTCGGACCCTTTTAAGCTGCTGGGACATATTGAAGTATGTGCTCATTTTCTCATAATTGGTCTGCTCTCCTGTCAGGCCTTCCTTGATCGTCCCACTAAGCAGCAAATTTTGTGAAGCATTGACAATATCACTGTTAAAACCCTCGAAACTCTCCCTCATCTGGGCAATCACTCTTGAATTGGTAATGCTGAATTTTTCTATAAAAAAGTCCTCGGACATTTTAATGGTTGTCCATGTAATCGCGCTTGAAACGGTTACAATCATGACAAACGTGAATAGAAAAAGCTTGGTGAACATTCCCTGTTTCTCGAACCACTCTGGAATGAATTTCATGTTGGATCATCCCTCACCTGACAAGGTATTTCCGCTTATATTGGCTCGGTGAAACACCTTTTAGTTTTTTGAATACCTTGCAAAAATAGCTGTGGTCGGAATATCCCACTCTTGCGCTGATTTCTGATATCGGCTCGCTGCCAGCAGTCAGCAGCTTGGCCGCTTCTTCAATCCGGATTTTATTCAAGTATTCAGTGAAACTTTCATCGTTATTTGCTGAAAAATAGCTTGATAAATAGGAAGGATTGAAATGGAAGTGAGCCGCCACATCTGTGAGCGTCAATGGCTCCTGATAATGCTCGACGATATACTGGCGAATGCTTTTCATATTCAGCGATGAAGAGGCATGCGGAGTCAACTCGATACTTGCGCTGACTACTTCCAGAAATCGGTTAAGCAGGCCGAGAACTTCCCCAGCTGTCTGAGCCTGGTCAATCAATCTCAAATACTGATATTTAGCTTGATCGAGCCCCTTTATGTCAAAGCCCATGTTTCCGAGGATGATTGCCATATTGAATATCGTATTGCTGAAAAAAGCCTTGAATTCAAAGATATCCATCGTATAACATGCGGTTAATGCAACTGCATGTTGTTTAAGAGACATAAACGCGGCATCAAAATTTCGCTGCCGTAATTCTGCTGTGAAAACGTCCACGCTGAATTCGGGCGGCTGCGGTGCTTCCTTTTCGAAAATCGCCGGTGTCAAAATGCCTAGTTTGGAAAAATAAAAATGGAAGTTAAGCAGCCTGTCTAATTCATCACGCTGGATACCGCCAAGGTTTTCAAGGTTGGTAAAATAACTTCCCACCGCAGCGTAAAGACCGCGCTCCCCGCCTTGAGGTTCACCAGCAGTACTCGATGGGTCTCCGTTCTCCAACTTTAAGGACATGACAACGGCTTCAACCGAGTGCAAAATTGCATTCCAGTCAAACTCAGTATGAATTAAAAAGTTCACTGCATCCTTGCCTTCAGGAAAACGGAAAACTATACAATTGCCAAGCGCAGTTTTCAACGATGCCTCTAGCTCCTGAAATAACAGGGCATGGTTACTCCCATCACCAGCTTTGAATCCGGCAAGACAATAACCCTTATACGGAAATAGAAAAGAAACTTCTGGATCATCAAGATCCACCTTGTATCCAGAAAGGATTTTATTGATGACTTCTCCAATTGAAGTCTGCCCATCATCAGGACGCTCTTTCATTTTACCGGACGACTGAATCCTGTCAGCTGTCTTCTCCAGTACCTCAATAAGGACAGGCCCATCCAGCTTTGGTTTTAATATATAATCAACCGCTCCATGCTGGAAGGCGGCGCGGACATAATCAAAGTCGCCAAAACTGCTAAGGATGATCACTTCAATTTCCGGATGATGCTGCTTGACGATTTTTGTCAGCTCCTCACCATCCATAATCGGCATGACAATATCGGTAAGGATGATATGCGGCCTGGCCATCTCCAGCAAATCGAGTGCTTCACGGCCATTTGCCGCTTCTGCAACAATTTCAAACCCTTCTTGCTCCCAATCTATATAATGCTTGATTCCCTCGCGAATCAGCATCTCATCATCGACAATCATGACTCGGTAAAGTCCATCTTTCCCCATAAAAATCCCCCTCCCGGTATCGATAGACATACTATTATTGTAAACTAGTAAGCCATCATTCTCTATTAGCAATTATCGCAACAACTGCCAGAATATGAAAACGCTTCACTGTAATTGGAAATTTTTTCTTAAAAATATTTCAGTATAAGTTTGTTGACATACATGTAATACACTAGTAAAGTAAGTGTCAGGCAATTTAGAAAAGCAAATAATCTTACCTTCTTATCCAGAGAGGTTGAGGGACTGGCCCTATGATACCTCGGCAGCGGACAAATAAGTCTGTGCTAATTCCAGCAAGCGTAACAGCTTGAAAGATAAGAAGAGGCGAATTTAGTATTTACAGTCCTCTTCTATCTGAAGGGGACTTTTATTTTTTCGAAAAATTAAATATGCGATTTTCTTATCCAGAGAGGTTGAGGGACTGGCCCTATGACACCTCGGCAGCGGACAAATAAGTCTGTGCTAATTCCAGCAAGCGTAAAAGCTTGGAAGATAAGAAGAGACGCTGCTTGCCTTTGCGCTTGCTTGCCCTCTTCTGTTTTCCAGAAGAGGTTTTTTATTTTTCATATGTAGATTCAAAGACGTTTTGAGGAGGAGAATCATGATTGAATTTCAACAGGTTAAAAAAGTATATGGCAGCGGTCCGAACGAAGTAACCGCGCTGAACGGCATCGACTTGAAGGTTGATAAAGGTGAAATTTTCGGCGTCATCGGCTTCAGCGGCGCAGGGAAAAGCTCTCTGATCCGCTGTGTGAATCTTCTGGAGCGCCCGACTTCCGGACATGTGATTGTCGACGGCCAGGACCTGACAACCCTTTCGGCTAGAGAAGTCCGTGAAGTCAAAAGAAATATCGGTATGGTCTTCCAGCATTTCAATCTATTAAATTCAAAAACTGTCTTTGCAAATGTAGCGATGCCACTCACTCTAGCTAAGCAGCCGAAGGCACAAATCAAAAAGCGTGTTAATGAGCTCCTTGAATTTGTCGGGCTCGCTGACAAGGCTGACAGCTATCCTGATCAACTTTCCGGCGGCCAAAAGCAGCGGATTGGCATTGCAAGGGCGCTGGCTACCCAGCCGAAAATTCTGTTATGCGATGAGGCAACCTCAGCCCTCGATCCACAGACGACAAGCTCAATCCTTCAGCTTTTAAAGAAAATCAACAAGGAATATAACATCACGATTTTGATTATTACCCACGAGATGGGAGTCATCAGGGAAATTTGCGACAAGGTCGCTGTCATTGAAGGAGGAAAGATCATCGAAGAAGGTTCAGTGTTTGACGTCTTCTCCGCACCGAAAACACAGACCGCACGCAATTTCGTGTCATCCGTGATGAATGACAAGCTGCCTGAATCGGTCACCAGCCTCATCGAAGATCATGCTGGCCTCCAGAAAATCTACCGTATCAATTTCGTCGGTAATTCGGCCGGGCAGCCCTTGCTCTCTCAGCTCGCTAAAAAGTTCGACATCAACGTTAATGTGCTATTCGGGAATATTACTGAGCTCCAGGGCACACCGTTCGGAAATCTGATTGTCGAGTTCCAGGGTAATGACAAGGAAATTCTAAAGGCCTTGCAATTTATTCATCAACAAAATGTCAGCATTAAGGAAGTGAAAGCACATGCTAGTTAACTCCGAACAAATTATTGAAGCATTGATTGAAACCATACAAATGGTAAGCTTCTCGCTATTATTTTCAGTTCTTCTTGGGTTGCCGCTCGGTATCCTGCTCGTTGTGACACGTAAAGGCCATTTACTTGAAAACATGCCGGTTTTTAATATCCTTAGCGGCATCATTAATGTATTTAGGTCAGTTCCGTTCATTATCCTTTTAGTAGCGATCATTCCGATTACAAGGCTAATCGTCGGCACTTCAATCGGTACTGCTGCAGCAATCGTCCCAATGGTTTTCTATGCAGGGCCCTATATTGCAAGGCTTGTAGAGAACTCGCTCCTTGAAGTCGACCCGGGGGTGATCGAAGCGGCGGAAGCAATGGGTGCGACGCCTTCCCAGGTTATCTTTAAATTCTTAATTCCTGAGGCGCTGAGCTCACTTGTTCTCGCCATCACCATTGCAACGATCGGCCTTGTCGGTGCATCGGCAATGGCCGGAGCTGTTGGCGGCGGCGGAATTGGCGACCTGGCCATCACGTATGGCTACCAGCGCTTCGACACAACGACAATGCTTATCACAGTCGCCATCCTCGTTGTCATGGTCCAGGGACTACAAACATTAGGAAATGTTTTAGCGAAGAAAATCAGGCGGAGATAACAGGTTGAAACCTGACACAAATTTTTCAAAAAAATAGCTGTGTTAAAGAATAATGTTATTTTTAGACATAGTTGATTGTAGCGGAAGGCGCGAAGACTCCTACGGGAGAAAAGGTCAGTGGGAGACCCCACAGGCGCTCGCGCCGAGGAGGCTCCCAGGCCGCCCGTGGAAAGCGAAGCGCCTGGAGCGAAAATCAACAACCGAGTTTAACACAGCCAAAAAAGAACATAACTCAGGAGGAAAACATCATGAAAAAAGTAATTCTAACATTTCTCGTATTGGTACTGGCAGTTTTCAGTGCAGCATGCTCAAACTCATCATCGGCGTCGGACGACACTGTCAAAGTAAAAGTCGGTGTCAGCGGCACAGACACCCGCGTTTGGGACTTTATTGCTAAAAAGGCTGAAAAAGAAGGCATTGAAATTGAAGTCATTACGTTCTCGGATTATGTTGCACCAAACACTGCGCTTGCTGAAGGGGAAGTTGATATCAACGCATTCCAGACCGTCGCTTATTTTGACACATTCATTGAAGAACACAATGTTGACCTTGTACCAATTGCAACTACCGTACTTGCGCCAATGGGCCTATACTCAGAAAAATATAAGGACGTAAAAGAAATTCCGGACGGTTCAAAAATCGCGATTCCAAACGATCCATCCAACTCCGGCCGTGCGTTGCTGCTTCTTCAGGAAGCTGGCCTGATCACACTGCCTGAAGACTACGATGGCATCGCCGGTCCTGAGGCAATTGTTGAAAACCCTAAGAACCTGAAAATTGAACAAATGGTTCCTGCACAAACTCCAAGGGCATTGCCTGACGTTGCCGCTTCAATCATCAACAACGGTATCGCGGTGGATGCTGGCTTCTCACCAACCAAGGATTCGATTTTTCATGAAAGCGCAACTGCTCTTCCATATCTGAACATTATTGCAACACGTGCGGAAGACAAAGACAACAAAACTTATAAGAAAGTCGCTGAGCTTTACCAATCTGATGACACAGCCGAGTTTATTGAAAAAGAATACAAAGGCAACATGATCCCAACATTCGTACCGCTTAGTGAAATCGGCTGGTAAGAGCCCTTTTTGGAAAAATTGGCCGACACGATTAGCGAGAGCTGCAATGCGACTAAGTTTCAAACGGCCTTGGGATAGTGTTTTAATCTACTTTCAATGAGGAGGGGCATTCCCTTCCTCCTCAAACTTAAGGGGGAGAAAAAAGATGGCAGCACCGGTACAAACAGACCTTAGAAATGTAATCATTGAAAACATTGACAGTAAGCGGGAGCTATATCTTTCCACAAGCCATGCAATCCACGCCCGTCCGGAAATTGGCAACCAGGAGTTCTTTGCTTCTGCCCAGCATATCAAGCTTTTGGAAGATGAGGGATTTCAGGTCGAGAAGGCTGTTGCCGGACATGAAACCTCCTTTGTTGCACGAAAGAAATCATCTAGGCCTGGCCCTTCAATCGCCTTCCTTGCTGAATACGATGCTCTTCCTGGAATCGGCCATGCATGCGGGCACAACATCATCGGTACAACAAGTGTCGCAGCGGGGATCGCATTAAGCAAAGTCATTGAGGAAACAGGCGGTGAGGCAGTCGTGTTTGGCACTCCTGCTGAAGAAGGCGGTCCAAACGGCAGTGCCAAAGGAAGCTTTGTCAAACACGGTTTAGTTGAAGGAATTGACGCTGCCCTGATGATTCATCCATCTGGAAAAACAGCCTTGACGTCTCCTTCATTGGCAGTTGACCCGCTAGATTTTGAATACATCGGCAAACCTGCACATGCGGCTGGTTCACCTCATGAAGGAATCAATGCCCTGGATGCAGTCATCCAGCTGTTCAATGGAATTAACGCCTTAAGGCAGCAGCTTACTGACGATGTCCGCATTCACGGGATTATCACCCATGGCGGAGACGCGCCGAATATCATTCCCGAATACGCGAAGGCACGCTTCTTTATCCGTGCAGCAACCCGGAGCGGCCTTAACGAAGTAACCCGACGCGTCAAGGCTGTCGCAGAAGGCGCTGCACTCGCGACGGGAGCAAAGCTGAATGTCATAGCCTTCCAAAATGAAGTCGACAATCTTCTATTAAATAGAACCTTTGATTCGCTGTTTAGTGAGGTGATCGAGGAACTTGGTGAACCGGTCTTTACCGGAGAGCGCGACGGAATCGGTTCGACCGATGCAGGCAACATCAGCCAGGTTGTCCCAACCATTCACCCGTATATCTCGATTGGCCAGCCTGACCTCGTTGCCCACACCGTTCCATTCCGTGAGGCAGCCGCCTCCCCTAAAGGAGACCAAGCGCTCATCACCGGTGCAAAAGCACTCGCACTGACTGCACTCCGGCTCATCACAGACCCCGACGCACTATCCGCAGTCAAACAAGAATTCGCCGACCGCAAAGCAGCCGAAGCAAACTAAGCAACGTTAAAGCAGGGGTCAGACCCCTACCCCCAGGGGGTAAGGGTCTGACCCCTCTTTTTTATGTGCATTACACTTTATTACTACTATTGTGTATTATTCATAGTACTGTTCACTAGCCGGTCTCTGAGTAGTACTAGTAAATTCGCGATGAAAAATGATACTACTCAGAGTAGTACTAGAAATGACTATGTACCCGCACCACTCTTTCTTACCAGCCTCATTAAACACTTACGGCACTTTCACTAGCAATCATTTCTTTAATCACTAGTAAACTCATCAAAAGCTAGTAATCAATACAACTTAAAAGATTAGCACTCAATAAAAAACAAGCCTGCGCCAAAATTAGCGCAGGCCTTTTCTTCTACCCCATTGGATGCAAAACAGATTCCTTTGTTTGAATAATGTCGTTGATGACTTCCTTTAGCTCTGTAACAAGATGGATATTGTTAAATGACGGGCTTAATTCAACGAGCCGGACACTATGGTCTTCATAGTAATCGGAGGCACCGCTTGGGAGTCTTTTCGGATACAATGCCCACACTTCGGGCACCGGCCGCAGCCTTTTTCTCAAATAGTCGTTCACCCGGTTCCCATACAGATGGCTCGAGCTGAAGTTGGAGGCATAGCTTACGAGCTGCTTCATTGTAGTCGTCTGGGCATTCGTTGAGATAAGGTCTTCTTTCCAAATGGATCCCTTCGGACGGTACTTGAAATCGAAAACGAGGCTTCCAATATAGATGCCGTCTTCGTATAAATCAAGGCGTCCATCAGGCCGGTTGTTCGTACCACGCGTATACAGCGGCGTTTTTTCCATATTGGTTTCGGTACTCTGCGACGGAATTCTTCCATCGTATACAAGCGAAGCCGTTAAATTTTCCTTGCCAAATGTAATTTTTGTCCCCGGAGGAATGGTCGGGATGATAATATCCTCGATTAGATTATCCATCTCATACAGCCAGCCGCCTGTCGGAACAAAGCCAAGCTCCTCATGCTGGAGCAGCTTAACGAATTGCAGGAAGCCCCAGATTTCATAGATTTTGTCGGTCCGCTTCCACTGGTACATATACTCCTGGTCAAAAGAAATGTTTATCGTTTCATTATTTAATTCACGCTGTACCTGGTACAAGGTCCTGTAGCGGACATCAGTCGTCATCACATGGGGAATTCGCGCCTCCATCCGCTGATTCACTTCACCGTACCACGGGGCGGTCCTGAACCAATTCAAAGCGCCGCGCATTTTGGTTGATTTGTCGAGGTACACACCCAAATCCTTCAGAATAAGCCGTTTTCTGCTAATCGTACTGGTTGTTTTAAAACGCTCTTGTTCAAGTGCCTCAATTTCCGCTGCAAGTTCCTTTTGATAATTCTCCACAGAGACGATGAACTTGCTGAGGGTAGCGATAAGTGACTTAACAATCTTCTTTGCCAGCCGGTTTTCAGGCAAATCATAGTTGATTTTCTTAATAGGGGTCAACAGCCATTCATCAGAGTCGGGATGCTGGACCCGGTGCCGGATGGTAATTTCATCGACAACCTTTGCCTTTTCCTCAGGCATAAGCTGATATTCCTTTTTTATCGCGAAATTTATTTTCTTGTACAGGTCGGTAATCGATGCCATGATGGCAGGAAACCTGTGCTCAATAACCCGGAATTGCCTGAGAATATCCGGAGACAGTTTGATATCGGCGTCCTTCGGGAGTCCGTAGCTTTTTCGGATGAGATCCTGCGCAAGCCCGCGGAGCTCTGCCTCAACTTCATCGCGCATCGTTTCCCATTGGTCGGCATTGATTTGCTTCGGGGTAATCCTCAGCCATGAAAAATATGGCTTTTCCCCTGAAACGACCATGATTCTGTACAGACCAGGTATATAGGGATAATACTCATCCCCATTATGCTGGAACAAAACGAGCGGGGATTGGGAAGGCTTCAAGAAAATCTCGCCGCCATCCCCTTCCTGCTCAAGCAATCCAACAGGCAAAGCATCAAGCCCATCCATGAACATTCTGGCTGTTGAATCAACGGACGTGAATGTTACATTCAATGGAATATTCTCCGGTATTTCAAGTACAGCTGAATCAACGTGGTCGAACAGCTCCTGCTCTGTTTGATAGAATGACTCGACCTGCCTGTCAGCACTTCCTGCCAGGAAGCCAAGCGTAAAGGTTATCGTAAATGGCAATTCACTATAATGTATAGCCATTCATTTTCAACTCTCTCGCTTTATGAATCACCGATTGGCGTGTTTGTTCGAAATCCGATACATCACTATATTCTTCTAACAGATTCCAGAAGAAGCTTTTCGTAAGAGTTATCGAATTCTTGTCATAAGTTCCAAGGAACGAATGAAGCTGGTCTTCAGAGCCTCTGATTTTTGTTAAAATCCGTTGTACGATCTGCACATCAAATGCGTCGTTCCTTGACAGCGCATCTTGGACAGGAAGGTTTTTCAAATAAGAATCAATCTGACGGACAATCCTCTGCCCGATCCCGCTTTGCCTATTTACATTTTGCAGGCCGCTATGAAGCTTCCAGAGGAATTCAAGTTCACGGCTCGTCAGATTCAAAGCAGTATTGTTATTTTTAAACGAATCATAATCCTCATAATTTAGCACCTGGTCACGGGAATGGAAAACCTTCTTCTTATCGCCGAGTTCCTTCAGCTGCTCATAAGGGAGCACCTCAAGCTGAATGACATTGGCACGGTCAAGCACCTTGTCGGAAAAATGATACGTCGATTCGTCGAGGTTGACCGTTCCAACAAACATGACGTTATCCTTGATCGAAATCGTCGGCGGATATTGAGCCGAGTTGTATAGTCGAGTCGCTAGCTCATCATTGTAAAGGCGAAGCTCGCGCCGGCCTGAATCCATCTCAAGAATCGATAGGAATTGCGAGAAATAATGCTCGACACGGGCAAGGTTCATCTCATCAAAGCAGATGATGAACAGCTTGTCCTTTTCTTTCTCAGCCTGCTTAAGGACATTAATTAGCCCGGAATCGCCAGGCCTGTACACCATATGAAGCGTGTCGGCATACCCGATCAGGTCGGCGTCATCAGTCCATGAAGGCCGGACCGATATATAAGTAAACTGGTCGGAGTACAAGCCAAGCGCGCGGCTGTATGCCTGAACAAGCTTCGATTTACCCGTTCCACTCATCCCCGCAAGAATGACCAGGTTGGATGACTTCATCGCAGTATGGAAATTGACGAGATCCTTTTCTGAATAAAGCAGCCCCATCTCCTGTGTAGTGGCGATAAAATAATCAAGGAAGCGCGATTCGGATGTTTCTTCTTTTGTTTGAGGCTGTGATGTGACTGTTGCGGTTGCCGGTTGTACATGCTGAGCGACCTGGCCAGCTGACGATGAAGTCAAACCACTGCTAGATGTGCCTGCAGTAACTGTTGACTGAACGCCAATACCGGTTGACTGCGGTCCCGTCCTTTCTTTTTCCTGCTTAGTAGTCTTAGAAATAGGCTCAGATTTCACAGTAGTTACTGGCAGTTCTTTTTCAGGTGCGGCAACAGCAGCGGCAGCTTCCTGAAGGGCATTCGTTAAATCGAGGCCATCAGCAGCTTCGATTGCACCTGTCAGGTATTGATACGTGTCAATCGTTACATACATTACATTCGGGATGTTAAGTGGATCAATATATGAATCATCTAGCCAATCCTTTTCAAAAGGAGTGCTCTTTAGCTCGCCTCTGATTGAAAAACTGAAGCCTCCATGGGCATATTGATGCTTATCAAATTCCCCGAAAGCCACATACTCATTTTCAGCATTTTTCCAAAGGATGATCGAAGGTGTATCATTTGCTTCTGTCGAAATGCCATCAATCCTTCCTAGGAATTTCCGCTTGGATACCTTTTCAAGAAACTCTTCAAAGGTGATGCCATGTGCCTCACAGGAGAATATTGGCACCGGGAACAAGGCCACCCGATCGTGGTAGCTTTCCGCCTTCGGAATCAGCCTGATATTCTTTGCCTGGTAAACCTCATTATGGTTATAAAGAATCTTCCGCTCAGCTACGAACACTAGCAGGCTGTCATTTAGCCAATCGCGCAAATTCTGCTTGCGTTCTTCATCCGTTGTATATGGGTCATCCTCAAAACCCCATTTGACCAAGTCGGTTGCGAATCCAGTGATATATTTAACATTCGGAAAACTGTCAGGCGGCTGTGAAATAAGCTTGATTTGGAATTGCAGCAAATCCTGGCTATTAACAAATACAGCCTCCCGGAAGGTATTTTCTATATACGTATCTT
Organism: Bacillus sp. FJAT-18017; assembly: GCF_001278805.1. Lineage (GTDB taxonomy): Bacteria > Bacillota > Bacilli > Bacillales > Cytobacillaceae > Bacillus_D. Next base: position 1,372,956 of record NZ_CP012602.1, on the reverse strand, counting down.
CGGCGACAACGCCAATTAAATCTGTTGCCCAAACTTTGTTATGCATTAAGAATTCCCTCTTTCAATCAAATTGCGTAAATCTATGAATGTATTAACAATTTTTACTGGCCGTTCCAGCCGGGATTGAATGAATGCCTGTTTTGTAGCCGGCACTTTGTATTTAAGAAGCCAAATCTCCTTAAACTCGTCCCAATCAGCGGTTTCAAAAATCTCCTCGATTTCTGATGTCTCAAAAATAGCCAATTCATATTGTTTGTTTTTCATAATTGATTTATTTTTCGGGTTTCCGAGCAGGGCGATTTTCTTTTTTGAAAATTCACCCGTTTGCTCCTGTTCAGAATCAATAGCCTCAACTGCCATTTCTTTACCTGTCCTGCCGCTGTTCAGCAGGCGTGCATTCAAATGAGAGATTGTTTTATTCCGTTCATTCAGCAACGCATCTTTTTCAGCAAGCTGCTTCAGGTTATTCTCCGATTCATTTTCTAGCCTCTGAAGCTGTTCATTTACCTTGGAAAGCTCCTGACCGGATAGGGATAGTTTTCGATTCAATTCTTTCTTCTCTTCTTTTAACTTTTCTTTTGCATCATTTAGGTTTTTTTCAAGCTTCGTAATTTTAGAGGATTGCTCTGCATTTTTTTGTTCCGCCTTTTTTAATTTTTTTTCAAGGTCAAAAATGATTTTTCTTAGTTCGGCTTCATTTGAAGCAGACTGCGGAGGGGCTGAGGCTTCTGCTTTAGGCTCTATGGACGGTTTTTCTGCCAGCTTTTCTTCAAGCTCGCTTGCCAGTTTGTGCTTTTCTTCATCCTCGCTTGAATAGAGGGATGAAAGGATTTCATACAACTTCGCACCATTTTTAACTGCTTCAGACAATTCCTTAAGATTCATCGACCGATATCGTTTGTCTTCATCTTCATTTTCTTCAGCTTCCGCCCGTTTATTTAGGACATTGATAACTGCGGTGAGTTTTTTAGGTTTAATAGCTTCATTAATTAATAGCTTCCTGGCACCTTTAATATTGTTGGCGTTAATTTGCCGGAATCCCTGAACTTTCACGCCCGAGACCGCCGAAAGCATAATAAGGTCCTGGTCATCGAACGATTCAAGAACCCTTTTCCACGTTTCCTTGTTCAAAATATCTTCCTCCCTTTAGTAGAAAAGCGCAAGCGCCTTCGTGACAGGCCAAAGACGGCCTGTCCCTGCGATGATTATTCTTGGAAGCTGTCCTTAGTGCCCAGCGCCGTATTGAACTGGAGGGCTCGAAGGAGATAAAGGAAACACGATGAGCGAAAGCAAATCGATGTTGACTTATCGTAACGAGGGGACCGAAGTACATTTGGCGCTAGGCACTGGAGCTAGACAGTTTTCAAAGCAAAGATAAACTTTCAATAAATGACTCTTTCTTGTCGCGTGTAAGTACAAGTCCGAATTTCCAACTAGTACCTTTTTATAATAAAGGATTTTCACTCTTTTAAATAGTTCGGAAGTCTAAAAATGTAGAAAATTGTTGATTCCTTTTTGAGCATCAGTGAAGCCGGCGCATCGTTAATTTTCTCCTACCAGCTGGCTGTAGTTTTCAACAAAGTAATCTTCTATCAATAGCTGCAAGTTACCATCTAGTTTATAGTAAGCAGCATCGGCTTTATGGATAATTTCATAAAACCGCTTTTCTCCTTTTCCGCTGTTCTCAAGCGCCAGATGCAATTCCCACATGTCCTTGCCGTATGTATAAAGGATTTCTGCATAGCTATCTGCGCCGATTTTTTTCAAGATATCGGTCAGTTCATTAAGATAATTGTCTATACCGGCCTGCGCGATGTCTTCGCTAAGCCAGTTCAGCCATGCTTCATGCCCGCCGCTCTCAAGCTCCGCATAATAGTAAAATAGTATGGAAGATTCCCTCAATGTCGGATTATCCTCCAAATCTTCCGTAATTGTAAGAGTTGCTAGTACAGTGTTCCATATCTCGTCGCGATTCGGCGCATCATTCCTTTTTGCTTTGTTTTTCATCGTTGGTTCCCCCTCTAATATCTGGATTAAGGATAATTATACCACCTATACATATTGGTAAAAGCAGATAGCTAGTCGACACTGAAACAAGAAGCGATTTTCTCAAACTATGCTGTGCTCGCCAATCTTGCCGGGAATACAGGGGACATTTTGGAACTTAGTAACCCCTGTGCAATTCATCAGTCAAACTGTGTGACTTTTCACATATCCAGGAAAATTAGGTTGTGATATTTTTAATGGTAATAAGGATAATAAAAGGAGAGTTGCAGCATGAGTTGTGGTTGTTCAAGTCTTGGAGATGGCAAGGCAATTGTTGATCATGTGAAAAGTAAAGGGAAACAATTTAATCCGCCATTGGTTGCCCATGAAATGCATTGTGAGTGCGGTGAGACTTTCACGCTTGAAACAGTGATTATGGACTGTCCTAGCTGCGGAATGACATACGCTGTCACTCCTTGCAGTTCCGCCGATATTGAAAACATTAAACCAGCAGGAATTCGATACGCTTAAATATACAAACAGCAAAACATGGACCAGTCAGCATTCTGGTCCATGTTTTTTTAATTAGTTTTCGTTACCGCGCTGCTTCTTTTGATAAATCCTCAAACTCACTCCTGCTAGAAGAAGTGGGATTGCGAAGGCAGCATTGTTGAGAATGGTCAAGCAGTAGCAGGCAGGCTGTTGCCGCAGGAATCGTTATTAGATTTTGGCAGCCCTGGGTCTGGTCCCTGAAAAGGAAACCAGCACCTATATTGGTTGCTTTTTTTGGGTTTTATTAAAATTAAAGGTTACTGATTTTTTCTTCAATGATCTCGAGTGCCGCTTTGATATCCTGGACGTTTATGTCCACTTTAAAGTTTGCTTTAAAATTTAACCCTATTGTATATCCTGCTTCTTTAAACATAGGGATGTCATTTTCCCCATCACCAATTGCGACTACATCCTCCTTGGACCAGCCTTCCCTGTCCAGGAGTGATTTAATTGCATTGCCCTTATTGATGTCCTTTGGCGCAATATCAATGGAATCAGAATGCTGATAAAAAACCAACTCCGAGGAAATATCATCTCTGCTGAATAAGACCTCGATCATTTGGCGAAGCTCTGGCATATCCTTTATATCCCTTGGAAAAGCTGTGACACTTACAGCATTCGGCTGGAACCAGACTCGTTCTTTAAAATGGAAGTGGACTTCTCTATGGACCTCCCTTAATAGCTCCCGCGGTTGTTCTTTCACATCTGCATCTATGATTACTCGCGGCGGAACCGCACAGCCATAGTAAATATTTAAGCCGTTCTCCCCTATAACAATTGCTTCCCTTAGACCGACCTGACGTACCATACCAGAAATATATATAGCAGGCTTACCTGAAACAAACGCAATCCAAATGCCTTTTTTTTCCAATGTCAGCAATTTTTCAACTGTTTCTTTGAGTATCGGCTTATTTATTTCTGCGAGTGTATTATCTATGTCGAATGCCAATAATTTTGCGATTGTCCTCGCCTCTTTCTCACTCTATATTGCTCCTTATGTATGTCTTATAGTCAGGATACCAATTCTCCATAATTAACTCAAATTGAACCATGAGCCCACCATATGGAAAACTCCCTTAATAAATCCTTTAATAAGCCCCGCATTATCCTGGAATTTATCAAGATCAAATGCGAAAAGAGCAATTAAAAATGCAGCAAAGGCAAGAATATAATTTGTCTGTGATACTTTAGCAAGATTCTTATCAAGCGTACGTCCACCCATCGTATCAAGAATGTGCTGCCATAGGTGTACAAGCTTCTCCTCCTCAATGCATACTTCATCAATTTCGACTTGTCTCTTTTGCTTTCCATTTTTCAGTTTTGGCTTTGTGAGCTTGTTGGTTTCCTGCTCCTTCCTTTTCCTGCTTTTCGCTTCCTTAATTTCATAAAGGCAATAATGATAGATGGAATTCGTCATTGCTTTTAGGAAATCGTCGCTAACTCCCGCTCGGGTATAAATGATTGTTGAAGGAATACTTATCCGGATATTGTATTTTCGCCCAACCATCCAATATTTCCTCGGTTCATTAAGATCAAATGCCATGGTTGTTGTATCATCTGAAAATATGGGGTCTTCCTTTTTCAAAAAAAACTGTAGTCCCTCATGTAGAATAAGCAATTGATAAATGCTTTTATCAATAAACCCCTCATCTAAATTAGGTTTTATTATTGAATTATCTATAGTGGTTTTCACATACTTTTCAAGTATTGCTCTGATATCCCGTATTTTAGGGACTATATCTCCCTCCAGGATAAACTTAAAAATAACCCGATGATGGTAATAGCCCATTTCCGCATGGCTGCATTGAAGGGAGAAAGGAAATAGCTTTATAATGTCTTGACAATCAAGATGATACGTTTCCCATTTGCCCTTTGAGGTTTTCATATTATATTTTAAATGCCTCATTATACTTTCGTTGATGTCCTTTAATTCTCCAGAATTAAAAATAATATTTTTCTTGTCCTCATTTTCAAAAGAAAAAAGGCCCAGCACATACACCTCTGTAATCATGTACCAATCATCCCTTAGTGAATCAAAATAAATCAGCTTTAAATTTCTATAATTTCTATAAAGACTTGTTAATCTCTTTTTTTACAAGTAAATGGCCAATCCAGTAAAGCGGATTGACCATCTACCTTCATTTTTACTGGACAACCTTTTTCGTTGCGGTGCTAAGGTTGCCAGCGCGGTCTTTTGCTGTCACATAAAGGGTTGTATTACGCTTTTGTGCGGGGATAGAAACCTTGAATTTACCGTATTTGTCTGTAGTTGCGGTTCCAATCACCTTTGTCCCAGCCTTCACTGTAATAACAGTGTAGGCTTCCGCTGTCCCAGTTACGGTCCGGTGAGTGCTTTTAACTGTATTGACTTTTGGCGCGCCCGGCTTGGTCTTGTCAATTGTAAATTTTACTGTTGTTTTATTGCCGGCGGAATCAGTAACAACAAGAGTATAAGCCTTTGCAATCGTAACGAGAGTCCCACTCTTGAAGGCAGCACCGTTCAAGGTAGCTTTACCTTCATTAAAATAAACCCGGACGTCTTTATTGTAGTATTTTCCGTTCGCAACACCGGTTACCTTTGGGGCTGTCTTGTCGATTGTGAACTTAACTGTTGTGGCATTCCCCGCCATGTCGGTTACAACTAACGTGTAAACTTTGGCTGCAGAGATAAGTGTACCACTTACATAGGCCGTTCCATTCAAAGTAGCACTTTTTACTTTATTGCCATCTGTAAAATAAGCCCTGACATCTTTATTGTAATACTTATTGTATGCAACTCCGGTTACCCCGGGTCCTGTTTTATCAATAATGAAGGAAACTTCAGTCACATTTCCGGCCGCATCCTTCACGATAAGCTTATGGAGACCTTCCTTAGAGATAACCGACCCTTTGTTAAAAGCAATGCCATCAAGAGTGGCTGTACCTTCATTGAAGCTGACCGTAACATCCTTGTTATAAAGCCCATTCACTGAGACACCAGTTACTACGGGTTTAATTTTATCAATCTTAAAGACTACCGTTCTTTTATTACCCGCTTTATCCCGGACGATAAGCTCATAGCTGCCCTGTGTCTTAATTGTTGAGGCATTTGCAATCGGCTTCCCGTTCAATGTTGCAGAGCCAAGATTTGGGTCTGCGTAATAAAGCGTGACATCTGTATTGTATGCTGTTCCAGTGGTCACCCCGAAAACCTCAGGAATGGACTTGTCGATAGTGAATGACAAGTCTGCGTTGCCATTCTCTCCTGTCACAACGAGGTTATAGGTTCCCTCATCAGTTACAGCTCCTCCGCTTGTAAATTCACTTCCATTTAGAGTTGCCGTCCCCAAAAATGTTATCACGACATCATGATTGTAAAAGCCGCCATTGGCCACACCATTTACCATCGGGTCAAATGGTTGTGCTTTTACCGTAATATACACAGGCTCGCTAACATTATTAATCCGGTCTGAAGCAGTCACGGCAAGAACAGTCCCAGCTTTTTGGACTGGAATCTTAACGGTGAATGTACCATACACTGTGGCGGTTGCCCTCCCAATCTCAATTCCGCCTGCCTTGACTATTATGATTGAGCCTGCTTCCACTGTACCAGTTACCTCTTCATCCTTATCAGATACTTCATTCACAATTGGAACGGACGGTGCTGTTTTGTCCTGGACAGTTACTACAGCTGCCTGGCTGATGTTCCCTGCTGCATCTTCCGCATAGACATAAATTGCTGTTCCTGGGCGCTGTTTTGCAATTGCAATTGTAAATTGGCCGTCTGTACCGGCGTAGGACCTGCCAATTTCAGTACCGCCAACTTTTGCAAAAACAGCTGAATTGGGCTCAGCCACTCCAGTTAATTTTGTATCACTATCTCCAACTGGATAGACAAAAGGTTTGGCGGGAGCGACGTTATCACTGCTCTCGCCTTCCTTAAAGTAGGTGTAAGTGATATTTGCGCCCTTCGATACAGGCTCAGTAAATCCTTCAGCTGAATCGTAACGGACAGTGACTGCTCCCCCGCCGCGGAGATTTGCTGAGCTTCCGCTATACGCCCTTACATTAAGAGAATTAAAGAAGCTGCTACCCTTAAATCCGTAGTAGCCAAAAGGCTCTTTCAGCAACAAAGCAGCGCGGAAATTTGTCATTACTTTTCCGAATGTAAGACTTGGATTTATATACTTTTTAACGGCATTCTCGACAGCTTTATAATCGTTGTTTGGATCCGTAAGAATTTCCTTAAAAATCGCATTGCCACGGTTAGTCTGGATTTTCAGATATTGCCCGAACAGATAAGAAAACGAATAGTTGGCAAGAGTATCACCATCATAGTCCCAGTATAGGAGGGAATGCCCATTGGCAATTGACTGGGAAGCATTATAATAGTCTAATCGGTCAGTCAGACCCCTGCCAATATATATTTCCTCGGCTGCCATCGCAAGGGCTTCATCCAGCCAAACCGGCATATCTGATCCGCCTTCGACGAGTACATTCTGATTAAAATTAACCATATGCTGAAACTCATGGGCAAGCGTTTCATAGGCGGCAGTTACATCATCAGAATAGGACCCCATAAGCGGGTACGTATCGACATAAAAGATTTCCGATTTATTCGAGTAGGCATCATTGTACAAATCACCTGAATAAAAATATCCTGCCACAAAACCGCCGCTTCCGCTAAAACCATCCTGGATATCATACGCAAGGATATCAATTTTTCCATCGCCATTCACATCGGATTCTTTCCCAAAATTGGATGTAACGGAAGGATAAATTCTTGATTCAAACTCCCTGCCAAGCTGTTCGGCTTGAGAATCGCTGATGTCATACGCATTCACCCAGATATTCGCTTTCGTCCCACTGTAGGCGAGAGTGGCCCTAGTTGAATTGTATTGTCCGGTCTCAAGATTTGCCGTCCAAAAATATTTGCTATCGCCTTTTACATAGGAGGGAAGGATGGACTGGGAGTTTTTCTTGACGAGTCCGCCTTTTGACGATTCCGGATCAAAGGGCTTAATATAATCAAGTTTATAAGCACCTTGCTTTAACTCTTTTGAAAACGAATAATCATTATTATTGATACTGAAAGTTCCTGTTGGCTGGGTTACTTCAGCATTCAACGATTCGTTGCTGATCAGGGCCAATGAATCCCCGCCAGTTTCACCGCCGCCTCCACCGCCAGTGTAGAAAGGATTGGAAACTTTAAAGTTTGCAACATCAACCCAGTACTCTGCATCATAAGTATCAGTAACGCCAGCCCTCGCATAAAGATAAGGCTGATTCGAAAAAACAGGCTTTGGAAGCTGGGCATACAAATAAAGCGCGTCGGAACCAGTCGTATCATAATCAACACTGCCAACAAAGGTTAAGTTGCCCTCGCTTTCTGTATAAAATTCAATCCAGAAATACGGGTCCTTTGAGTACGTATAGTCAGAGTAATACTCAATTGTTAGCTCCATTTGGTCTGAGCTGTACTCAGCTAAATTCTTAAAGAAAAAATACTGGCTTCCCCCATACGTATCAGTAAGGTCTCCAATAAGGCCTCCTTTGCTTATTAGCGGATAGCTGGATGGGTCTGTATAATCTTGCTGCTCCTTCATTTTCCTCGGATTTTGTCCACTAACTGTGTTTAATGCAGAGTTTAGCTTATTGCCAATTGAAGGACTAACATTATCTTTACTTACACTTTGGCTTGTCTGCTGATTCTCTGCCGGCTTTGCATCACCTTCCTCTGCAGCCGTTGTAAGCGGTAATACCAATAATTGCAGCACCAGCAGGATAGCTACTAATCTCCTCTTTTTTCTCACATTTTTCCCCTCTCCCTGTCAATATAGCCAGGTCTATAATTCTTTGTCAGCACTTAGTTTGCATATAGATTTGTAGTGTACTTGATTCCATCATAATAATAGGTAACTCTAATGTTGGAGATATTATAGAGAGGCTTGCCCGGATCAAAATAATAGTCACTATAATAACCTGCATACGTAGTCCAGTTTGGACTTTCACTGTAAACTACCCGCCCATTTTCTATAACCTCAAACTTCGTAACTTTAAGGTTGAAGCGGCCGCTATTATAAACCCTAATTGCTCCAACATCGTAACTATAATCATAAACCCATATCATGTAATAGCTTGGAGATTCTCGAATATCAAGAGTGAGTGTCTTCGATTTTACAGTAGAAGTTCCCCTCACCTTTACATCAACGGTCACTGTGTATTTTCCTCGTGCCGTCGGTGTAAAACTGAACGTCTTACTCGAGGAGTAATTCTTTTTAACAACACCATTGACTCTGAATCTGTATTCAAGATACTTGCCAGATGAGTTGGCTGTAAAAGTAAACGCAGTATCCTCTTTTTGAAGAAGCCCCTTATTCGCCTTCAAGGTCGGTGCAGAAAAATACCCGGGTGTAAAAACGGTATAGCTAACAGCCTTCGAGGCCGTTTTTCCTGACGCCTTGCTGCGTACAGTTACCTTTACCTGATATGATCCGGCTGAAGTCGGTTTCCAAGAATAATAGTTTTTAGAAGAGTAACTTTGTACAGTTCTCCATGTTCCGCTTTTATAAACTGCAAAGCTATATTCCAGCTGTACTCCCTTGGCTGCAGTTGTCCATTTAACTGTTGAATTCACAGGATATGGGGAAGCCGCGCTGGGCTTCAGTGATGTAATATAAACGTTCGGATCCTTAATTTCATAGCTAGCCGATTTGCTGATAATCCGATTTGGATAATGAGAACGGCGTGCTTCAACTTTAATCGTGTACTTGCCGATTGCAGTCGGTTTCCAGGCATAAGTTGTTTTTGAACCAAAGGCCTGAACAACCTTACCGTTTACTGAAAACTGATACTGGAGCCCGGTTTTATTGGCAACCGCAGTATACGTGATAATTTTGTTCGGCACATATGGTGAAGCAATATTTGGTGTTAAAGACGTAATGGTGAAGTCAGGAACATATGCCTTGATTGAATAGGCAATTTCCTTTTCGGCAGTCACTTCTTTATGTATTGGATCTCTCACAGCCACCTTTACTATGTAATCTCCCGGCGTTGTCGGTGTCCATGTATAGGTATTTGAAGTACTGAAGTCCCTGACAACTTTTCCATCAATGGAATATTGGTACTGAAGTCCAGGTTTATTTGCGGAAGACTTGAATGTAATGGCCTTTCGCTCTATTTGTGGCGATGCAAGGTCAGGCGTTATTCCGGTAACTTCTAAATCAGAAACAAAGTCTGCCTCACTAAAGAGAATGTAATCTGTATTTTTAAGTTCGGGCCCATCACCATTTCTTGATTTAACAGCGATATAATAGGAGCCTTTCTCCAGGCTTGCTTCTATAAATTCATAGTAAAGATTGCCTCTGTCATCCGAGATAGTCTTATTGCTGCTTATTGCCAACTCGTTTCCACTTGCATCGTACAGGCCCAACTCATGCCGCTTCATGTATAAGTAATGAGTATCAAAATCTTTTCCAAGAACAGAATAAAATCTGAAGGTTCCGGAATAAGGCAGGTCAATTTTATAAAAATCGGCATCGTACTTATCCTGGAGGATGCCTTCAACTCCATCCTTTACCGCAATAGAACTCGCATGGTCAATTACGTCGTTTGGCTCAAATTCAATTCCTGTTAACTTGGCAGGTTTGTTAACCAAGTCTGTCGGCAAGCCTGTCTCTCCCTCCGCAGCAGCAGGGCTAATCCAAGCTGAAAAAACCAGTAAAAAAGCCAAAACATAAAGTAAAATTTTTCGCATTTTCGACCCCTCTATTTCAAAATGGTATATAGGAACATTATATCATTCAGGTGGAAGAATATAACTTTTCAGAAATATATATTTGATATTTAGCAGTACTTAACACCCAGAAAATCTACTAAATAGCTAGAATTAATCCTTTAAGCTTTCATCATTTTATTGATTGGATAGTTCCTTTTACTGGCGTTTCAATAAATCCCCAATAGCCCTTAGCGGAACGACCAAATTACCAAAAGGTATAGTCACGATTTTTATGTTCCAGTAGATTTTCGTTCAATTTCTTTTATTTTTCGCTGCTTTTGCTGGTTTACATGATTGCTAAGTAGATTTGGTTTGGCTGACAAAACGAAGTTGATGTAATTGTCCTGTTTTGGACAGAGAAAGTAAGATAAAAGTCGACTTGTTGTAACAGATGAGTTTTTGTCATTGAGGGCATAGGCTCTGAAACTGCTCCACAGATATTTCTCCAGGTTATCTGTCAAGCCTCCCCTGATCGGGTTCAAATGGATGTACCTACTCAATTCCAGCTCGTATCTTCTTGACTTGATGAGTTTCGCCCGATATCGTTTTTCAAAAACGGAACCCGTATAGTGATATTTCCTATTAAAATACATTGCCATAGCTGGAATGAATCGCTTGCATGATTTTGGATGGTGGATGATCAATGGTCTCGATTTGTAGATGGATGTGGTTTGGCATGAGGCAAAAAGAATGAAGGTGAAAGGGGTAACGATTTTTTATCATGAACAGTATTTGAAGATACATGTTTCTGTCCTCATCGTCATGAAAGAGAGATGTTCTTCGTATGCCTCTAGCCATAATATGGAACTGCGCAAATGGAAACCAGATTCGTTTCGGTGAAGGCAAATTAGCCACTCCTTTAAAGGGATTTTGATAATGTGGATTTTATTTGGAAGCTTACAGGGTGTGGTAATGGTAGGTGCGGGATATTGTTAGTATTCTACATTTCGATTTGGTCTCCTGCTTTTAATTCACTAGTAGCTTTTAGTTATTTTTATAATTTGTTTCTAGTTATTTCTTAGTTACGAATCACTATTATTATTCTAAGCTTAGTAAAAAAGTTTGAAAAGGATCACTAGTAAACCTTCAAGCCCTACTAGTTATATTTTTCTATCAGAAGATAAATTAGCCCCTTTTCACTAGCAAAGTAATCGGGACACTAGTAAAGGGTAGCTATTTCTTTAGCAAAAAAGCACTAGGTAACTCTCCCCGAACAACACAATTTTCAGGATTCAGGATAAAAAGCTCAATTTTAAAAAGCAAAAAGACCCAGCTGCATCAGCCAGATCTCCTTACTAACCCCAATTAAACTTTTAATACGGCCTTGCACTCTTAATGACTGTCCAGCCGCTGTACACTCTTTTCGTACCAACCAGCTTGTATGCCCTGACTTTGAAGTAATACGTTTTTCCTGTCGTCAACTGTGTTCTGATGGCCGAGGTGTTTGTTGTCGTTCTTATATGTGTATACGTTCCTGTCTGGGATGTTGCCATGTGAATTTCATAGCCATTCGCACCGGATACCGCGCCCCAGCTCATTTTTACGCTTGTCGGGCTGTATCGGTATGCTTTAAAATCAGTCGGGGCAGACAGGCTTGGTGTTGCATTCTTAATAGCTGTCCAGCCGCTGTACACTCTTTTCGTACCGACCAGCTTGTATGCTCTGACTTTAAAATAATACCTTGTGCCGGTTGTCAGCTGGGTATTGATTGCGGATGTTTTATCGGTTGTCCTAATATGCGAATAGGTCCCTGAATAAGATGTCGCCCGGTGAATTTCGTAACCAGTTGCCCCCGATACAGTACCCCAGCTCATTTTAACACTCGTCGGGCTATACCTGTACGCTTTAAAATCGGTTGGGACGGACAGGCTTGGTGTTGCGCTCTTCACCACGGTCCAGTTGCCGTACACCTTTGCAGTACCGACCATCTTGTATGCCCTTACTTTAAAGTAATAAGGTTTTCCCGTTGTTAACTGGGTATTGATAGCGGATGTGTTCTCTGTCGTTCGGACATGTGTATACGTTCCTGTCGCAGACGTGGCCCGATGGATTTCATAGCCGCTTGCTCCATTGACAGCATTCCAGCTCATTTTTACACTCGTCGGACTGTACCTGTACGCTTTAAAATCCTGCGGTGCGGCTGGAACCGGTTTTGCAGAAACAACTGGGCTATAGTTCCCATAAAGCATCCCATTGATAACAGTATCTAGAACTGTCCTGATTTTGTAATAATAGGTAGTCCCAGTATTCAGGCCGCCATCAGTAATTGTTGTTCCAGACACAGCGCCAATGCTTTTATATGGGCCCTCTTTTGAAGTAGACCTAAAAATTTCATATCCAAGATATTGTCCATTCACAGGGGTCCAGTTCAATTGAATTCTCGTTTCCGAAATGCTTGTTGCCTTGGAAGTAATCACTGGTTCCAAGTAATTCGGATCCGTCGATAACCATTTGTAAGTCACTGCCCCTGTCGATTTGTTAATGCCCGCAGGAATTTTAATCAGGGGAAACCCTGCTGATTTCTTCAGTTTTATTCCGTACCAAACATCGTCGTAATTTCCCGGTTTAATAACGACTTCCTTCTCTCCATAACCTGCATACTCTCCTTTAAAAGCGGCTACAGCCAGAGGAGTGATTTTTTGGCCGGAGGATGTGTAGAAGTCCTGGGTACTGGAAATGAAATCAGATAAACGGAGATCACCCGTTCCAGAAACATAGTCAACTTCAAATCCCATCAATAGCCACTGCTCATCCGCTTTTGGCTCAGTATAGTTTGAGCTGTTTGCTTTTAATTCAGCATTCGCATCTTCTCCCCAGTATGTTGCAAATTTCCAGAGATACAAAGTCTTTGGTTTTTGGGTTGCTGATTCCTGGAATGTTATTTTTGAATAATCGTTAGAACTGTAAGGAGTACCTAAATCCCCAGACGCCGCAGATGCAGTGCCGCCATTTACAAAGATCGCCAGTAAAAAAGCTAAAGCTGCGACTAAAAAATAATTTTTGTTCTTTTTCATAATAACCCCTTTCCTTTCAACAGCATTTTTCCAACCTGCAAAACTTAAAAGCTATGTAACCGAATAATACTAGGAACATCAAAACACTGCTAATTCTACCTGGCTGTTTCGCAATGCGGGCAAACTGTCCGTGTTGAATCGTACTGCGCCCCGCAATTTCTGCAAAAAACAACTCCGGCTTCAATCGCAGCGGCTGCCTCAGCCGAATGAGCCTTCGATTTTTTGGATACAGTCGCAGACGAATTGCCGCCGACCTTTTTCCTTAAAGAAATCACCATTCCGAGCGTAATGAAATTGACGAGCAAACTCACACCTACAAGAATCAAAAGAAATAATGTTTCGTCCATAAACGGCTCCCTCCCTAAAAAACTGCAAAAGGACTAGTTTTCAAATGTGGTTAAAAGAAACTTCGAAGGTGCACCCACACACCTTCGAAGTCTCAAAGTTTAGCTTACTTTTTCATCAATTGTGTTTTCGTTGACAGTTTTCTTCCTTCTAAACAGGAGCAAGGCTGCCAGGGCAACACCGATGATTCCCAGGCCACTAAGTGAACCGATGAACACTGGCTTGTCGTTGTACCAGCGGACAATCGGGTTAGTGGAGATGAGCAGGTCATCCACTTCCTTCGTCAGCTCATTGCCAGCAGCATCAACTGCAGTGATTTTAACCTTTTGCTTCTGGTTGGAGCTTGGAATCTCGAACGTATAGTTTTCACCGTTTGCCTTGAAGGCTACTTCAACATCATTAAGGAAAATGGAAGCGTCCTGAAGGACAAGATTGTCCTTAATCGAAATCGTCACTGGTTTGTTTTCTAGCGGGTATTGCTCTCCGCTCTCAATATCGATTGGCACAATGACTGGCGCTGTTTTATCGATACCGAAGGAGATTTCGGCTTTTTTCGTTTCATCAATGTTTTCATTGATGTTTCCAGCCGCGTCTTCTGAATAAAGTGTTACGGTGTATTTTCCGTCAGATGCGAACAGTGACTTGCCAATCACATATTTGTATTGGCTCCAGGTTCCACCGCCTCCTGACTCAGTTACGGTATAATCCGTCCCCAACGCAAGGTCGACAGGTGTACCGTTCTTGGTCATCTTGACCTTAATCGAATCCTTTTTCAGGCTGTCAACATTTGTTTCTGTTAAAACAACATCCTGTTCGTTTTGAACATATTTGCCCTCGATTGCCTGCAGTGACTCATCGAACGCATACACCGAACCAAACCGGTTCACCGAGAACTGGATTGTTTGCGTTGACTGGTTGCCTGCAAAGTCGATTAAAGTGGCCGTCAATGTATACAGGTCATCATTTTCTTTTGTCTTTTTAAAATGATTGAATGTAAATACCTGGCCGTTTGGAATATTGGCGAACTTTCCATCAAGCGCTAATGTCTTACGGTTTGCACCAGACAATTTAATCGATACAGCCTTCTTGTCAAAATTAGTGTCAGAGAATCGGACAACCGGGATAACAGCACCCTTATTGGCTGATTTATCCTTTACACCAGCGATTTCCAGCTTTGGCGCGGTGTTGTCGATAATGAATTTCTCAGTCTGATAATCAGCCATTACATTGCCGGCCTTATCTGTGTAATCAATGTCAAAGCTATATTCTGCGTCCGCGGCATACGTAACCGTTGCGGTATGGACATCGCCCCTGGCACTCCAGCCGCTTATGCCAGGGAAGGCTGCCGGCTTGCCGTTGTCTTTTGCCGAACCAGTCACCCGGATCCTGCTTGCATCAAAGTTATGCTCGGTAATCGAAATTGTTGCCGTCCTTGGAGCTTTGTAATAGTTGCCGTTCGCACTCGAATTATTGCTGTAGGACACAGCGATTTTCGGTTCTGTTTTATCAATTGTGAACTTGCTTTGTGCAACCGGCGGGGCAGCATTGCCTGCGCGGTCTTTGAATTTGATGTCAAACGTGTAATCACCGTCGGCCGTGTAGCTGACTGTTGCCGTATGTGTCGTTTGATCTGGATTTCCCGCATTCGTGCGTGTCGTCCAGCCACTTAAGCCCGGAATCGCTCCGTCCTTGTTTGTAATCAGGTGCTCAACATCTTCTTTGTTAAAATTGCGTTCAGTGATTACAATTGTTGCTGTCCGGTTTGCCTTGTAAAAGTCAGGGAAATCCGAATCCGGTGAGTTATTATCATAGGTCATCTCGATTGCCGGAGCCGTCTTGTCAATGCTGAACTCAATCTTTTCTTCTGATGAGTTGCCGGCCCTGTCGGTCATTTTAACCTTAACAACAATGTTATTGCTGTTATTGGCCACCTTCAAGGTCCTGGTCATTTGTGTAACAAGGTTCTTTTCAGTTCTTGTTTGCTTCCAGCCTGCTGCATCGCTGCCTTTCGCATACGACTTATCATTGTTGATGACAATTTTGCCGCTCTGGTTGTTATCTTTATCATTCGGTGCCACAACAGACCATTCAATCTCACTTAATCCGGAATACGTATCCGTCACTGTCAGCTTGACATCAACATTTTTCGGATAAAGCTCGAGATTGTCCTTATCTTTAAAGCTGGCTTCTGGCTTTTCAAATTCGATATGCTTTTCTTTCTCATGCTGCTGTGTATTCTCAATAACCGTTCCGTCCGGTGTTTCAAATGCGCCGGTGTTGTTGACATGGTCGGTCGCTTTGGCAAAAATCTGCCCTTTAAAAGCAGCCGGAACATCGAACGTCAGCTTTCCGGTTGTTGGAATAGGAACAAGATTTCCAACGTCCTTTGCAGGGATTACCTTAAGCGAGCCATTTCCAAGCACCGCATAGGTTTTGCCGTTGTTCTGATCCTTCAAGTACACAGACATCGATTTCACTTTACTTGTGAATTCGTTGGCGACTTTCGGGTCTTCAGCCGTTACAGTGACCTTTGTTTTCTTTTTAAAATAAAAGCCGTACTGGGTCAGTTCAACAGCGCTCTTCAGCTGGTCAGTCTCTTCGACTTTCTCAAACTTCCCATTCCCGGCATCAACAGAAAAGGCATAGTCGATGATTTTCGGACTCGTTTCATCCTTATACGTTTTTGTATCAGTCTTAAATGTATTGCCTGCGTTATCAATTACATATACCGAAATTACATAAGAGCCATCTTCGTTAATTTTAACTTTCGGATCACCCGTATCGATTGTATAGCTGACCGGACCGGTAATTTTCTCATCCTTGTCAAAATATTCCCCTCCGGCTTTCGTGCCGTTAATATCAATAACAACTGTATTGACACCGGAATCCGCATCCTCAGCTGTGACTTCGAACTTTACATCACCGTTGTACTGATTGCCTCCGTTAGAAGAAACACCCGGATTTGGCTTGACGGTTATTTTTCCAACGGGAGCGGTTTTCTCAATCATGACGACGCCGCTGTTGTCAGCAGTAATATTTGAGTTGTCCTTCGTCACTAGAATCTGGTTTGTATTTTTAACATTGTCTGTTACATCTACAGTAAATGCACCTTCAAAGCTATTGCTATCAAGCGTAAATACCGCTTCTGCTGTCAGGCCGTCTTTTACAAAGCTATCGGGTACTTGGGTTGGCACTGCTTCCTTGTCACTAGTCGTTACGGCAATTCCCTTAACTCCCGATGCATCATCCTGAACTTTCACAGTAATCTCAATTTCCTTATTGAAGAACGTTCCGAACGAAAGGAAGTTAAGTGTTTTTGCAATAACACCATCATTTTTCTGTTTGAAGGTGACTGCATCTTTACCTTCAGCGAGCAATGGTTTGGTTTTATCAATGTTCAGGGAGAATTCCTGTACATCAGATACGTTCCCGGCTAAATCTTCTGCCCAAATTCGGTACGTACCCTGATAATCCTCATCCACTGTTTCAAAAGTATAGGTGTTGGTATCCTTGTTGAAACCAGCCTCCAGCATTTCATTGGACGTATGCGGCTCTTTGCTGTAAAACACCTTCGCAATTTCGGTTGAATATTCCACATCGGCAAACTCTTGCGGTACATTTGTCAGTTTGCCGGTTACGGTCCCTTTTCCGCTGAACCAGACAGTTCCATCAACCTTCGCCTCATTTGCTCCGGTCACGGCTGGCTTATCAAGGACAGGGCTGGCTGTGTCAAAAACCAAGATCACTTTGCCTGGCAGTTTAATTTCCTTCGTTCCCTTCCAGCCTCTTTCTTTTACAAAAAGCCGCTCAATCGAAGTTGGCTCATTTAGTGTAAAATCGCGGCTCCAATTCCTGAAGTAATCCGAGTCCGCATAGCTGAGCCTTGTATATGGGTCAATTGGCGCAAGCTTAATGACAGCGTCCTTAGAAAAGACGAGGATTTCATCGTTGCCAGCCTTATAGCTTGTAATCAGGCTGCCTTTCTCAGGTGTAACAGACACATATGTCTTCCAATCACCTTCAAGGGCAGGAACCGGTACGAATTTGGCAGATATCTCGGTATCCTTGGTCACTCCGGTAACCGAGTAAGAGTAGGTGCCTTCATCGTTATTATCATCCACTATCTCAGCCGTCTTATTTTCTCCATTCACAAGCAGCTCGGCTACTTCATAGGAGTTATTCAATGGCTTCATGGTAACAATGACGTTACCTCCATGCTTAACTTCTGCCTTGTCTGTCGAAATGGAACCATAGCCTTCACTAACAAACGAATCTACCTTATACGTATTGATTTCAAAAATCACTTCGACCTCGTGATTTTCTGTAACACTCTTGAAGGCATACGTATAGACATCGCCTTCCTTCAGCCTATCAAGATTCCAATATCTTTCTCCATCGATCCGAAGCTCCTTCAGATGATGCCCCTCTGCCGGGTCAATTGTGAACGTACTGTTTTCACCGTGATTAACCGTAACAGTGCCGCCTTCAGAGGAAATCACCTCACCAGCTTCATTCTTCAATGCGCCATCACCGTTGCTGTTGAACGTAATAGTGTATGTTTTTACCGCGAACTCAACGTTGATGGTTGTATCCGCAGAAATCTTCTCAATCTTTGTACTGAATTGTTGATTATCTGAAACCTTCTCCTCTTTGCCGTCAATTTCGACCTTTTTAATGAGAGAATTTTTTTCAGGAACAATAATTACAGGGACATCTGTATTTTTTTTAAACTCAATTGCCCCTTTATATTCCTTTTTATCAAGATATACTTTACCTTCACCAGTCTGGGTCACAGTCACCGTATAATGGGTCGGCCCCGGCGGTTCAGGTGCCACAACCGGTTCTTCGGTCACCTCACCTGTTGCCTTATCAAAAATGAGGTGCTCAATCTTCCCCTCGGTTAGCGGTCTTTCAAAAGATTGCTCACCGACAACAAAAGTAAAGTTGTCTCCAAAAACTGTTTTAGCAAATTCAGGAAACTCTGCGACACCTAACTCACCGGTTGTTGCTGTGAATTTCACTTCTTCGCTTCCGTTATGTACAACAATCTCCTGGCTAGCAACCGGCTCACCTTTATCAACTACCTTTACGGTATAGTTTTCATCGGCCGCAGGTGGTTCTTGTTCAGTTTCGGCTATCGCACTGTATGGCAGACTATACGCGACAAGCATAATCGACAGCATAACCGACATCGCACGAGTGAACCTTGATTTCTTCCTGACCCGAACATACTTCTCTTTCCTGCTCATTCTCATTCCAACCCCTCCTTCACAAAACTTCATTTGTATGAATGATGACAATATTTTTTATTACCCTGAACTCAATAGGCTGCTTCACTGTCTCCTCGGTCTCCAGCAGCGTCGTTCCCGCCAGCACAGTCGTTCCTTCAGATAAAACCTGCGTATCCGGGAGGTCCCCACCGCTGCTAACCGCTCCGTTCGGGAACGCCATAGCCATAGATGGAAAAGCTTCAACACCGCCAGCGAGGACTACTGTACCCGGTACCATTTCGCCAAGGACTTCGGTTCCTTCTGAGAGCACTTCGGTTCCCGCTGCAACGTCTTCTATTTCCGGGGAAAGAATTTCTGCTCCATCCAGCAAGACCTCTTTCCCAAATCCAAACCCTTCTTCTTTTTGAAAAAGAACTTCAGTTTCCGCTGCCGACATGGCGTGGCCTTCCTGTACAAGGATAGTGGTTTCCGCGCCGCCACTTTGTACAATTGGAGGTACAGTGGTCTCGGCACCCCCGTTTTGCCCACCTGCAAGGAAAGTAGTTTCCGCAGTGTCGCTCAGGTCATTCACAAGTACTGTGGTTTCTGTGCTACCACTTTGCTGATCTGATAGAACAGTAGTTTCCGAATTACTGCTCTGGTAACCAGCAAGAACTGTGGTTTCGAGAGTCCGTCCCGCTTCTTCCTTTATCGCGGCAGCATCTTCTGTTTGGCGGTCTCCCCACTGGAAGGTGCTATCCCTTTGGATCGGTCCTTCATCAGTTGAAAAGAGGACAACTGTGCCATCGCTGCTGTAAATTGGGGCAGAGGCTGCCGTATGGACATCTCGACCGCTATTTTGCGAAAGGACATCCGTCGGAATGCTGACCACTGTAGGATGGGAGGCCTCGACAGTTTGGCCCTTTTTATCAAGCCTTTTTGAGCCTGTTCTTTGCGTTAGGGCTTTTCGCAATCTGCGAGACTTTGATTCTACCTTCGATGTTAGCTCGCCGCGCTCTAGATTAAAGGCATCTGGCTGAAAGACCTTTCGTCCCGAATTGGAGTTCTGCTCGCGAATCTCCCTGATTTGCTTCGCTGCCGTTCGGCCGCTCAAGTCGCCATAAATCGCGGGGATATTCAGTTTAAAAAACATGAAAACGGCTGCCACAAACATCAATCCTGCCAGCGAATATCCGGCGATAGATATGATTTGCCAAATGTAAGCATCCATCTGAATCCCCCTTTACTCCCGATAGGCATTATCAATTGCCTTATCTGTAATCTCAAAACGGCTGATAATGCTCTTTTTAATCTCTTCTGTCTTTTCTGCGGTGACCGAGACATTGCTGGTCGAGCGCTTAACCCCATTCGCTACAGAGCGAATATCTTCCTCATTAATGCCATCGAGCTTAAACTTACGGGCATATGTCTCGATTGAATACATTGCCAATTTATACAGCTCTAGCTTAACGATTTCACTTTCATTTGGCTTCCCGTCAATCAGCTCAATCAGCTTCTTGAGATTTTCCCAGTATGGCTTATACTTGCCCTGGTCGGACGCTTCTTCAATTTGAAGCATAATGTCCTGGTTGAACTTCCCGATATCACGGTATATAACAGCCATTTCATAATAATCCTTGTCGGCGGAGCCATATTCGACCGCATCCTCGAACCACTCAATCGAGCTCTTCATCCTTGTTACCTGATTATCTGAGGCTTCGCTTTTTCCATAATCATAGTAATACCAGTAGGCCTTTCCAACCTCGAAGGCTAGGTCGGCGTATTCTGGATTCTCTCGGAACTCGATCAAGTTCGGATTGAGCTTTTTCTTAAAAATTTCCTCTTCCTCGATTGTAAAACTGGCATCTGCCTTGAACGTATTAAGCAGGCCAATATAGGCGCTGTTTTCCGTCGGCTTGATTTCAATTGCATTAAAATAGTAGTCTACTTTTTTGGAAGATGCCGAGGCTTTTTTCGCCAATTCAATGTTCCGGCTGTAATCCGCATTGTCAGCCTTCACATTCATAACCTGGCCGAAAATTCCAATCATTAAAAACAGAAGCGAGGAGCCTGCAACAACAGAGAAATTACGCAGCTTCTTCTTTTGCCTCTCCCGGTATACGTCGTCAAATTCCTCATAATGATGGAGTGCATAGAGAAGCTCGGCACATGATTGATAGCGGTCATCCGGGTTAAGCTGCGTGCATTTTTCGATAATCCGTTCCAGCCCTCCTGACAGGTGCGGATTCCAGTAACGGATTGGATAAAGCTCATATGGAGGCTCGCTTGGGTTATGCCCGGTCACAAGATGATAAAGTGTGACCCCGAGGCAATACACATCGGTACGCGGATCGGTTTGGCCTTTGCCGCCAAACTGCTCTGGAGCGGCATACCCTTTTGTCCCGAGGCTGACTGTATCGGCGAGATTTTGCTCCTTGTATTCTCGGGCAATTCCGAAGTCGATCAACTTCAGATTTCCATCTGGTTTAAGCATCACGTTGGCGGGCTTCATATCTCTGTAGATAATGGTTGGATTTCGTGTATGTAAATAATCAAGAACCTCGCAAAGCTGTTTGGCCCACTCAATGACCAGTTCCTGAGGCTGGGCGCCGTATTCGTCTAGAATCTTGTCGAGCGGCTCGCCTTCGATATAGTCCATAATGACAAATATTCTGTCGCGGTTATCAATGATATCAACAATCCGCGGCAAAGCCGGGTGGTCGAGGCGCTTAATCATATTCGCTTCGGCAAGCGCGCTCTGGTATATGATTTCGTTGTTCTTATCACGCGCCCGCTTTTCGATTTCCTTTACAGCCCATTGCTTATTGAGGCGCTTATCCATTGCAAGGTACACCTTTGACATGCCGCCCTGGCCAATGAGCTTAAGTATTTCGTACTTTCCTTCTAAAACAGATCCGATCACGGCCATAAAAAATCGCCATCCTTACTGAATTTTAACAAGCAGAACCGAGATATTATCTGTTTCCTGCCTTTGCTTGTTTAACTCGACCATTCCTTTTGCCCGCCGGATCATCTCGGTTTCCCCGTGCAGCTCATCAGGCTTAAACGCCCGGTAGATTTCATCCGCAGTTATAGTGTGGCGGAAGCCGTCCGAGCACATGAGATACAACTCGCCAGGAACCGGCCGGCCGAAAATATATTGGGGCTCGACCAGTTTTGACGCTCCTATACATTGCAAAAGAACATTCCGCCTCGGATCACGCCTAGCCTGCTCGGGTGTCATATTGCCCCGCCTCACTTCCCTGCCGACAACTGTCTGGTCTTCGGTAAGGATTTGCAGTTTTTCATTAATCCGGTACACCCTGGAATCCCCAACGTGCGCGACCAGCATGAATTGGTCATCAATGAGGAGCAATGCTGTAAGCGTTGTACCGAGCTGAATCCGCTCCCGCCTTCCGTACTCGCCAATCCGGTGGTTCTGCTCTTTGATGATCCGCTCCCAGCGGTAACGAATATCATCCCAGTTTCCCACCTTAAGCTGCTCCGGCAGTTCCTCTTCAAACCAGGTGGAAAACGCCCTGACAACGCTGGCGCTCGCTAGCTCTCCCTTGGCAAGCCCGCCCATCCCGTCACAGATGACAGCGAGGACAACCTTACCGAGTGACGTTTCCGCGATTTTCACACACAAACTGTCCTGGTTGGTCTGCTTTTTAATTCCTACATCGGTATACGCTGCTGTTAAAACGTCCATTTCGCAACCTTCCTTGCTTTAAAGAAAAAATTCTTTCTATTATTTATCTCTCTCGCTGTATCTTTGCTCAACCTGACTGCGGGTTTTCCGATTTACACCGGATGGAATGACGGGTGCATCCTGTCCCCCTGACATTCGTGAAACAACCTGTGAACCAAGAAAATTCGGGGAGTGACAGGCACCTCATCGACCAGTGGAGAGGTACCCTACAGGTAAAATACAAACTCCTCGTTCGCGAGCCTTAACCTAGTACCGGAAAAAATCTCGATTTCCTCTTTAACAGGGATGGCCCGGCCGTCAACATATGTTTTATTGGTTGAATTGTGGTCGACGATATAGTAGCGGTTCTCCCTGGTGATGATGTCGGCATGGCTGCGGCTGATTGCGTTATTATCGGAAACAAAATAATCGCAGAAGCTTTTCTCCTTGCCAATCCGGTACGAAGGCTTATTGAGAACGATTTTTTCCTGAGTCTTCTCCCTGACCAAATAAGGATAAACTGGTTCGCTGGGCAATTCCGCTCCTAGCACGGTTGTACCGCTCGCCTCGCCGGCACCGAGAATCGTCGGTTCGCTTATGAACCTTGTGTCTTTTTTTCCAAAAAGGCCATTAACATGGTTGTAAGCGGGCTGCTTGCTTGTTAAAGCAGTTCCGCAGGCCGGGCAGAAATTGGCGGTTTCAGGGGTTGGGCCACCGCAGCCAGGACAGGTCTTACCCTGATTGCCAAGTGGATTATAGGCAATCGCGGATGAGCTTAGGTTCTTTGCCTTGTCAGAAAGTCCGCCTGTTTCACCGGTGCCGCCTGTCGGCAGGAATGATTTGGATTCCTGCTTCTTTCCCAGCACCCCAAGAATAACCTTTTCAAAACTATTGATTGAAAATGGCGGTACATTCTTAAAATAGTTCAAATACTCCTTAATGTAGGAATGGTCTTCGTGCTTGGTGAACACGATGCCAAACGGAAGCTCCTTGAAAAACTTGGTTGCAGAGGCAGGGGCATGGTTGTTGACAATCGGCAGGTAGATGCACTTCACCTTCTTGGTCCTCGGGTCGATAAAGATCTGGTCGCCATTAAGCATGAGATTGGCGGCATTCATGGACCTTGTTTCGCACTCCTTTACGATTGAGACAATCTGTGTGACCGTATCAAGGAACATCTTTTTGCTGACGATTCTCGTAAAATAGGTCTTCAGGGTAATCATATCGGTGACGGCAGTGGTGATGATGATCGCCCCCTTTTTTCCAGTTTTCGTACTGACCGGGATAAGGGTGTCCATCAAGCCCCTGGCAATCGCCTGCATTTCGCGCTCGTTGATTGCTTCAACGGAGTTTAATGTTTTTTCTACTTTAATTGTGTTTTGGTTCTGATCAATTGTTTTCCTGCCCATACATACTCTCCCTGGATACTTCTTAAATTGCCTTTTCTAATAAAAAAGTGGCCATTGGTTTTGACCGTTTTTAGAATTTAGGTTTTATAATCTTCTCTGTTACCTTTCTGAGGTGTGGCTGCCTTTTTCGGGCACTGATGAGCCTTCTCTGTTACCTTTTTATGCTGAGGCAGCTTCGTTCAGTCACTGATGAGCCTTCTCTGTTACCTTTTGAGCTGAGACAGCTTCGTTCGGGCACTGATGAGCCTTCTCTGTTACCTTTTTGAGCTGAGACTGCTTCTTTCGGGCACTGATGAGCCTTCTCTGTTACCTTTTTGAGCGAAGACAGCTTCGTTCGGGCACTGATAAACTCTCATATCATTAATGAGAAAGCTTCTACCATTGCCCGAGGCGGCCTTGCCACAAATTTCTGGCAACCTTATAAACTATTCGCTTTTTGAATTGCTTTGGATTGGGCCTCTTTATACTGGGCGGCTGAGTAGCGCAGCACCTCGGCATAGGACTCGAGCGATTTCATAAATGCATAGGTGGTGGAATCGCTGTCGTCGAGTTTGTTCCACTTCAAGAGGAAGCTCTGGTAATCTTCCCCCTTCCAGGCAGCCCCCATTGAATGTACTTCATGAGAAACGAGTGACATGTTCTTTTTTTGCCTGGATATATACGAATCTATTGTATTTGCGGCGCGTTCGAATTCGTTGTAGTTTACTTTAATATAGGAACTCACAGAATCGTCTCCCCTTTATTTAAATGCATCCGCGAGCGAAACATTTTTGCTCTCGGTTTCGATGTAGCCAGCGGAAACCTGGGCCAGGAGGAATTTGCTGTAATCGTCCATGACCTGGAAGCGCTGATCAAAGTATGCATTTTTAATAGAAGAAAAGTGGTTGATGACAGCGCCAGCCGCTTCGCTGTTCCAGCTCGAATTCAAGCTGCGGATTGCCTGTTCGACATCCTGAAAATCGGAGCGAATCGTTTTATTAATAGTCGCAATGTTTTTCGCTGTGGCCGTGACCCGGTTGACATCGACTTCAATTCGATTAGCCATTCTTTAGTCCTCCTCTAGGATTTCGCTTTGTCTTTTACATAATCAGGATGAACATTGTCCGGGTTGACGTTATTCAGACTGTGAAGCGCCCGCTCGCATTGATCGGCGTATTGGCGGACCTTTGCAGCAGCGACTTCACTGCCTATCCCTTCAAAATCGCCCCCAAGACCAGCGGCGATATCCTCCAGCTCGCGAATAATGCTTCTCAGCTCACTTCTCATTGCACCAAGACTCGCCATCAGAGTTCCTCCTTTAGTTGGCAAATGCTGTTTCTTTTTTCTGTAAATCAATTTCGTTTTCGGAATTTTATCGTATGAGCATATTCACAAAACTACTGGATTCCGATTGCTATAATATTTAGGTAGAAAATCCTATGTTACCTTTTGAGCTTTCTTTATAAGAGGATCTAGAATTGCTTTTGAAGTTATACAGACGCCATGATATTCCGTTCGGCGCGTTCGAATGCTTCAGCAGTATCCTCCAAATAATTGATGCACTTGTTCATTTTATAGCTGCTCGGAAGGCTGTTTGCCCGAAGAATCGACAAGATATCCAGTAATCCCGCAGTCAAATAGAGAGAGTTCATGTCCCCGTCCAAATCACGGATCCGTACCCTGACCCGATCAAGTCGTGCCGCGTAATGGCGAAGTTTGTAGGTATTTACTTCGATGTACGGAGTTGCAACCGCAGCACCAGATGAAAATAGGCTGCGAAGTCCATCCATCATCCCGCGGAATGCACCAGCCATCGTATCCATAAATTCCTTAATTTGTTCTCCTGCCCATCTGAAGGCAGTACCCACCGCCTCAGAGATTTGCTTTATCATCGCAGGGACAAATTCTGTAATTAAATAATCTGCAAATGCCACAACCGCATCAGCAAGGTCTGAGATATACTCGTAAACTATGACACTTGCAACGAAAAGAAGGACATATCCAAGCACCTTTGCAGCCATTACAGCAACCGCGGTTACCAGGGCAACTGGCCCCATGACTATAGCAGCAGTGACAAGGCCGACAACCAGTCCGGTCACAAGGAGTCCTCCGGCAACGGTTAATTTGCCATTCGGACCAATTATCGCATCCTTGATTGGCTTTACTTTTGATGTCAAGGCGATCAATCCGGTAACAAGCGCAGATCCCGCTCTTTCCCCTAGCAACCTGTCTATTCCCTGGGTAAACGGTGTGACAATATGGGAAAGTATTGTCCGGCCATTTTCCTTCCTGACAATATTTCCGTTGGCATCAAAGACAACGTTCTCGGTACCATGCTGGACTAGGCCCTTTCCGCCCAACTCGGCAAAAAAGTAATTAATCCCGGGAACCTGCTGCAAAATACCGCCTACAAGCGATTGCTCAACATGATACATATCGACGGTGGAAGTTGCTTCTGAGATATATTGCTTGTTTCGATCCAAATACTCCTGGGCAAACCCTGGACCATCGTAGCTGATTGTCCTGTCAATCCTATCAACCACACCGAATTTTGCAGCGGTGAATGTCGCATGTTCAGCAAGGTTGCCGCCAAGTGAGTGCCCGGCAAACGTGATATTATCGTATTTTTCAAAAAAACCTTCGTCCTTAAGCTCTTGCAGGAAAACTTCTACTTCTCTCTGCTGGGCTGTCAGGTCCCCAGAAATCAGGGCAGCATCAGCACCTATCCAGTCCTGTTCAACATTCTGCAACTCCGAAAACGCTTCACTTCCACGGAAAGAAACTATGACACCTTTGGGAGTTTCAATCACTGTTGCATATAAGCCAGACTCTCCTACCCTGTTATCGTCATAGCTTTTAATAATTTTCCAATCCAGCACATCACTTGGAAGGCTGTTGATTTTCCCGGCATCCAGGCTAACAATGCTATCGTTATTTTCCACCGCTTTATCTGCACCAATTTGGTTAAAATGTGATTGATCTTTAGTAGACTGTCCCGTTGGTGGAAGTTGCAGGAGATCCCGGATTCGGTCACTCCCTCCTTTTTCAGCAGTAACGGAACCTGGTATCGACTCCAGCCCGTGTTCCTTCAGCATTTCCAGATCGAGGTAGGCAATGTCCGTTGCATATTTCAATTCCTGTTCAGTCAGGCTCGATGACAAGGCTATTCACCATCCCTCGTATCTTTTTCCATATAATTAAATCCATTTGCATCTACAACCGCAACAATGTTCCTGACCACGTTGTAGTCACTGAACCAGGAATCTGTAATATCTGGCTGCTTTCTGAAATCCTTCAACGCCTTTTCATACTCATCCTCAGCGATGACTCTAATTTTCACTTGGAAAATCGTCTGGTTACCTGCATCGTAGACTTCACGCATCACTTCTTCAAATTGTTCAGGTGCCAATCCAGCTTTCTCTTTCACAATCATATGGCCCGAAAAATGCTTGGGTTTGTAGAATCGGACATATTCTTCGATTGTAATTTTTGTATTGGACTCCCCGGCACTGTTTGAACCCATAGCTACCGTATTTGTCTCACTTTCGATTCCCTGCGTTTTCAGTCCGTTTTTTAGTATGCTGTTGATGGATTCACTAATCAGCCTCGGAATATAGGTATCTGCAATTAGTTCTCGATCCTTGTTCATAACAGCCTCAAAAACGAGTTCCTCTTTCCCTTTTGGATGGAGTATGGTCGTTACCGTATCATTATTCGCAGTCCCGTACCTCTCGCCAATCGCCGTAGGTACAAACTCCTGGTTATACTTTTTTTCCAGCAGTTCTTCCACTGCCGCCGCTTGGCTCTTATCAATTGCGTTGCAGCCTATCAAACTAAAAATCGACATTAACATCATGATTGACACGCTCACCCTTTTACGTAAATTTTTTAACAACATGATCCCTGCCTTTATCAAAGAAGATTAATCTATAGTCACCGTAAAGGAATTGTTTTCGATAGTTAGTTTGCCCCTTTGCCAGGACAGCTGCCCTGGCAAAGAGGCTAAGTATTGGTTATTTAAATGCGTCAGCGAGATTAGTATTAGTTGTTTCTGTTTCGAAGTAACCCTGGTCAACGTTCATGCGCAAGAATTTTGCATAGCTATCAAGGATATCGTAATATGTTTGGAAATATTTAGCTGCGAACTCTTCATATGCTTGAACAGTTGCCTGCGCAGCTTCCCCTTCCCATGTATTGGTCAGGTTTTTGATTGTTGTCTGGCTTGTTTTCAGTTCATCAGAAAGTTTTGTATTCAGGTTCTCGATTGTGTTGGCTATGTCGGCAACCTGGGCGGTATTAACTTTAATAATGCCTGCCATTTCATTCACTCCTTTAGTTAAAAAATAATTGCATTACTCCTGAAAACGGGGTGGCCGCAGCTTCCCGAATCATTAGTTGGACAGTTTGCGGACTTGGGCGACGTTGGATTCCTGGCGGGCAACATAGTTGGCGCGCTGGTTTTCAAGGCCCTGGCTGGCTGTGCGCAGCTTGTCACTCATCAGCTTTAGGTCATCATTGAATCCGTTGATTTGATCGACGAATGCAAGATTGTCCTCACCTTCCCACGCTTCACCCATTGTGCTCGCAACCTGCATCAGCTGAGTGTAAATCCCTGTGTACGTGTCAGAAAGCTCAGCCATTTTCTTTGAAGCTGTTTCAAGCTCCTGCGGGGTTACCCTAATTCTTTTTCCCATCATCTTTCTCCTTTCAAAATGTACTTTTATATCAGCATGAGTTTCGAGCCGTTCTTGATGCCCAGCTCCGAAACAAACATGTTAATATTGAAAATAATTCCAGAGGCGGCATCACATAATACCGCATCCCTGCTTGCCTTGAACTTCCCGTCCGACAGCTCGCTAAGTAGCGTCGATACCATCTGGAGCACTTCACTCATCCGGCTGTCCAAAGGAACAAACACATCAAAACTTTGGCCTGTGGCAGGCAGGAAAATTTCAACAAGCACTTTATTCATCACTGCCACCCTCCCCGGTTAGGAGTTTCACCTTGACACTCTTTCCTTTCTGTAATGAGAAGCCGAATTCGGCAGTCATATCTTCGCGCATTTCCCCAGTTGTCTTGGCAGGCTTGAGCTGGAATTGCTCAGTGATGCCATTGCCTACCCAGATTCCATCACTTCCGGAAATATGGCGTTTATACCACTTATCAAAGGTTATCCCGGACAGGTTCCGGGACTCTTCACCAATGATGAAGGAAATATTGTATTTTGCTTCACCCTTTTCAAGAATCAGGCCAAGCTTTTCGGCACTTTCGCTAGACAGCAAGCTTTTCAGCGCCGTGACGGAATTGATGACAATCACCTTTTGATCAAATTGCTCAGGCTCAATTCCTTTTTCGAGCGATTCCTTATAGCTGTTATTCCGGTACACTACAAGGTCAAACAGCTTCGAAATCGCATTTTCACACTCTTTCAAGGCGTTGTAATAGGTGATCTCACCGTGAGTCAGGCCGCTATAACTTTGCTGGGCGTCAATAACCGTGACATCGTGCCCGGCTTCATGCGCCATCAGAAGCGACAGCTCATGCAGGAACGGCTGGTATTCATCCCCTGCTGCAAGCACCAACGTAATATAGGAAGCGCCGAATGGATAAGAATGAACATTCAGCGAATTCTTCTCAACCCCGACCGGAATCGACATACGATTGCCAGCCGCCCCGATGTATTCAGCGAGGAATGTTCTGTCAACCACCGCCGGCAGTATTGGGATTTTTTTAGCAAAAGGTCCTTGCCATACAGCCTGCAGTTTCGAACATTCCTCTGCGATGAACTGGTATGGCAACGGGGCTTCCGTCACATGCGCAATCTGGAATTCGTATATCTCATCCCGCTTCACAAGCCCGCGTCCCTTGAATTTAGATGGGTACAAGCCATCCGTTTTTCCAACAACCGATGAATAATCAGTTTCATCGTTCAATTGAAGTGTGATTAGCTGCTTGAAATTCTGCAGCAGGCGGAAGCGGACAACTCCCGTCCCAAGCGCAGTCAGGACAAAATAAATTCCATATTTCGTTCCTTCACGTGACAGGTAGGACACAGCCTCTTCCTTTTCTTCGTATATCTCACTAAAAGCAGCATAATTATTGATAGCCACCACAATCGATGGAACGCTTTGGCCAGTCGCCTCAACGTATGAACGATGGTCGCCGCCATAGTCGGCAAAAAGCTTTTTCCGTTTATCAATTTCGGTGATCAGCATCTTGAACAGGTTGCTGACCTTCTCCGCCTCGTAGGAAAGAATCACATCGCCGACATGCGGCGCTTTCGCGAATGCCCTTAGGGTTTCGGAAGCGAAGTCGAGCAAGTAAATGTTGACTTCTTCAGGTGTATGCTCGTGAAGCAGTGAGTACACCATCGTATTCAGGAATGTGGTCTTCCCGCTGCCAGCAACCCCGTATACGACGACGTTTCCTTCCTCTGTAAGCGGAAGCGTGAGCAGACACTGGCGCTGTCTTGCCGGATCGTCATATTCACCGATGACCGGGTTGAGGACAAGTGAACTAGTATTGGCCGAGGATTGTACCAGCGTACTCCTACCCTCGATAGGCTGCTCAAGTGAACCAGTTGACGCAGCAGGCTCGACTAGCGAATCCGCGGTGGCGGCAGTTGTGCTCTGGTTCAGGCTAGCAACAGATTGAATGCCTGGCATTTCTGCAAGGGTTTCCTGCAGCATATTTGGGTTCTGCTCGGTAAAGGCCGATGCAAGCTTTCCTTTCAGCTGGTTGATAACATCGTTGATTTCAACGGAAGCCGCTATTTCCACCTGTCCTGTAAGCAGGGCAGCCGAAACAGCTTCGTCCTCTGGCTTATATTTACGCTTTGTCTGTATTCCATATTTCGACCTGATTTCATCAAGCAAAATCATTGCCGGAATCGGCTCGAGCCAGAGCGGCTTGACCCGGATCTTTTCTTCCTTGGCAATTTGGCTCAAATAGTCAGTAATTACATCCATCTGTTTTTTCGGATTAGCCATCGCGCTTTTCTTCTTATCAATCTTCGCCTGCCTGATTGGTCGGCCGTTCCGGTCAATCACAACAACACTAGTGTCCTTCTCGGCAACCACTTTATCGGAAGGATAATACGGCGCCCCGGCCCAAGCGGATTGGCCCATTTCAAACAATTCGTTATAGCCCACCTGCAAGTAAAAACGGCCAGTGTCAGTCAGCTCGGCGGCATCCGGGCGCTTTAGCATATCCATACTATCGGCGCGGTCCTGGACTTTGAGGCTGACACGGAATTTACTGTTTGCCCAAATCTGGTCGTCGACAACACCGCTCGGCTTTTGGGTAGCGAGGATCAAGTGAACGCCAAGGCTTCGGCCAATCCGTGCCGCAGAGACGAGCTTTGCCATGAATTCCGGCTGCTGTGTTTTCAGCTCGGCAAATTCATCCGAAATAATGAACAAATGCTGAAGCGGTTCGGCTACGACGCCCTCGCGATACAGTTTCTGGTATTTATAAATATCGATATTGCTTTCGCCGACCTTCTTGCTCGCTTCTGCAAAAACAGACTGGCGCCGCTTCAGTTCGCTTTCTATCGAAACGAGGGAACGCTTGATGGCAGCCCCATCGAGGTTGGTGATAATGCCTGCTGTATGAGGCAATTTTTCAAACGACTTTGCCATCCCGCCGCCTTTGTAGTCGATCAGGATGAAGGCAACCTCATGTGGATGATAGTTCACCGCAAGTGACAGGATATAGGAAATAATGAACTCACTCTTCCCTGAACCGGTCATCCCGGCGACAAGTCCATGCGGCCCATGGAATTTTTCATGAAGGTCAAGCTTGAATACTTCCCCAAGAGTGTCAACACCAACTGGCGCTTCGAGCGACTTGGTTGGATCGTTGTCCTTCCAGCGAGTCAGTGCATTCAGATGCTCAACCTTTCCTACACTGAACATCTCCAGGAACGTCAGCATCTTAGGCAGGTTGAACGATCCTGCTAGTGAATCAAGCTGGACATTGGCCAGCTTCACACTTAAATCTACCGGATTGGCATTTAAGTAAATATCCGGAGTGAACGATACCGTTTGGCCGGTAATGTCATTTTTATCGAACAGCTTGCCGCCCGAACTTTCAATTTCCACAACTGTCGTACATTCTTTAGGAAGGTTTTTCAGCTCATCATAGAAGGTTACAACACTGATATGGAGATTCTCTTTCTTTGAAAAAATTTGCTTTAGCATCTCGGCCCGTATTGCGAGCTGCCTGCTTAGTGCAAAGATGATGTAGTATGGCTTTACGTCTTCGAGCTCACTGTCATTGACCGCAGAGCGGTGTTCAATCTCTTTTTCAATGTAGGCGGAAACTTCCTTAACCTCAGTGTTATTGGCAGCAATGAATCGGAATTTGTTATCATTGCTCCAGACGTGCGGCAGCCATTTCGTAAATCCGAATTCAGCCTCTTCGTTCTCATCGTAAATAAACACCATTTTTACTTCGTCATAGCTGTATAGGGCGGCTAGCTGGAAAATAAGTCCCTTTGCAAACTCGACTGTCTGTTTCCGGTTACCGATGACGCCGGATATATGATTTTCATAGAGAGATAGGGTAATAGGTATGTTCTTTAAAACCTTCGGCGCTTCGAGAAGGGTGTAAAGCTCTTCCTGCAGATTGTCGTCATCTATTGCAAATTTTTTCTCGGAGTATGTAATGTCTGCAGATAAAAGGCCGTTTCCTGTACCGGCCCTTATTTTCAAAAAGTCATTCTGGCCTTGCGCGCGCTCCCAAAGGTTGCGGTCAACCTGCTCAATCCTAGCCACGCATTCCTCTATCGGCACGTGGTTTTCGCGAAGGATCTCCTCCTGCTTCTCGGCTTCCTCGGTGAACATGACGGCAACCCTGTCGAGATAGGCTTTATACTTCTCCTGGCGGATCTTTTCCTTTTTCCGGCGGCGCCGTTTATCGTATTGCTTTGTAAGGATCGGCCAAAGCACCGTCCCAAGCAGCATGCTTCCCGACATGACAACCATTGGAATAGCCCGTGTTATATCGCCGGCAGCCATTGCATTATTCACTGCAAAAATCCCCATTGTCATCGATGCCATCCCCATCGTCATCGAAGGGCCAATGATGAGCATGATCGGCGTTTCTTCGCCGATCGCATTCGGCGGCGGAGAATCAATTTTTAAGTGGGGACGCTCAACATCACGTTTGAAACGAGGCGACCTGTAAAAGTAATCCTGCACCGGAAGCTCGAATTCAAATTCCTCTTCGTCAGGTATTTCGGCTTCCTGGCTGACGAACGGCTTCAGGGTTTGCTTGCGGATTTGCACCGTCCCGCCCGGATTGTTAAAAGCGAGAAAATGGTTTCCTACAATAATTTTAAAACCCATAATGTAAATCGTA
Organism: Bacillus sp. FJAT-18017; assembly: GCF_001278805.1. GTDB lineage: Bacteria > Bacillota > Bacilli > Bacillales > Cytobacillaceae > Bacillus_D. The sequence continues at coordinate 1,339,651 of NZ_CP012602.1, read as the reverse complement.
TCGCCAAACTTCAGGTCCCGTTTTTTCACGCGAATGCCGTCAACAAATGTCCCATTTGTGCTGTCATCCTCAATCCGCCACTCTCCCTGTACAAACGAAAGCCTGGCATGCTGGGCTGACACAAATTGATTGGCAAGAACAATATCATTTTGTTCCGATCTGCCAATCGTGATTTCCATATCACGGTCAACAAGAAACTTAGTGTATGTCTGTCGGTCTTCTGTATTCGGCTCAGTGAACACGAGGGCTTTTTGGCTGTCCTGGGCAGGTTCGGCTTGATGATTGAAGCTTGTGTAGGTATTGTTGCTGGTTCCCCCGGTATGTTGTGAGGCATGGAGGTTAGAGTCTTTGTTGTGGGATGCTTGGTTTTTGCTGTTGCCCGAATATTTTTGTGTGCTGCCATTTAAACTGGTCTGGGTATCTTTGCCGCTATTTTGAAAATCCTCGCTGGTGTGGCGGCTCTGTTGAGCGGACTCCCCCAGTGCAAGATGATAAATGCTTAGCGGCTTCAGGATAGTGTTTCGGATTGGCTTTCCGGAAAGATTCTTTACTTTCACGTCTTTATTGGACTTCAGTATCCATTCGCCATTCACTCCCTCAATCCCAATCAGTTTCTTTGAAGAATTACCAATGGATTGATGAATCCAATATTGCCCGGTGACTTTTTCCGGGAGCGTAATCGAATTAAGCCTTTCCTTATTTATCAACGTAACGATCATTAGATAACTCCCCTTATATCACCATGTTACTTTACGATTAAGACTATGCAGTTATTCCTATCTATGTAGTGTTTTCGTTAAGAAACATTTTACCATTTCTTATGGAAATTTCACTTCTGAACCCTAGAATTTTACAGTCATTTTACAATTATGACGAAAAATGAATCGAAGGTCCCGTGTCGAATTTTGTCGAAATTTCCATTTATAGGTATAAAGGATTAGATGTTTTTTTAAAAAATAGGGAACTTGTGTGCTTTTTGAAACGGACATTTTGGAGGAGGACGAAATGAAGGGCGAGTTTGGCGGTGGTGGTTAGGGGTGGCAGGATTGTCGGATGAGATCTCACCCGTAAGTATTCTTGGTTAAGATACTGGCAAGGCTTCGTGGTAAGAAAAGTGCAAGCGGCTTTGTGACGGGCAAAGAACACCTCGTGACATACAAAGGACGTGTGTCTCTGCGATGTTCATTCCGGGGAACCTTCCTTGTGCTACCGCTTTTTCTTCGTGCGATGCTTATGCTGCCGAAGTATTCCCTGTGGAGCTAGACGGTTCCCCAAAAAAGAAGAGACCCGGAACCTGCTCCAGCTGGTGGAGGCTTGTCCGAGTCATATGAGTATTAGTTATTAGGAACCAAGAAAAATAAACGGTTGGAGCAAACTTAGGTTAATCGCTTATTTTTTCATAGGGCTTGATTTGCAACTCTATTAAGCTCTCTTCAGCAAGCTCAGCATAGCCTTCCGCCATTAATATAGAAGGAATATGATGTTTAAGTATTCTCGGGTGGTTGTTTGCGAGAAGCCAATTTCTAAGGTAGGTTAAATCATTCTCTTCTTTTGGAGGATTTCCCAGTATGATGGTCTGCCCTGAAAAGGTTTTTAGCAACTCCTGATATAATTCCTTCGAAGCCTTTACCCTTGAGCCGCTTCCATATGAAATTGATGTCCCTTTTTCGACAGACCCCTCATATGAAAAACTGCTTCCGCCAATGGTTTCGAGGCTTATGCCAGCAGGCTTTGGCTTTTCCCAATTATGAAAGTGGTTTCGTTCCCATTCAGGGTAAGATTCACGCTCATCATCATAATCGCTGTAATCATCAACTTCATCAAGGAAAGTTTTTTCAAAGGAAGGTACAAAGCTGGCAGAGGGTGGGGCAATGGGGATATCGAGCTTGGTGAATACATCCATAATCAGGTCGGGGGTCCGTTTACTCCTTTCAAAATAATCTATCACCCCCCGCCATTTCCAAAACAAGCGGGCATCTTCCCCCCATACATTCAAACCTTGATGAAACTCTAAATCGTTATTCATACTAATACCTCCTTTTAGTTTCTATAGACACAAAACGGGAGTCATTTAGGAGCTGCCAAAATTATTCACCCCCTTCATTTACTACGTTAGAAGGATTAGAGGAAACCATTAAAATCCTATATTTCAAGTGTAATACTATTTACCTAGAAGGTATATCGAAATTACAATTGTTGTTTGGAAATTTCCAATTTTTTTATACACATAGTGATCAGGTGGTTTTAAAAAGGTTATTTCTCTCTTCCAACACCCGTGATACAATATATGGAAGAAGCAGTAAAATCAAAATTAAAGGAGTGCCAAAATGGCAAGAAAAGCGATTGGCTTGCTAGTAATAGGGTTTGCTCTGGGAATCGGAATCAGCTTTATGGTAATTCGATTCAGCGGTTATAGCCAGACTCAGCCTAATGCAATAATGGAAGATGAAAGTGCTTTAAGCGCAGAACCAGTCGATACCAGCTATACGTTTACGACCCATGGAATTAAAGTTACTCTTCTTAATAGCGCAAAGCTGACAAAAGGAGAATTCCAGGCTTTTAAAGAAGGGTTCGACTATCAGGTTGACGAGGTTCTCAATTTAACCGAAGATACCCTGCCGCTCCGAAAGGAATTAAAGTTTGATATTATACGAGACTACTCATTATTCAGTCCACGAATCCTTAATTTTGATGAGGAGTTGATGGCGGATGAACAATTCTATTATTTTCAGATTGTATCGAACATTTTTGAGCAAGACGAGAATACACGAGGCCGTTTGACCGCAGTAGGATTGACCGGATATTTGAGCATGTCACTTTGGGGCAGGCCGGTTCATGAAGAGTACTCTTCCTACATTGACTTTGAACAAACACCCAGCATGGTGGAACTTCTTGATCCATACGAGTTCAGCGCGAATTACCTCGTTACCTTTCCGGAGGATGATTTTGACAACGAACTTTCCGCTGAAACCGAGACCAAAACATCCAGCTTCACCTCCTATCTCATAGATACATATGGAATTAAAAAATACATGCAAATCTACGGCGTAGCCGACCTAAAAACCGCCATAACAAAAACATACCAAAAAACCCCCGAAACACTCGAAAAACAATGGCTAAAATCACTGAAAGAACAAAAGAGTTTAGGGGTTTAGGGGTCAGACCCCTGTCGTGGACACTTAGCCCTTGAAACCCGCATTCTTCGGGCGGGGTGTGTTTCTAGAGCGGACACTGCCGATGTGGGTAGGTTCGGGCGGTTTGTTTTTTTGGATAGGTCTTTAATCTTATTAATCTTTATACTCTTTATCCTGACCGTCAGATGCTGGTAATGGCATTTGGCGGTTTTTTGCTTTGTTGAGGCCTCCCGCATTAAATAGATTTTTCTTCGACGCTAAAACGACAAAATTTTTCATTTACATTGAGGCCGGGGATTTATGTTAAGATAGCACTATACCGAAATGTATGCGTTTACAATATGAGAAGAGGTAATTCCAATGAAAGTAAGAGACTTCATGATTATGAGAGTTTTTACTATAAAGCCTTCGAATACAGTTAGGGATTTGCTGACTGTTCTCAATTCAAACCGCATTGGCGGTGTACCGGTTGTTGATGATCAGGGGAATTTGGTGGGGATGGTTTCAGATGGAGACATACTCCGTTATCTTGCTCCAAAGCGCCTTGGGATTGCGGGTCTTGTTTATGTCGGGGAAGATGGCGAGATTGAAGATGTACTCGAAGCAAAGCTGGATACCGAGGTAAAGGAGATTATGACGAAACGAAATATCCTCACAGTATCTCCTGATGACGATTTCGAAACAACAATCCGTCTTTTGTCCAAGCATCATTATAAGAAACTGCCTGTCATCAATGGAGCGGGCCGGGTCATTGGCGTACTGAGCAGAGGCGACCTCATTAATAATATATCGAAAAAGGTTATTTCCTAAGCTTCTTTTGAAGCAGACAGTTACCAATAATAATATTAATAGAAAAAACCATTCGCAAGACTCAGCTTGCGAATGGTTTTATAGTATTTAAAACAATTTAGTCATTGAACTTCCTGGGAATTCTAGCATTCTCAAAGGGAATTCTAGCATTCTCAAAGTCACTTTGGCGTACGGATAACCAGGACATCACACTTCGCTGAACGAACGATTGCTTCGGATACGGAACCAATCAGGAAACGTTCAACCGCATTATGGCCAGTAGCACCACAAATGATGAGGTCTGCTTCGGCAACTTCCGCAAGCTCTTTCGTAATGATCGTTCTTGGTGATCCATACTCGATTACCGTTTTTACATTTACAATGCCTTCGGCTTCAGCCTGAGCTTTGTATCCATTTAAAAGCTCTTCGGATTGCTTCTCGGCACGCCCAATAGATGTCTGCTCATAAGGTCCGAACGAACGAGTATCGACTACATTTACGATAGTCAACACCGAACCCTCGTTTCTTCTGGCCACATCAATTGACTTGCGAAATGCGTATTCTCCTTCCGTTGAGCCGTCGACAGCGACAACAATGCTTTTATAATGATTTGCCATTTGAATTCAACCCCTTCTTTATTATAATCTCAACTGAGGTAATCTACCTGCGAACAGGCTCTGTTGCTTTTACCATAGATGGAGACTTTGCCTTGAGTTCGGTTGGCTTTTTCATAAACAAGGAACAAATTAACGCAACTCCGGATATACCAGTAATAAAGTAGAAAGCATACTTGACGCCTGCAGCCAATACTTCACCCTGGGAAGCGGATGGTGCATCCAGCACGAAGCTGGTTTGGCCAGCTGTAAACAGTGAAATCGCGATTGCTGTACCAGCTGCACCGGCAACCTGATTCAATGTATTCATAGCTGCAGATCCATCAGCATAAAATTGGCGCGGCAATGTATTGAGTGCATTTGTTTGCGAAGGCATTGTTACCAATGTCAGCCCGGCAAATAAAACCATAAATGCTACAACGATTTGCCATACAGGTGTTGTTGCAGAAATTGAAACCATAAAGATGATATTCCCAATTAAGACGATGATTGAACCAGTGATTACAAATGCACGCGGTCCGAATTTATCGAATAGCGTCCCAACGATTGGTGACAAAATGACGTTGACAGCATTACCAGGCAGCAATAGTAACCCAGCAACTGCCGCGCTAACTAATAAAGCGCCTTTTAAATATAGTGGCAAGAGAATTGCTGTTGATAAAATAACTAAAATGCTTAGGAACATCATCAGCGTTCCTAATGTAAACATCGGATATTTAAACACGCGCAAATTGATCATCGGCTGTGCCATGTTCATTTGGCGGACTCCAAACAATACAAGCGCAACAATTCCTGCAAGCAGCGGCGCCCACACTTTAGCCGATGAAATCGGTTCTTCAGCCATTGTACTAAGTGCGAAAATTAATCCGCCAAATCCGATGGTTGACAAAAGAATTGAAGAAACATCGATTTTTGGTTTTGTGATTTCTGAAACATTCACAATTTGAACTGCTGCAAAAACTGTCAATACCACATAAAGAACTGCACTAATCCAGAAGATATACTCCCAGCCCATCGTACTGATGATAACGCCAGAAAGAGTTGGTCCTAAAGCTGGACCCAATGTAATAACAAGCCCCATAATCCCCATAACAACCCCACGCTTGTGGATCGGGAAAATAATCAACAGCACATTTGTCATAACTGGTATTAATATACCTGTTCCGACAGCCTGCACAAGACGGCCGGCCAATAATACTTCAAAGCTTGGAGACAGTGCTGCTAAAACTGCTCCCGCTAACGAGATAATAAGTCCTCCGACAACCAATTGCCTTGTCGAGAACCATTTAATTAAAAGTGCGGAAATAGGAACCAATATTGCTAATACCAATAAATAACCTGTCGTCAGCCATTGTGCAATTGCCGGCTTGACTAAAAATTGATCCATGATATTTGTTAAGGCCATATTTAAAGCTGTTTCAGCAAATAAACCTAAGAACGCTCCGAACATCAAAATAAATGCCATTGTTTTTGGATTTTTAACTGTAATCTGTGTACTCATGAAAATCTCCTTTTATTTCAATTGTATTTAAACCAATTATTCCTACCCGTTTACTGGTGTTTCTCGCAGAAAAAATGCCTGTTTTTAATTAACAACGTTATTTAAAATACTTCCTTCCCCAATCTAAGAAGGGCAATATCTTGGCTAAAATACCTGCTCGTTTCCCAAAACCCATTGTACCCTCCACATATCAACCGGGCATTTTGTAACTATATCAATACAAAATCAAAAAAAACAAGCTTTTTTTAAAAATCTTTTTGGGGTCAGACCCCTCTCGTGGACACTTTGCCTCTCAAACCCGCATTCTTGGGGTGACTGTCTTTTCCACGTGGACTTCCGGCAAATAAGAACATAAGAAAAACCGCCAGAAATATCTGGCGGTTCCTTATCGTGAGCTGGCTGATATGTTGCACTTAGCAACGCAAAGTCCATTACCTTGTTAATCAATTATTTTGCTTATACCTTTAAAGAATCTAGTAATAATCCAAAAGAGGCCATCGCCCAAAATTAGGAAGATATCGAATATAGTTTCATAGAAAGTACGCCGTTTGTTTTCCTTAAACTCATGACATCTAATTCGCTGCTTCCTATCCTCACTGCGCTTTGCTATACTCTTCATCCGGACCGCCTCCCAACTTAGTTTAACTATATAACGTCCAAGATTTGATTTTGTTTCAATTGAAAATTCCCCCACAAAAACGGCTAAATTTACGCTAAGAATAATGCGCATCTTGGAACACCCCACACTTTGCATAGGTTAATAATCACTTTTAGATTTGTTTGGTGCCTTCCGAGAGGAAATAGAATGATAAGTATGAATTTTTTTACCTCTACAAACCTTCTTCAGTATATGGTTGTGTTTCAAATATTTAACATTCCTATTGAGGGTTTTTATTTTTTACTATATTATTAAATGAGAATTTATGTAAAAACTTTGATTCAAAAATAATATTTATTTGGGTGAAGCAATTACAATTTAGAAAAAAAGTCTCTATTTTGTTTTCATATTAATTTGCTTTAGGGGGAAAAGAATGGAGGTCTATGTCGCAAGACAACCTATATTCAAAAAAACCAAAGATCTATACGCATATGAATTACTCTATCGAAATAACCATATGAATAGATTTCCTGAAATAAATGGTGAACTGGCGACCACAGATGTCATAATAAATAGCTTTTTGAACATAGGCATCGAGGAACTATCCAATGGTAAACCGTGTTTTGTCAATTTCACTGAAAAGCTGCTTAAATTGAAACTGCCAAGCTACTTTAAACCAAATGAAATAATTATAGAAATATTGGAGTCAATCGAAATAAACCTAGAATTGCTAGATCATTGCAGGGAACTTAAAAGCAAAGGATATCAAATTGCGTTAGATGACTTTATATTAAACGCAAAAAATCCTTTATCGTTTCAGTTATTAGAACTTGTTGATATTATCAAGGTGGATTTTAGAGCAACAAACGTACATGTTAGGCGAATAATCGAAAAAATGCCTCAAAAATATAATGTAAAGCTTCTTGCTGAAAAAATCGAAACTGAAGAGGAATTTGAGTCAGCGGTTAGAAGTGGTTATGATTATTTTCAAGGTTACTATTTTGCAAAACCGGTTATTATTTCAACACACGATGTTCCTGAGCATTTCCAAAACTATATTGTCATTATCAATCAATTATCGAGTGAGGATCCAGATCTTGACTCTATTTCCGAATTGATTGAACAGGATTTGTCATTGTCCTATAAACTATTAAAATTAATTAACTCTCCAAAATACCTGCCCACAAATAAAATTAACTCGATTAAACAAGCAATTGTCCGGCTTGGCTTTAATGAGTTAACAAAGTGGCTGTGGATCCTGGCAATTAGATCAACGCTGACAAATAAAAGCGAATGGTCAAAAGAAATTTTCATTAATAGTCTAATCAGGGCGAGGATGTGCGAGTTGATTGCTTTGCATAAAAAGAAACGAAAAGATGCTCCTTCCTTTTTCCTGACAGGTATGTTCTCGCTTATGGACTCGCTTCTTGGGATGGAGATGGATAAAGTATTAAAATTAATGCCACTCCAGGAAGATATTAATCAAGCCTTGATTGGGCAGTCCAATCCGTTAAAAGAGATACTCGATTTTGTTACCTCCATAGAAAAAGGTAACTGGGAAGAAGTTTCTACATGGTATCAAAAATTGCAAATCGAAGATAGAATTGCCCTTGGCTACTATAATGAGGCATTAAAATGGGCAAACCATATTATGAAATAACCATAGAAAACCGGGCAAAAACCGCCCGGTCTTTTTTATTTTATTCAATAGTTTACTTAATAAAAAACCCAGAATTCTCGAATGTCCTTCCCACGCGGACAAATTCGCAGAAAAGTCCACAATAGGGGTCTGACCCCTATTGACCTTCTATTCGTAATCGGCTGGATTTACGAAGAAGGTGTATGCGAGGTAGATTATCAGGCAGATGGCGGTGGTGATGTAGCCCCAGCCGAGGATGACTTGGTCGATGACGAGGTAGCTGTTGCAGAGGTTGTCGGGGGCCATGATGTAGATCCAGCCCATTAGTATGAACAGCGCGGTGAAGAAGCTGATGGCGATGTTACGCCCGCCTTTGTTCAGTTTTCCCCAGCTATCGCGGAGCGGCACACCGGCAAGTACCGGCAGGCTGAAAAACTTCCACATCTCAACCGTCCATTCGGTCAGCGCCTCGTCCATGGCGCGGGGAAGCATCCAATACACCATGATAATCGCAAACAACAATATCCCCGGGACGCCATTCCCATTCCACTTGTCAAATACCTTGGGGAACTTCAACTGAAAGAACTTACCAATCAAGAATCCCGAAATCACCAGCAGCGGCATCTGCATATGCATATGGATAATCATGACCGACTCCAGGAAATTCGCTACTGGAGGAAGTGCCAGTACCACTAGCAATATCAATCCGTATAATGCCTGTTTCATGGCTGCCTTCCCTCCTCCAGCTTCCGCTCAACCTTCACGGCAGCTTCATCGGTTTTTGTATAATCCATTACATCTTCAAGGTGTCCGTCTTTACCAACCAGGTAAAACGCCGAATTGTGGGCAAAGTTTCCATCATCGTCCGGAATGACAATCACGCCAAACTCATCTAGCAAGGCATCAAGCTCTTGCTTATCGTTTATCCGCGCCATCCGCCACGTTTCACCGTCACTTCCGAACATATCTTTATAAACATCCAGCCGTTTAGGATCATCGCGTTCAGGATCGAAGCTTATGCTCAGGAACATAATATCTTCACCGATGTACTGCTTCGGAAGCTTTTCATACACCTTAGCCATATTCATCTCAAGTTCAGGGCATACCGTCCCGCAGCTTGTATAGAGAAAGGTAATGAACACATACTTTCCTTCAAACTCGGATATCCCATACGTCCGGCCCTTGCTATCCTCAAGCGTCACGTCCGGAAATTTCGGCTGTTCCGCCTTAAGCTTTTCCACCCTGGCCGCCTCAGCTGTAAACGCGGTGAATCCATCGGTTCCTACATAAAACAGCCCAAGGCCAAACAGCAATACAAGTATACTTGCCCACATATTGGGCCCCAGCTTTTTCATTGCAATCACTTCCTAGTTGAATTTTGATATCTCCGAGAGAGGCTGATGTCTTAAATTTTTTATTTTGATGTTTTTCCAGAAACGACACTTGCCGGTACAAATCTGCCAATTCCAAGACAACCTACGGTCATTTTATGAATGACACTTTGTTTCAGCCGGAACCCCAAAAGGTTATTCATCATCTTTATGAATGACACTTTGCTTGTGCCGGGAACTCGAAATGTCATTCATCGCCTTTATGAGTGACATTTTGCTTGTACCGCAAACCCGAAATGTCATTCATCTCTTTTATGAATGACACTTGCTTGTGCCTGGACCTGTCATTCATCACCTTGTTGAAGAATGCTGCCCATTCAATTGCTCCTTGTTTTGGGACTGGTTCAGCAGCTCCTTGCGCCAGCTTGGTTCAGATGGGCCATCTCAATACCCGAACCAAAACTTCTGTCTTTTTTTTCAAAAAAAGAGATAGCCGTACAGTGCAGCTATCTCTTGCTCTCTCACCTTACCAGGTCTTGTACGGAGGCGATCCTGGAGGTGCGTTAACGATAAATTCAGTTATTGGAATCACATAGGCCATTGCGACGAGAAGCAGCATGGCGATAATCCAGATGCCCCAGCGTTCAGTCCAGTAAGGGGTTTTCGATCCATCTTCTTCTACGTCGGCGACAGGGAACTCAGTCAAGCCTTTCGGCGCGAAGAACATCATATTTACAACTGCATATACTTGTAAAATTACCCCAACGATTAAGAGCGTTCCGCCAATTGCCAGGAGCGCGAGATAAGGGTCCCAACCCAGTGCGGTTGCATGGTCGCCGTATGTGGAGTAGGAAGTCCGGCGAGGCGAGCCTAACAGCCCGACTGCATGCATTGCAAATGCCATCGTTGTCATGCCGATTGTCCATACCCATGTCTGGACAAGGCCGATTTTATTGATAGTCGGAGTCAGCACGCGGCCAGAGATATACGGGATAAGCCAGTAGCTGACGCCAAAGAATGTCATAATTACAGTCATGCCAAGTGTCAAGTGGAAATGGCCGGCTACCCACATTGTGTTGTGGACAACCTGGTTCAGTTGGTTTGTGCTTTGTACGATACCGCCTGCGCCGGCAGGAATGAATGCTACCATTGCCATGAACGGAGCAAGGAAGCGGACATCTTTCCAAGGCATTTTTTTGTACCAGCCGATAAGTCCTTTACCGCCGTTTCTTCTTGCTGTTTTTTCAAACGTAGCGAATAGTGCGTAAGCTGTCATCAAGGATGGGAACCCGATTGCAAGGCTCATGAATACGTGCATGTATTTCACTGCTTCAGAGATGCCAGGGTCAACGATCTGGTGATGGAAGCCGCCAGTAATGTTCATAACCACGAGGGAAATGATGACAACACGTGTCAATGTATCGCTCCAGCGCTTGCCGCCCATCAACTTCGGAATGACGACATACCAGGCAGAGGTTGCTGTTAAATACCAGATGTTAACGAGTGTATGTCCGAATGCCCAGAACAGTGTACGGGCGAGCATAACATTGATTGTTTCAACCCAGCCGAATGCCCATGGGATAATCATGAAGACTTCAATTGCCACAGGGATGGAGCTGAAGAACAAGAGTACAAAGACGCCGGTTGCGAAGTACGACATGATTGGTACGTGCTGGCCTTTATTTTGCTTCCGCCAAGTCGCAACCTGGATGAAGGCACCGAACGCTGCCACCCAGACGCCAACTACGATGAAGACGAGCCCGATGTAGAACCAAGGTGATGCCGCCATCGGAGGATAGAATGTGAACAAGACAGATGCTTTGTTGAGCAGAATTGGAATGACTGCCATCACAAAACCGAAAATTTTCAATCCGTATGCGACCCATCCCATTTTCCGTACCTTTGGAAGCAGTCCGCCGAAGTCATTGGACATTGCCGAGTAGAAATAGCCGATTGTGAAAAATGCTGTCATGACAAGGATTAATATAAGACCGTGTGCGGTAAGTACCTGATAATAGTTGAACCAGGTTGGCAATTGGAGAACTCCTGCTCGGTTAAGTCCTTGCAGCAATCCGAGCAATCCGCCGATCAGTAGTGATGCAAACGAGACTGCCATATATGATTTAGCGAGGACGGCATCCTTCGGGTTCATTGCGAATACTTTTGATGCCTTATCCTTAAATGTTTCTTTTAATATCGCATTCATGGTTTGATTCCCTCCCTTACTTCACCGTAATTGTTGTGCTCATGACCTGATGGCCTGCACCGCAATATTCATTACAAAGGACCAGGTAGCTTCCAGGCTTGTCGAATATTTGAGTGGTACGTTGGATATGGCCCGGGACAACCATCGTATTCAGGTTCGTACCGGCCACTTCAAATCCGTGGACAACATCTTTTGATGTAAGAATAAATGTTACTTTTGCGCCTTGAGGAACTTCAATGTTCATCGGCGTAAAACTGAATGCTTGTAGCGTCATGACCACTTCGTATTCGTTGTCGCCAACTTGCTTGAGGCCAGGTTCGTTAAATGGAGCAATTTGGTCGACCTTTTGCGGATCGATTGTTTCTTTTGCGCTCGGAGGCCCAAGTTCCAATGCGAACGTTTGATAACCAGTGATTAACATAAAAATCATAATGATTCCGAAGCTTAACGACAGCCAGACTTTTTCTGAACGATGCATGTGAAATCCCTCCTATAACCTGGCCATGAACAGGCCGAATAGTACAAAATACGTTATGACAATGACAGCCAACAGTCCGCCTAGTGAAATGAAAGTCCCAATCATCGATGTTTCTTTTTCCTTGCTTGCCTTTTTGATGCTGTTTAGCTTTGGCATTCAAATCAGCCCCTTTTCTTTTCTTACCTTCATGATAAATGGGAATGATTTTCAATAGTGTGAGGAATCTCACACCAGCAAAAAAAGACAAAAATTTCTATTTGGATTTTTTAAAAACGACTAAAACCCCCGTCGCTATAGGGGTTTGCATATTTAACAATGTGTAAATAGTGCTTACTCGAGGTGGTTTTTCGTGAGGATAATCATGACAAAATGGTGACGATTATAATAATGGGGGAGTTTGGTGAGAACTTGGGGAAAGTTTTTGATGAAAATAAAGAAGGCCCCACCCGGTTGCAGTTGAGTGCAAGCGAGGGGCGCCTCCCTAATCCTAATATATGGGCAGTGTCACGATGATCATAAGTAAAAAGATGATCATAATGTAATTAACGGAATAAAGGAACAGCAGCCTCGCCCATTTCAGGTCACTTTTTGCAAAAAAACCTTTAATGGCAATAGCCAGGAAACCGATATTCATAATGGTCGCCAGTCCGACGAATACCCAGCCAAGCGGCCATAAATAAAATGGCAGCGGCACAAGGCACAGGCTATAAATCAGGACTTGCCACTTCGTGAAAGCCATGCCGTGTACAACCGGCAGCATTGCCACCTTGGCAGCCTTGTACTCATCATGCTTCCTGATTGCAATCGCAAAGGTGTGAGGCATTTGCCAGAAAAACAGGATCAGAAACAAGATGATAGGGATCACTTGAAAGCTTGAATCGATGGCGCTCCAGCCAATCAGCGGCGGAACTGCACCGGAAATACTTCCAATTACTGTGTTCAATGTGTAACGGCGCTTCGACCACATTGTATATAAAAGCACGTATGTTACCCAGCCGACCAAGGCATAAAGTGTTGCTTCAAGCGAGACAAACAGAAGCATGGCCAGGCCGATCACGGACAAGACAAGCCCGGTAATAAGAACGGCTCGAAGCGAAAAACGCCCCGTTACCGTCGGCCTTTTCTTCGTCCGCTCCATAATCCGGTCAATGTCAACATCGTACCAGTTATTAAGCGCAAGCGCCCCTGCCATCACAAGCGTACTCCCCACAACCGTCAGCAAAAACACATCCAAGTGTGCCAAGAACGAAAACCCATTCCACCACACCGCCAACCAAAACCCACTAAACACCGGCAGCACATTCGCCACCAACACCGAACCCTTAAACAACAGCTTAATGTCATTTACCATTGGGGGTCAGACCCCTTTCGTGGACATTCTGCCTCTCAAACCCGCATTTCTTGGCGGTTGTGTCCTTCTGGAGTGGACAACAAGAGGCTAACTAATCCGTACTTGTTTTAGCTCTATTAACTAATATGTTGGTCTTTTTTGCAAGCAAGTTGCCCGCCGGTAAGTTTCTCAACATGCAGGCGGGCTGATTCGTTCTGTTATTATAATTTTTCCGCAAGGTTTTTAAACACATGCAAAAATATGATCCGAAATAAAAAGACACCTATTAACTGCTAAAGGAAGAAGATGGAAGGTAGAGGATTTTCAGTGAATTCAAGATCAATTGTTGGGGAGTTAACATAGTGGATGTAGTTTGAGGTTTGTGGTTCGGGGAAATAACCCAAAATCCTGTCAGTCTTCACAAAAGGAGAACTCTCCAAACCGGCATAGGCCCGGTAGCTGCTCCATTCATACTCTTCCAGGCTCATGACCATCCCGGCCTTCAACGGATTGCGATGAATATACCTGCTCAGTTCCACCTCATAATCCACAGAATGTACTAATTCCGAACCGTAGCGCTTGTCAAACACATGCCCGGCATATTCATACTTCTTGTTAAAATACGCTGCATACAAAGAGTTCAAGTACTGCATTATCTTCCATGGCGGATCATTTATTGTCTCAATCTGCAAATGAACATGATTTGTCATCAAGCAAAACGCATGAAGCACAAAAGGATACTTTTTTCTCGCTTTTTCCAACAGGAACAAAAACTTCTGATAATCCTCCTCATCAAAAAATAACATCTCTTTCCGAATTCCTCTGCTAGTCAAATGAAAGATCGCTCCAGGATACCAGCTTCGTCTCTTTCGCGGCAAAATTTATACCTCCTAATATATAAAAATAAATTAATAGAAAAGTGAAGCCAATGCAGTAGTGAAGAGTTAGTAAAGGGTAGATGAATGAAATAACGCAGAAATAAAAGAATCCGAGGAAGAAACTAATAGATGGATCAGAAGAAAAAATGGAAGAAAAAAGGTTAAATCTTTACCTATTACTTATTCCCTAATCATCCCTTAAACTCCTCCCGCAACAACAAATTTTTATGACCATCCCCTTAACTAGCCAACTAATTGTCCACTCCAAAAAGACAAACGTGAAAGAAAGTCCACAGCAGGGGTCTGACCCCTATAACTGACCCCTATAACGTTTATCTCTTTATCCGGAAGGGAACTTGTCATATATGGGGCATGTTGGTGCAAAGGGCATGCTTTGTAGATCGTAAGTATTAGGAGGAGGACAATTATGGAGAAGCAAATTATTGGTGGTGTGTTTGAGAGCCAGGAGGAAGCGGTTCGGGCGATTGAAACGCTGAAGGCGAAGGGTTTTGATCCGAATAACCTCTCTGTTTTTGCGAAAAGCAACGATGTTGTCGATGAAATCGAGGTCCGGACTGACGTTGAACCAGTTGACGGTGATGAGAATCCAACTAAAAAAATGGGCAAGGGGTTTGGTATCGGTGCCGGAACGGGCGGCGTCATCGGAGGAGTTACCGGACTGATTGCTGAAATTGGCCTGCTTGCCATCCCTGGAATTGGCCCGCTGGTCGCAGCAGGTCCAATTGCGGCAACCCTGACAGGAGCAGCAATCGGTGCAACTGGCGGCGGAATTGTCGGAGCTCTCACGGGAGCTGGCATATCCGAATCCGACGCAAAGGAATATGAAACTTTCGTCAAAGAAGGCAACATTCTCATTTTTGCCGAAGTTGAAGAGCACCAGCGCAATGAAATTCAGCAAGTCTTTACCGAAGCTAAGTCACTCAACAGGCATATGTATTTGTAGCAAATTAGGCCAGGCTCCTTGCCTGGCCTTTACTTTTTGGAAATCGGCCTACGCGATCTTGCCAGCATCCACCCTAAACTACACAAGTCTATTGTTGAAGAAGGACACCGTTTACAAATAATTCGGCTGTGCTTGAGACTTTTTCCACGGAAATTACGGTTTGGCCTGATTTCCCTGGATATTCATCCCCAACTTCGGAAAGTTCAGCCCCTTCCACTACTAGGTTTCCTAACCCAGATAGATTAAACTCGGTTACCTGTTGTTTTGACTTCAACCTGCTCTCATAATGAACCTCACCATTAACAGAAACGGTTCTTTTATGATCTACTGTATGGGTTTTCTCACCTCTAGTCCCTTCCCCAGTAATCCACTCTCACTGTCACTTCATACGTATCCACAGTAACATAGGTAAATTTTAGCCCACCCGCCCCAGCTTGCAGTTGACTATTGTTCCACCCCAACACCGTTTGCACATCTCCCTTGCCAACGAACCCTGTTCCTGTCGAAGCATCAAACGTAACTGACGCAAATACTGATCCTGCCATAATCCCCATTGCTAATGTTCCGGCTGCCAAACCTGATAATAGCTTTTTCATTTTTGATCTCCCCCCGTATCAATTAGTAGAGCTGTTCATTTTCCACAAACGAAAGTTCTCAATAAAGAACTACTAACTTCATTTTAAATTTACAATAGTTGAATGCTAACCTTTTCGTTCGACAGCCGGAAATTTACAGACGATAAAAAATTGAAAGTAAAAAAGCATTGGCTTCGGCCAATGCACATAAAGTGAGGAGGTAGCAACAAACTGCTAAGGAACCTACTAATAGTCCCTACTCAAAAGTATAAATTAAACAATAGTTGAATCAAAGGGTAATTAGCAGACAAAAACCGCAGAAAAAACGCATTTTTTGTAGAAGGAAAGTTATTAAAAACACTGGATTTATTTTGTAAGATAAACAAGAAAGATACATCACTTGACCAGGAGAACCTGATGACTACTACACTACGCAATTATATCTTTCTCATTTTTCTTCTCCCCAGTATTGGGGCTACAATCCTATACATTGACATTCCGAAAGAATTAGAATGGAATATCATTTTATTCCTGTTTATCATGGTCATTTTTGATCAAGTCAATCTCAAGGTATTTTCAGGCTTTGGTTATTCCTTCTTTAACGTGATCTTGTCATTAATCATCTTTGACAGGTTTTCAATTGTCTACGGTATCCTTTATCTCTTGCTGGACGCACTCGTGTCAATCCTTATCCAGAAACGAGGACGCCTTCAGACCATCATTTCATTGACATCCATCTATCTCCTTATCATAATTTTTTGTAACGAAATCTATAATGAACATTCCGACAAGAATTATTTTGCTCGCTACTTAACGACTCTGGGTATGCTGTTCCTAAGCATTCTGCTAAAATATCTTTATGTATTCCTTGAAACAGGGATCGTTTCAAGCAAGCTTTTTCTGGAAAGATTCGGTCCGATGGTGTTCGAAGTGTTATTAATTTTTCCGATTCTTGCTTTCTTCGACCAGTTAATTGTAAATCTAGTTCTTCTGCTCTTTTTATCTTATTATACGTTTATTGGTTATTTTCATAAGAAACTGATTTCGATAAACCAGACTCATATTGATGCACTTACTGAAAAAATTACGTCCAACTACAATATCAATGTTATCTTCCTCGACTTAAAGGAAATAAAGGGCGTTTTTCATGCAGGAGAACGGCTTGTAGTCATTAATGAAAACCTTGATTATCCGGAGCAGTTACAGACACTTATACATGAATTCCTTCACTTTTATTTGAGAAACTATAAGCTTCCAAAAAAAGGCGAGGAAATTTTAGTCACCTTTTGCGAAGCAATCATCAGCTGGTACTATATTGTAAGGCTCAAGGATACACACTACGAATCTACTTAGGGAAGTGGGAAATTTTATGTCAACGCCATTGGGGCTGGAATTAAGAAGGCTTAGGCAGGAAAAGGGATTAAGGCTTGAGGATGTGGCACATGGTACAGGCGTCACCCTCCAGTATTTAAGTATGATTGAAAAAGGGAATCGAAAATCTGTATCCTTTGAAATTATGGCGGATATTTCAAGATTTTATGGCGTTCCACTTGAGTATTTTGCCGCTTTTATTAAAGAGGAAGACACAGCTCCATTAACAGATGTTGAAATTATGCTATGGCAGGCCATTAACGAAAAGCTTCGTGATGATATTTACTACAAAAAAGGAAAATCCTTAAAACGCATCCTTGAAAAACTCTTTAAGTAAGAAAAGGTTTAAAAAAAGAAAAACATCCTTGACAGACAACCCTCCATACCCTCATAATGAAAATTAAACTCAGAAAATTCATACAATCTTACCTATATAGCAAAGCAATGATTAAGGCTAGTAAATGGAACATGGCGAAAGAGAGTGAAGCCCACCGGCTGAAAGGCTTCACCGTCCTCTGGCACATTGAACCTACCCTATGAGCTGCCAGGCAAACCTGGCCGCCCCTCCAGCGATACAGGAGTTGAGTAGCCATTTGTGACGTGCGCCCATAGCGCCGCACGACCCAGCAATTGGCTAATAAAGGTGGTACCACGGAAGAATGGCCTTTCGTCCTTTGCGGATGAAAGGCCTTTTTGCATTTATTTTTACAAGAAAAGCGCAAGCGCCTTGACCAGCGCCATACAAAATGGAGGGACTTCGACTGAGATAAAGGAATCACGAAGAGCGATAGCGATTCGATGATGACTTATCGTAACGAGGAGACCGAAGTACACTAGGAGCTATGCGCTCCTCATTACCCTATCGCGTAATTTCGTGCGATGTAATTTCGGGGAAGCTTACCTTTGTGGAGCTAGACATTAAAAAAGGAGGAGTTCCTATGAAAAAGCTAGTATTAATCGGAGCTGGATCGATCGCGGAAGCGTTGATCTCGGGAATCATTGCAAATGGCCTGATCGAAAGCCGCAACATCTGGGTAACAAACAGAAGCGACCAGGAACGCCTTCATTTTCTAAGTAAGACCTATGGTGTCACGGTAACCTACGAAAAGCACGACTTATTCGCTAATGCTGACGCCGTGATTCTCGCCATGAAGCCAAAGGACGCCAAAGCCGGCCTGCCACTTGTCCTTCCTTTTATAACGGATCAAATGCTGGTCATTTCTGTCCTCGCCGGGCTTTCAACCCAAACCATAGAAACCATGGCAAACAAAAATCTTGCTATTGTCCGGGCCATGCCAAACACCTCCGCCGCCATCGGAAAATCAGCCACAGGACTCGCCCTAAACAGACACGTCACGTCCCAACAAGCCGAACAGGCAAAAAAACTGTTCGAAACTGTCGGCCTTGCCACCTTCGTTGAGGAAACCCAGTTGGATGCAGTCACTGGACTTTCAGGCAGCGGGCCTGCATACATCTATTATCTCGTCGAGGCGATGGAAAACTCTGCAGCCGAAATCGGCCTTGATCGTCAGTTAGCCAAAGACCTCATCGTCCAAACCTTGATAGGCGCTGCCCAAATGCTCAAGGAATCGGAAAAACCGCCGCGCCAGCTCAGACAGGAAGTCACCAGCCCTGGCGGTACGACCGAAGCTGGCATCAGTGTCCTTGAGAACCATCACGTTCATCAAAGCCTGATTAATTGCATTAAGGAAGCCACTGCCCAATCCCGGAAACTCGGACAAATGATTAGCAGTGATATCCATGATAATCCAAAACTTTTCACTACTTAATCAAAATGGGCTACGCCCTTAGTTTGGCAACTCATTCCAAAAACGGGTGCATTTTTGCCCCACTCATATTAAAAAGCCTAAGGGAGTGGACAGTGTCCACTCCCTGCGCACAAAATCATTAAAATGTCCACAGCAGGGGTCTGACCCCTATGTTGACCCCCTGTTTTGCCCCCCTATTTAATCCTCGTCATTATAAATGTGTTGTCGCCGTAGGTGCTGTATTGGTCTCCCCGTTTTGCTTTTTTTGCGGGGATTTTATAGGTGCGGTCGGCAATGATCCAGTCGATTTTATCATCTGCGGCGATGGTAATTTTCATGTTGAGCTTTTCTGTTTGTGCGGCGACGTAGGTCATTAGGAACGGTTTATCCTCTGTAAACTTCTTCTGAGGAAGGTCGACTTTTTTACCATTGACTTTAAGCGATGATACGGTAAGCTCTGTCATCGACTTGACCATGATTTCTTCAGCCGCGCTGCCTGATGAAATTTCATATTCCAGCTCACGTACACCGTTTTTCACTTCATCGGCCACAACCTTGATTTCAGGGCCTTTCAACCCAAACATTTCAGCCTTAACAAAAGAACTATTGGGCCAATTCAGTATCGGAAAGATTTCATTCACATTCCCTTTCTGCACGTCTTCATTCACATAGTGTGAAGAATATTCATCCAGTGAATGGCGAGCCACCCAGTACGCCTCACCCTTATCTGAATCCATCAAATACGTGATGTCGCTAGCCTTAGGATGTTCTTCAGTAGGCTGGGACACGACGCTCACGGTATTAACCGCAACTACAACCAGGCCAGTCACCAGCAGCAAAGCCAGAACTGCACCTCCACCCTGCCCGACACTAAGCAGCAACCCCTGAATCGTCCTGCCGCCCTTGCCCATTCCAGAACCCCCGCCAAGCAAACCAAACACTGGCACCAGCAAGGCTCCCAGCAGCGAAACCAATACCATCAGCACACTAACCAAATTAATTGAAACGAGCATATGCACCAAATAAATGACCGGAACCACGATCAGGAAGGCCGGAACAGCTGCCACCGCCGCAACCACAATACTCTTCCGCGTAAACTCCTTCAACCAGAACACAACGTTCATTCCAACTAAAGCAAATAGAAGCGGCCAGACAAACACATAGCTTCCCGCTTTCAAAAACAAGCTTGTCGCGACAGCAAAGACGAGCCAAACCAGCAAAGCTCCCATCGCCAAGCTGCCCAATTTCATCCTCCGCCCCGCCCTGGTATATACAAAGCCCAGGAAGGAAAACACAATTAACGAAAACCCAGCGAGATATATTTTTCCAAACGAAACGTCCGTACCCATTAGCCACGCCATATCTGAAAATAAAGCAGTCAGCAGCTTCCAGCCAACAAGCCCAATCAGGAACGCCCCGGCTATCACGCCAAGCTGAACGGCAAAGCCTCCAACCATACCCTTAACCGATAGCAACCCACGATTTGAACCATGCACCATCGTTAGAACATACAGTACAACTACAACCAGCATCAATTGGAAAACCATTAACTCAGGATAGGTAGCCATCACCCCGCCCAAAAGATTGAAGAACACTTGATTTCCTTTCCGGTCCTCTCCAAGATCCAACTCGCCGAAATGCCTTACAAGACTCAGCATATACTCTCCGTGATGCTGGAGGCTATCCTTATCAAGCTCTTCAAGGCTGTCACTCGTCGTATGGTAGTGGCTCACGCCTTCACCAAAGGCGAAATTCATTCCAGCAAGTCCTGCCTCTTTGAAAATCGAAAGGTCGGTATCATTCGGCAGCAATTTATATAGGCTATAAATAAAAGAATGTGCAACCGGCGATGGCGCGGCCTCGGCAAACTCCTTCACAAGCCAGCCGTTGTTGTCGCTCGTTTCAAACATAAATGATGGTCCTTCATTCCCGCGCGCTTCGAAATTCAAGACGAGCCCGACCTCATCGGCCCATGGGTGCTCCCCGACAAAAGCCTTAGCCCCAAGCATCCCGTTCTCTTCGCCGTCTGTTAAAAGAATGATTACATCATTCGCCAAAGGTCCCTCTTCTTTTAAAATTCTGACCGTTTCAAGAATCGCCGCTACACCTGCACCATCATCCGAAACCCCTGGACTACCAGGCACCGAATCATAGTGCGCCGCCAGCATAATCGCCTTAGACGAGTCCTTCCCATCAATCCGCGCGACAATATTCTCAACCGTGCCCCCTGTAATAAATCCTTTTGGCATATGAACACTCTCGGCCTTTTGCACCTCAGGCTCCACCCCGAAGCCTTCAAGTGTTTCAAGCAGGTAATCCCGGACTCGGTCATGTTCCTTGGACCCGAGCGGATGTGGCCTGACCGCAAAATTTTCCAAGTATGAAAACGCCCTGTCTGCCGAAAATGCATCTGCCTTACCGGTCGCCTTCACTGCTTCGGGCGTCCTCAGCTGCAAAAAACTCGCTGCTATCGCACCAATCAAAATCAGCGCAACAAGTAAATATGCTAAAAAGGGCTTCCCTGCTTTGCCCACTTTCCCCTTCACTTCCATGTTCACTACAGTCTTCATCATCCATCCCCCTAGGAAACTTTGTAGCTTCATTATCGGGCATGACTGGTCACACCAAACAGTGAACTTAGTCATAAAGCTGGTCATATGACTTTTTATGACTATTAGAGGAGAATGCCACAACGCGCCGAATTAGTTAGAAGGTCCTATTTTTTTCAAAAAGAAGGAATTGTTCATGGATAAAAAAACCGAAACCCATTGGGTCTATAAAACCGCACAGCTCATCCGAATTATCTGGTTCCTGTTCCACCTCGTGCTTTTGCCTGTATTCATGGAATCGTCCCCATCATTATGGATTGTGCTGCCCTTGTTCTTTGCAGCTTTCCTATTCCCACAATGGCCTGGAAAAAGAAAGGCCAATTTCAGTTTTTCCTATCATCCAGTCCTTGAGCTAATGTTTAGCGGCTTATTCCTAATTGTTGGCTGCTATTTTCTTGGTGAAGTTTCGTCCTTTCTCGCCTACCCAGCCCTTTGTGCAGGGATTTACAGCACTTCTGGTAAAAAAAGAGCCTGGCTGTGGACTGCATTTTCGATAGTCCCCTTCTTGGCCGTGCTTGCAGTCGGACTTGATCACTTCGGGATGGGCGTCATTGAAGGGGTATTCTTTTACGGGATCGGGATTGCAATTGCAAATGTGCTAGAGACTGAGCGAAGGGCGAATATTTTATTAGAAGAAAACCGCCGGCAAAACCAGCTTTTGGAGGAATACGCGAAGCAGATTGAAAAAATCACCCTGCTGGAGGAACGGAACAGGCTTGCCCGGGACCTTCATGACACAGTCGGCCATACATTCACCTCGGTCATAATGGGACTGGATGCCGCATCGTACCTGATTGAAACCTCGCCGGTTAAAGCAAAAGAACAGGTTGAACGGCTCGGGGATGTTATGCGCCAATCACTGGGTGAAATCCGGAACCATATCCACCAGATTGCCCCCGCCGGAGAACCCGAAGAACTCGCGGCACAGCTAAAAAGAGTCACCAGCCAATTCGTCCTGCACACCAACATCCAAGTTGATTTCGAGCATACAGTAAAGGGTCCTGCCACCGCGTCCTTGAATGTGACACTGACGCTGACCCGCTGCCTGCAGGAGTCGCTTACAAATGCAGTTCGCCATGGTGGGGCAACATTGATTCTAGTCACTCTCAATGAAGATCCGTCGAGGGTTACACTCACTATTAAGGACAACGGCACCGGCATGGATACTGCAGGTTTTGGATTCGGGTTAAATGGAATGAAAGAGCGGATTGATGCGCTCAATGGAGAATTGAAAATTGAGTCGGGGCCAGGAACGGGAACTAAGGTCACCTGCTTAGTACCCATTTTAAAGAGGAGGATGGAAAATGATTAAAGTGTTAATCGCTGATGATCAGGAATTGATTCGTGAGAGCCTTTCAATTGTCCTCGGCGGGGAGGTGGATTTTGAAATCGTCAGTACGTGCGGTAACGGAAAACTTGCCATTGACCAAGTACATTTGCATGCTCCGGACATCGTTCTGATGGACATTAATATGCCCGAAATGGACGGAGTTTCGGCGACGCG
This sequence comes from Bacillus sp. FJAT-18017, assembly GCF_001278805.1. Lineage (GTDB taxonomy): Bacteria > Bacillota > Bacilli > Bacillales > Cytobacillaceae > Bacillus_D. The sequence continues at coordinate 1,316,361 of NZ_CP012602.1, read as the reverse complement.
GGAAATTAAAGAAGATTTCCCCATGGTAAAAGTGATCATGCTGACAACATTCCAGGAACTTGACACCGTCCGGGATGCACTCGCAGCGGGAGCTGAAGGCTATCTTCTGAAAGCCGTCCATCCCAAAGACTTAGCCGCTGGCATTCGCCTCGTCCACCATGGCGGCACACTCATCACCCAGGAAGTCGCCAAACAGCTAATCTCCGAATGGATCAACCCGGTAAGGAACCAGGATCCTCAGGGGTCTGCCGCCGCAAACAGGCAACCGGGGGCTGACCCCATAATTAACACCAGCTTGGGACCGGCTTCCACTAGGAAACCGTTTACATACGGCCTGACAGAACGCGAAACCGAAATCCTGCAACATCTCGCCAAGGGCTCAACAAACAAAGAAATCGCACGAAACCTCTACCTAACCGAAGGCACCGTCAAAAACTACATCTCAAGCATTTACTCCAAACTCGATGTCACCGGCCGTCCCAAAGCGGTATTCAAAGCCAAAGAGGAAGGAATTATTTAGGGGGCATAAAGGTGGTGGGTACCTCCAATACCGGATCCTGCCAATAGTAATTGTTATAAGAAAAGGCCATGTCAAAGATTGATACCGTGGACACGGCCTTTCTTTGAATTTAATCCTAGTTCTTCCCAAAGCTTCTGTCTATATCCCTCTCAAACATTGATTTCTGCCTTTGCTCGACGGGCATGCAATCAAAGTCTTTTCCGGTAGTGGGTTTATCTCGTGGAGGCGATGGAAAACATTCTGCAGCCGAAATAAGCCTTGTACTTCAGTTGACCAGTGACCTCATCGTCCATATTCTGAAATCGGCGCCCAGACACCGCAACAAATGCTAACAACTATATGATGCTTGGCGCATTAATGATTACTGCTGGTCTTCTGATTGCTATTAGAACTAGGAAAATTAGACTCTAACAATCAACCATCCCAATTCTTCGGAAGAGGGATGGTTTTTCATTTTTTGACACCTTTTGACAAAAATATAAATTTCTCCATAATACTATAGTCACGACTTCAATTTTTTGGTATTCTAGTAGAAGCCTTTTACTAATTTTGGAGGATACAACCTTGAGAACTGAAAAAAAGAAAAAGAAACGCTGGCTTAAATTCACCCTTGTCACTTTATTAGTTTTAGCACTAGCGGTAGGAACATATGCCTTTACAGTATATAGATCATTAAACGCTGCAGTTGATGATATGCATCTGCCAATTAACCGCGACAAATCACCAAAACGGACTGAACAAGTCACACTAACTAAAAAAGAACCTTTTTCTGTCCTGGTCCTCGGTGTTGACGAGCGTCAAGGTGACCGTGGCCGCTCCGATACAATGATCGTCCTGACCGTAAATCCTAATCAGAATTCTGTTAAAATGCTGAGTATCCCCCGTGATACTCGTGCTGAAATCGTTGGAAGAGGAACAGAGGATAAACTAAATCACGCCTATGCTTTCGGTGGTGTGGAAATGTCAATGGACAGTATTGAACAATTTCTTGATATTCCGATTGATTATTATGCTCAAATAAATATGGAAGGGTTCAAGGATATCGTTGATGCTGTAGGTGGAGTAACAGTTACGAATTCATTCGAATTCTCTTCCGATGGTGAAACTTTCCCGAAAGGCCAAATCACGCTAGATGGAGACTCCGCTCTAAAATATGCAAGAATGAGATACGAGGACCCACGAGGAGACTTCGGCCGTCAGAACAGACAGCGCGATATTATCCAGGCGGTTATTAAGGAAGGAGCGTCCCTTTCTTCCCTAACTAACTTTGGCGATATTTTTGGCGCACTAGGTAAAAACGTTCGTACCAATCTCCAGTTTGAACAAATGATGGATATCCAGAAGAATTACCGATCCGTGGTCGGTGATGTTCAGCAGATGGAAATCAAAGGCGGCGGCAAATTAATAAATAAGATTTATTACTATCTGGTACCTGAGGAAGAACAGGCCCGAATCCAGACCGAACTGAAACAGCACCTCGAACTAAACTAAATTTTGAACAAGCGGCTATTGATGAATAGCCGCTTGTTTGTTATCTTTTTGTCTTTACCTGGCATTTCGCCAACCAACTCAATAATATGTATGACCGAAAAGGTTTAAACTCGCATTTTCTTCTTCCTTTCTTCGCCTTGAATTTTTTACTTTCAGGAACGCTGGCAAATCCAGATCTACTATGGAATAATTCTCTAAGAAAATCGGCTTGCATCTTCAAATTTACAGCTCCCCGCTCTCTCCGCTAAAAAAACGAAACCTCCCGTCCAAGTAAACCGTCTAATAATTTAAAACCATGCAAGAAGGCGAGCGACATGAAAAAATATAAATCTACAAAGTCCGATTGGATCGTAAGGAGTTTATATGCCTTGAATATAGCCATTATTCTCATTCTTGGCCTAGCCATCTGGCTTTTCTACAATAAACCCGAATACATCAAAACCATCGCAAACCTCTTCTAACCCTGTAGCCTAACTAAACATAATAAAGCAAATCAAAAAGACAAGCCCCATCACTAACTTAATCCCAAACAAAAAGAGGCATCCCACAGACACCTCTTAATAAAAGAAACCACCACCCAGCCTGTCCATACCACACGGACACTTCTAACAAAATGTCCACAACAGGGGTCTGACCCCTATTTAACCCTTATTCTACAATTTCAATGTGCTTCCGGTGTCGAGCATGAAGGTGTCGAATTGCTGGAAGTTTTTGAATTGGAGGGTGTTGCCGAATGCGCCTAGGATGTTGTCGAGGTCGAAGGATACCTGGTTGACGTTGCCTGAGAGCAGTCCTTCTTCCATTTTGAGAAAATATTTGCGGAACATCACATAGCGGTCTGCAATTGCTGCGGATGATTCCATTCGAGTTCGCAATTAAATGCGCCAACTTCAAAATCGTTTGTTTCTCCTCAGCTGTCAACTCATTCAAAAACATCGTCACCCAACCTTATTTGTAACGTAAAAAGACTGGAAATTCGTCCAAAACTTCCCGTCCCTTATTACTCTTTTCTACTATAATCACGAACTAACTCTATCCTGCATGGTTAATATCCCAGTTGGGCAGTTTAACAATTGGAACCGAAAGGTAAAGGTTAATTGAGGTGATAAGAATGGCTGAAACCCAAACACTTACTGACTTTTTGTCAAAAGCGGAAGATGCAAAAGGGCAGGCAACGTTATTTTTAAACGAAAGCGAAATCCCTCAAGAAGGAACACCGCTTGGAGATGAGGACAGCACGGCAGGTGACTCCCTGCACATAAAAGTGGATCTTGTTCTTGATACAGGATCCGAAAAACACACGTTCACCAAGGAATACAGAGACGACCTTATGTATGAGGAAGACATGAAGCTTATAACTGAACTTCGGGAAAAGATGTCATTCGTGAACGGAAACCCCAAGGAATAACCGAAAAACCACCCAGTTCAATCGGGTGGTTTCTTCTATTCTAATCTTTATGATCGTACACCAGCCATTTCGACCCGCTTTTATAAAAATAAATTGTCGAGATAAAGTTCCCTCTCATTTCGTTGACATGATACTGGGATACCATGAGATATTCCCTGCCATTTTTCACATAGTTGGTGATGGTTGGTTTCTTCGGTTCATAGTCCAGCTCCCAATCAATCGGGTAAATCGCCAAGCCCCATATTTCCGTTTCAATCACATGGAAGAGAGGGGTGCCGGATTTATCCTTCCCGGCCGTCCGGAATTGCTGTTTAAAGTACCTGTCCGTAAATCCCTTGGTGAATCCAGGTGCCATGATTGAGTAAATCTTTGCCTTTGTATAATTCCGCTCCCACGTCACCCTTTGGATACTGATGGCCCGATCGGTGATTTTCTCCGCTGTTGCTGCAGACATCTTTTTGTAAAATCTCAAGTAGTTATCGCTCACATACGCTTTCTTCGACTTATACTTGATTTGCGCCCAGCCATTTTTGATAAAATAAACAGTTACTTTTGTTTTGTTTTTTAGCGTGCCAATAACCTTATACTTCGTTCCCGGGCCACTTCGCACATTCAACAGGCCGCTCTTCACATCGACGACACCTGTCGTTGCTGCCGCCTCAACACGATTGAACGGGACAAATATTCCAATGGCCAGTATAAAAGCCACCAACCATTTAATAAGTTTACTCCCCGCCATTCCCGGACCCTTCCCTACAAGCTCCATCCAGCATCCCTTCCCTTATGGAAATCATTTCTATTTAACTCATACTCTCTGTTTGCCTTTGATATACCGCATATGAAAAAATATAAATAAATTTATGGAGTTTGTTTCCACTTATGAAATTATAATAGACATAAGTAAAGGGGGCGATTTCATGGGGGAAGAGGAAAACAAGTGGGCTCTACTAGTAAGATTTCTGGCAGGCACGATTTTAACCCTGGCAATTGTAGTCGGTTTTTACCTGGCGATAGAGGAAACACCCTATAACTATATTACCAATACCTCAAAAAACTTCTCTTGGAAAAAATTCCTTACCTATGCTGCAGGCGGAACCTTTAGCTTTATCATTTTGTATGCTATTGCAGAGATGATATCAATCCTTCACGATATTCGGAAAAAGCTTTATAAATAGAAAAGGTGCGCACACTAATACGCACCTTCTTTAAATGTGGTTACTGCTTCCCCTGCCTAAAACATACTCAGGCTATATTTTTCGGACAGCAGCTCCAGCAGTTTGATTCCGCCAATGCTGTTGCCCTTTTCATCCAGGGCGGGGCCAAAGATTCCTATTCCAATTTTGCCGGGGACGGCGCCCATGATTCCGCCGGAGACACCGCTTTTGGCTGGGATGCCAATCTTAATAGCGAACTCACCAGAAGCATTGTACATACCGCAAGTGACCATGAAGGTTTTGCAAATCCTCGCAACATCCTGGGGCATGATTCGCTTTCCTGTTGCCGGATTCATTCCATCCATCGCAAACACCAACCCGATATCGGCCAGGTCGCGGCAATCCATTTCAATCGCGCATTGCTTTGTATATAAATCCATGAGCGGCTCGACATCCTCGGTGACTACTCCGTGATGTTTTAAAAAATAGCATAAAGCCCGGTTTAAATGAGCCGTTTCAAATTCAGACCTGGCGACAGCCTCGTTATAGCCAATATTCTCGGCACCCGCCATGTCACGGATAAACCTCAGCAGCCGCTCAAGCCTTTCCTCGACCGAACTCCCCTTGATCATATGCGTCACAGCCAGCGCTCCCGCATTGATCATCGGATTCAACGGCTTGGCAATCCCCATCGTTTCAAGCTTGGCAATCGAGTTAAACGGGTCACCCGTCGGTTCCATTCCAACCCGCTTAAACACATAGTCATACCCGCGGTCCATCAGCACCAGAGCCAGGCTAATTACCTTTGAAACACTTTGAAGGGTGATTTTCTTATTTACATCTCCTGCCGCAATGCAATTTCCATCCGGATAATGGACGGCAATTGACAGGTCATGGGGGTTCGCCTTTCCCAACTCCGGGATATAATCGGCCACCTTCCCTTTTTCCGTAACAGGTCGCGCTTTTTCCACCAGCGCAATCAATTCCTCGCTTGATTTACAGAGCATATTCATCACCGCTCTTAGTATGCTCCAAACGCTTCTTTTATAAAGGTCATATTAACGATTGATTTCCACTCAACAAAGCCAAGTTTCGGAGAATAATCCTCGCACGAAAACTATACGGTAGTATTGTTTAATGAAGATTTTCAAACAAGCCTTTGCGCCTTCCGCTTTAATCAACTCTTTTAATTTTCCAACTAATTGTTATTTCTTCAGTAATTTAAAAAGCAGCCATGGACACTGAAATCCTGCTGCTTTCGTTTGTAGTGAAGCTGGTTGGCCGCTAACTATACTTCGACTGTTTCCCCAGATGGGTTAGCTATTAAAAACTGCCGGATCCGCTCGGCTGCCACAGCAAGCCTATCAGCTGGCTGGACAAGCGCGATACGTACGTACCCTTCTCCCTGTTTGCCGAACGCGTCACCCGGGACGACGGCCACTCCGGCTTTTTCAATCAAATCGAAGGCAAACTGACGGGACGTCCACCCTTCAGGAATCCTGGCCCATACAAACATCGTTGCCGCCGGTGAATCGACTTTCCACCCACCTTTTGTTAACCCTTCTATTAAGACATTCCGCCGCTCTTCATACACCTTTACCTGTTCATCGAGGATGGAATGATCCCCAGTCAAGGCTGAAGTGGCTGCCTTCTGGATTGGTAGAAACACCCCGTAATCCATATGTGACTTTAACGAGGCAAGGATTTGCAGCGCCTGGGCATTCCCAGCAACATAGCCAATCCGGCACCCGGCAACATTGAATGTTTTCGACAGCGAGTTGAACTCGATTCCAACCTCTTTTGCCCCTTCAACCGACAGGAAACTAATTTGGGGATTGCTATCAAAAATGAGCTCGGAATAGGCAAAGTCATGGACAACGAGAATCTCATACTTCCTCGCAAATTCGACGACCTTTTTGAAAAAACGGCGGTCTGCAATTTGCGGGACAGGATTTCCCGGATAACCGAGAATCATCATTTTTGTTCTTTTTAAAACGTCCTCCGGTATATCCTCGAAAACGGGAAAAAACCCGTTTTCCTCAAACAGTGGCATTGGATAGATGTTCCCTCCGGCAATCGTTACACCCGCTTCGTATATTGGATAGCCCGGGTCGGGCACAAGAACATATTCCCCCGGATCAACCAGCGCAATCGCCAGGTGCGAAAGCCCGTCATGCGATCCCATCAGCTGGAGTACTTCTGCGGACGAATCAAGTTCAACCCCATACCGCTTTTTGTAAAAATAGCTGACAGCTTCATTAAATTCAGCTGTCCCTTTCAGCGTGTAGCCATAATTCGACGGATCCATGCTGTACTCTGCAATGGTATCCATAACCTGTTTCGGCGGGGGCAAATCGGGGCTGCCGACACTTAAATCAATCACATCCATACCCCGTTTGAGGCATCCCTGTTTACGATTGGCAAGCTCCGTAAAAATTCCCGTCGTCAACTTTTCCATTTTAGTGGAAGCAACTAGATTCATTGTGCCCGAGTCCCCTTTTGATATGTAGATTTCGAAATTTTTAATTAATATTTTTATAGAGTATACCACATAGGAAAAGAAGCAGGGAACACTCCCTGCTTCACACATTGCTGAAATGGATTATCGTCTATTACTTAGAAAGGGACTCTGACCTTCAAAAAAATTCCGGTTGATTATCTACACTCTAATAAAGAAACTCTCACTTGCGAAAATTTCATTCGATTATTTAGCCTCTAATTAAAGAAACTCTCACCCGCGGAGAACTTCGGTCGATTTTAAAAGCAAACCTAAGCAACTTTCTTTTGTGCATCCTTTGTCCCCTTCGTCAGTGTAAAGAAGGAGATTGCCCCTATTAATGTAGTAGTAAAAAGGATTGCTCCCAGCGGTACCGCGGTTGTTTCATCGATTCCGACGAGCGGGGAAACAGCAGAGCCGATCAATAAAGGGAACATCCCCAAAAACGCACTAGCACTTCCAGCCCGATGTCCCTGCTTTTCCATCGCAAGTGAAAAAGAGCTGGTCAGGACCACACCCATCGCGGTCATGTAAATATAAATCGAAATTACTAGAGAAGCGAGGGGGCCTTTTACAAATGTCATGATTAAAAGGACTGCCGTGGCAGTTAATGCTGTAAGCACCGCCGTCCGCAAAAGTGCCCTCTCCCGTCCGCTAAAACGGCCAGTGAGATAACTTCCTGAAATCAACGCAATGCCATTTATTCCAAAAAGAATACTGAAGGTTTGCGGGGAAACTCCGTAAATTCCCTGATACACAAAAGGAGTCCCTGACACATATGCAAAACTTCCGCCGTGGATAAAGCCGACAATAAGGGCATATCCCATGAATGAACGGTCCTTTAACAACCCGCCCATTGCCCGTAAAGTCGAGCCGATCGAGCTTGGTGTCCGCTGCTCCTCAGGCAATGTTTCCTTTAATTTGATTCCAACAACAGCCAGGATGATGAATCCTATTAAGCCTAAAAACAAAAAGATCGTTCCCCAATTTGCAAATGGCAATAGGAGGATCAGCCCGCCGGCAATCGGCGCAACCAGCGGTGCTACTGTCGTAATCACCATCAAAAGCGAATAAAACTTCGTCAGAGCCTCACCATCGAAAATATCTCTCACAATTGCCCGGGAAAGGACAATTCCTCCAGCCGCAGTCAATCCCTGCATGAAACGGCCAACAATCAGCATCTCAATATTTGGCGCCAATGCGCAAAACAGTGAGGAAAGCGCAAAAAGAAAAACGGAAATCAAAAGCGGCTTCCGTCTCCCCTTTGAATCACTAATCGGCCCAACAATCAGCTGTCCGACCGCAATACCAAGCAAGCAAGCTGTGAGACTGAGCTGCACAAGTGAAGCCTGGGCACCAAGGTCCTCCGCGATTTCCGGAAAACTCGGCAAATACATATCAATATTCAACGGACCCAAAATAGAAAGCATACTAAGAAGAAATGCCAAACCAATCCGCTGTTTTCCTGTAGGGTTCTTCAACATACACCAAAACACCTTTCCAACGATGAAAATATTGTTTTAGTGTAGGGCAGAGTTGGCAATGTGTCCACTAGAAGGTATTTCTAATTAGGGTCGGTCGGTGGGCAACCCTCTTACATTAAGCCACCTGCGATAGTAGAAATGTACTCTCCATCAAGTTTTCTGCTATACTCACTATACAATTCCTGGATATAAGGTGGTTCATTATGAAGAGGTTTGCCAATTTAGACAACGTGTCAAACAATAAAACATTTCAGGACATGCGGCGATGGCAAAAGGAACGCCGCAGTAAGGTGAAGGATTTAACGGTCAACATCGAGCAAAGCCCTGTTAAAAAAGTGAAGGAACTAGCGGAAAATCGCAGTCGGAAATCTTACACTTGGATCGGCCACTCCACATTTTTGATCCAGCTCAACGGCTTGAACATACTCACTGACCCAGTTTGGGCGAAGCGGATGGGATTTCAGAAGCGCTTGACTGAGCCTGGCCTTCGACTGGACGAGCTCCCGGAAATTAACATCGTAGTAATTTCCCACGGGCATTTTGATCATCTCGACTTCCCTACCCTCCGGAAACTGAAGGGCAATCCACAATACTTCGTTCCGGCAGGCTTAAAGGCTCTTTTTTTAAAAAAAGGCTTTGGAAAAGTTGTCGAAATGAACTGGTGGGATTGCGAGGAGTTTGGCGGGTTGCGAATCCACTTTGTACCGGCCCAGCATTGGACAAGGCGATCGCTGAACGATATGAATACCTCCCACTGGGGCGGATGGGTGTTCGAACGGAATGGCGAAGGAGGAGAAACTTTCTACTTCGTTGGTGATACAGGTTACTTCCGTGGGTTCAAAGAGATTGCAGCCAAGTTCGAAATCGATACGGTGTTTATGCCAATCGGCGCCTACGAACCTGAGTGGTTCATGGCCGCCTCGCACATTTCACCAGAGGACAGCGTTAAGGCGTTTATTGAGCTGGGTGCACGCCGCTTTGTTCCCATGCACTACGGCGCCTACCGGTTAGCCGACGACACCGGCCCCGAAGCGCTCGAACGGCTGCTGCGCGCGTGGGCCGAGCAGGGGCTGCCGGAGGAGCGTTTGAAGGTGATGTTGATTGGGGAGAGTGTTTTCTAGGGAACTTTCACTTATATATTAGTGTGACTTTGGTGGATTAATCTCCTGTTACAGGACCACGATTTATCCACTAAATTGGTTTGGTGGATTAATCTCCTGTTACAGGACCACGATTTATCCACTAAATTGGGTTCGTGGATTAATCTCCTGTTACAGGGCCACGATTTATCCACTAAATTGGTTTCGTGGATTAATCTCCTGTTACCGACCACGATTTATCCACTAAATGGGGTTTCGTGGATTAATCTCCTGTTGCCGTGCCACGATTTATCCACCAAATGGGGTTTCGTGGATTAATCTGCTGTTACCGACCACGATTTATCCACTAAATGGGGTTTCGTGGATTAATCTCCTGTTGCCGTGCCACGATTTATCCACTAAATGGGGTTTCGTGGATTAATCTGCTGTGCGACCACCCACGATTAATCCACTAAATTGGTTTCGTGGATTAATCTCCAATCGCTGTTCCAAGATTAATCCACGAAATGGGACTAGGTAAATTTTTGCCTTTTCTCACCAAATAAAGCAGTTCATTCATAATAGGCTAGTTTATCAGCTCCCACTTTTTTAAAATTCTGCCTAAGTATATTATTTATCCTTCTTTTGGACTCTACTATCCCACCACACCATTCATATATAATTTTTGTGGTAACCGGTTCATCCGGAAACAACATCTGAAATTCCCTCACCTGCCGGATTACCGCGTCAACCACCTTTTCCTCCTCGCCACATGCGCAGACACATTTCTTGCCCACCACCGTCACAGACAAAGACCCGCACTTCCAGCATCTAAACCCCTTCCGCAAACCCTTAAATGTATACGTTGGGAACTTATCATAACGTGACTCATTTTGATGCAGGCCAGCCAGTTTTTCCGCCAACCGCCATTGCTTATCACCCAAACCGGCAGGCGCATTATTCAGGTTTCGCAAAAAAGGATAAAGCTGAGTAGGAAGAATGAAAGGTTTGTCAAGAGGAGCCTGGAACAAAGTAAATTCGGAATTGACGAAAACAACTGAAGCATTAATGTGGAAGGAAGAATAGCCTAACTCGCGGAGCAACTGGCGGAGCACAGTTTCACATCTTTTCAACTGGGTTAGAGGATTATCAACCTCATATTTAGGCCGTTTAAACAAGCGATCCTCTCGAAAATCATAAAAATACTCTCCATCAAACGTTTTCACATCAAACAAATAAATCAGGTCCGCCGTAATTATCAGCGTATCAATCTGAAACAACCGGCCGCCAACCTCCAGCAGCAAATCATTCAGCACAATGCATTCACACTGCAGCTGCTCCGTCAAACCATCAAACTGCACCTCCCCCTCAAATCCCTTTACCAAATTACAATAATACGACCACTCGTCATCAGACAGCTTCATCCGTCCCGCCAGCGAATCATAAATGACAAGCTTTTTAGACTTACACCGATTTTTGTACGCCATACTCTCATCCTTCCTTTGGAAAAATTGGTCGACGCGAAAAACGCGCCATCGTCAGCCAGAATACTACGCCAAAAACATAGCAGAGCTTAGCATGCCCAATTCCTTAGTTTCCGGGCTTACGTAGCTACTTTCCACACCAACCGAAACAGACCTTCTCAAATTTAAATATTTTTTGAATTTTTCGTGAATTTTATGTGTCTTTTTTCTGACAATTGTAATAAAATAAAAGCAGAGGAAATATTATACTTATATAGTTTTTAACACCATTATTAGTGAAAACCATATTAAACGGAAGGATGATGGGGATGGAAGCGAATGTGTGCCAACACTGCGGGCAGGCTGCATTTGTAGTTGAGAAGGAAGCACAGGATAAAAAGGGGTTTCTTTATATTTTGTTAGGGTGGCTGTTCGTCGCTCTTTCAGTAGTGTTCCTGCCGCTTCTCTTCGGAGGGGCAGCATTGTATATGGGTGCAATGACATTCTTTGACCGGAGCCGCACCCATGGAGCAATCCTGATGGGAGCTGCCATGTTTGCTACATTGCTGGGACTGCTGTTCAGCGTGTTTGTAGCGGGGACAATATTAATCTAGTAAAAGCGAGAAGGCATTCAGCGAATAATGCCTTCTCTTAATTTCGTTGAGGGGAACTAGGGCGGTTCTCGTGTGCCACAGCCGCCATCTGTGGTTAAACAAGAATGCTAGATAAGGGCTTTTAATCGTTTTATTACGGAATGTACAGTGAGTCTGTGATAGGCAATTAAATTGTTCTTGTAAACTACTCCATAGACTCCAAATGGGGTTGGCGAAAAAGCCATCAATTCCTCTCGGGTTTTGATGTCAATAATGGTTGTACTTATACCCAGCCTGGCTGCTCCTGTTACAATGTTTTCAGTTGCGATATCGACAAATGGGCATTGCTGTGTCCGGATTATTGTCAAATCGTTAAATCGTCCGAGCCGCTCCTCCCAATCATTTGGAAAAAAGGGGTCCGGTGAAGGGTGCAATTTATGGACAAGCAACCCAAATCCGTAAGGGGCCCGGCCTATCTCTTCAAAGCCATTCTTTACGAATATCTCCTTACTTGGTGTCCAGGAAGTATCGGGATTTGTAATCACGATTACCCCGGCCTTATTTTGTTGCTTTGCATCTTGAAGACATGTTTGGATTAATTTACTGGCATACCCTTTGCCTGTAACGCTAACCCATAAGCAATGAATAACCAAATAATTTTCACCAAATACAACTCGTGAAGAATATTCAATCGGAGTATATTCAATAAACCCCGCTTGTTTGCCATTCTCCATTATTTTTATGTACTTTAAACCTTCATCAAATCTTCCCATAAGCCAACTGTTTTTATTTTTGTATCCTTGTGAATTAGGTTTACTGCGCAAGCAAAAGCAGCCTTGGTCGTCTAGGTTTTCTTCGGTTATCTCTATCACTTCAATCGTTTCCACAGCTTCTCCCCTTGTTTGTTTATAATACTAATACAATACCATAAATTGTAATATATGAAAAAAGGACGGTTCGTTGCCTCCGAGGAAGCTAAGAACCGTCCCTTATATTATTACTTATTCAACGCTGGTACATCCTTCCTGACGACATCAAACAACCCGGAGCCGATAACGTCAAGGGCGGATTGCATCCGTTCAACCGAAATGTTGTCCTCGATTGTGTCCTGCGGAGTATGGTAAACCTTTTCGATGTGATAGACGAGCGGATTCCAGCTGTCGACACCCATCCAGATGAACAGCGCCGCAGGTATTCCAGCCTGGTGGAACGGAACATGGTCGCTGGAGCCGAACGTTCCTGGTAAAATATCAGAATTTCCAAGACGCGCGCCAGCCGCTGTTGTAGAGTCCGTTACTGCATTCCTGCTGCCGTCAGGTGTCATCGCATACAGATTTTTCGCTGGTCCGTAGCTGGTCGCAACCATATCCGGAACAAAGACCGCTTCAATATTGTCCTTTTCAGCCTGGGACAGCTGGTTCACATAATGCCTAGCACCAAGGAGCCCGCGTTCTTCCGAGCCGAATGCGATAAATTTCATTTCCTTGTCTGTATTGTAGCCCTTGTACACACGCGCAAGCTCAAGCATCAAGCCGACACCCGAGGCATTATCGTTGCCGCCGGGAGCACCGACGACGCTGTCATGGTGTGCACCAAGGATAACCTGCTTCCCATCGTCCTTTGATTTCGCAGGTTTTGTTGCGATGACGTTTACCGACTGGAGATTGCTAAATTGCTCGGCTGTCAACGTCATTTCAACAGGGCCATTCGCAAGCTTTTCCTTGATCCACTCCCCTTGAATAAATGCTGCGCCAAAGACAGGGACATTGACTTTTCCAATTAAGCTAGGATTGAACGTCTGCCCATAGTTGCCGCGGCTTCCGACTAAACTTTGCAAGATAACACCGGCTGCACCTTTTGCAACCGCATTATTCACCTGTGCCCGGTAATCTGCAGTCGAGGCTCCCCTTGCCATGACAACAATTTTTCCAGCTGTATCAGCCGGGAAGTCACTCAGGTTCGTTCCACCTTCTACAAAAATTACCTCTGCTGTCACGCCCTCGCCGCTAATCTTCCCATTCGGAGCAGCGCCCATCTGCCACGATGTGCCGTCACCAAAACTAGCAGCCCCTATGTATTGATCGGCAACCGGGAAGTATTGGTACTCCACATCGTAACCATATCCCTTTAGCACTCTCGCGATATAATCTGCAGACTGCTTTTCAGCTTCAAGCCCGCCCGGACGAGGCCCGATTTCCTCGGATAAATACCGGACATGCTCAATCGCCCGCTCAGCATCGACCCTCGCAATCACCTTCTGGTCCTGAGAGTAGGCTGATTTACCCGCCCCATCATTCGCCGCATACCCTACCGAACCAAATGCCATCGAAACCGCCAATAATGAAGCCGCAACCTTTAACCCTTTCCTCCGTAACACCATCCAATCCCCCCTAAAATAATAGACTACTAATCTCTGATTAGCAGTCTGGTAGTCACACCTATATCCTAGCCCACCTATTCTCCCAAAAACAACCAACTAAATTACTAATATTCAGAATATTCTTATAAGACTTTTACCCTAGTTCTATTCTTTTTTGAAAAATCGGTCTACGCTCCCCGCTGCCCATTTCATGCCAACGCTCTACTATCTTCCTATATTTAGCACGTTTGAATGTTCCTGTCAGCGGTTATTTCATATACAAACAAACTAGGACTCATCAGAGAGGTGACGAAGCATGCAAGTAAACCCAAATTTAACTTTGGCTGATATATATGGACCTGAATTTATTCTCAACCCGCGGACATCGTACTCGGGCTTTGGCTGGATACCGACCGACAACGTTGACTTTGATGATTTCCGCACTGGTGCTCCGCTGTCGATTGCAGGTGAGATGCCGGTAGTGGCCAATGAACGTGTCATTACGGAAGAATCTCTTCAGCTGATGCGGCTTGCCGGAATCAGTGAGCCGTCCAGCCTTTATGTATACAACGACGAAGAGTCGATTAAAAGCGTGATAAACTCTTGTATTGAAAATGATACGAAACAAGTAATTAATCAAATTTACCCTCCCGAGGAAATTCCGGAGAAAGGGTATTGGATCAAGCCCGACCTGCTTTCATACCTGAACAACAAAGCGAGCCTGTCGGAGCTTGTTCCCGAAGGCCACTATCCGCGGCGGATGGCAGTCAAACCAACAGAGCTCGACCGCGTCAAGAAGGAATGGAAACTGCCTTTTGTTTTAAAAACAGCAACCGACCTTCCGAATGGAGGCGGCATCGATGTAGCTCTCTGCCAAACGGAAGAAGATGTCGCGAAGGCCTGGGAAGAATTCAAGGACAGCGAACAAATTGTCGTGGAGGAACTCGTGGAAATCGAAAAAAACTATTGCGTTCAATTTGCGAGGACGCACGAGGGTGAGATTGTTTGCCTTGGAGCGGCCGAGCAAATCACGACAGAGGAAGGAAATCACCGCGGAAATTGGATAAGCGACTGTGAGGCGGCACCTGATGAAGTCATGACCGTTGGCGAAAAAATCATGGAAAACGCCGCAAAGCTCGATTATGTCGGCGTTGGCGGATTTGACATCCTGACCACGACAGACGGGCGGATTGTCTGCATCGATCTCAACTTCAGGCTGAACGCTTCAACGCCTGCCCTGCTGTTGAAGGACAGTATTCTAAGTTCCACGGATAGAGAATACCTATTGTACCGGACATGGGAAATCGAGGCCGATTGGGAGGAGTTTTATAACGACTGCAAACAGCTGATCCAAAATCGTGACCTCTTCCCGCTATCCATCTACAAGCCAGAAGACGGGCAAGATGCAAAAACAAGAATCAGCGCCATCCTCGCAGGCGACACGAAAGAAGAAATCATCGGCTTAGAGGACCAACTTAGCCAAAAAGGGTGGAACTAAAGACGGTTCTCGTCCGGCCAACGTTCTTTAGTAGTATTTATAATAGTAAAAGTAAACCCGCTAAACTGAATTACTGTTTAGCGGGTTTGTTTAATGCACTTACACAACTTCCCTATCCCAGAAACGGTGTGCGGCAATAGCATGCACAAACTGGGCAGCGAACTCTGAGGGGTCTGACCCCGCAATGACACCAGGCTGTCCGAGAATACCGGCTTGTTCCACGACTTCCGCACCGGCGTGCGTGGCGCCAATTGGCTTGTAGTGCTCAAATGCTTCCTGTACAAAGTCCAGGGCTGTCTTTTTGAATTTCGGGCTGTTTTCCGAACCACCAACAATGTAAATTGCGTCAAAGATTACAGAATCGGCTGTTACATAGGAGAATTCAACAGGAAGTTCAAAATTATCGGTGCCTCGAATTGAACCAAGATTTTCGCTAATAATCGCAGGTATAGCTCCCTCTGCCTTTATAGCATCAAAAATCCCCTTTATTTCATTTCCGTTAAACCCTTCCTCAATTAGAACTCCAACCATGCGGGATTTCGCAGTTTTTACCGTATTGGCCATGCTTAGTGCCGGCGATGACTTTAACGAAGCGGGCTCTCTCGGCTCCGGCACCCTGGCACCAATGCTTTTAGCAACCGGAGTGATCAATTCCATGCTGACATTTGCGAGCATATCAACAACCTGCTGGCGTACATCCGGTGATTTCACCTTGCCGAGTTCAAAGGTCAAAGCATCAATGATGTGCTGCTTTTCAGGCGGGCTCATGCTGTTCCAGAACATCGACGCCTGGGAAAAATGATCCTTGAAACTGTCACTGCGAGCCCGGATTTTTTGCCCATCGACTTTCTCCTGATAATGCACATAACCGCCTTCCTCAGCAGTAGCTGGTGCAGGCGTATTTTGCGCAAGAGAATTCTTGTGGTAGCTTACCTGGCCCCTGTTGATTGTCTGGCGGCCAAAGCCATCACGCTGGTTGTTGTGGAACGGACAGACAGGGCGATTGATCGGCAGCTCGTGGAAATTCGGTCCGCCAAGTCGCAATAGCTGTGTATCAGTATAAGAGAACAACCTTCCCTGCAGCAGCGGGTCATTCGTGAAATCTATTCCTGGCACAACATGTCCAGGATGGAAGGCAACCTGTTCAGTCTCGGCAAACACATTGTCGACATTCCGGTTCAATGTCATTTTTCCAATGAGCTTGACCGGAACCTCTTCTTCAGGCCATAGCTTGGTCGGATCAAGAATATCAAATTCAAACCGGAACTCTTCTTCCTCAGGAATCATTTGCACACCTAGTTCGTACTCGAGATAATCGCCTCTTTCAATCGCTTCATACAAATCGCGGCGATGGAAATCCGGGTCCTTACCGGCAACCTTCTGGGCCTCGTCCCACACCTGTGAATGCACACCGACAACTGGCTTCCAATGGAATTTGACGAAGTGTGCCTTGCCCTGCTCATTCACAAATCGGAATGTATGAACACCGAAACCCTCCATCATCCGATAGCTGCGCGGAATAGCGCGGTCCGACATTGCCCACATCACCATATGCGCCGATTCTTGATTATTGGCAATAAAGTCCCAGAACGTGTCGTGCGCGGTCGCCGCCTGTGGCATTTCATTATGCGGTTCAGGCTTCACAGCGTGCACAAAGTCAGGAAACTTAATCGCATCCTGGATGAAGAAAACCGGCATATTGTTGCCCACAAGGTCATAGTTCCCTTCCTCTGTATAAAACTTAGTCGCAAACCCGCGGACATCACGGACCGTCTCCGCCGAACCCCTCGATCCCTGTACTGTCGAGAACCGAACAAAGACTGGCGTTTTTTTTGAAGGATCTTGCAGGAACTTCGCCATTGTATATTCCCTCAATGACTCGTACACCTGGAAATCACCATGAGCAGCAAATCCTCGGGCATGAACGACCCTTTCCGGAATCCGTTCATGGTCAAAGTGAGTCATTTTTTCACGGAAATGAAAGTCTTCCATCAACGTTGGTCCGCGGACACCGGCTTTAAGGGAAAACTCATCCTCTGACACCTTTAAACCTTGATTCGTCGTCAGCTTCTGGCCCGTGTCATCCACCTTAAACTGCTCGAGCTGCTCCTGCTTCTTATTCATCTCGGAATTGCGGTTATCTCCCATCATCATCCTCCTAATGTTTAATATGTATTGCTCTAAAAGAGCTCCCAACTCCCTCTACCCTTCCCGGCCGAAAAAAAACGGGAATATCATTTAAGTCTCACGCCTCTTTATAATTGAGGAGCTTTCCGCTTTCGGCGTAATTTCTCTTCGCTATAAGTGCTGTAAGAGATTTATCTACTAAACCTTTTTGCTGGTTTAATCGTGGGTGGACAACAAGAGATTTATCCACTAAACCCTATTTGCTGGATTAATCGTGGGTGGGCAACAGGAGATTTATCCACTAAACCCTATTTACTGGATTAATCGTGGGTGGGCAACAGGAGATTTATCCACTAAACCCTATTTGCTGGATTAATCGTGGATCGGTAGCAAGAGATTAATCCACGAAATCTCATTGTGGATTAATTATGGGCAGGCATTGAGAGATTAATCCTCGAAACTGTATTTGTATTGATGTGCAACCAAGAACTGCCTCTCTATGCACGCCGCGGCTAACGAGAACCATCCCCAGGTTCTGCCGAAAAAAGTTCTTGCCAATGCCCCTCTCCGCATTTACTGTTAATGGTAATAACCTGTAAAGGAGAGTGCGCGGATGAGTATTCTCGAAGTGTCTTCACTGAATCCGGATTTTTCCTATATCATTTCCAAGAATCCTGCGAGCGGGATGCTGGTGAAGGGAATTCGTAAGGGACGGGCGTTCGGATGGTATCCGAGGCCAACAGCGTACAGCATTTATTTCAAGGATGCCGATAATGAGATTTCGTTCCCGAAAAATAAAGAAGAGAAGTTTGAATACCTGAATGTGTCGCGGTACAATTCGCCACGGATTCCGCTTACCGTGATAGCAGACTTTTTCTCGACAGCCTCGAAAAAGCGGCATGAAAAGGACAGCGTGGGCTTCACCAACAGCTTCACTGTCAACATGACCCATATCGAAAATGAGCACTATCTCTCATTCTTCAAAACTCATTTCAAAGATTACGAGATTGAGTGGGAGTGGCTGGCCCATAAAAATGCCAGAATCAGTGTCACAACCGAGAAATCCGTACACGAGCTCTTGAACTATGCCAACGTGCTGTTCTTGTTCCTGACAATTATGGGCAAGGAATATATTGACCTGAATAATGAAATTGTTGAAAAATTCCTGCGGAGCATCAACACGATCGATGCCCCATATTTCATCCGCTACCTGTTCGCGCGGAATGCGTTCGTGTCGAAGGATAAATTTTACAAGTATAAGGAAGAATTGCAGCAGACGAACCGCTATAAGCTCGACCTCGCCTATGGAAGTACGGCCCAGCAGCGGCAGGCGTGGATTACGAAGAATCTCACGTTCGAGCGGCCAATCCTTGATGTCGGCTGCGGTGAGGGGGCGTACAGTCTGCCGTATGCGAAAAAAATCGTGCCGCAGTTCGTCCATGCAATCGACATTGATGACGAGGCGCGCGCTAAAGTCTCCCACAAAATGCGCGTGAGGGAAGTTGATAACATCGTACTCTATAACTCGCTTGAAGCGTTCCTTGATACATATGACGGAGAGGACGTCGATGTCATCCTGACCGAAGTCATCGAGCATATGAGCATGGACCAAGCGGAGGAACTGGTTAAGCAGCTTCTGCAAACCGTAAACTGGAACACATTCCTTCTGACAACACCGAACCAGGACTTTAATACGTACTATTCAATCGAGTCAAGGCATAACGACCATAAATGGGAGCTTGGCAGCCCAGCGTTTGAAAAATGGATCAAGAGCATCCTGCCTGCTGGGATCGAAGCTGAATGCGTCGGAATTGGCGACTCGGTGGACGGAATTCATACAACCCAGGCAATTATTTTTAAAAGAAAACCTGTAACGCAAACCGCTGTCATAAAGGGAAGCCTGTCTCTGTCGGCAGAACCCGCACTTACAACCGGAAAGGACGAAGGTTAATGAGGATTTCAGCACATACTCACACGATTTTTTTAACCGTCGGGCCTTCGGAGGCTGGCAAAACGACGTTCGTAACCGAAACGCTGATTCCGGCGCTGCAGTTTGCGGACGAGGCGACTGGATACCGGACGAACATACAGTACCTGTCGTCGGACAGCATTCGTCAGGATATTCTTGGCTACGCATATGACAAATACAACGAAAACATGATGGAGGCAAGCGCCCAGGCGTTCAGCCTGCTGTACACAAAGCTTGACCTTGTCACTCAGTTCCCGATTAATTGCGATTATGCAATCGTCGATACAACCGGGCTTTCGGAGGGCTTCCGCGATAACATCCTCGAGATTGGCCGGAAAAATAACTACCGCGTCGAGATTCTTTTGTTTGATTACAAAAATATCCGCGACCATTATGCTTCTGACCGAAGCAAGCGAATCATCGCCCAGCAGCTGACCCGGATGCGCCAGGAGGTTCTGCCGAATCTGAAGCGGAATAGGTTCGACGCAATCCACCGTATTCGCGAGAAAAATTTCACAGGAGTTGAAATCGTTGCTGCGGACAGAGACGAGTATCTATCCCACCTGCTTCCGCACGGCCACCGTTATGTCATTATCGGGGACGTACATGAACAGGTGGATGCATTGAAGGAGCTCGTCAAGGAGCACGGCTTCGCGATTACCGACGGCCAGATGAGCCCAGACGAGAAAAATGCAGATAAAAAATTCGTCCTCATCGGCGATTACATTGACAAGGGCGGCAACACGAAGGCGACAATCGACTTCCTTTATAATAATAAGGACCATTTTCTATTTGTAAAAGGAAACCATGAGAACTTTGTCTACCATTTCCTGAACGGAAACATCAAGGAAAACAACAGCCTGTACTTCGACAGCATCCCTCATTTCGAGGAGGATACCGACTCGCGGGCTAAGTTCGAGGAGCTGTTTTCACTCGCGAAGGATTTCTATCGGTTTATCGGCCTGACCCAGCCCGGGTATTACATCACCCATGCGCCTTGCGAAAATAAATACCTCGGCAAGCTCGACAAGGATTCGCGCAAAGCACAGCGCCGGTTCGCGACCAATTTTTCCAACATCGAGGACGGGCTCCACTTTTTAAAAGAGGAAGCGGTGAACAACCACCCGTTCCACGTTTGGGGCCATATTGCCACAAAAGACGTGGTGATGCTGAAGAAGAAGCTTGGCATCGATACCGGAGCGGTGCACGGAAATACGCTGACAAGCGTGACGCTGAACGGTAATAAACCATTTTATCGGACGATCAAGGCCGGCCAGGGTGCCGAACTTCCTGTCCTTTTTTCAAAAAAAGAAAAGGCAGTTGACCTTGCGAATTTGGAGGAGTCTTCGAGGAAGCGGCTAGGCTATGTGCTGGAGAATAAGATTAATTATATTTCGGGGACGATGAGCCCGGCGAATAAGGATTTGGCGGCCGGGGTGCTGGAGTCGCTGAAGGAAGGCCTCTATTACTTCAAGAATAAGGGTGTCGCTGAGGTTGTGCTGCAGCCGAAGTATATGGGGTCGCGCTGTACGATTTATTTGACGAAGGGAGAAAGCTATGCGACGAGCCGGAATGGGTTCAAGGTGAATCATGTTGAGCTTGGGCCTGTGTATGAGGCTCTTCTGGCAAAGTTTTCGGATTATATGGAGAGAAACGGCGTTCGGATGCTGGTTCTGGACGGTGAGCTATTGCCGTGGAGCGCGCTTGGGAAGGGCTTGATCGACAAGCAGTTCAAGGTCGTTGAAAAAGCGCTTGAGACGGAGCTCTCCTATTTGAAGGAAAATGGCTTTGAGGAGCAGTTCGGCAAGCTTGTTGAACAGTATGAAACAAGCGGCTTTAAGGCTGCGAAGGTGAAGAGCTCGAAAAAGGATTTGGTACGCGACTTTGGCACGACCGCTTACGGCAATTATAAGGATATGGATGAGATTCTCGATACGTATCATCCGCTTGATGAGCACATCAAGGCGAGCGCGGTGTTCAAACGCCAGCTTGAGCTGTATGGCAAGGAGTCCGAAGTCCATTACAAGCCGTTCAATGTCCTGAAGATTGTTTATGAAGATGGGCGTGAGGAAATACCGGAGATGAGGACGTCGGAGATTTATTCGCTGGTAAATGGAGACCGCCAGCTTGTGCTGAACCTAAATGAGGATGCTTCGTTTGCTTTGGCCGAGGAATTTTTTCAAACGCTGACGATGGATGAAGGTATGGAAGGCGTTGTCATCAAGCCCCAGCAAGATATGGCAGGTGTGGTGCCGTTCATGAAGGTGCGCAATCCGGAGTATTTGACAATTGTTTATGGCTACGATTATACGTTCCCGCATAAATACAGGAAGCTGTTAAAGGAAAAGGCGATTGCGAAAAAGCTGCAAACGTCTCTTAACGAGCACAGGCTGGGCAGGGATATGCTCGTACACCCGGCCAGCACCATCAACGAAACCAATGTGCCATTCCAGCAAACCGTCGCCAACCTTCTTTTTGAAGAGCAAAGAGAGAAGGAACTGGATCCGAGACTTTAAGGAAGATTTCAGCAAAAATATATGCGGTTTTAGAATAACCATGACGGGAGACACAAATAAGGACGGTTCTCTTCTGCAGTTGGCAAATGAGAACCGTCTTTATTTAGCTCTTTGGGAGCTGAATTCGGAAGTTTGTGCCTTGGTCGGGTTGGCTTGTTACGTTTATGGTCCCTTTGTGGTTTTGAATGATGTTAAAGCTGACCATGAGTCCAAGGCCGGTTCCTTGTTCCTTTGTGGAGTAGAATGGCTCGCCAATTCTTTTAATCATTTGTTCTGACATGCCAAGGCCATTGTCTTTTATGTCGATGCAGACATTCTCATCATCAATGGTTAGGGAAACATGTATATCCCCACCTTTTGGCATGGCTTCAATTCCATTTTTTATTAGATTTAAAAATACTTGTTTTAATTGATGCTGATCGCATAGGACTGTAACCTCGTCAAAACTCTCCTGATAAATCAGGTGAATTTGGATGTTATTTAAATGGCATTCCGATTCAAGCAGTGAGATCACCTGCATCACGATAGGGAGGATTTTCTTTTCTTTAAACTCGGCAACATACGGCTTGGCCAGCACCATAAAGTCATTGACAATATGATTAATTCGTTCAATTTCATCTATGATAATATCCAAATACATATCGCGGTTAATCGTGTTGTTTTCCTTTAGAAGCCTAGCGAAACCACGGAGTGAAGTGAGAGGATTTCGGATTTCATGAGCAACCCCTGCGGCCAATTCCCCAATCACCGATAATTTCTCGGTTCTCATCAGCATTTCCTCAGACTTTTTCCTAGATGTAATATCGTGGCTAATCTCCACAAAGTTTTTGATTTTGCCATCCGAAGACTGCACTGGAACAATCGTTGAATAAATCCAATAAAAGGAGCCATCTTTTGCCTTCTTAAAAATTTCTCCCTTCCAGACCTTCCCCTGATTGATAACCTTCCAAATATTTTTAAAAAAGGATTCCGGATGGAGTCCTGAATTCAGGATACTTTGCTTTTCCCCTACAAGCTCTTCTTTACTGTATTTGGAAATATCGCAGTAATGATCATTAGCGTAGGTAATTTTTCCATCAGGATCAAGTATTACAATAATGGAAGACTCATTGAGCGCTGTGGCGATTGAACATAATGAATTCAAGCTAATTTTTAAATTTTCTTCTTTGAACATAAGCTCAGTTATATCCCTACTTATGCATATGTAACTTTCGGGAATGCCGTCTTTTCCAATTTGGGGAATAATTTTATCCTGTACCCAATAAATACTGCCATCTTTAGCTTTATTTCGTATAACACCTTTCCATTTTGCCCCCGATTGTATTGTTTGCAATACCTCTTGAAAAAAATGATCGGAATGATAGTCGGAATTTAACATATCATGACGTTTTCCAAGAAGTTCATCCCTTGAGTACTTGGATAAAATACAAAAAGCATCATTGACGTAAACAAACTTCCCTGTTGAATCTGTCATGGACAAAGCAATCGTTTCATCAAGTGCAAATGATATACCCTCCGGAAAGCCCAGAAGTTCAGGTTCAACACTCATATATTTCCTCCTACATAAATGGCAGTCCAATATGAGTTAATTATAATCTATTTTGAAAAAATATTTTGAATTATTTTTTGAATTTTGGCAACACGGTTCTGGCAGGCGAGAAAGGCACCCATTTCAACATTTTACCACTGCAGCCGATTTCCGAGGTAATCCAGAAATAGGGGCTTGGCTTCTCTTACATATTCATATTGTTCTGCGAGCGCAATGAGCTTGCTGGCGGATTCGTCGGCGGTTAGTGGTGCGGCTGTATCCAGTTTCCCCTGCATATACGTTTGGACCCAGCCAGGGTGAAGGATTAGAACACCCCCACCAAATTCCTTCAACCGATTATGTACTAATGCAGACTGCATATTGAGAGCCGACTTAGACATGCAATAGCCGAAGTTGTTGATCCGATGGCAATCCGCTACGCTTCCTGCCTCCGATGAGATGTTTACAATCAGCTTGGTTTTGCTTTTTAAAAGCAACGGAAGAAAGGTATTGGTAACGCGAATTGGCCCCAGCGTATTCGTATCGAATACACTCATCATGTCTTCAAAATTCATGGTGTCAAGTACGGTCGCTCTGGTATCCCCAAGGATTGCCGCGTTATTAATCAGCCAATCGAGTTTACTAGATCTCGCTTCAACCCGGACTTTGGCCTCCTCAATAATTTTACTGTCGGTTACATCAATTGCAACGATTTCCAGATGATTCGAATATGCAGCCTTCAGTTGCTCCAATTCAGATGAAGCTTCACCCCTAATTCCTGCAAACACCATGCAGCCCTTTTCCAACAACTGTCGGACCAATCCAAGGCCAAGTCCGCGGTTAGCTCCTGTTACCAAAACAACTCTAGCCATTTTAAACACACTCCCTCTTCTTTTTAAAAATAGTACCCTAAAAAGTACGTGCGGACCCATCAATTAGACGGGTCAGCACAATTTTTTTACTTGTTAGTCTTCATTTTTTTGAAATGCTGAATCATTATAGGCCAGGCCTGGAGGAATCTCTTCGATGCTCAGATTATCCAGCATAAGCGTACCTGCGCCTGTATCCATGTTCAGGCTGGTTCCGTCAAAGAGGAGGGCAAAATAAAATAAGCAGTTGCCCTGCTTCTTTTATTTTTGAAGGTGAACAGTTTCTGAAACCTGTTATAATAAAGTCAAGCGTGGGGTTTGTTCAGGGGCTGTAAGGGGATAGAAACATTAAGAAGAATTTAGGTTGTTTAGCAAGACGGGATAAGGAAATGAATAAAGAGTCCATTCTACATAATTACATGAAGCATAACAATGTTTCCCCTGCATATCCAAGGTGGTAAATGAGTAATTCAATGATAAAATGAAAGTACTTTAACTAGAGGGTGACAACCATGTCAAAGAAACGATTTATTCCCAACGCACTGACTTTCGGAAACCTTTTCTGCGGGTTCCTTGCGATAGGGTATATCATGCACGGGGATATTAGAAACGCGACAATCCTGATTTTTATCGCGATGATGCTCGATGCATTGGATGGAAGGGTTGCGCGGATTCTCGGCGTATCCAATGAATTCGGGAAAGAATTGGACTCACTTGCGGACATCGTGTCCTTTGGTGTGGTACCAGCGTATTTGGCGATTAATACGTACTTCGCTGATTTCGGGATGACTGGCCTCGTGCTAGCCGGGGCTTTCCCATTATTCGGCGCCTACAGGCTCGCGCGGTTCAACCTTACTCAGTCAGATGTGTCATTAAATCATTTTCAAGGGGTTCCAATCACATTTGCCGGCGGCCTTGTAACGTTTTTGATTTTGTTTCACAACAGTATCCCAGTTCTCTTGTTTGCAATTATTTACATTCTTTTATGTTATTTGATGGCCAGTACACTTAAAATTCCAAGCTTCAAAAAAATCCCGCTACCACGGTACGGCGTCATTATTACAGCCTTTATCTTCTATATGATGTATTGGGCCGCAAAAGTAAAACTGGAAAGCATACCAGTCTTCTTCTGGATCGCACTTGCCATGTACATCGTATTTCTCGTCTTCCGCTTTGTTCGGGAAAAGGAAATTAAATGGATGCCAATCCGCGGAATTCGAATCAAGAAATTCAAAATCCGCAAACGCAAAAAACAAAAAAAGACCAAGTAAGGTTCTCCGGTTTGTCAGTCCCGCTAATGGTGCTAATTTGGGATGGTTCGTTTGCCAAATGCAAAATTAAAAGAAGCAGAGTCCGCTCTGCTTCTTTTTTATGGCTGGACATTAACAGAAAAAGGCGTGCACCAAATCGGGCACGCCCTTTTTCCATAATTACTAATTAATTTGAGCTGGTTTTTCTTCTTTGAATGAAGTATAAAACCCCACCTAAGAGAAGTAACATGAACCCAGCAAGTACAATGTTAAAATTGTTTGTTGCAGTGTCAGGAAGTTGATGAGTTGGGACCATGGAAGAAGTTGGTGCTGTCTCGAATACCCCAAACGTACTAAAGTGATCAGTATATACAGATACTTCACCATTTTTGTATTCTCCGCCAATCAGTTCCCATTTTCCTTCTTCTTCATTCCAATAATAAACTTTTACATTGTTAGGATTTTTAATTTGTTTCGGATCAACTTTGAATGTAAGTTTAACTTTACCGTTGAATTCATGGTATGATTTTCCATCTGCTTCAATTGTAAAATCGTAAACTCCCAGTGAACCTTTTACATCCATTTTCTTCACTTTAATATCCAGGTTTTCTACTAATGGAAGGATAGAAGCTGGAATTAGTACATCAACATTTCCATTTCGCACTTCAATTGAAGCGCCCGCATCCTTCAAAGCTTGAATTTGGTCTTTAGTAAGTGTCAATGTTGCATTATTCTTATCTTTAACTTCAACAACTACTATTGCTCCATCTTCAAGATCTTTAAGTGCCTCTTCATCAATTTTATACTTGTTACCCTCTTTAGCTGCTGGCACTTTAATTTCTTTGCCTGGTTTATTTCCTGGTTTTTCACCTGGTTTATTACCCGGTTTTTCACCCGGCTTATTCCCTGGAGTTCCGACTGGATTTTCTCCCGGTTTATTGCCTGGATTTTCTCCCGGTTTATTACCTGGATTGTCACCTGGTTTGTTTCCTGGGTCTTTACCTGGGTCTTTACCTGGGTCTTTACCTGGGTCATCACCTGGATCTTCACCTGGGTCTTCACCAGGGTCTTCGCCTGGATCTTCGCCTGGATCTTCACCTGGGTCCACACTTACATCAACAATTCGACCCTCAACTTTAGTAGGGATGCCTTCGCTGCCGATGCTTACTAGATGGTCACGGAAGTTTTCCCAATCGGAAAGACCTAGGTCTGTTACACGGCCTTCTGCATACGCTTTTGCGAATACGTCATAACCGTCGCCGCCTTTAGCTGTGAAGGCGTTAGTAGCTACAGTGTATTTCACATCATCTTGAAGCTTTACATATTTACCATTTGCATCAAGATAAGATACAGATACAACGCGCTGACCAACTGGTTTTGTAGAATCGAATTCGACTTTACCACCAGCAATATGCAAGAATCCGCCGTTTTCACCTGGATATCTGCTTAAAGATGTTTCAAATGCCTGCTTAAGTTCGGCTCCTGTTACTTCCATTGTTGCAAGCGTGTTGCCAAATGGCAGTACGCCTATTACTTCACCAACAGTGATCGGGCCAGCATCGATTGCGGCACGGATTCCACCGCCATTTTGAAGGGCCATGATGATGTCCTTCTTTGTGAATTCTCTGGCTTTTTCGAGCATACCGTCGGTAATCAAGTTACCAAGAATTGTTTCGTTTTTACGTACACTTGGTTTTGTATCATCGCCATTTGTACGTGGGTTTTCTAATGCGATTGGTGCTGATACGCCGATTTCTTCTTTAGCAACAGCATCAACCTGAGCTTTGTATGGCGCCAGGACATCAACCGCTTCTTGATCAGCATCTTGTGAGCCGATTGCAATCAGACGGCCATTGTTTTCAACCACAACACCATTTTGGTCAAATGTTACATCAAGTACGCCAAGGTTAGCGTTGGCATTGCCTGTTTGAACGATTACTGTAGGGGTCTCATCCGCTGCAACTACTTTTGCTTCTTTCAGTGCAGTATGGCTATGTCCGCCTACAATTACGTCAATACCTTCAACTTCTTCAGCAAGGGTCAAATCATTATCGATTGCTTCATTGTCATCATAACCAATGTGAGTTAATGCGATGATTTTGTTAACCCCCTGTGCTTCTAAAGATTGCACAGTTTTTTCTGCTTCTAGAATGTAATTTTCGAATGCGATAGAGCCTGGGCTTGAAATGTCAGCTGTTTCCTCAGTTGTTAAACCAAAGATACCGACTTTCTCACCATTTACATCCTTAACAATTCCATTGTAAATTTCACCATTTACGTAAGCTGCTTCGATAGAATCATTGAAGATTCCTTCGAATTTAGCGTCCTTGGAGAAATCAACGTTTGCACTTACAAATGGGAAGTTCGCTCCCTTGATAAAATCAGCCAATTTTTGATGGCCATCATTTGAAGAGCCAAGGTCAAATTCATGGTTGCCGAAAGTCATTGCATCAAAGCCCATCAACTTCAGGATAGCCAAATCAGCAGCACCAAGGAATTCATTGAAATACAAGGTACCTGTGAATTGGTCACCAGCGTGAAGAAGAAGTGAATTAGCACTTTGCTGCCTAACTTCTTTAACAGCAGTTACTGTCTTCGGCATATTTTCAAGCGCAGAATGGACATCATTTGTATGCATGACCGTTAAGTCAAATTCGCCTACAACATCAACGATTCTGCGTTCAGTTTCAGTCGGGATTCCTTCAGAACCAATACTTACTAAATGATCACGGAAGTTTTCCCAATCAGATAGGCCAAGGTCAGTTACACGGCCTTCTGCATAGGCTTTTGCAAAAACATCATAGCCATCGCCGCCTTTAGCTGTAAAAGCATTTGTTGCGATAGTGTACTTCGCATCATCCTGAACTTTTACATACTTTCCATTTGCATCAAGATAAGATACGGATACTACACGCTTACCTTTCGGTTGTGTAGAATCGAATTTTACCTTACCGCCAGCTACATGCAGGAATCCACCGTTTTCTGCAGGGTATGATCCAACAGAAGTTTCGAAAGCTTCCTTCAGCTCGGCACCTGTTACTTCCATCGTAGCAAGAGTATTGTTGAATGGCAGTACAGTGATTACCTCACCAACAGTGATTGGCCCAGCAGGAATGGCTGCGCGGATACCGCCACCGTTTTGAAGCGCCATGATAACGTTTTTACCAGTGAAGGATTTCGCTTTTTCAAGCATAGCATCTGTAATCAAATTACCAAGAATTGTTTCGTTTTTACGTACACTTGGTTTTGTATTATCACCGTTTGTTCGTGGAGTTTCCAAATCTTTGTCAGTTGTTACGCCGATTTCTTTCTGGGAAACGGCTTCAACTTGCGTTCTATATGGTGCCAAAAGGTCTGCTGCTTCTTTATCAGCAGCTTGAGATTTAATTTCAATTAATTGTCCATTATGGGATGTTACTAAACCATTTTCATCAAATTCTACGTTCAAAACGCCAAGGTTTGAGTTGGAGTTACCTGTTTGAACGATTACAGTAGGAGTTCCATTTGGATCTACTACAGTAGGTTTTGCCAAGGCAGTATGCGTATGCCCGCCAACAATCACGTCAATACCTTCTACTTGTTTAGCAAGCTCGAGGTCATTATCGACTGCTGCTGCATCGTCGTAACCAATATGAGTCAAAGCCACAATTCGGTTAACACCTTTTGCTTCAAGAGCTGCTACAGTTTTTTCAGCTTCAGCAAGGTAGGTTTCGAACTCAATGGAGCCAGGGCTTGAAATATCAGCGGTTTCTTCTGTTGTCAAGCCGAAGATACCAACCTTCTCGCCGTTTACCTCTTTAATGATGCCATTGTAAATTTCGCCGTTTTCAAAAGCTGTTTCAATAGAATCATTGAAGATGCCTTCGAATTTGCTATCTTTAGAGAAATCTACGTTTGCACTTACAAACGGGAATTGTGCCCCTTTAATAAAGTCAGCCAATGCTTCATGCCCTTCTTGTGAAGAACCTAGATCAAATTCATGGTTCCCAAACGTCATGGCGTCAAAGCCCATTAAGTTCATCAAAGCCAGGTCAGCTTTACCCTGGAATTCATTGAAATACAATGTTCCAGTGAAGGCATCCCCCGCATGAAGAAGAAGTGAATCAGGATAAGTTTTTCTTGCATCTTTCAGTGCAGTGACTGTCTTTGGCATATTATCCAAAGCAGCATGCGTGTCATTCGTATGCATAATTGTTAAGTCATATTTATCAGCTAAGTCAATCTGAACTAACACAGGGTCATGGTCAGATGCTTGTCCTTGTGCTTCAGTAAAGTTTGCATTGATATGAATCATATCAGCTTTAGTAGCATGGACTAGATTATTTGATACTAAAATATGATCTAGAACCTGGTTGTTTCCTTGGAAGAAGTAAGAGAAACGGTCTGCAGCAGGAACTTTATCAACCATATTTGTTAGAACATTGCCCTTTAAAGCCTTAAGTGCCGGTGTGAATTCAAAATCATTGATGTCTCCAGCAACAACAACATTCAGGGCAGGATTTTTTGCAAGGCCTGCTTTTATAAAATTATTGATTTCTGTTGCCAATTTAATACGTTCAGCTTCAGAACCTAATTTAGGAGGCTGGTTTGAGCCCCACAGTGATTGGTCTCCGCCTTTTGAATTCAAGTGGGCACCAATTACTACGACGCGCTCTCCTTGGAATTCGAATTCTGCAGCAATCGGTTTACGAGTATCCGAGTATACAGAAGGATTAACAAATCCAGGGTTAAGCGTTAAGTTTCCGTTTGCTGTCCAGGCATTAGCCTCTGTACCTCCGCCTCTAGTGCCTGGAACCAAAGATACACGTTCAGGGTTGTACAAGTACCCAACGCGGATATTGCCGCCAGGAGCGCCGCCGCTTGTGTTGTTTACAGGCTCAACATCGGTCCATTTATAAGTCGGGCCACCAGCAGCAACAATTGCATTAATTAAACGCTGATAGCTTTGTGAAGCATCGGCATTGCCGGAATTTGTTTCGCCATCATTATCTTGTACTTCCACTAGAGTTATAATGTCTGGTGACTTCATATTGTCAACAAAGGTCTTTGCAATCTTAGCAACCTTTGCATCAGGTGTGTTTGATGTGTTGTTAGAGAAGTTTTCAACATTGTAAGAAGCAACAGTAAGTTTTCCGTCCGCTTTTTCAATATGAGTAACTTCTTGTTTCAATTCTGCTTTGATTAAAGTCGGCAAACCTAGAGTTTTGTCAGCAACTACCTGATAGCCAGCGCTTGAATACGTAAGGATACCGATAACATCGCCATCAAAGCGGTCGCCGGAACGGAAATCCTCGCCAGCATTGTCCAGGAAGACTTTTTCAGGATTGTAATCGTCAGCTGCGATATTCAATCCCCCGAGTGAATTCAATTCGTTATTTGTCGTGCTTTCAACAATGATTGGAACATCCCTATTGTATGGAGGTCCAACGACAAGCGCATCCGGGAACGAAACGCGCATGTATTCAACGGACTCCCAGAAGTCGATGCCATCTTCTGCTGGATCAAATGATTGCATCATATCATTGTCAATAACCTTGTTTGGAGGGGTAATATCTTTTCCAACAACAAGTGGTGCAGGCAGTTCCGCTTTAGTGTCACTTGTTTTGGTAACAGCAGTTGCGGAAATTCGTGTTGTGGATAGGTTCGCACCACCGCCAGATTCTGTAATAGTTCCGTTTACAGATACTTGGTCACCAACAGCAACGCCATGAGCGGATTTGTTTACTTCAATTGCTTCTGAAGTCGCAGGATCGTTATCACCTGTAGCATCTTGCATAACAAAACTGCTTGAACCGAATACGTGAGTTACAATACCAGTAATGTTGGTAACAGAAGCTCCAGCAAAATCGGAGACATGTCCTTTTCCTTGGATATCATGGATTTTAGCGCCAGTAGTATCAAGGATTTTATACGTAAAGCTGAATACTTCACTTGCAGTACCGTTTGTAACCGCAATGGCTTTAATAGTAGTTTCACCTGTTTGCAATGCAATTGGCTCAACATATTTTGCGCTTTCTACAGTTGGAGTTGTACCATCTGTTGTGTAGTGAATTTCTGCTCCTTCAACGCCGGACTTCAATTCAATCTTAGTGCCAGCTGGAACAACACCTTGTGTTTGTGTTGCATAAACGGCAGGCTTGTTAACCAAATCATAGCTATCTAGACCAGTAGTCTTTAAGTGGAAGCCACCATCATTAATAGAACCAAGTCCAACAATATGAACCTTATCGCCTTCTTTATAATGCTTAACGAATTCGTCAAAATTGGAGCCTGTCCGATTGTCATGGATAACCCTGACTTTTTCTCCGCTTTCAAACAATGCATTGAAAAGAACGGTTCCATACCCATCTTTAGTTAATTCAGTGATTTCTACATTTTCAAGCTTAAGCAATTCAGCTTGTGTAGTTTCATCTACTGCCTTAACAGACTGGGCTGCTGGAAGAGGATTGCCAGAGGAAACAATCACAAGACTTGTTGGTTTTACCTCGAGCTCACCTTGGTATGTAATCAATTCACCGGTTAATTTTACTTTGTCACCCGGTTTAACATTTTGCGGACTATTATAGATAAACATACCGGCAGTATCATCCTGCATATAGAATGAGTCGCCGCCCCAAAGGCCAGTATGGGAAGTCGCGATTCCTTCTATTGTTACAGTACTGTTTAAAGCCGCTTTACGAGCATCTGCAATTTTAATTGGCTGCTCTTTAGGTGGTTCGGGT
Organism: Bacillus sp. FJAT-18017; assembly: GCF_001278805.1. Classification (GTDB taxonomy): domain Bacteria; phylum Bacillota; class Bacilli; order Bacillales; family Cytobacillaceae; genus Bacillus_D. The sequence goes on along the minus strand of NZ_CP012602.1, from coordinate 1,283,834 downwards.
TTCAGGTTGTCATTCGGGTGAGAACCTAAACCATCGTAAGTGTTTGCAGCTAATTTAAACCATTGGCCGTCGAGAGTAACCTCATCTGCTAAATTAGTATCTCCAGTAACTACAGAAGACTCACGGACAAGTGTTGCATTAGCAGCAAAGTCAGGACCTGAAGTAGCAGTTTGTTTACCTAAAGAGTCAATAATTGTTCCATTATGTTTTAAAACAATTGGATCATTTCCATTGAATTGGGTTAAACTGCTTGAATCCTTAATGAAGAGATTTCCTTCAGTGGCAGCATCTTTCACTGCATTAAAAGCTGTATAATTAGTATCTGTACTATTTTCTAAGGCGCCATTATAAATTACAGCAGTTTTCCCAGGCTGTAATGTACCCGTTAAAGCTAAGATGTAACTTCCGCCCTTGGCTTGTCCATTGTTGTATTGCTCAATGGTATAACCTGATAAGTCAACAGAGTTTGCAGTTCCATTATAAATCTCAACAACCTTACCGTTTCCGCCATTCGGTTCAACATATTGAGAAATAATTAGATTAGTAAACGCTGCTTCTGCCGCGCTTACAACAGGCGCAAAATTAGCCAGGAAGCTGGAAAATACTAAACTAAATACTAGTATGACCGGTAAAAGTTTCTTTTTTAATCTAGGTCTCATATTTCTCTCCCTTTTGGATCGTATTATAAATCTAAATCTCATGTGTGGAATTGCGTTTGTCATGTTTATCTTTTTTGTTTCTGGGTAAATTCAATGCGAAGTCTATTACCTAAGTAATCTTAAACTCTAAAACCCGATTGATAGACCAAGAATATTAATTTCCTGAAGCAGCGCGCTTACCACTATACGACTATAACTTTCTTCTGAACCCCTTTTTAGAATCTTTGTAAATCATTAGAAGAACTGTATTTAGTTCAGTACATGAAATTGCAATCTGTTGGACAGTTAGCATGACCGTCCTTAGAATTCAAGAGCTTAATTACGCTGATTCAACACATGATTTTTTACATTGTTCCAGTTAACCCTTTAAATCATCAAGTCTAGTACTACTCTATCTCCCCCTATTTCTACTATTTAATATTATTCAAAATACCATAGGTAAACCTAAATGGTATCGCGCCACAAATTTTACACCTCAAAAAAAGGATGTACCCTAAAATCCCATGTCTTTTATGTACACCCTCTCCCTATTACTAATGTCAATTAAGTATTTGGTGAAAAAAGTCAAACTCTGCGACTCTTATTTTTAAAAAAGAATTCGCCCTTTTATTGACTTTTATACCTAATTTCGATTAATTCCAATTGTGCTTAAATTCACCATTTTTAGTTTAAGCCATCTTTTTCCTTAAGTAAAGGCTTACAAACAAACTTTGGTGCATAAACCATTATGCCAATTTATAGCAATTACTCATGTTTCTTATCTACCTTTTCTATCAAATTGTATAGTTTTATTATTAATCTACTATTAATTTCTTGTAAAAATATGCCGAAGTATAAATGTTCTTAAAATCGTTGCGGGAATAATAGAAGAGGATACTACAAAAAAACCGTTCACTTTCCCTTATAGTCGATTTAGGGACAGTATTCGTCTTCGCACACGAGGCTTCCTGCATTGATGACCTGAGGACGATTGGGAAGAACCATATCAAATAGACGTTTATACTTTTACTCAAAGAACTAATAAACGCTTTACACACAAAAAAAGCTTGAGGTTAATTCCTCAAGCCTTTTTTGTTAATGATTATGGTTTTTTATTTTCCATTTAGTTTCGGACCCCACGGTATTGGAACTACTTACTATTATGGAGGTCCCTTTTACTAGCCCATTAAGCAGCCCCTTTAAACAGAGGTACCGTCAAATCTGAAGTCACTCTACTATAACCTAACCTATTTCAAGTCCTCAATTGAATTAATGTCAACGTACTCAGGTACGACTAATCCATTTCTTGTTCCTTGAAGGTTTAGTCCAAGATCAACGAGATCGTCCTTATACGTATTATAATATTCGACATGGGTACTTGGCAGCCAGGCTGCAACCATCGCATCGGAACTTCCGTTGGCAACACCGGCAAACATCGGGCCGACTTCTACCTGGCTGAGTGTGACCTTGAAGCCATTTTGTTCAAGTACTTTGCCAATGACATTCGTACTGGCGATCTCTGTATCCCAGGCAACATAGACAAGGTTGATTGGTTCTCCATTACCTTTCTGGGCTCCGTTTGTCCACTTCGCTACTAGATCCTGATTTTCAGATATCCATTTTTCAGCGGCTTCCTCTGGACTCAAACCTTCTTGGATATAGACCATTACTGCTTCCATATCGCCCGTCTCCCAGGAAAATTGATCTAGGATTTTATAAGCGCCAGGTGCATCCTGCTCGAGGCCTTTCCTTACGAGTGTATGAATTCCTTCAACCCCTCCGAATACTCCATTTGGGTCTTCAAGAAATTTCAAATCGTATTTAGAAAACTTCCAGTGTGGTGCCCAGCCAGTAACAATAATCGGCTTCTTTTTCTTATAAGCTTTGTCTAATTCAGCATACATAGCTGCAGAAGAGCCTTCTATAACTTTCCATTGATCCAACCCATATTCGGAAATTCCATCGCTAGCCTGTGCCATAATTCCGGCCCCAGGTTCAATCCCGGTGATTTCATAATTGGTTTGGCCGCCTATCGAATTCGGATCGACTTTAACCGCATTTTCCTTGGCAAATCCTTGAACAAGGATAGTACCTACAACAAGTGCTGCTAGGATGGCAGCGACATATCTTCCCTTAATGACATGCCCATATGCCGGCTTGCGCAAGTTTTGCGTGAGCCGGTCGAGGATAATCGCGATAAAAACAATCGATAATCCTGCCTCAAATCCTTGGCCCACGTTAATTTGACTGACAGCCCGATACACATCTGCCCCAAGGCCAGGCGCGCCAACTAACGAAGCCGTAACAACCATTGACAGGGCCAGCATAATACTCTGGTTTACCCCTGCCAAAATCGTTGGAGTGGCAAGTGGCAATTGAACTTTCAGCAGCTTTTGGCTGCTTGTTGAACCAAACGCATCCGACGCTTCAATCAGATCTTTAGGTACTTCCTGAATACCAAGATTGGTCATGCGAATCGTTGGTGCAATCGCGAAAATAAATGAAGCAATAATGCCCGGAACGGTTCCAATTCCGAAAAATAAGATTGAAGGAATCAAATAAACAAATGCAGGCATTGTTTGCATAAAGTCTAAAACTGGCGTGACGATCCTTTGCACTGTTTTACTTTGTGCACACCAAATTCCAATCGGAATCCCGATTAGGATTGTCAGAAATCCCGACACTAATACAATCGCAAGTGTTTGAATCGCTGACTCCCAGTATCCAAGATTATCGATTAACAGCAAACTGACCAACGTAAAGATTCCTAACGGCCATCTGCTCGTATATGCCACTAAAAGGGCTAGGACGATGATTAATACAATTGGAGGCCCTGCGCTTAATACATTAACGATAAGATCCAATAATCCATCAATCGCTGTCGTAATAAACGCAAACAATCCAGCAAACGCTACAGTGATCCATTCTACTAAAGAATCGATCCAACTTCCAAGAGGGATTTTCGGCATATTCATATAATTATTCCCCCTCCATTTCGTTCAGGGAATCCTTATTACCGGCTAAAGCGCCAATGACAGCTCCGCGAATAACGATTCCTTTTAATCTTTTCTCTTCATCAATTACGGAAATTGGCAGACTTGAAGTTGCCATCGTATCCATGAGATCAGCCAATAACGTATCCTCGGTAACCGTTGGAATGTCGGTTGTCATTACTTCAGAAATCGACTGATTCTGGTCGATTGCCTGTCGTGCTTGCTCTGCCGTCAATGCCCCAAGAAGTTTTCGATGGCGGTCGACGACAAATATGCTGGAATACCCTTGTTTCCGCATAATTTCAAGCGCAACACGAGGACCTCGGTCAACACTGATTCTCTCAGGACGTTTCATTACGTGTGATGCTGTTAAAACTTTGGATAAATCAACATCTTCAACGAATTTCTCAACAAATTCATTGGCAGGCTGCATCATGATTTGTTCTGGTGTGCCCAACTGAATGACGCTGCCGTCCTTCATCAAAGCAATCCGGTCCCCAATCCTTAAAGCCTCATCCAGGTCATGGGTAATGAAAATGATCGTTTTCTTGTATTGTTCTTGAATTTCAATCAATTCATCCTGCATGTCTTTTCGAATTAACGGGTCAAGAGCACTAAAGGCTTCATCCATTAAGATGATATCCGTATCGCTGGCAAGGGCCCGGGCAAGTCCAACCCTCTGCTGCATTCCCCCACTCAATTGGGATGGAAGTTGGTTTTCATAACCTTTTAGACCGACACTTGCCAAAGCCTTCATCGCTTTTTCACGCCGTTCCTCCACTGGTACCTTCTTGATTTCCAGTCCATACTCCGCATTCTCCAGGATCGTTTTATGCGGGAACAGAGCAAAGTTTTGAAAAACCATACTGATTTTCTTCTGTCTGACTTCCCTTAACCGGGCACTATTCATCTTGACGATATCTTCATTATCAATCAAAATCTCGCCTATTGTAGGATCAATCAGCCTATTGAACATCCGGATCAACGTGGACTTTCCGCTTCCGGACAAACCCATGATCACAAATATTTCACCAGGGTATATTTCGAAACTGACATTTTTCACGCCAACTGTATGACCTGTCTGTTTCAAGATTTCCTTTTTCGATTTGCCTTGCTTCAACAAATCAATTGCTGCTTTAGGTGATTTTCCAAAAATCTTGGAAACATTCCTGACTTCTACTATGGGATTCATCAAACCACCTCATTTTATAAAATTGCCCATATCATATTTAGTTTCTCCATTTTTTGTCGCTTTATTTGCCCCGGAAAGTTTAAAAAGAAGTGCGTAAGGGGATAGAGGAAAAGGGGAAACGACTACAACCAACAATTTATATAATAACAAAAAGTTGGTACTTAAGAAAAGACTTTTCCTACTATACACGAAATGAAAACAAATGTCTCGTCTTAAGATTTATGAAAGATCTGGAAATTTTTACATAGAAACATAATCAAAGATGAATTTTGGGAGGAAGCATGAGACGCTCCCTTCCTCTTGAGTAAGTAAAACCAGAAGCCTGGTATACTGCCTCAACCAAAATAAAGCACAAAATGCCTGCCCTTTTGCACATGCAAATGGAGCAGGCATTTTGTCTGACTCTAACAAACTTTTTGCGCCAAAATAAGGATTGGGGCGAGGTCTTACTTAGGGATGGGCAAACGCACTCCACCCTTAGGATATCAAACAGGCATTCCAACCATGTCCTCCCCACGCGGACAAAATAACCAAAAAGTCCACAACAGGGGTCTGACCCCTAAACCCCTATCTCAATTCCCCTAAAGGCTTTTTCTTCTTGTGCTTGTTCTGCGAATTCGCGGTCTTGGTCATGTTGGAGGACGTAGGCTAATTCATCCCGAGCTTCTTGTTCCCGGCCTGCTAATGCGAGGAAGCATGCCCGGCGGTAGCGGGCCATTAGGTTATCCGGGTCAAGTTCCACGGCTCGCTCTGCCGATTCCAATGCGGCATCCACTTTCCCCAGCCTTTCATAGGCATTGCCCAACTCAACATAAAGTGCCACGTCAAACGGGTGGTACTGAATCCCTTCTTCAAGGATTTCAACTGCCTTGCTGTTCCTGCCTTTTTGGCCGTAAAGCACACCGAGTGTATAAAATGCCTCACCACGGACAGCATACGGGTCTTCTTCAATTGCCTGGTGCAGCAGCCGCCCGGCTTTTGTTCCATTTTCCAGTTGAAACTCGGCAAACCCGATCAGCTTTTTAAAATGAGGGCTATTCTCTGTGTCCTCAAGGCAGCGCTCAAAAAGCCCGAGTGCCTCAAGCAAATCGTCTTTCTTGACCTCACCGTTTTCCTCATAGTTCAGGATAAGAAGCCCAAGCTGCTCACCGACTTCAGAATCCCAGCCATTCTTGTCCAAGTAATTCTGCAGAACCTTTTTGGCACCCGGAATATCAAGCAGTCCCTCATGGAATTCAGCCAGCTTCAACACTGCCAGCATATTTTTAGAGTCAAGCTTCGCCGCTGTCGTATACAAATCAATTACGAGGCCAATCATCATAAACATCTTCGACTTGCTCTTAATCGTCCTAAACAAGCGGCCAACCGCAAACCGGCCTCCTGAACCACTTTCTTCCTCCCAGTCAACACTTGAATAATAATCTCCAAACGCCTCTGCTGCCTTCGCAAAAATAACACTCTTCGTCTCATTATCAACATTCAATGCCTTCAGGAACTCTGGCGCCTTCATCCACTTTCCTGACCCAACATACATCGAAACCAATGTCTCATAAAGCTCGTCCTCGCCGCCAAACTCCTCAAGCAGCTCTTTTAGAAGAACCCCTGCCTCTTTCCAGGCCCCGCGCTTCAAGACAAGCTTAGCCCGGTGATGCCGCAATTCCGGCCTCTCTTCACCATCCGCCGCAACAGCCGCTTCAACCGCAGCCTTCAAATATTCAGCTTCTTTCTCAAAATCACCAAGGGCACTCCATACATAAGCGAGGCTATCCAGTTGCCAGACTTCATCAATATTGGTACGCTCCCCTAACTCCTTCAGCGTACCAGCCAGGTTCCCCAAATCCCCGGGATGCAGCAATGAACTCAATCGCTCCAGATTAACCCGTTCCGGCGCAATCTCCAGGAGCTTCAGCAGCCAGGAAGCCTCCAGCTCTGAATTTCCTCCCATCGCCGCTAGCTCAGCAAGCCTGGATAAAGCACCATCCACCTCGGGATCGAGCCGGAGCGCTGTCTCCAGTGCCTCCCTTGCCAGCCCGGGCTGTCCGCACTTAACATATGTTTCTCCAAGACGGAACCATGGGAACGAATCTTCCTTCAGCGAAATCGCCTTCTCGTAATACGAAATCGCCACCGGATACATATCCCCGTATTCATAGAGAGCACCTAAATAAACCATATAGAGCGCATCTTCCGGAGCCGCCTCCACCTTCTTCTCTAAAAATTCAATCCCGCGAAGCAAACAAGGTGTTCCGACGATAATATCTACATACATATCAAGCGCATCTGATAGATTGCCATAAATATAGGAAAAACCCGCCTCAAACAATCCCAATGCTTTTTCAAGCATATCCGTATCCTGTCTGTCGGTTGCCCAGCGAGCCATCATCCGGCCGCCATTGATCAAATACTCGCTATCCTCCGCAAACCGGTCCCGGCACCCGACTAAAAACTCAACCGCCGCATCCACCTTGCCACGGGCGGCTAGCACGTTCGCATGTCCGATAAACGCATACCGCTCATCAGCGAACTTTTCCATACAGTCAGCATAAACCTTCTCTGCCTTGTCCAGCTCTTCCCGCCCGGTGTAAAAATCCCCGAGCCGCACATACAATTCCGGAACATCCGCTTCACGAACCCCTTGAACAAGTACAGCTTCCACGGCATCCAAATCAGCAAGCTCATTCTCATAAACATCCGCAAGCGCCAAATAGCCGAACGGCAATTCTTTTTCTAGCCCGACAACAACCCTGTATCCACGCACCGCCCTGGCAATCCTGCCCCGCTGCTCGTCAAGCTTCGCCCGTTTATACCAATAATACGCATTCCGCTTATCCACTGCCAAAAGCTTGTCCAGCAGTTCCTCCGCCTCCGTAACCCGGTCAGCCTGCACCAGAATTTCGGCATGATGTACAGAGGTGAACTGTTCTTCCCGCGAAACCTCCATTGCAATCTTCGAAAAAGCAACCGCCAGCTCAGGCTGTTTCGAATCCAGATACGCGTGAGCCAAATACGTCCATGTATAATCCTGGTCAGGATCCATTTGAACCGCGGTCCGGTACAGGCTCACTGCTTTCCCGTAATCTTCCCTAAGCTGGGCAGCCCGTCCGGCAAGATAGTGATAGAATGGACTCGATGATTTCTCCTTAACACCGGCAAGCATCTCCTCCGCTCGAACCAACTCATCATGCTGCAAAAAGGCCTGGGCACTGTAAAGCTTTACAAAATCACTTTCCGGCTGAGCCTCAGCCAGCTGCTCAATGCACTCCCTGACAAACGCCCAGTCACCTTCACCGGAAAATCGCTTGACCGCAAACATCTGGGCATAAAGCTGGTGGCTGTTCTTTTTCAAAAAGCCGAGCAATGCATCCTTATATTCCTTTTCGTCGTCATCCATCAAGTCGGACAGTCGGAACAATTCCCGGAAGAACGCATCCTCCACGGAATCAAGCCCATCAAGCAGCGCCGCCCTTTCACCCGGCACGACGGCTATCGATAAAAAGCTTGAATTCGCCGCCGTCCCTTCAACGTCTTTCTGCTTCAAATAAAGAGTCTCCAGCAAATTCGGATCCTGGATATGATAAATCCCGAAGCGGTCATCATATCCGGTCAAAAGCTGGACGTGCAGGCTGTTCTCCGACTCGATGCTGAGCACAACGAGCGTATCCGCATCAAGCATCTCCTGCCAGCGGGCCTTGCCGCCGACAAAATACCTGCAAGCGAACCCGAGCGATTCCAAATACTCCACCGTTTTCGAAAGCTTTGACCCGGTCACATCAAAAATATGCCGGGCAATCTCATCCTGCTTCCGTCCCTGGCCGTAGAAGCCTGACAGCATCTCGAGCGCCGCCGGAACACAGAAATTATTTTTCTGGACAACCGGCGTGATCTTCAGCTCCTTCCAGCTGCCATCATCCTGCGCTTCTCCAAAAAACACCGAACTCTTCAGGTCCTCTTGCAAATACTCCCGAAGCCCGGTAACATCCTGCTTCCGGTAAAGAGCCGCCGCCCGCAAATGCCCAAAATAACCTTTCATTGAATGGAATGGGACGAGCTGTTCAATTTCATCCATCACCGCAAGCATCCGGCCATCATCGCCCAGGTCCCGATACCTGCGCAACTCCTCCACAAGCAGTGCTGGCAGGTCCGGGAACAGCCCCTTCGCCTCCTGTAAAATTGCAAGCGACTCCGCATGCTCCCCGTTAACCGCCTTAACATTCGCGAGAATAAGATAGCAGAAATAATCAAGCTCAGGATCATCCAAACCCTTCTTCAAATACACCTCAGCCTGATCCCTGTCCCCCGTCAACAAGCTGTAAAACCCAAGCCTGTCCCAACTCCGACCATCAGCAGACGCCTTCACCTTCTCCATGGCATCCTCAGCCTCGGAAAACCTTTTCATTTCAATCAAACAGCGAGCCCGGCAAAACAGCGCCCGCTCCATATGCTCAGCAGGCGTATCCGCATCCCTCTCCGCCTTTTCTATATAACCCGCAATCAGCTCCTCGGCATCGAGAGCCCGGCCGCTATCGAGCAGCTCGTCGCAATACCAGACAGCAGTCTGCAGCGTATTGAAGCGCTTATGCGCCGCCCGGGACAGAATCGAAACAAGCCGGTACATCGCCCCGCGATCCGCCAACTTAATCAACGTATAAAACTCATCTACAGTCCCAATATCATCAAGCGCCTTGCGCACAACCGAAAGCGGCTGCCCCTTCAGCTCCTCAAGCTCCGCATTCAAAAGGCCAAATGCCTCCCGATACGCCCGCCTCTCCAAAAGCTCCTTCAAAACCATTATCCTATCCACCATCCTCAAGCTGCACATCCTCTCTCCCGGAAAGGGGTAAAGGGGGGCGATTTTCATCCCCCTATCCAAATCACCAAACACATACATCAAGCATAAAAAAAGTAACGCCTAAGCGCTACTAGTTTTAAAGATTTTTTCTTTTTTGGAAAAACTGGCCGATACACCGAGACCCCATCTCATGCCTATACGCACAGCCTTCAACAAAAAACGAAGCTTCGACATGGCTCCCCTCATCTCGTCCCTGCATCCCATACCCTCCAGCTTTCGGCAGACTTCTATCCTTTCATTTCCAGCCAACAAGAACCGCCACAGTTTGCATTCCTGCTTGTTTTTCCAGAAAGTACGTTTAAAATATAAAAGGGAAAGGTGTGTGCATATGGAAGATAAACGCTTTAAAATTGCACACCGGGAAGCAATCATCGGTGTGATTCTAGTAATAATAAACTTTATTATTTGGTATGGTTTTGCGTATGGGCTCGGGAATCAAGACCCGACAAAATACACGTATATCCTCGGTTTTCCGGCATGGTTCTTTTATAGCTGCATTGCTGGGACGATTTTCATGATTGTGTTAATTGCCGTAGTCATGAAATTCTTCTTCACCGAAGTTCCACTAGAAGAGGGAGATGAAGAATGCACTGGCAAGTAATCGCTCCACTCGCACTATTTCTTATTATTATTTTCTTTATTGGCTTTTGGGCAAACGCCTATATCCGGCGTTCTGACTCATTTTTATCAGATTACTTCCTGGGCGGCCGTGAAATGGGCGGATTCCTGCTCGCGATGACGATGATGGCGACATATGGAAGCGCATCAAGCTTTATCGGCGGTCCTGGTGTAGCCTATCAAACCGGCCTGGGCTGGGTGCTGCTTGCCATGGCTCAATTGCCAGCAGGCTACTTTGTCCTGATGATCTTAGGAAAAAAATTCGCGATTATCGCTCGTAAATATGAAGCAATTACGTTAATTGACTTCCTAAAAGCACGCTATCAATCAAATGCAATCGTGCTGCTTTCCGCACTTGCGATCTTTGTGTTTTTATTCGCCTCAATGACAGCACAATGGGTCGGCGGGGCACGTTTAATAGAATCATTGACAGGGTTATCCTACCGGGGAGCCTTACTGATTTTCGCAGTGGCCGTCCTTGTTTATGTCATTGTCGGCGGCTTTGCGGCTGTTGCATTGACAGATGCACTGCAAGGTTCAGTAATGATTATCGGTACAGTCATCCTCCTCGTCGCCGTTATCATTGAAGGCGGTGGAGTTTCTGCGATTATGGCCGAACTTGTAGCCGAAAATCCAAACCTTGTTTCACCGTACGGCGCAGATGCAAGCCTGTCGCCGCTCTATGTATCTACCTTCTGGATTTTAATAGGGATTGGCGTAATCGGCTTGCCGCAAATCGCCGTTCGCGCGATGAGCTACAAAGACTCAAAAGGCATGCATCGTGCAATCATCATCGGAACAATCGGCATCGGAACAATCATGTTTGGGATGCACCTAATCGGAGTTTTTGGACGGGCCGTCATTCCAGGGATTGAAATCGGCGACAAAGTCATGCCGACCTTAACACTCGAAATCCTGCCGCCGGTACTTGCCGGAGTCGTATTGGCAGCCCCGATGGCAGCCATTATGTCCACAGTCAACGCATTGCTTATCTTAGTAAGCTCGACACTTGTAAAAGACGTGTACTTGAACTATATCAAACCAGCAGCAAAAGACGCGGAAATAAAGAAGATGAGCTTTATCATCACGACCGTCGTCGGAATAGCCGTTGTGCTCTTCGCCTTAAATCCACCAGAACTATTAATCTGGCTGAACCTGTTCGCATTCGGCGGTCTTGAATCGGCCTTCTTATGGAACGTCGTGCTTGGCCTCTATTGGAAAGGCGCCAATAAATACGGAGCCATCGCATCGATGATAGTCGGACTTGTTTCGTATGTTTATATTTATCAAGCTCATGGAAATTTATTTGGCATGCATAGTGTAACAATCCCAATAATTGCATCACTCCTTGTATTCGTACTCGTAAGCAAAGCGACGAAACACAAAACCCAGCACCAAAGCATTATCTAACGAGAGCAAACAACCCGCTAACCATTTAGGCTAGCGGGTTGTTTTTGAAAAAATGGGTCGATGCCATCAAGTCAGGCAGCCCCACCCCAGTTCGGCCTACACGCCCAAATTTAAGAGCACCCACCTTAAAAGCCTCAAGTCACTAACCCTAAAACGACAAAAATCTACAGCAGGCTAGTCCCATTTAGACGAAAATTAGACACGAATTGGTCAACATGCTGCAACATTTATAGCTATTTATTACATATAAACAATGTGATAATAGTGGTAACGAAAGAATGAAAGGATGGTTAAGCATGAAAACAACATTAGCGGAAATGCTTAAAAAACGCCCCGGGATGAGTATACTTCAGCTTAAGAAAGCCTTGCTTGTACAACAAAAAAATGGCTATCTCTATATCGATGCGGATCTCGTGACCCTTGAGCTTACCCAGCCATTTTCATTCGAGTACACCCGGCTTAGCTCATCTTATTAACACAAATACACTGAAAAACGAATTAGATACCTTCATATGATACATAAATTTGCGGCAAGTATAGACGAGAAAAGGAAGCAGGGGACTATTCCCTGCTTCCTTTTCCTTCAAATAGCAATAGATTGATTAAATGACCAGCCCGCCGTGAACGCTTAATACTGTGCCATTAATAAAACCTGCGTCCTCACTGGCTAAAAACAAATATGCGGCAGCAATATCCTCTGGACGGCCGAGCTTCCGCAGCGGAGTTTTGGACTCCATCATATCAAGAATCTTTTGCGGCACCTTCGCCGTCATATCGGTGACAATGAAGCCTGGCGCGACAGCATTGACTCTGATTCCCTTAGGACCGAACTCCTTTGCCCAGCTTTTCGTCAGGCCAATTACCCCTGCCTTCGTAGCCGCATAATTTGTCTGCCCTACATTTCCATGGATGCCGACCACCGACGAAGCATTCAGGATGACACCGGATCCTTGCTCGAGCATGAGGGGAACAACTTCTTTCGTACACTTAAACACACCCGTCAAATTAACGGAAATCACTTTTTCCCATGAATCTTCATCCATTTTTGTCAGCAGCCCATCGATGGTGATCCCGGCGTTGTTGACAAGAATATCAATCCTGCCAAAAGCGGCAACAGCCTCCTCAACCATTCGTTTAACACCTTCCGTATCAGCGACGTTCCCATGGACGAATTTAACCGCTCCAATCTCGGCAAGCTCCCGTTCCGCTTTTTGACCGGCTTCCTCATTGAAGTCGCTGATAACAACTTTTGCCCCTTCACTTAGGAATTTCTCGGCAGTTACTTTACCGATTCCATTTGCACCGCCAGTAATCAATGCTACTTGGTCTTTCAGCTTCATATGTATGCCTCCCTTTTCCATGGCTAGAGAGGAAATGCCGCGACATTTCCTCCGTTAAAAACAAATTCACGAGCGGTATTTGTTATTGCTTTTATGAATGACATCTTGTTGCCTTAACACGCTCGAGTTGTTATTCATCAATTTTATGAATAACATCTTGTGGCATTAACTCACCCGAGTTGTCATTCATCACTTTAATGAATAACATCTTGTTGCCTTTACACACTTGAGTTGTCATTCATCGCTTTTATGAATGACATCTTGTTGCCTCTACACACACGAGTTGTCATTCATCGCTTTTATGAATGACATCTTGTTGCCTTTACACACACGAGTTGTCATTCATCGCCTTTATGAATGACATCTTGTTGCCTTAACACACACGAGTTGTTATTCATCGCTTTTATGAATGACGACCTTGCTTTTATAAAGAACCGCACTCATCTATTCCAAATTACGGCCGTTAACCTAAGACCTGAAATTCCTCTTATCAATTACCCGCTTCGCCTTGAACTGCGTCCTATCCAGTGTTCCCATAGGAAGCAGGTCGATGGCGAATGTGACACCGCATTCCCGCTTCAGTTCCTTTGACAGCTGTTCCTTCAACTCTGTATCGTTTCTTGTTCCAAGGCTTTCACATTGAACGGTCACTTCGTCCATGATGTGGTCTCGGGTAACGACCATTACGAATTCTTCGCCAAGTCCGTCGATCCTTCTGATGACATTTTCGAGCAGACTAGCATAAACATTGACGCCGCGGACTGTAACCATGTCATCAATTCGGCCATAAATCCCCTTTGGCAGGCGTGGATACACCCGCCCGCATGAGCATGGTTCATCTGTCCAGGTCGTTAAATCACCTGACCAATAGCGAATGACCGGCTGAGAGGTTCGTTCAAGCGGAGTGTAAACGGGAACTCCTTCTTCTCCGTAAGGAACAAGACGATGAGTATCGCGATCGACAACCTCCGTATACACCACATCCTGCCACAGGTGGACTCCCTGGCGATGCTCGCATTCGGTGTTGCTCATCCATGGCGTAACTTCAGCCATTGTCCCGGAATCAATGCAAATTCCTCCGAACGTGTCTTCAATCTTCTTTTTCGTCGCCGGCACGCCTGCTCCTGGTTCACCCGAGAAGAACAGAATCCTGAATCCAAATTCCTTTGGATCAACCCCAAGTTCCCTTGCTTTTTCCGCAAGATACAGAGCGTACGAAGGAGTCCCGTAAAATACGGTCGGCTTAACTTCCTTCAGCCAATAAACCGCCTTCTCTGTTTGTCCCGGCTGCCCCGCTCCGAACGGAAAGGTTTTTGCTCCAAGCCTTTCTGCACCGATGAGTGCACCCCAGCTGCCGATATACAGGCTAAGCGGAGACGCGATGAACATCAGATCACTTGGCCTCATCCCGAAACTCCACATGATACGGGCATGCTGATGGGCAATCCGTTCCCAATCATCCTTTCCAAACGAAAAGACCGTTGGCTTTCCTGTTGTACCGGAAGTCCCCTGAATCCGATGCACCTCGGAGAACGGAATACAAACGTTCGACCCAAACGGTGCGTACTCCTCTAAATCCTCTCTTACCTCGGCTTTGGTGGTAATCGGCACCTGCTCGAAATCTTTTAAACTTTTAACATCCTCTGGATGGAATCCATCCTTTGCCCACTTTCTCTGATAGAAACCGGATTTTTCCTGGGCATAATTGAGCACGTTTTTTATTTTTGCAAAAACAATCTCATCCAGTTCTTCCTTTGAAGCCGTCTCGATGTCTTTGTACCAATATTTTTCATCGGTTTCAGGAAGGTAGCTAGAATCATATTTGGGCGGCCATTGCTTAAGTAATGGCATTTTTAGCATAGGACTCCCTCCTTTTACTGGTTTAATAGAAGGCCGCACCGAAATTGTGCAGCCCTCTGGCATAGGCATTCTTCTACTTTGCGATCGTCGATTGATTCACATTCGAACGGATAAAGTCTGCGATATTCCCAATCAACGTTTCAGGGCCAAACACTTCGGCAATCCCGGCTTCCTTCAATGGTGGAATATCATCCTCCGGAATGACTCCGCCCATGATAATCAGCGCATCAACGCCTTTTTCTCTGGCGATTTGGACAACCTTTGGACCAAGGGTCAAATGATTTCCACCAAGCGTGCTGAGCCCGATGACATCCGCTCCCTCCTGGATAGCAGCATCAACAATTTGTTCAGGAAACTGATTGCCAAGGTAAACAACCTCCATCCCTTCATCACGCAGCATCCGTGAAACAACAAGCGCGCCTCGCCAGTGAATATCCAAGCCCAATTTAGCCATGACGACTTTTACTTGCATGAACGAAAACCTCCTCTTATTTTCAAAAAGAAATGTATAGTATTTTGCGCCAACTGGAACTTACATCCAGAGGCCGATCTATTTTAGTAGAACCTTCCAGCAGCCGACCTGCCTGCGGATCCTGCTGGAAGGCGGAATTACGCCAACGGGAACTGCCAGAGGCCGAATTCTTCACGGAAAACTTCTTCAATTTCACCAAGGGTCGCATATTCAAGGACCGCTTCCTTGATATAAGGCATCAGGTTTACATCCTCATGGCATTTTTGGCGCAAGACGGCAAGGGCTTTTTCAACCTTTTCCTGGTTGCGCTTTTCACGAAGCTTACGGAGCTTTTCCTTTTGGCGGGCTTCGGCTGTCTCAGGATACCTGAAGACTGGCACCTTTGTTTTATCCTGTTCGGATGGGAAGTAATTGAGCCCGACAATTTTGTGCTTGCCGCTTTCGATATCCTTTTGCATCTGATAAGCAAAATCGGAAATTTCGCGATGCAGCCAGCCGGTTTCAACACACTCTACCAAACCGCCGCGGTCTTCGATTTCCGCGATATAATCACGGATACGCTGGGCCATTTCTTTCGTCAGGCTTTCCACAAAATAAGAGCCTGCCAGCGGGTCAACGGTATTGACCACATTCGTTTCCGCCTGGATGATTTGCTGTGTCCTGATCGAGATTAGCGCTGACTCCTCAGTTGGAGCAGAGTATGCTTCATCAAACGAATCGACATGCAGTGACTGAGCACCGCCGAGAACTGCCGCAAGTCCCTGGATTGCGGACCGGGCAATATTGTTGAGAGGCTCAACTTTTGTTAGCGTAATACCGGCAGTCTGAACATGGAACCTCATCAACTGGGATTTCGGATGCTGGGCATTGAAGCGTTCAGTCATTACCTCGTGCCAGACCAGTCGTGATGCGCGGCATTTCGCGATTTCTTCAAAGAAATCATTGAACAGGTTCCAGAAAAATGACAGGCGCTTGGCAAAGTCATCAATTTTATTGCCGCGGCGGATCAATTCTTCCGAAGTAGCAATTGCGTTTGCAATCGCGCAGGCAACTTCCTGGACTGCTGTCGTACCGGCTTCCCTCAGGTTATAGCCGTTATAGCTGACCGGATTCCACCTTGGCAGATTTTTGCTTGCATATTCAATCGCATCACATTGCAGCCTGAATGATGCTTTTGGCGGAAGCACCTCGAGTGAACTGCCAATTGCCGTTTCCATCAGGAAATCATTCTGGTTAGTCCCAGACAATTTTTCCAGCGGAATCCCTTTCTTTTCGGCTGCTGCAGCAAACATCGCCATCAATACAACAGTTGTACTTGGCAAGTGGGTAACGATATTGCTCGAAACTTCGTCAATCGGGATTCCTTCATATAAAGCCTCAATATCTTCAATCGAATCAATTGCGACACCAGCCGCGCCCACATGGCCTTCTGCTTCAGGGTCGTCGGAGTTATAGCCGCGGATTGTTGGCAGGTCGAGCACCACGCTCGTCCCGGTTGCGCCATTTTTCAAAAGGAACTTAAAGCGCTCATTCGTATCCTCAGGAGTCCCGTAGCCGGCAATTTGCCTGACCGTGAACAGCCGGCCGCGGTACATA
Source organism: Bacillus sp. FJAT-18017 (assembly GCF_001278805.1). Lineage (GTDB taxonomy): Bacteria > Bacillota > Bacilli > Bacillales > Cytobacillaceae > Bacillus_D. The sequence continues at coordinate 1,266,866 of NZ_CP012602.1, read as the reverse complement.
TTTGGATAAACACCCCTGACATATGGAGCTTCACCGGAAAAACCGATATCTTTCTGGTAATCAAGGTCCTTAACATCATCTGGGGTATAGAGAAGTTTAACCGGAATGCCGGAGTCTGAATAAAAGTTATCTCCGCCGTCCCTGCCCTTAACTGTTTCTTCCTGCCAGCGCTGTTTTTGCTTCTCAATTTCATTTACAATGTCCTGATCAAATAGTTTCCCAGTTTCTTTAGTTGTTTTTTGCACCATGGTAACCTCCATATTGGTTTGTCGTCTTGTCGCCTACCAAACTAGTAACAATCTCTTGTGAAATCGTGAAAGGATCATTGATTCCATTTTTAACATCCTGGATCTTTTGCTGAAGATAATCACTGCGGTTAATTGTTTCGTCAACTGCCCTTGTTAAAAGCTCATGAATCATGCTGTCCAACCTGGCAAGATTTCTCGCCTCGCGTTTTTTCTTCCACAAGCCTGTTGATTGAAGGTAGTCCTTATGGGCAATCATTTCCGCGATTAAGTCATCAATTCCTTCTCCTTGAGTGGCAATTGTTTTGCGGATCGGAGGGCGCCAGTCCATTTTCCCCGACTCACGGATCATAATATTCAGATCCTTGACACTTTGGTCAGCACCCGGCCGGTCAGCCTGATTGATAACAAATACATCAGCAATTTCCATGATGCCCGCCTTCATTGTTTGCAGCGAGTCACCGAGGCCAGGTACATTGACAAGCAGGACTGTATCGGCAACCTCCAGAACATCGAATTCAATTTGGCCGACTCCGACAGTTTCAATCAAAATGATGTCCATCCCGTAAGCATCAAGGACACTCGCTATATCCGCCGTCGATGAGGCCAGCCCGCCAAGATTCCCCCGTGTTGCCAGGCTTTTAATAAACACATTCGGCAGCTTGGCCAGCTCCTGCATCCGGATCCGGTCTCCGAGAAGAGCACCTTTGGTAAAAGGGCTGGTCGGGTCGACACATACGATAGCGAGGTTGACGCCTTCTTCGGCAAGTTTCTTGGCCAGCTTGCTGACCAGCGTACTTTTTCCCGCACCAGGCGGTCCGGTAATGCCGACGATATGGGCATTTCCTTTTCGGAATGAGCTCTCCTTCAGGATGTCGATACTTGCTGGTGTTTGGTTTTCAACTTCCTTCAAAAGCTTCCCTAAAGCAACAGCACTTTTTGAATCGAAAAATTGAGATAGCTTTTGCAAAACAGCACCTCCTTTTTAAATAGCTTAATCAACCCGGACAACGCCGAGTTCTGCTTTCGCAAGGACTAAGTGTTCAGACATGATTTTCTGCGCCTTTACTGAATCTTTCTCTTTTATTGCCGCAAAAATGGCCCAGTGCTCCCGCTGGAATCGCTTCAGTATTTCTGGAGAGGTTGAAAGCTCACTACGGGTATTGCGGATTTGTTCACTTAATAAGTCAGAAATGACCTCTACCAGCATTAACAGCAGCCGGTTCTGTGATGCCTTTACAATCGCTTGATGGAACAGGAAGTCGAACTGTGATTGTGCCTCTTCATCTCCTGAAACATAGTGTTCATCCATTTCCAACAGAATTTGTTCAATATGCGCCAGTTCCTTTTCAGTTCGCCTTGCTGCCGTATAACTGGCCGCCGCTGCCTCAAGGATCGTCCGCACCTCAAACAGTTCATTCGTATCAAGCCCCCGCGAAATGGCAACTAAAGACATGATGCTTTTTAAATTTTCCGGGTCGGCCTGCTTGATGACAGTCCCCTCACCTGATTTTCCTTCGATGATGCCAAGAACAGACAGCACTTTGAATGCCTCTCTCAGGGAGGACCTGCTGATGCCCATCGAATCGGATAATTCAATTTCATTAGGCAGCTTTTGGCCAATCCTCAGCTCTTTGCGAATCAGCAGCGATTTAATTTGATCGAGCACTTCTTCAAATTTCTTTTTCTTGCCAATAACCTTAAACATCGCGCTCCCTCATTTTTGAATTTGTAGTTTGTCTGATTGTCTGACAATGGGAGTAGAGAAAAAATTCTTATCCTATCTTTCTTCTAATATGGTCAAAAGCAGTAGTAAGGTGTTTCGTTACCATTGCCGGTGAGCATCCCATAATCCTCGAAACCTCCGTTTTGCTGAATCCCTTGAAATAATGAAGATAGATAACCTTCCGCTGCTTTTCATTAACAAAGTCCAAGTACATTTTTACAAGAATATTGTTGACTACCAGGTCTTCCACACTTTGAGCTTTAGCCCTGAATTGGTAAGCCGGCTCACCAGCAACAAGACTTGCTCGTTTGCGGGCGCTCTCCTGGTAGATGATTTCCTGCATGCCATAAACCAGGTCGAACGCATCGTCCTTACTTATGTTGAAATACTCCATTGTGTCCTGGATGGTTGGGTCAGTCTGGTGCTTCACCCAATACTCCTCGTGAAATTTTTTATATTTCGGATACAGTTCGCGTATTCGCTGCGAGATGACAATCATATTCGAATCGTTGGAGCGCGAGAAATTCCTCAGCTCACCTTTAATCGTAAGAAAAGCATATTTTACCCACTCCTTTTGGGAGAGTCTCAAATCCATTCTCCGGATCGCGTTGAACAATCCTATGTACGAGGCCTGAAGAAGGTCCTCCCACTCTACCTTGTTCACCGCCATGAATTTTGCCGGAGATTTCGTATATTCCTTAATCGAATATTTTACGAATTTAAAGGCCTCGCTGCTTTGAAGGAGATCATTCAGAAAGGCTTCATTTTGTTGTGCGGCTTTTAAGGTGTCTTTATCGGTTAAAAACATTTTCTTCCCCTGCTTTCATTTTTTGGTCAAAAGATATGATTTTCTCGCCACTATAAAGGTTGACGGGATGAGCGGTACTCGCCATATCTTTTGACCGGCCTGCATTAATCGAGAACTTGTTTTGCCGAAACCATGAAGCGTGTGAGAATTGCTCCCATTAAAGCAAGTGCTGCACCTAAAAACAGAACATATTGCCATGACCCGAGAGTGATGATCAAATACCCTGTGAGCGCAGGTGCAATGATCCCGGCAATCGTTCCTGAAGTGTTCATGATTCCCGACAATGTTCCGGCTGTTTTCGGCCCAATATCGATTGGGAGGGTCCAGAACATCGTAAAGTTTAGCCCTAAACAGGTAACGGAAAGTGTGATATAGGCGAGTGCGGCCCATTCATTTGGTGTATAAGCACCCAATGCCATAAAGATGGCTGTACCCAGGAATGAAATATAAATCGGAATTCTTCTTGCGGTTGATAACGAGTATTTTTTTGCCAAATGATCCGATAAAATTCCGGCCACATTCATTGCAATGAAAGCCCCGAGCCATGGAAGCGCACCATAGATTCCGACTTTTAGAAGTGTAAAACCTCGTTCCTTCATGAAATAAGCCGGCAGCCAGGTAAGGTATAAATACCAATTGTAATTCTGGAAAAAGTAGATGAGTGTAAGGCCCCAAACTTCCTTGATCTGAAGCATCTTTGACCAGGGAATCTTGAACTCCTTCACAGGTGCTGCCGTTTTATCCGGCTCCATTTCATCCAGTTCCTCTTTTGAGATGAACGGATGATCTTTCGGATCGTCAGTCGCCATTTTTAGCCAAACGATTGACCATATAATCCCCAAAGCTCCAAAAACGTAAAACGAAGAATGCCAGCCAAATTTTGATGTCAGATAGGTTGTGACTGGCGCGGTTATCATAACCCCTACCGCCATCCCTGACATATTCAGCCCCTGCCATCGGCCTCTCGTATGTATGGGAGACCATCTGGACACAACCGAAGTATGTGAAGGGAAGTTTACAGCCTCCCCAACTCCGAGCAGGAAACGGAACAAAATCATTGATCCGAAGCTCCAGGCAAGTGGTGTTGCGATAGTAAACACGGACCAAATCGCTACCCCGGCAGCCAGGAACTTGACACCGCCCCATTTATCCGACATCCACCCTGCAGGTATCCCCAACAATAGGTAACCAACAAAAAACGCCGAAGCCAAAAGGCCGAATTGCTGTTCGTTCCAGCCGAATTCCTCCATCATCGTAACTGCTACAATTGATATATTGGAGCGATCGGTATAGGCCAGAACTGTACTGATAAAAATCAAAATCATAACCCACCACCGGGCTTTTACTCTGCGCCTAGTGGGGATTCCTGCAGCGACCTTTGTTTCTGGAGTAGCCATTAATCAAACCCTCTCCTTTTTAAATAACGAAATGGTCAAGCTGTCTGAAAGGCACTTGTGATGTTGTCAGTTTAAAACTTCTAAAATGTTTATTTATTAAAAGATTGCGGTTTTTACTTGTAGTGGGCTTTTCTAATTTAACCCTTGTAAATAAACCTCCTTTCCAATAATTCTGAGAGCGCTGTCAATACTTTTGCGGATTGTGAAATTTTTGTATTATGTAAGCGCTGACATTTTAGTGTAAAAATAAAAGGAAACATGACTACCCGAAGGCTGAGGGACTAACGACATTTAGGAAGTAGTCTAAGATGAGAACAAAAAGAGGAAACTTGGACGGTAATTAAAAATTAGTCTGTCAGTCTGATTGTCTGACAATCTTACTTGCTTGAAGCCTATAATATAAAATTCATTTCGGACTGTCAACTGAAAATTCTAAATATTTAGGTTAATATCTTTCGACAGTAATTACTTTATCAACAGTGTAAACTATCCCAGCAAAACGTCTGATTTACATAAACAGGAAACCTCCCTTGAAGATCAAGGAAGGTTTTTAATTTAAGTGTATTGGTAGAGGAAATGCATCTCAATTTAGTCAGGTCAGGGGGACAAGCAAGAACATTCTGGAGTCTTTATCCACTTTAGTGGACTAATTTTTATCTCAGTAACAACCTGGATTCTGACAACTGTTCCAAGCTCCTCCCTTTTCTAAAATAGCAATTATATAACACGTTTCCGGTCGAAATTTTTTATATTTTTTTAAAAAAATCAGCCCAAGAACATTATTTAATTGAATTAATCTCCTGCGACTATCCTCTTAAGTGGTTACAAAAAAGGTCGATTTCTCTCTTAACAAGGAAATCGACCTTCTTCTTAGGCTGGATTCATTTGACCAACCCCACATTTGAACCCATCATTCAAAATTATATGAGCCGTTTTGCTGCCGATATGAGCCTCGTATGAGCCAATTTGCTGCCGATATGAGCCTGATATGAGCCGTTTTTACACTGATATGAGCATTTAGATATTTACTGGAAAAAACCTGTTGCCGATACTACCCTGTTTTGTCTGCAGTATGATATCCGTTCACTCAAATTGTTTGGACTTGCTGAACTGATTCTTTCTTTTGTGACATCCTCACATAAATATTATTAGATAAAAGTGAAACGATGATAAGGACAGTACCAAGTAAATCGAATGTGGTTACATCATTCCCTTGAAAAATCGAAATGGAGAGTGTTGTAACGGGAACAAAGTTAATGAACAACAGCGCGTTTAATGGTGATAATAAACTCACACCGATATTCCAGCCAAGCAGCGCAATAACGCCAGGGAATATGATCATAAACAATAAGTGCGGGCCAACTGCTTTGATGCCATCTGCTGTTGGAACCGGTACATATCCAACCAGTGTTGCCCCTACTGTAACAATAGCGGCTGTGATTGTTCCGAGTAAGCAGCTTAACGTTGAATACCGCAAAGCAGACCAACCTTTGAACTCATTGCCACCCATCGTGTAAATGACCCATCCAACAACTGCAATCAAGATAAGCATTGAAGGAATAAAGTGATCCGTCGCTCCAATAAAGGCTTTAAGATCACCTTTTGTGATCACTAACATAGCACCGATAAATGAAACCAGTACACATATTAATGTGAATAGATGAGGGCGGTCCTTAAAAATCATCCAAACAATCACTATGGAAATCATCGGCATTAGCGACTCCATAATGGATGCTACCATCACTCCTGATTCACCTAATAAATCTTCTCCCCAGAAGATGAGTAGATTGTAAACCGTAAACGCCATTGTTCCGAAAAACCATAGATAAAGGCCTTTTCCTTCAAATTGAAAAGCCTTCCTTCCTTCTTTCCATAATAGTAACGCTACTAAAATGATCGTAACAGCTCCGTAACGTATGATTGTAAAATAGAATGGATCTATATGTTTGAAAGCAGCATGTGCTACAGGAAACATTGCTCCCCATGAAACTGCCGCAATAAAACATAAAATAGCCCCTAAAAGTACCGAATTTCTCAATTTCTCTTCCCTCTTTCATAAAGCAATCGTAAACATCATTGTATATGGATTTGGGTATCACGTAAAATGAATGTTTATAATGATTATCATCATTTTTTTTGATATCATTAAAGAAAAGGTGAAAAGGGGCAAGGGGGAGAAATCGTGGAATTTAAGGACTTAGAAATCTTCCTGAAGGTAGCAGAAAAAGGAACTGTTTCTGAAGTAGCAAAAGAGTTTAGATACGTTCAATCGAACATTACATCGAGAATTCAAAAGCTCGAAACTGAACTGAATACCCAGTTGTTTAACCGGCATCGCCGCGGTATGAGTTTGACACCTGAAGGAAAAAAACTATTAACATATAGCAAAGAAATATTATTGCTAACAGATGAAATGAAAAAAGCCGTTCAAAATAAAGAAGAACCGTCTGGAAAATTAGAAATTGGCACAGTTGAAACCGTCATTGATTTACCAATTATCTTATCTAAATATATTAAGAGATATAAAAATGTCGATTTGTCGTTATTCACAGGTGTTACTGAAAGCTTGGAAGAAGACGTATTGAATCATAAGCTGGACGGAGCGTTCGTTACAGAGTCAGTTTTTCATCCTGACCTTGTAGCTCATGAAGTGTTTGATGAGGAGCTTGTTTTAATTTCAGCCAGGAGCGAATCAACATTGGAAGAGTTGAAAGAGGAACCGTTCTTATGCTTCAGCGAAGGCTGTGGCTACCGGGCCAGGCTTGAATCCTGGTATAAGGACCAAAACATCACGCCGCAAAAAGTCATGGAATTCGGCACACTAGAAACAATCTTGCGCAGTGTTTCGGTAGGACTTGGCGTTTCATTCGTTCCAAAGTCAGCAATCACCCATATGGAACAAAGCGGACTTATACAATGCCATTCACTTCCCGATCAATACAGTAAGATTAAAACCGTTTTTATTAGAAGAGCTGATACGTACTTAACTTCCACGATTGAAAAATTTATCGAAACAATAGAAATGGATAAAAGCAGAACGGTTTAATAGAACGTTAAGTGGTTTATGGTGGCTGCCATGGTTTCCCAAATTTCTGATTAAACAAAAACGGCAAACGCCATTCCAAAAAAATTTGGAATGGCGTTTATATTTTATACGTATTTCTTCTACTGAAAATCCCCGCATAAAGTCCCCAACCCAGTTAAGCAGACCCGTCCCCTTTTACTCATAGACTATATTCCAGCAGCTCTCTCCGCTTGTCGCGAAGTTTTTGGACAACCTGTTCATAGTCGGTGATTTTGGCTTCCAGACTGGCTTTTCGGTTATTGATCATACGAGTGACTTCTTTTGGGCTGGGGCCTCCCTGGATGTCACGAATTTCTACGAAATATTCTGGAGAAATGATTTTTTGCCATTCCTCACTGGTCAGTTTGACATCAACAAACTTGCCGATGGCCTCGTTAATCAGGTCGATATCCCATTCATACAGCTCTTTTCCCTGTTTAATGGTTTCTTTTGAAATGTAGCTGGCGATGGAGTGAGCTTTCCTGAAAGAAATACCGTATTCCCTCGCCAATGTGTCGGCTAGCTCGGTAATCGTGATACTTGATTTACGGGCCATTTCCTTCGCATGGTCCTTATTCACCTTCAATGTCGCAATGACCGCGTACATGAGTGCCATGACACGATTCGCATTATCAAAAGCCCGATACAGATGAGGCTGCAGATCATCCTCAGTATCTACAATATCACCAAAAGGCGTATTGTGAATCATGCTCACCGCAGCGAAAGCTTCTCCATAGGCACTGCTCGCAATCGAACGTGAATGCTCGATTGAAACGGGATTACGCTTCTGCGGCATGATGCTTGAACACTGTACATATGGGTCGGCAACATAAAAAGTGCCAAATTCCCTGGTGACGTGCTGAAGGAAATCCTGAATCCACCGGCCAGTATTGACCATGCAAGTCATCAGCGCAGTTGCTGTTTCCAGCAGGTAATCCGCCCCGCCAATGCAGTCATAGGAGTTTTCAATTACCTTGTCAAAACCAAGCAAGTCGCAAGTCCGGTCCCGGCTGATCGGAAAGCCGGTTGTTGTAAGCGCCGCAGCCCCCAACGCAGATTGATTAACTGTTTCGTATGCAGCCCACAAACGTTTAATATCCCTTTGCAATACATCATAAATGGCTAGAAAATAATGGCCAAGAGTTGTCGGCTGCGCAGGCTGAGTATGAGTATAGCCGGTCATATAGGTTTCCTTGTTCCGTTCAGCCTGTTCCAGCAATGCCTCGCTGAGCCGATGGGCACTGCCAAGCAGCTTAAGGAGATGCTCCCTGAGCACAAGGCGGTACATTGCAATCCCCATGTCATTCCGGCTTCGGCCGATGTGGATTTTTCCTGCCAATTCGTCGCCGATTTCCTCGCCTATTTTCGCCTCCATCATGAAAAACAAATCCTCGAATTCAGGCTGATAGGAAAGAAGAGTCCGGTCCGATTCTCCCACTTTGTTGATGCCCTCAAGCATCTGCTTCGCTTCCGATTCGGAAATGATTTTCTGCTCCGCCAGCATAATCACGTGGGCCCGATGAATATCGAACATGACGTCGAACAAGTAATCCCTTTGGTCATTAAAAACCGGCTTCAACAGCTTTTCAACATAGGTCTTCCCCGGAAAAGCAACCCCTTCATCCGTAATAAAATCCTCTAGTTTACTCACATTTTCATCTCCATTTATGACAGTCGTTTTCGTTCGTATGTTTTTGGTCAAAAATTCAAGCTCCGTACCCTGTTTCATCTATTAAACACATTCTATTGAATAATACTCCGTACTCAAACCCCTATATTAGGTGATTACTAATCTTAGCGGCATTGGCACCATTTCGGGCTCTGGGAACAGTCAAAATGTGCCCAATAGCCTGCATTGGCACCGTTTCGGGCTCTGGGAACAGTCAAAATGTGCCCAATAAGCTGCATTGGCACCATTTCGACCTCTGGAAATAATCAAAATGTGCCCAATAAGCTGCATTGGCACCATTTCGACCTCTGGAAATAGTCAAAATGTGCCCGATACAAAATACCTCACTATTTACGAAAGCGAATTCTCCGCCTTTACCCCAAAGAACTTATTCGATACAAACAGCACAACAGCAATCAACGTAATCTGAATCATCCCGTACGCAGCAGCCTGCCCCATGTTAAACATCCGCAGCTGGTTCATAATCTCAATTGAAATCGGACGATTGGAAATCGTATAGAGCAATACGGAAGTCGGGAATTCACCGACTGATTCCACAAACGCCAGTAACGTACCTGCTAACACACCAGGCATAATGATTGGCAGGATTACTTTCCTGAACGTATAAAACCATTTCGCGCCAAGGTTCCTTGATGCTTCTTCGATCGAGTCGTCCATCTGCTCGAGCACGGCATTTGTCGAACGCACAACCAATGGAATATGCCGGACAAAATAGGCCAAAGGCAGAATCCAGAACGTACCGACCAAAATGTGTCCGAATGAGAATATCGATGGTTCGTTGAATGCGAAGATCAAGTTCATCCCGATAACGGTCGCCGGCAATGCCCATGGAATCATGACGAGAATGTCGACGAAGCTTTTGCCGACGAACTTCCGCTTTACAAGCAAATACGAAGTCAGCACTCCGAAGACCAGGTTCCCCGCAGTTGCAATAAATGACAGGATCAAGCTGTTTTTCAACGGTTTGAAGATATTTGGATCCTGGAACAGCAGCCGATAGTTTTCAAAATTAAACACGCTAGGATACGTCTGCCAAGTCCAAGTCCCGTCCGGCACCAGAGACAATAGCAGAATCGTGAAATGCGGCAGAAGCAGAATGATGACCCCGAACACGCCGATTGCAACGAGAATCCACTTCATCACTGGATTTTTGACTTCGCTTCGATGGGCGCCAATTCCTTTTGAAGCCATCCGATAATCCTTGCGATTCTGGTACCAGCGCATGAACAGCAGAAACGCAATCGACACAACGGACAGAATCACCGATTGTGTAGCAGCGACTTCCATATCACCGTTCAGTTTTGAAAAATAGATCTGTAAGCTCAGAACGCGATACCCGCCTGCAAGCAAAAACGGCGCACTGAACGAAGCCATTGAAATCATAAACACCAACAATGAAGCCGCGACAATCGCTGGCGTCAGCAGCGGGAACGTCACTGTCCAGAACACCTTGAAGCGGGACGCACCCAGATTATATGCCGACTCTTCCAGCGACGGGTCGATTTTATGAATCGCCGATGAAACAGTCATGTAAAAATACACATACATCGTATAGGCGTGGACAATCAGGATGCCCGAAACCCCGCCAATCTTGAACGGCACCTCGTCAAGCCGGAACAGATCCTTAATTAAATTCGGGATCAAGCCCGTTTCACCATACAGGAACATGAATGCCATAACGCCGACCAGCGATGGAAGGACAATTGGCATAATTGCTGCCGAGGCAAAAAAGCTTCTTCCTGGAAAATCGTATTTATTGAAAATAAACGCAAGCGGAATTCCAATCAGCGCACTCGCCAGCACACTCAATACCGAAATGTAGACCGAATTCCAAAGCGCCTGCAGATTGGTCCGTGATTCCTGGACGAAGAAATCCTGATAGTTTGCGAGAGTGAAGCTGCCGCCCTTGTTCAAGCTTTCGAGAAATGTCCGCAGTGACGGGTAAAGCACATACGCAACCAGGACGAGCATGACAGGAATCAAGAGCCATAGTGTAAACCTCGTATCACGGTTTTTAATCATGAAGGCTCACCACTTATGATTGGTATGATTCGAATCTGGTCCTCAGGCAGCGTCACCCAAACCTCGGCGCCGACTTTCAAATTGGTTTTCACATTGTTCAATGCATTCACTTCGAGGACGATTCCATCGATATTGACCTTTGCATTCACGAGCGAGCCGAAGAAAGCAACCTCCTCGACCTTGCCCTTGAACACATTTGGTCCCTCGGCGATTCCCTCCGAAATCTTGATGGACTCCGGCCGGACCGACAATGCCAGCTGTCCTTGATGAGCAGGATTATAATTAAATGGATCATTATGTACGACGATTGTTTTCGATGACGAGCCATCACCGTTCGGCACCGCAACCGTTACAAAATCACTTTCAACCTTCTCAACCGCCACTGGCAAGAGATTAATCTCGCCGATGAACCCGGCGACGAAGTCATTGACTGGCTCATTGTAAATCTCAGACGGTGTGCCGACCTGGTGGCAAACGCCGAAGTTGAACACAGCGATCCGGTCGCTCATCGACAAGGCTTCCGCCTGATCATGCGTTACGTAAATGGTCGTAATTTTATATTCCTTTTGCAGCCGTAAAATCTCGCTTCGCATCTCGTCGCGCAGCTTGGCGTCCAGGTTGCTAAGCGGCTCATCAAGGAGCAGGATTTCCGGCTCGATTACCAATGCCCTCGCAAGGGCGACGCGCTGCTGCTGCCCTCCACTTAACTGGCTGACTTGACGGTCCGAATATTGATCAAGCCTGACTTTTTTTAGGACATCCTGGACCCTAGACTTCAGTTCCGCGGACTTGACCTTCCTGACCCTGAGGCCGTATGCGACATTTTCGAAAACCGTCATGTGAGGAAAAAGGGCATAGTTTTGGAAAACCATGCCCGTATTTCTTTTTTCAGGAGGTACACGCGTCATATCTTTTTCACCGAACCGTACGACACCTTTCGTCGGGTAATAGAACCCGGCAATCATCCGGAGGGTTGTTGTTTTGCCGCAGCCGCTTGGGCCGAGAAATGTAAAGAACTCACCGTCTTTGATTTCGAGGTTCAAATGATCGACTGCGATCACTTTCCCAAACGCTTTTTGGACATTCTCTATTTTTATCGACGCCATACCGAGTACACTTCCTATTCCTTAATTTCTTTCTCTCCGCTCTTGATGTTTTCATCCCAATACTTCATCCATGTATCGCTGTTTTCCTGGAATACTTTCCAGTCGATGTCCATTGGCTTGATTTCTGTTTCGGTAATCCATGCAGGCAGGCCTTCAACGTCATCCCTGGTAGGAATCCGGTAGAATTCTTCAGCCAAAGTCTTCGCAGCTTCAGGTGTATTCACGAACTCATAAAATGCTTCAGCAGCCTTTGGATGCGGAGCTCCCTTCACCTTTGCAATTCCTTCAGTCAAAACCGGTGTGCCGCTTTCAGGAATGATGAAATCAAACGGATAGTTCTTGTTTTCCTTCAGCATAACAACGTCCGGCATTGCCCAGACAGACAGCGAGCCTTCGCCTTTGGCAACCTTGTTGTACATCATTTCAGGGTTTGCGGAATATTCCTTCGTGTTGGCATCAAGCTTTTTCAACCACTCATAGCCTTTTGCAGGGTCCTTGGAATCCTTGAAATCACGGTAAATCATTGCCGAGAAGATAGTCCTCATCGTACCGGATGCAAGTGGGTAACGGATGATGATTTCATCTTTCCATTTCGAGTCAAGCAATTCATCCCAATCCTTCGGAGCATCTTCCTTTTTCAGCTCTTTTGTGTTAAACATGATGACTTCAGGTGTTTGGCTAGTGCCGCTCCAGTGCCACTCCGGATCATGGAAGCCTTCAGCAAGACTCTTTGCATACGATGGCTCATACGGATCAAGCAAACCTTCGTCTTTCGCCTGGTCAAAGTTTACCGATGGTGCGCCCCACCAAATGTCTGCTTGTGGATTGTTTTTTTCGGAACGAATCCGGTCGAGGATTTCCTGGGAACCCATATCAAGCCACTCGACGTCTACGTTGTATTCTGCTTCAAATTGCTGTTCGAATTTTGAAAGAATGTCCTTGCCATGTGGTGAATAAATAACGACTTTGTCCTCAAGCTTTTCCTTGCCTTCACCAGATCCGCCTGTTTTTGTTGAGCCGCCGGAGCCTTCATCCGCTCCGCCGCATGCTGCCAATAGAAGCGCGGCTGACATAGTCAGTGCAGTTAGTACGGAAACCTTTTTCTTTTTCACAAATATTCCCCCTATAAATTAAAATTTGATGATGCTTTCGTATTCCCGCATAAACAAAGAGACAGCACCTAATGCCCCTGCGTTGTCACCTAGCTTCGAAACCTTTAATTCTACTTGACTAGGTAAATATTGATTCACAATTTTCCGCAGATCAGGCATTAGCATTTCAGCAGATTTGAAGACACCACCTCCCAAAATAATCACTTCCGGATTTAATAGACTTGCAGCGTTAATAATGCCATATGCCAAGTGCTCAACCACATCGGCCAGAACGGTCCGCGCCGTCCGGTCGCCGGTCTTTGCAAGCTTAAACGCCATTTCGCCGGGCAGCTCTCCCGCCTTTGCTTCCTGATGTAGAGGATGGCCGGGCTGTTTAAGGATTTCGTTTGTCAGCTTCGTGCCGATGGCTTTTCCACCGGCGACGCTTTCAAGGTAGCCATATCGGTGGAAAACAGGCTTAAAGTCGCTCTTCATTTCATTTTTGTCGGTGACCATATAGCCGATCTCCCCGGCGGCCGATGCCCCGCCCCGGTACAGCTTGTTGTGGATAATGATCCCGCTGCCGATCCCTGTGCCCACCGCAATGAACAGTACATTCTCCTTACTTCTAGCATTGCCAAGCCATTGCTCCCCAAGGGCAGCGACATTTACATCGTTATCGACGTAGACCGGAAACGGAAAGATTTCCTTCGCTTCCGTAATAAACGGGTAGCGCACCCAGTTGAGGCTCGGCGCTTCGACTACGACTCCCCGCTGGGTCTCGGTAATACCTGGTACACCTGCACCCATTCCAAGAATTTTCGCAGAATCAATACCGCTTTTCTGAATCAGCACGTCAACTTCCTTGCCAATCTGCTTTAACAGCCCTTTTTCCAAAAAAGACTGCGTCTTGAAGCTGCTCGAGGCAAGGATCTTGCCGCCCAAATCACAAATGACCGTTTTCACTTTTGTACCGCCAATATCGGCTCCGATAATATAATGAGCCTTCTCGTTAAAATAAAGCTGGATTGGCCTTCTGCCTCCTTGCGTGGAAGCCTCGCCAATTCCTTTTTCAAACACCCAGTTTTCTTTAATCAGTTCATCCACCAGAAGAGAGACAGTCGGTTTACTGATAGAAATCCTGCTTGATATTTCCGTCCTCGAAATAGGGGAATTTTCCTTAATGCAAGTAAGGACTATTTTCTTGTTGTTCAGCTTGATCGTCATTCCATTTGTGTTCATACAATCACGGCCTTATTAAATTGGTTAGTAAACTTCACTAATTAACCCCAATATAACCCAACCATGTAACCGCTGACAATATTTAATATTCAAAATTCATTCGACAAATGAATAATAGGACTTAACTACTATTTTTAATTTTCCCAATATTGCAATATTTACTTTCATGTCTATCCTATGCTATTTCTTAAGTGAGGGAAAATAGGCAGTTGGTTAACCTCATTAACTAACTATCTATAAAATTCGTACGAAAGGAGAGGAACATGGGGGTAATGCAAACCAAAATGAAAGGGGTTACAAAGATGAAAAAGTTTTTGAGTGTACTGCTTTCACTTCTATTGATTATTACGTTAATTCCTTTTTCGAACAGCTCTGCCAAGGCGAATGAGCCGGATGTTGATCTTTGGAATGTAGTAAAACCGCTCGGGACGACTGTTACATTTGTTAATACTGGAGCCCACCCCGATGATGAACGAAGCGATCTTCTGGCATATCTTTCCCGTGGACTTGGCGTCAAAACAGCAAGCCTGATTGCCAACCGAGGAGAGGGCGGACAAAATGAAATTGGTCCTGAACTGGACAATGGCCTTGGAATCATTCGTTCACGCGAAATGATTGAAGCCGCCAAAATCACTGGCGTTAAAGCCTATCATCTCAGCGAAACCACCTCTGACGAAATTTACGACTTCGGTTTTTCTAAAAGTCCGGACGAAACTCTGGAAAAATGGGGTGAGGAAGTTACATACGAAAGACTCATCCGCTTTATTAGGACGTATCAGCCAGATATCGTCATGCCTTCATTCCTGAACGTGGACACCCAGCATGGACACCACCGCTTAATCAACATTCTTAGCGAAAAAGCGTTCAAGGATGCTGCCGACCCAACAATTTTTCCCAACCAGCTAAAAGAAGGGTTGAATGTATGGCAGGTTAAAAAGTATTACTTGCCAGTTTCAAAGGACGAAGCAACAACTTCAATTGAAATCGGAATGTATGACCCAATTTACCAAATGTCCTACCCTCAGCTTGGCGAAGCATCCCGCTATATGCACAAGAGCCAGGGAATGGGCAATGATATTCCGGTCGCTCCAAGGCAGGCTCACCTGAAACTGACTCAAACTGCTGTTGATACAAACGGCAGCAACGATCTGTTTGCAGGAATTCCTTACAACTTTACGGAATGGGCCAATGTTCTTCCAAAGAACGCAAATGATTTGAAGGTCCAGTTTACAAAGCTTCAGAATGACCTTGATTCAATTATCGATGCTTATCCAAGCAGAGAGGCCGTTTTTACAAAAACACAGAAGGCACTGAAGGATGTTGAAAGACTTCTTGCCAAAACTGAAGAGAAAAACATTGATGAAGCACTGAAAAATGACCTGCTTCACAAGCTTTCCTTGAAATCGGAGCAGCTCCAGGAGGCAAGCTTTGTCGCTTCCAGCCTTGACGTTGAAGCAGTGGCAAAAGAAAACATCCTTACAAAAGGCCAAACAACAACGGTTACTGTGACGCTTACCAACAACGGCAGCCAAACGCTGAAAAATGCAGCGGCCGAGCTGGTTGTTCCTGAAGGCTGGACTGTGTCTGGTGAATCTTCTAACCTTAAGCTTAGTGCTGGTGAATCAGGAACAGTATCCTTTGAGGTAACCGTTCCGGATAACGCGGATTTCTACCATGCATATGTGGATCCTGCCATCCAGGCAAAGGTAAGCTTTGAGGAAAAAGGCGCGAAGACCACCCAGATCAAGCAGCTCGAGGGCACAGTCGCAGTCCTTCCTGATGTCGGCCTGACACTGTCACCTGAGGATATTGTCGTGAACACAGCCAATGTACAAAAAGAAGTTCCTGTTTCTGTAAAGGTAAAGAACTTCCGAAGCGGAGCAGCTACTGCGAACGTTTCCTTGACTGTACCTGAAGGCTGGGGCGTTTCACCTTCAAGCGTAGCAGTTGATTTTTCGAAAAAGCTTGAGGAAAAAGAGGTTAAATTCACACTTATACCGCCTGCAGATATTGAGGATGGCAAGTTCGAGATTGATGCAGCTGCCGAAGTAAACGGCAAAACATTCGACGCAACCGTCCAGGAAATCAACTATGACCATATCGGTACCTTCTATTATCTGTATGGGGCCAAGGTGAACGGCGTGGCATTTGAATTGCTGACTGACCCGAACCTGAAGATTGGCTATATCGACAGCGGCTTTGACATGGTTGCCGATTACCTTGCCAACACCGGCCTTAATATCACAAAACTGACTGAAGCGGACCTTGCTTCCGCAGACTTGAGCCAATACGATACAATCGTAACCGGCATCCGCGCCTACCTGTCTCGTCCTGACCTGCAGGCAAACAATGAACGACTGAAAGAGTATGTCGCAAATGGCGGACACCTTGTTGTCCAGTACCACAAGCCGGGAGACGGCTGGAATAAGGATACAACCGCTCCATATCCATTAACGATCGGAAACCCATCCATCAAATGGAGGGTCACCGATGAGAACGCAGCAGTCAATGTCTTGAAGCCGGAATCGCCGCTGTTCAACTACCCGAATAAAATCGGCGACAGCGACTGGGCCGGCTGGGTTCAAGAACGCGGACTTTACTACCCAATGGCATGGGCGCCTGAATACGAAACATTCGTCAGCATGCAAGATCCAGGCGAAGCACCATTCGACGGCGGCATCCTCATGGCCAAGTACGGTGAAGGAACCTACCTATATACGAACCTCGTCTTCTACCGTCAGATTCAGGGGCAGGTACCTGGGGGGTATAGGATCTTCACCAACCTGATCAGCTACAGCGGCCAAGAGTAAAAAGAAACAGAATAGAAAAAAAGAAAATCCCCCCACTTTTTGGTAGTTTGGAATCAACAAGAAACCATCTGCCAAAAAGGGGGGATCTTCTATGCTTAAAAGCATAATCTACTGTATTTTTTAAGTAAACTTAGCAACTGACGGGTTATTATGGGGGGCAGCAAATAACATGATTTTTGCGCGAAACCCAGAAACATTAGAAGTTGTAAATGGTAAAAAGTAAAGTTTTAATAACATTCGAAAGGCTCAAATGGGATGCTAGTTGCAAATTTAGATAGTTTGAGCCTAAACACCAGGAATAATACACTTTATTTGGAAAACTTTTTTTACTGTTTATCAAGTTCGGCTTTAATTGCTTTCGATGCTGCATCAGCTGCTTCCTTAGGAGTTACGTCCCCTGCCATCATTGCTTGAACTTGAGCTTGGATATGAGGCATAATGGTACGTCCTGACGGATGAATAACACCAGGTAATACAAATTCGGTGTAAGAAGCCAATTGAGCCATGTGCGGATTATCAGCAAAGATATCTTTCGCATCTTCCCTAGATGGGATATATTGTGTCACTTCACCAAAGATCCTTTGGTTGTCAGTACTTGTTATCGATTTTAGGAACTCAGCAGCTGCATCTGGATTATCGCTGTTAGAAGGAACAACAAACATTCCTGTTGTACCATACGTTAGTTGCTCTTTATTTTGTAAAGGCGGTCCAATGACAAAATCAAATTCACCTTCCTTTATAAGGCTCGTTACATCGATACCTGAACCTAGAACAGCTAACATTTCTCCACCGTACCACTCCGTAGTATGCTCGTTTGCAGTAATTGAATCTTTAGGGATGTATCCGTTTTTATACATATTATTAATGAATTCAAACGCTTCAACGCTTTCAGCGCTATTGATTTTAATTTCGCCGTTCCGAGTTAGTACATCTCCGCCAGCTTGCCAAATCCATGGGTAAATTGTTAAGTTCAAGGAACCGCCGCCAGGATAGTTCATAGCATAGAATCCCGCATCTTTCGCTTTTTTAGCCCAAGCTTCAAATTCGTCCCAGGTTTTAGGAAGTTTGTTAGGGTCCTCTCCAATTGCTTTAATGATGTCTTGATTGTAGATGAATGTAACGGATGACTGTAAAATTGGAAGGCCATATAATTTATCCTTCCAAGTTGTTGAAACCAATGCTGAATCTACAAATCCTTCTAAATCAGAATCTTTTATGTAAGGATTTAGCTCTAAAAGCATTCCTGCTTCTGCATATTGCGGCATTTGGTCAGGAATTGCATAGAATACATCCGGTCCATTGTTTGCAGCCAAAGCCGTTAATATTTTTTGGTCCCGGTTAGCCCAGGGAAGTGTTTCAATCTTAACGTCAACATCAGGAAATTCCTTGTTGAAGTTCGCGACCATTTTTCCCCACATTTCTTCTTCAACCTTTGCATTCTCTGTATAAGGATGCACCCAAACTGTTATGTCACCTTTAACTTTCCCATCATCAGCTGGTGCTGATCCTTCTTCATTAGAACAAGCAGCAAGAATCGTACCCATTGCTATAAGAGATGTTAAAAACAATTTTAATTTCTTTTTCATAAAAATTTTTACTCCTCTTCTTTTAATTTAGGCTCAGATAAATTCGTCTGCTGAATTCGGCTCCAATCAGCTAAAATTAACGATAGGCTTCCTTCTGTAAGTAAAGTATCCATATATGACTCTGATGCCACATGTTCCATACACAAGATCCGTTATTAGTTTTACAATCAGGCCTTCTTCGAGTTTCTTTAGTAAAGGTTGCACGCACCTCTCATTGTATTATTTTCTAAATTTTAATTGTATTCTTAAAAAAGGGAATGTTCTCATTATTTTATTTGATATCGGATATTTTTTCCACCTTTTTATGAGTCTTATTTTTGTCGAAATAGTCAAATAACATTTACGCTTATACACCTAATTGAACGAGCCTTTATTTATCGAAAAAACACCGCCTCACGAAAACCGCAGAAACACTTCCCCATTACCTTACTGAGCACCGTCTGTCCACTTGGCTACTAGCTCAGGATTTTCAGCTATCCATTTTTCAGCAGCTTCAGCTGGAGTCATCCCCTCTTGGATATAAACCATTTCGGCTTCCATATCCCTCGTCTCCCAGGAAAATTGATCAAGGATTTGTATCGTATGAAGTACTTCAAGAAGAGCTTGTTTTATTTCAGATATGAACAAATTCACACTGCAGGAATTGAAAGTGGAACCGTTCTTATGCTTTAGCGAAGGCTGTGGTTATCGAACACGGCTTGAAGCTTGGTATAAAGATCAAAACATCACACCGCAAAAAGTGATGGAATTCGGTACATTCGAAACAATCCTGCGAGTGTCGCCATGGGACTCGGCATTTCATCCCTTCCAAAGTCAGCCGTCACCCATATGGAACAAAGCGGACTTATACAATGCCATACACTTCCCGATTAATACAGTAAGATTAAAACTGTTTTTATCATAAGAGCTGATACCTACTTAACTTCCACACTTGAAAAATTTAGTCGAAACAATAGAAAGGGAGAAAAACAGAACGGTTTAATATAACAACCGAGCTATTAATTAGAAGCCGAGAATTGCCCCCTGCTCCATATAAAATTAATTCGGAGATTATGAATTCAACTCAGATGGTTTTCAGAATTCAAACAAACGATTGATTGATTACAGGCAATCTTATATAATCCATACAAAAGGGTTAATTTTCCAGACAGGGTGTGGCGTGTTGAAGTTATTTGCGGTAAAACCGGATTTTGTAATACGAGAAAGCGGTATTGATTCAGTTGAGGAAGTAACGCTTGGCGGCGTGTCCCAATCCATCTTAATCCAGGCAGAGAATCCTGAGAATCCTGTTCTTTTGTTCCTCCACGGAGGCCCTTCGATGCCGATTCCGGGAATTGCATCTAGAGGGAAAGATTATACAGTTGCAACCAATACAAAGGAATTGGTGAAACACTTTGTTTTGGTCTTCTGGGATCAAAGAGGGACAGGGAAATCATACCATCCCAACTTGTCCGAGGACTCGTTTACCATTCGGCAATACGTTTCGGATGCAACTGAACTGACCGATTTACTCAGGAGCCGTTTTAACAAACATAAAATCTTTCTTGCCGGTCATTCTTGGGGCAGTGTTATCGGACTGCATTTGGCGAGTGAACATCCTGAAAAGTTCCACGCTTATGTGGGCATTTCCCAAATCATTAGTTGGAATGAAAACGATCGATTGGCTTTAAAGTGGGCGAAAGAACAGGCAAGAATAAGGGGAAACAAAAAAGCAATAAATGAGTTGGAATCTGTCGGAGAACCGCCTTTTTTAGACAGCTATGAACAATGGAGCCTTTTAAGAAAATGGCTGACTAGATTTAATAGTATGGTTTATTCAGATGAACAAATCAAACACCCCGGTTTACTGAAATCGTCAAAGGAATTATTTCAGTCGAAGGATTATAAACTAAAAGATGTCTATAACACATTTGTTAAAGGATTTCAGCTTGTGTACAACAAAAAGATGATATTGATTCGTGATCTATCCAGTTTTAATTTCAAGAATTCAATTAAGAAACTTGACCTTCCAGTCACGTTCCTGCATGGAGAAAAGGATTTTCATGTCAACGTACTCCCAGTCCTCAACTTCTATGAAAATATAGGCTCTTCATTTCCAAAAGACCTTTATTACCTTCCAAAAAGCTCACATCTTTTCCACCCAGATGACACCAAACTTATAGAGGGCCACCTTATTAATCAATTAAAATATGTAAATGTATAAAATCCTAAGATGTGTATCAATGGATCAGAAACAGGTAGCTAAAAAGCGTTAAAATGGTTCAGTTTTTAAAGATTACTATTATTAGCTTAAGCCCAATTGTTCGCTGACAATTGGGTTTAAGCATGTATTTAATCACGAAATCACTGGAAACTTTAGACACTCATGCATATCGAAAAAATAGTTACTACTCTTGTTTTTTACGCGGACGCCAAAAAGGGAATACTGTCTGTCACTTCTCATGTCTGAATCCAACCCAAATTATAGCCCCTTCATTCCTCACTCTCCCCCCCTATCAAGCAGAACCGCCCCTTCTATGCAAATGAATAAAAATACAACATATTTATAATTATATTTAAATAACGTATTGCAATCTCTCTACTTGTCGAATATAATCGATTTTATTGTAAATTTAATAAATTTACTTTTTTATATTTATACATTATATACAAAAAGGGGAAATGGTTATGGAACACATGGGCTGGATATCTTTAATACCACCTATTATTGCAGTTGTGCTTGCAATTATTACGAAGAATGTAATTGTATCTTTATTCTCAGGAGCTTTTATAGGAGTATTGATTCTGATGGGCGGAAATCCTATTAAAGCAACAACTGAGACAATAGGAAACTACTTTTTCCCGCTAGCGGCAGATAGCTACAATGCAGCAATCATTGTATTGTTATTCTTTATCGGCGGATTTGTAGCGCTTATGGAGAAATCCGGCGGGGGAGCCGCTCTTGCTACGAATACCATCAAATTTATTAATACAAAGGCCAAAGCACAGATTTCAGCCTGGATCGGCGGAATTATCATCTTCTTCTCCGACTTGGGCACACCGCTTATTGTCGGTCCAGTTTTTGAAAAAATCTTCGATAAGGCGAAAATTTCAAGAGAAAAACTTGCCTGGATTATTGATTCAACCTCTTCCCCGGTCGCAGTATTAGTTCCGTTTATTGGCTGGGGCGTATACATTATGGGTCTCATTCAAAAGGAATACGAAGCGCTGAATATTACGACATCTGAATTTACGACTCTAGTTCAGGTCATACCTTTTCAATTTTATGCGATTCTCGCTGTTGCTATGGTTCCGTTAATTGCTCTCTCTAAGCTGGACTTTGGGCCGATGGCAAAAGCTGAGCGAAGGGTCCAAACGACTGGAGAATTGTACTGGCCGGAATCCAAGCCATTAAGGAGAGCGGAGAATAGTGAAGAAGGAATCAAGCACCAGCACGCCATTCTAATTTGGCTGCCGCTGTTAGTATTATTGATTACCCTGTTCAGTTTATTAATTTCATACGGCTTCCCATTTGAGCCAATCCCAGGAAATGATTTCAGGGTTGCCTTAAGTACAGCCTATTTATTCGCCGCCATTTCAATTATGGTCTTAATGATTGTTTACAAAGTAAAAAAATTCGGTGATATTTTCAACATCTATACAACCGGTATGCAAAAAATGGTTTATGTTGCTGCTACACTCATCCTTGCCTGGTCACTCGGAAAAGTTATGAAGGAAATGGGTACTGCTGAATTTATTGTTGAGGCAATGGACGGAAATGTCCCTGCATTCATTATTCCAGCCGTCTTATTCTTAGTAGGAGTTCTTATGTCCCTCGCTTCTGGAACTTCATGGGGAACATTTGCAATCATGCTGCCAATCGCAATTCCGATGGCTATTGCACTGGATGCACATTTATTGGTTTGTATCGGGGCAGTCCTTTCAGGAGGAATATTCGGCGACCACTCTTCACCTATTTCCGATACAACGATTCTATCGTCGACAGGAGCGGGGTCCGATCATATTGACCACGTGAAAACACAATTCCCATATGCAGTTCTTAATGCATCGATTGCCTTAATTGGGTATATCGTTGCAGGGATAACAGGCAGTGCGCTCACATTAATTTTAAACTTCGCCTTGCTAATTTTGGCAATTTTCATCCTATCCAAGGTTTATAAAAAGAAGCATGGACTAAGTGAAGGAGTTGGAATGTAATGAAATTATGGGGCGGGCGCTTTACAAAGCGGGCAGATCAAATTATGGAAGAGTTCAACACATCTCTTCCTGTTGATCACAGACTTTACCATCAAGATATAACAGGAAGCATTGCTCATGTAAAAATGCTTGTAAAATGTGAATTGCTATCAGAGTCAGAAGGCGTTCTGCTTAAAGATGGCCTTCAATCTATTTTAAAAGATATAGAGTCCGGAGTTCTAAAAGTAGAAGGCAATTATGAAGACATTCACTCTTTCGTAGAAATGAACCTGACAGAAAGAATCGGCGACACAGGCAAAAAGCTGCATACGGCCAGAAGCAGAAATGACCAGGTAGCTGTCGACATGAGGCTTTATGCCAAACAAAAGGCCGGGGAAGTGATGGCTGCCCTTCAGCAGCTGATCGATTCTTTAAAAAACAAAGCAGCTGATAATAATGTCATCATGCCTGGATATACTCATTTGCAGCGTGCCCAGGTTGTCACATTCAGCCATCACCTTGGCGCTTATGCCCAAATGTTTATCCGGGATAAGAAAAGAATCGGCAACGCGATTGAAATTTTGGATGAAAACCCACTGGGATGTGGCGCGCTGGCGGGAACTACACATAACATAGACCGTCAAATTACTACTGAAATTTTAGGGTTTTCCAAGCCTGTTGATAATTTCCTGGACGGAGTCAGCGACCGTGATTATTTGCTGGAACTGATGTCCGATTTTTCCATCACGATGATGCACTTAAGCAGATTAAGTGAAGAGCTGATTCTCTGGAGCAGCCAGGAATTCCGATTCATTGAGATGGATGATGCGTACTCTACAGGCAGCAGTATTATGCCGCAGAAGAAAAATCCTGATGCTGCGGAATTGATTCGAGGAAAAACAGGAAGAGTCTACGGCTCACTTTTCTCCTTATTGACAACCCTAAAGGGCTTACCGCTCACATACAACAAAGATATGCAGGAAGATAAAGAACAATTTTTCGATGCCCTTGATACCGTAATGGACTGTCTGGAAATTATGTCGAAAATGATTGATACTCTTCAGGTCAAGGAAGGTAACATGAGAGCGGCCATTAAAGCAGGCTTCCTGAACGCTACTGAGGTTGCAGACTATTTGGTGGGGAAAGGGACTGCCTTTAGGGATGCCCACGAAATCGTCGGAAAAATTATCATCTATTGTGAGCAGCATAAGAAAAGCATTGAAGATCTAACCTTGGATGAACTAGCCATCTTCAGCAGCAGCATCTCAGATGATATTTACGAATACATCGATTATGAAAATATACTAAACAAAGGGAATAAGAAACTCTTGAAGCAAGTTACACAATAAAAGAGGCAAGCGACGGTTCGAAACCGCTAAAAGAAAATCCTCCTTCTGTAATTACCAGATGGAGGATTTTCTATGCCTAAAAGTAATATCTACTGCATCTTTTTCTCTAAACTAATATCATCATAGTAAACCGTGCCAATTTGAAAGCTTGTCGTATACGCTATTACTCTCGCATATTTTGCATTTTCAGGAGCAATACCCTTAGCTTGGACCTCTTCCCATTGTCCCAGCATGACCTTGAAATGATATGGATGCTCTGAGACCTGACGATCGTTCTCATCAAAATAACGGAGCAATATACTGCCTTCGCCTTCCTCTACAAACACATTTGCCGACATCGTATATTCCTGGCCTGGCTGAATTGGAATTTCATCACTCATTAGCGCAACTGAGCCATTTCGTACTTTATCAACAATTTTCAAGCTGTGGCTGCCGCTTAGGCTTTGTCCATCCGATATTTCATAATAGGTGCTGTCTGAAACTCCAAACATGGAACGCCATCCAGGTATTTGCCCATTGGCAACAGGCTCCTCAAAGCTTGGGTTTACGACAGGCAAAGCTTCCGTTGGCATTTCGCCTTCAGATGATAAAATGCTGATCATTTTTTCGGCTTTCGTATTAAACACGTTCTTGGCAGTATCGGAAATATACTGCGCCATATCTGGATTGTTTAAATGCTTCACGAAATTCTCCAAATGTTTAATTGCCTGTTCTTTATTGCCCTTAAGTAAATGATCTTCCGTTTGGTTTAACGCATTTGTCAGCTGAACTGCAAGAGGATGGCCTAACTTACTGGAATCCTTATAGTTGCCAATCAGCGAGCGAATTCCTTCAAAACTCGTAACCTCAATTTTGTTCAAGTATGTTCGGTTGGAACCTAAAATATAATAAATATTTCCGTCCTCGCCAAAGGTGAAGTGGTGGGCCGAATTTGTAACAAGCTTACTTACTAAAGTTTCAGGATGAATCATCGTTAAATTCTCATCAAAATTTGCAAATAGCATTCCGTTTGACCACTTTAAATCAATTGGCTGCCAAGGGCTATAAAATAGCACCCCATCCGGATAAATCTTTTTGCTTTTTACAACCTCTAATGTTTCAGGATTCAACGCAAAAATCATGTTGTCTGCCGCGCCCCATAATAATCCGTCAGGACCAAAGGACAGTTCGCCGATGGTATGCGGATTGTTAAGGCCTGGAATTTCAACAGTCGTCTCCTTAACTTTTTGTTCGTTTTCAACGTCCCAAACGAAAACTTTAGCCTCTTGTGCGGCAGGGTCAATACCAAGGCCGCCGTTTATCGTTGTAGATCCGTAGACAAGACCATCTTTATAAGTGAGACTCACAATACTATGATCCTGCACTACATTCCGGTAAACTTTGTACTTTTCCCCTTCAACTGCCGGGTCATAAATGGTCAGGGCACCGCCAAGTTCTCCATAGAACGGTACACTGCCGATGAACGCTTTACCATCAGCCGCATGGATATCAATGATTCTGTTTTGGTTTTCACCTAATACAAACAAATCGCGCGGGTTCGCTGCAGATGGTTCCTTCGTTGTATCATACTCAACAATTTTCCCTTCAGGATAAACCCCTACAAGTACTTTGTCGCCAAGTGTTGCCATACTATCCCCCTGGCCCAGGGCAAATGATCTTGTAGAACCATCATTTGGATCGTAAATAGCTCCTCTCGATGTTTGGACTCCACTCATGTATAAGTTACCATCAGGACCCGTTTCAACTCTCGCCATTGTCGCAGCTGTACCTCTTACAACAGATGGCCGTTCAATCACCTTGTTTGTTTCAATGTTAAAAATATAAATGGATCCGCTGAAATTCACTGTTACCAGACTCTTTCCAGGAAGAGCTGGATCATCAAATTCAACCCAATCCACCCCTCTAAAACCACTGCCGTATTTCATACCGCTATCATGAATCTCTAACGTTTCCAGATTAATATATTTAAGTGCATTGCTCCCTAAATCCATATAATAGACATTTCCATTCAGTGATTCTTCCTCTACATGAAGTCCTCTCACCTTTGGAATGACAACATCAAGCCATTCTTCCGTCACAGTGTCATAGATATATCCGTTCGAAGAAAGCTCATAGCGGATAAACAGGTATCGGTTGTCTACTTTATCCATATCGTACACATGTCCTGGTTCACCTAAAGAAGCTGCAATATCCTGTTTCTCACCGGTGGCGATAGTGTATTTCACGATTTTGCTGTGGCCAGTTCCTGCATAAATATTTCCGTCAATATAAGCCAATGAGCGGATATGCTCCTGCGTATATTCGGGATTCATCTGGCCGAAATCTGTTACCTTATTCGTGTCGGGATTATATTGAAATACTTTCCCGCTTGGGTATGTTCCGACATATACGTTTCCATCCGGATCCGAAGTAATTGAAAACGGATCTGATTGCCCAGCAAAAGTCGCTACGACAGATGCTTGCTTCGTAACAGGGGAGTATTTCCAAAGCTTTGCTCCTCCACCGCTTGTAGCGATATACAAATCGCCATCAACCGTTACCTCATGAGCCCAAGTATTTTCAGAATTCGTTAAGTCTATTACTCTTAATAGCTTGTTCGTATCTAAATCAACCACATTCAGCTTGGCTGGGGTTCCTCTCGTCGTCGTAAACATGACGTTTTTGCCATCTTCCTTCCCGACGGCCCCATTAAAAATACTTACGGTTGAATTGAGCGGAGTTAACAGTTTTTCAGGTTCACCAAAGTACTTTTTGGTCAGTTCTTCCGGAACGCTGTTGGTTTCTGCAGAAGCAAGTCCTGGAGTATGAAACGAAGCAGAAAATATGATGGCAATGGCAGTAGCTACAGCAAACAATTTCATTATTAATTTGTTGCTTTTCAATATGTCCACCTCACTTTAATTTTTCAAAATAGTAAACGCTTTCAAATGATACAAGCTCCCTCCTTTCCATAAAAAAATGAACCATCAAAAAAGGTGTTAAAATTTTGATAGTTCAACTTCATTAAGTTAATTTTGGTTTTCACACGTTTAAAAGACAAGTCTATTAAACGTCTTTAATATTTTCTATGTGTTGGGAAATTTATTTGTGCTTCAAAAACCAATTTAATTTGCGTGGTTCATTATTACTATTAATTATAGTTAATCCCGATGTACAATCGCATCCAAAAATCAGCACCCACTATATTTCGCCAATATTAAGACATTCCATTTGTTTCGCGGAAATCAACATACTTGTTTAACAGAACCAAAAAACCAAATAAAAATGATAGTATAGACCTTAGTTAGAACAAGCTGAAGGGGTTGCTAAAGGATCCTAGTGTCCACCGCGGGCAACTTTTATCGGAGATAATAATAGAATTCCAGGAGGTCTTCATCTTGAAAAAGATTCATTATAACAACCCAAAGGTTTCAAGCTATCTATTAATCGGCAGTATATTCTTTATTGTAGGTTTTTCTAAGGGCCTTACCTTCTTTTTATTAGGAGCCATTTTAATTCTTAATGGGATTAGAGAAAATAATAAGCTTTCTTAATAGTTTGCTCCTCCAAAAACGAAAAAGGAAGCACGAGAGCTTCCCCATCCTTCCATTAATTCAGTGGGCTGAAATTAATTCGGCGATTTTAAAATTAATTCGGCGGTTTTGAATTTAATTCGGCGATTTTAAAATTAATTCAGCGGTTTTGAATTTTACTCAGAGGTGTTCATTCACAAAGGAAAGCGTTTCATCAAGATGAGCTGTTAGACTTGGTGCGTTATGCCCTGAAAACGGGTGGACGACCATGCTCTTGTCTGCTGGAATGTGGTTGTATACTCCGTATATCGTTTGCGGAGGACAAATTGGATCCTTTAGCGCGGCTGAAATCCGAATTTTGCTTTTAATCATAGAGGCGAAGTTCAGATTATCAAAGTAAGATAGATTGTCGAATATGTGGTGTACCTTTTCTGGATACTTCGCTAAATAATTTTCAAGGCTAACGAGTGATCCTTCGAGTTTTTGCTGAATGGCCAGCTCAATATTGCACATATTCGGTACATCCGCAATGACGAGCTTGGGCCGCTGATCTAAAGCTGCTACCGCTAGCGCTATTCCCCCGCCCATGCTTGCACCATATGTACAAATACGGTTTTTATCGATTTCCGGCCGTGAAACAACAAAATCAATTGCACGTTTATTATCTATATAAACCTTTCGATAATAATACTCGTGTTTATCTAAAATACCATGCAATACCCATGTTCCATTGGTCCCTGTCGTATAGCCTGAAACATCCCCGCTAGCTCCATGGCCCCTCGTATCAATGGCCAGAACTGCGTACCCCTGGATAACCCATTTCATATAATTCGAGATAGACCCTTTGTCACTACCATAACCGTGATAACAAATGACACAAGGCACCTGGCCGCTTAGATCCCGGGGAAGAATATAATATCCGTGTATCGGATTTCCCCCAAACCCTTGGTAGGAAACAACATAGGCCCTTATCTGCTTAATCCCATAGTCCATTTCCTCCAGAACACTATTTAACGGGATTTCAGCAGCTTCTTTTAGACTATCCTTCCAAAAAGAATCAAAATCCTCCTTTTTGGTTAAAGCAGGCAAATAGTTTTCAAACTCTTTCAATTGGTTTTCAAACAATAGCAAACTAATCCCTCCCATAGGTAAACGGACCACGCCTAACATACAAACAGACATACCGCCGGATACATATGTTGTCCATAAATAGCCCTATTCGAAGCGGGGGTTCGCCAGGGGCTGTGTTTGGACCGATAAAAACTCTTTTGGACCGATAAAAAATTTTTGGGACCGATAAAAAATTTACTAGACCGATAAACCGGAAAAACGTTCGATAAAAAGAACAAAACAGAACCCAGATATGTCAATTTGGTAAAAATTGTAACAATCACACGGATTGCCTTATCCTCAATCTTTGAGAAAATGTTATCTCTCTGGTTATATCCCAATAAACGTATGTTTATAATTAAGCCTTGGCCACGAAACTGTTCGTACAAGAAAATTAGCCCCACCTTTATCCTACTTGCCGAAAATCTGCTCGTAGATGAAGGCAACTTTCTTTTCTTCGTGGAATGGGTTGTGTTCATGGACATATTGTGGATATGCGACAATGGTTTTGGTTTGGCTCGCTATATGGTTAAACGCTGCATAAGCAGAAGACGGCGGAGTAGTTGAATCTTCCAGACCGATTCCGATTAATACCGGTACAAAAATTCCCGGACAAAAATGCAAGGCATCGACATAACCAAGCGTGTCCAGAATAGCTGATTTCATGCTGTTGTCCGGATTATGGAATTTTAAATAGTTGATGATTTCCATATATGGGCCAGTCAACGCGATCTCAAGCGCTCGTTCAAAATGTGTCAAAAATGGCCAATCGCAGGCGACAAACTCAACGCTCTCCTCCAGGCCTGCTGCAACAAGGGCAAGTCCTCCGCCCTGGGAAGCGCCATTGATTCCAAAGACTGTCGGCTTTACAGGAGAGCCATCCTTAACCCACTCCATTTGCGCAATGATATCTCGGTAAACGTTTGTATAATAGTAGTTTTCTTTTTCAAAAATACCCAGTGTCATCCATCCAGTGATTCTGCTGCCATTCGGGTAGCGTGCGTAATCCGGTGACTCGCCTTGCCCTCTTACATCAAATGCAATGACTGTTATCCCTTGAAGGACATATTTTAAGTATTCCGATGGCAAGCCCCTGCTTCCCGTATAACCATGGAAACATAATAATACGGGCCCTTCCCCAACACCCTTTGGCCGGATTAGACTTCCCTTTATTGGGGATTCATCCCAGCTGTGAAGTGTTAAGTCAGCAACTTCGACCGAAGGCAGCGGGTAATCAGCCCACTGAACATCGACACGAAAGCTGGACCGTTTAACCAGCTCTTTCTCGGCTTCCCAAAATTGATCAAAATCAGCCGGTTTATTCACCAACTCGGGTGTATAAGAACGCAGCTGTTCTAAAGAAAAATCTCCAACATTTCTCCCCATTCAAAAAGCACCATCCTTAATACATCTTATCTGATACAGCTTTTGCAGTAACTTTACGTACGGTTTGTGCCATGTCTTCTCTTTTGTTCATAATCGCTGAATGCAGGATGTC
Organism: Bacillus sp. FJAT-18017; assembly: GCF_001278805.1. Taxonomy (GTDB): domain Bacteria; phylum Bacillota; class Bacilli; order Bacillales; family Cytobacillaceae; genus Bacillus_D. The sequence goes on along the minus strand of NZ_CP012602.1, from coordinate 1,236,434 downwards.
AATTACAGATAATTGAGCGATTTGCGAGACGATTGAGCTTCCTTCGAGTGGGCCTTCCTTTGATGACGTTAACAGGACAATATCCGCTAATTTTGTAATTGGCGATTTTCGATTGCTGGTAATACAAATGATTTTTGCTCCAGCCTTTTTGGCAATTTCGAGGTTGCGGATCGTATCTTTTGTACTTCCCGAAACGGAAATCCCAATTGCACAGTCATCCTCATCTAACAATGAGGCGCTTATCGCTTGAAAATGGCTATCCTGCTTGGAGTCGCATATAATTCCGATTCGTGTAAAAACATTGACTGCTTGCAGGGCGGTCAATCCGGATGATCCGACCCCAAAAAAGAAGTTGTTTTTTGAGGAAAGCATGATTTGAACTGCTTTTTCGACCTGTTCTTCATCCAGCAGCTGCCTGCTTTCCTCGAGAATTTTCAAATGCCTTGCTGCTGTCTTGCTAATAATCGACTGCTCGCTTTCTACCGGTGCCGTCATCATGACCGTTTCCTGCGCGAGCGCCAGTTTAAAATCCTGAAAACCTGTAAAGCCAATTTTTCTGCACAAACGCAAAACCGTTGTTTCCCCGACATCGGCTTTATCAGCCAATTCGGTTACCGAACAATAGATAATATCATTGCGATTGCCTACTATATAATCGGCTGCCTTTTTCTCGGTTTTTGTTAAGCTATTATAGTAGCTTTTGATTTTTAAAGTGGTAGACATCTTCGTCCATCCTTCGTTCATTTATTCTTTAACGGCCCCTGCAGTAGACCCTTCAATAAGCCGCCTTTGGAAAAGCAAATAAAACAGCGTTACCGGAATGAAAGATAATACAAGCCCGGCATAAAGGGCACCCCAGTCGGTATGGTATTGCTGGACCATCATGATGTTGGCAAGCTTTACCGGCAATGTCTTCAATTCATCGTCGGTAATTAAAATCAGCGCCAGGATGTATTCATTCCAGATTCCGACAAAATTAAATATTGCCGCGGAAATAAGGCCTGGTTTTGCCAATGGAAACATGACCATCCAAAACACCTTGAAAGGCCCGCAGCCGTCAATGATTGCTGCTTCCTCCAAAGAGTCCGGAATTTGATTGAAAAAAGCAATCAACATAAATATTGTAAACGATAATGAATAGGCAATATAAACCAAAATCAAGCCGGGGAGGCTATTAACAAGCCCAAGGTCATTCATTAATAAAAACAACGGAGCCATCGCCAAAAACGTTGGCAGCATCAATCCCATTAGAAATGTATTTTGAACCGCTATCCGGAAACGGAATTTTTTCCTGCTCAATACATAGGCTGCCATCGCGGATATGATGACGATCAAGGTTACTGTTATGAGTGTAACAATAACGCTATTAATAAATCCAATTCCCAATCCAGCTTCATTCCAAGCGTTCAGGTAATTTTCAAACGTTATTTTTTCCGGAAAGGATAATGGTTTTAATAAAATATCAGCAGATGATTTGACTGAGTTCACAAAAACCCAAATGACCGGGATGATGATCAATAGTGATAATAGAATCAGGAACACATGGCTGCCAATGTTTCGAAAAAGTTTACTCATCTAGCTTTCCCTCCTGGTAACCCTCAACGTCAACAGCGAAGCAAACAATGTAAGAATTAAAAAGATAACTCCCAGCGCTGAAGCATAACCAAAATTGAAATTCGAAAACGCCTGCTCATAAATATAAAGCGAGATTGGCTGGGTCGATCGGTTCGGCCCTCCGCCCGTCAACAATTGCGGCATTTCAAATATTTTAATTGTATTAATCAATGTAAAAATAGTAACGACTTGTAAAATGTCCTTCAGCAGCGGAATCGTAATATAGATGCTCTTTTTAAATTTGGTCGCACCATCAATTTCAGCCGCTTCAAGGATATCCTGCGGAATATTCAGGATTGCCGCGAGAATGAGAATGCTGTAAAACCCGACCATTCCCCATACATTTACGAAAACAACACTGCCGAAAGCCGTTTCCGTCCTTCCGAGCCACTCTGTCATAAGCGAGTCCAAGCCTATCACATCAAGCAATCCGTTGAACATGCCGTTAACCGGATTAAGAATCGTGGACCAGAGCATCGCTATGGCGACCCCGGGAAGAATATATGGAAAGAACGTAATTGATCGATAAAGATTAAGCCATCTTGTTTTTAAAAAAGAGGAAATCGCCAGTGCAATGACGACCGATAACACCAATACGACCGGGACCTGGATCAATATGTATTTTCCTGTTACCTTCAACGTGTTGATAAAAATGTCATCCTCGAGCATCCGCCGATAATTATCCATCCCGATAAACGTCTTTGTTCCAAGCCCGCGCCAGTTATATAAACTCATCAGCAACGCATTGAACGATGGATAGAGAACAAATAAAAGATATAGGGCGGAGGCTGGCAGTAAAAACACGGCAATTGCCCATCTTTCGCTTCTGTTTCTCAAAAACTCACAACCTTTCAAAACAGAGAGGCCCAAGTACCCTCAGACCTCTCCGCAAAAAATATGAAATTACCAGGAGTATGTTGCTTTTTCTATATTGTCATCTTTTCGGATTTGTTCTGCGAATTTCTCTGCCTGCTCTGTAAACTTTTCTGGAGTCAGTTCACCAAGCATGAGGCTTTGATAAATATTGTTCATGTTGCCGACCAGTTCAGGATAGTTATCGTTAATTGCTGTAGGCGCATAAGAACCGCCTGAATCCTGAAGGACTTTCAGTGCGCTCTTTAATGGCTCTGACTGAATCGCATCTTCTGTATTTTTTACAACACTGGCAAGCCCTTTAGAAGAGACCATTTTCTCTACTTCTTTTTCGCTGGAAAGGAACTTTAGGAACTTAATCGTTTCGTCCTTGTTTTTCGAGCCGCTTGGAATATACCAGGCACCGCCCCATCCAGTCGATACAGGAGCAAGCTGCTCGCCTTTGCCGCCAGGGAATGCAGGCTGATTGAATGCGCGAAGCTTAAAGTCAGCCGGAATAACATCCTTCATTTCGCCTTCAAGCCACGAGCCAGCCATAACAAACAGAGACTTGCGCTGGAAGAACAATGTCTGGGCTTCTGTATGGGACAAGCCGAATGTTCCTTTCAGGAATAGACCTTCATCAACCATGCGTTTTGATTCTTTTGCAGCCTGGACAAACGCCGGGGATTTCCAGGCGCCTTCTTTCAGGTTAAACGCATCCAAAAGGGCTTGCTTTCCGCCGATTCGTTCAACAAGCGGCAGGTACATTCCGAAGAAATAATAACCCGGGTGCTTTCCTGGCACTGAGAAAACAGCAATTCCCTTTTTATCAGCCTCGGCCTTTAACTTATAAAGGTCTTCTTGAGTTTTAGGAAGCTCCCAGCCATTGTCCTCAAAAAGCTTTTCGTCGTACCACCAGATATAGCCCGGTGAAAAAATGGTAGGAATTCCGTATGTTTTGCCATCCTTCTTTTGGTTGAATTGGCCTTGCTCAAACGTATCAACCCATTTTTCATCACTGTCATAAGCCTTTTCTTCGAGCGCATCATCAATCGGCTCAATCATTCCGTCTTTAATAACACCCTGGATATCAAAGCTTGGTCCCGGAACCATCAAATCAGGGACATCTTTGGATAAAAATCTCGTTTGCAGCTGAGTGTGGATGTCCGGGCTTGCGGTAATCTTAATGTTTACATTCTTGTTTTTCTCCATATAGGCTTTGGCTGATTCTTTCACCCATTCAGAGCCAAATCCGCCTTCAAACATCATAACTTCAATTTCCGCCTTTTTATCCCCGCCTTTACCCGTGCTCTCCTTTGAGCTGCAGCCTGCAGCAATGACCATCAAGGCAACCAACAGCAACAAGAACTTTTTCATATACATCCCCTTTTTTCGTTTGGATTTTTATTGTGGTACACATCCTGTATCATTGACCTCATGCCTATGTAAATTAACTAAATGCGTCCACCTCCTTAAATCCGCATTATGTCCCTATTATTTTGTAAACCCTTTCATTTTTGTTAAGGAAATTTCTTTTGCAAAATGTTTGGTAATCTCTTGCGGCCTGGTGATTGCCGAACCGACAACAACTGCAAAAGCTCCTGCCCGGATGCATTCCGCTGCGAGTTCAGGCGTATTCACTCTTCCCTCCGCAACAACAGGGCGTCCTGCTTTTTCTACTAACGTTGCAAGAAGATCTCTATCAAATTTCGTGATGTGCTCAGTGTCCGGAGTATATCCAGCCAGAGTTGTAGAAATCACATCACAGCCTAACTCGACTGCATGCAGCCCTTCTTCAACGGTGGCTATATCAGCCATTAATAATGTAGAAGGAAATGCGGACTTAATCTCTTTTACAAAATCGTCGAGCTGTTGTCCACCTGGTCGAACCCTGAAGGTTGCATCGAAAGCAACAATATCGGCACCGGCCGCCACGACCTCTCCAACTTCTTTTATAGTTGGCGTTATGTAAATTTCACTATCTTGATAGTTTTTCTTATATAAACCGATAACAGGCAAATCGACCGCCTGTTTTATTGCTTTAATATCAGCCGGACTGTTTGCCCTTATCCCGACCGCTCCGCCTTCCCGGGCTGCAATCGCCATTTTACTCATGATAGTTGATCCGTGTAATGGTTCTTCTTCCAAAGCCTGACAAGAAACAATCAGACCTCCTTCAAGTTTCTTAAGTATAGAATTCATACTGGCACCTCTCATATTTTGTTTTCTTAACTTTTATTACATTTTGAAAAGGTGAATCTCTCCACCTATTCTATATATAACGGTTATTATTTTCATCGTCTTTTTGCGTCTTAAATGTGTCGAAATATTCAAACAACATTGACGCTTATATAGCACCCTCTCTAATATGTAGTGTGAAACAGAAATAACTAGTAAGGAGGATAGAGAAATTTAAGTAAGCTTTTACAAAGTTAAAGAATAGGAGGGATTTTCTTGAAATCAAAGATTAGTAGGTTTACTGCTTTATTAGTCGCAGTTGTTCTTTTTTCATCAATATTGCCTTTTTCAAGTCCATTTGCTAATGAACCCACTTTCTCAGTTAAAAATCAGTTTGAGAATACGCTGGATTTAGGAGAAGCAGTAAAAAGCCCTCTGTCACAGGTTGCCGCATATGGCCAAAACAGCAAAGGCGAGAATTTGCAGTACATAGCAATCACGGGCACGCCCGCGGTTTTTTATGTCGTAAACGCTGAAACAGGAGAACGCTTATTCTCACAGCCGATTCCTAATTCAGACGTCATCTGGGCGATGACAATCGGCAGCGACAATAATGTTTATTTTGCAAGTACGGTTAGCGGTGTCATGTACCGATATTTGCCGGAAGAGAACAGGATGGAAACACTCGGGAAAAACCCTTCTGACAACTTTGTCTGGGATTTAAAAAGCAGTTCCGACGGAAAAATCTATGGCGCCACTTTTGATGAATCGAAAGTGTTTGAGTATGACATTACCACTAACACCTTCAGAGATTTGGGGCCGATGAAAGACGGCCAGAAATACGCCCGCGGTCTGGGCGTAACGGACCAGTATCTCTATGTCGGGATTGGGACAACTGCTGGGGTGGTCCGCTATGACAGGATAACTGGCGAAAAGAAAGAAATACCTATTCCTATTTCGGGACAAACCGTAACCGTTTCAGAAGTTGCCATTTATAACGGCAAGCTCTTTGTTCATGCTGGGGCCGATTTGTTTGTCATAGATGAGGCATCCGAGGAACATGTTCGTACAATCAAATTTCAAAGCAAAATCTCACCCCCGTCCCCTTACAACCCTGATTTAATTTACTACAAACTCCAGGGTGACTTGTTTTCCTACAACACGGAAACCGATACTGTTACAAAAATAGAAAACATCCCGTCCCTGCCAAGTTCGACAGCGGTCAAGGCTCACAGCTGGGTTACATTGAGTACGGGAGAAACGGTTTTGACAGGAATGACTGCATTCACAGATTCATTTTTCTACAATCCGGAAAATAATGCATACTCTGTCCATTTCCCTGATGTGGACGCCCAAGGAGCGACCCTCCATGCTATTGCTGCAATTGATGGAAATGTATATTCCGGCGCTTACCAACGCGGAATGAGTATTTACAGCGAAGAGCTGCAGGACTACACATATACAAACTTCTCCTTCCACCAGTCACAAGGAATTCAGGAGTATAAAGGAAAAGTTTATTTTGGTACCTATACCGGTGCGAAAATGTACCGTTACGACCCGCAATTGCCGATCGAATACAATGAGAATGGCAAAGCGAACCCAGGACTTTACCTGGATATCGAAGACGAGCAAGACGCGCCGTTCACGATGGCAAGCGGGGATGGCAAGCTCTTTATTGGATCGATACCGACCTATGGAAAACTTGGTGGTGCTTTGACAATTTTAGAAGAAAAGATTGCTGAAGACGGCACGGTTGATGTGGCGTCAAAAACGTACCGTAATATCGTCGAGAATCAAAGCGTCTTCGGCCTGGCCTATAAGGACGGCAAGGTGTATGGCGGTACATCGATTTATGGCGGCCTTGGAGTCGATCCTGTTGCCACAGAGGCAAAAATGTTCGTTTTCGATGTGGAAAAAGGTGAAAAAATTGCCGAATTCACTCCGGAAATTCCAGGTTTGGAGGACGTGCCGTTCCAGACTATCGGAGGTTTCTCGTTTGGACCGGACGGCCTTCTTTGGGGAATTATTGATGGCACAATCTTTGCGATGGATCCGGAAACCTATGAAGTGGTGAAAAGCAAAGAAATTTATGAAACCAAATTTCTTTCATCTAAATCGCGGCCATATTATCTTGAGTGGGGCCCGGACGGGAATCTCTATACGACGCTAAACAGAAAGCTGACAGCAGTGGATCCGGAAACACTCCAATCCGAGAAGCTGGTGGAAGGAACAGTTGAACTAATGGATCTTGCAGAAGACGGCAGCATCTATTATGCGGTGGGCGCCAACCTGTTTAAAATTCCAGTGAAGGTTGACCATATCAAGCTGGAGCTTGGGGAAAAACTTGTTGCTGGGCAACCTGTTCCAACTACCGTAACCGCACAGATGGTAAACGGCGCGAAGGTGGTATTGTCCAAAAATCAGTATTCCGTCACTGTCAGCAATCCCGATGTTCTTATGGCAGATGACTTAGGGAACTTAACCGGAAAGATACCAGGAACTTCACTTGTTACAATTAGCGCAGAACTTAATGGTAAAACGTATACTACCAATGAAGTACGAGTTACTGTTGCTAAGGGAGTCCGTGGAAACCCATAGGTTACAGCGGACGGTTCTCTAGCTTTTTTTAAAAAAATGCAATACCTCTTTGGACCGCATATTTTAATAATTTGCGGGCTTATCTTAAGGCAGCCCGCAAATTTATATTATCTATTAAAAATGAGAACTGCTAGTAAAGGAGGATAGGAAAGGATTTACTAGACGGAACGGGGGCCCGAAGAGTGAGATTCTCGAGAAAAAGGTAAAAACAGTAATTTGAAAGCGTTCAAAAAAATAAATAGTAATCGGAGGGATCGTATTGAAATCAAAGATTAGCCTAATTGTTGCTTTATTAGTCGTTTTTATTTCAACAGCACTTCCCCAGTCAACTGCATTCGGAAATGAACCCACTTTCTCAGTTAAAAATCAATTTGAGGAAACAGTAAACTTAGGAGAAGCGGTAAAAAGCCCGCTGTCACAGATTGCCGCATATGGCCAAAACAGCAAAGGCGAAAATCTGCAGTACATAGCCGTCACAGGCTCTCCCGCGGTATTTTATGTTGTGAATGCTGAAACAGGCGAGCGGATTTTCTCACAACAAATTCCTCATTCAGATGTAATCTGGGCTATGACCATCGGGAGTGACAACAATGTTTATTTTGCCAGCACGATGAACGGTGTCATGTACCGCTATCTTCCAGAAGAGAACCGGATGGAAACAATCGGGAAAAATCCTTCCGATAACTTTGTCTGGGATATAAAAAGCAGCTCGGATGGAAAAATCTACGGCGCTACCTATGATGAATCGAAAGTGTTCGAGTATGACATTGCCAGCAACACATTCAGGGATTTGGGGCCAATGAAGGAAGGCCAGAAATATGCCCGCGGGCTTGGCGTAACCGACAAATATCTCTATGTGGGGATTGGAACAATCGGGGGTGTAGTCCGCTATGACAGAGAAACCGGCGAAAAGAAAGACATTCCGACTCCTGTGTCCGGACAAAACGTAACGATTTCCGAGGTTGCCATCTATAACGGTAAACTATTTGTCCATGCGGGTGCTGATTTGATTGTAATCGACGAGGCAACCGAGCAACATATCCGGACAATGAAATTCCAAAGCAAAATTTCACCACCGTCACCTTACAACCCAGATCTCATTTACTACAAGCTCCAGGGTGACTTGTTCTCCTATAACACAAAGACCGACACGGTAACAAAGGTAGAAAACATCCCGTCTCTGCCTGGATCAACAGCGGTCAAGGCACACAGCTGGATCACATTGAGTAACGGTGAAACCGTTTTGGCAGGCATGACCGCATTCACAGATTCATTTTTCTACAACCCGGAAAATAATGCATACTCTGTTCATTTCCCGGATGTGGACGCCCAGGGCGCAACCCTTCAATCCATCGCTGTAATTGATGGAAATGTCTATTCCGCCGCCTACCAGCGGGGAATGAGCATTTACAACGAAGAACTTCAGGACTATACCTATACAAACTTCTCCTTCCACCAGGCGGAAGGAATTCATGAGTACAATGGCAAGGTGTATTTTGGAACGTATACCGGAGCAAAAATGTACCGATACGACCCGAAATTGCCGATTGATTACAATGAAACTGGCAAGGCGAATCCGGGATTATACCTCGATATAGAGGATGAGCAGGACCGCCCGTTCACTATGACTACCGGGGATAACAAGCTCTTCATTGGGACTATCCCAACCTATGGAGTGAATGGCGGGGCATTGACGATTTTGGAAGAAAAAGAAGCCCAAGACGGCACAGTTGAAGTGGAGTCCAAAACGTACCGGAATATCGTTGAAAACCAAAGCGTTTTCGGCCTTGCCTATAAGGACGGCAAAGTGTATGGCGGAACATCCATATATGGCGGACTTGGCATTGACCCTGTTGCCGAGGAAGCAAAAATGTTTGTTTTCGATGTGGAAAAAGGTGAAAAGATAGCCGAGTTCACCCCGGAAATTCCAGGTTTGGAAGATACACCGTTCCAGAATATCGGAGAATTGTCATTTGGACCGGACGGACTGCTTTGGGGCATCATTGATGGAACGATTTTTGCAATGGATCCCGAAACGTACGAGGTTGTGAAAAGCAAAGAAATCTATGAAACTACCTTCCTCTCATCCAAGTGGCGGCCATTTTATCTAGTGTGGGGCCCAGACGGAAATCTCTACACGACGCTAAACCGAAAGCTGACTGTCGTGAATCCGGAAACACTACAGGCCGAGCAGCTGGTTGAAGGCACAGTTGATTTAATGGATCTAAGTGAAGACGGCAGCATCTATTTTGGGAAAGGTGCCAATTTGTATAAAATCCCGGCAAAAGTCGACCATATCGAGCTAAACGTTGACCAAAAACTCGTTACCGGGAAAGCTGTCCAGCCAACCGCAACCGCCCACATGGTAAACGGCGCGAAGGTGGAAGTACCGAACAAACAGTATTCTCTGTCTGTAAGCAATCCCGATGTTGTGAAAGTAGATGACAGCGGCAAGTTAATCGGATTGAGCCCTGGATCTTCACTCGTTACAATTAGCGCTGAACTTAATGGTAAAACCTATACTTCCAACGAAGTACGGGTTACCGTTGCTAATGGAACCCGAGGTAAATAGCCACAGCTAAAGAGCTGCAGGACCGTTACTGCTTACCGGTTTGAGTCTAGCTTAAAGGTTACTAAAGCGGACCGTTCCCTTTGGATGCAAGTCTTTATTGAAAATAAAAGGTGCGGCAACCAGCCCATTTAAGGGAAGTATGCACGCACCTTTTTTATTTGATTTGGGATAATGAGGTATGTGGAAAGTTATATTTAGTGCATGTCACTCCCCGGTAATTTTCTGCACTATTCAACCTAAACGATAACCGTAAAACCTCCAGGTTCCTCACAACATATGTCCAGTTGTTGCCAACTTTTATTTCATTATAAATAGAATCCTTTCTCTTACATTTGCATTTCCTTTTCGCGACAAAAAAAAGCGCAGAGCGCTTAACATATTACAGAGATCTTTTTTTCCCACATCTTACACATTCATCTGTGTAGTAACTAAACTTGTGGTTACGACGAAAAAAACAGATAAAGGACTTGAACAAAATTAGCCACCCCTTTAAGGAAAACGGCAGTCCAGCCATCATAGTGTAACACCTTAGACCTGTGACTTTGCGCCCGTAATTTTCACTACGTTTGCCTTTATCGATTTATCAGAATAGTTAAATTTTACTACGAACAGAAGAGACAAGCACTCTTTTTCGTTCGTATAATATCGACAAAATGCCTAGAAGTTTGCAAATATTGGTACTTACTTCCTATTCCTGGATGTACAATCCTATTCAAAGTGTCGATATTTGACAACGGAGAGCAGCGGTTCACCTAAGGCCACCCAGTTTTCACAACTCCTTTTTTGTGATAGAACAGATTTAGGTTTCTTATCTTTTTATTGGGGAAAAGAAGATTCGTCAAAGTTATTCCTATGCATAAAAGCACCTCCAATAAGGCTGCCGTAACTCTAAAATATAGTTTCTTTTTCCATTAAAAACACCCGCTTGGCCATACCAAGCGGGTTTCCAAACAATATTAATAGACAGTTACTTTTGTAGCTTCGGTGGCAAACCAGCTCTTTCCTTTGCTGAAACATATAGAGCATTTTTTTACTTTGGAATATATACTTTATACTTTCCGTATTATGGCGTCTGGCATTTCCTGCAGACAAAAAAAATATCGTTATTACACGCTATAGATTAATCAAAGAGGCCGTTTCTTTCCGCATCTTACACATTGATTCGTATAGTAACTGTATTTATGCTTGCGACGAAGAAAACATATAATGGATTTAAACATGGAAACCCACACCCTTACATGTGTACGGCAGTCCAGCCATCATAGTGCTACAGCACCTTAGACCCGTGATTTTGCGTCCTTGGTTTTCACCAAGTTTGCCTTTGTCTACTACTTTCATTTTACTACTAGCGGGAACCTACAATTTATTGCAATTACGACAAAAACAGAACAGTTTTTAAAAAAAGTTAAAATAATTTGCCTAAAAAAAAGAACAGGGACCTTATCCCCGTTCCATATCAATCGACAATCCCTTGTTCATGGTTGAAAAAGTGGCTGAAACTTACCCCATATTCATAAAAATCATTAATCAACGCCCGTTTCCGGACAATTTTTCCATAAAGGATCACGTTTTTACCACTCAATTCAACTGGTATTTTATAGACTGTTAAATAATTTATATCCAGATTTCGTTTACTTGCTATCCTTAAGCCACCAGCGCTTATATCGATCACGTAGATGTCAATATTTTCTTCCTTATTCAATTTATAATCGGCCGGCAATGTGGCCAATTTCATAACTGTTTTCATTGGCTCCTGAAATGTAACTCTTTTAAACTGCCTGCGGCTTACCAAGTTAGCATGCATCCACATTCACCTCTCTCGTTCTTAAAGAATAAGGCTACGAAAAAATAATACCATAAATTTACACTTACTGTGAATATGAAGTATGCTAAAACTTCTTTTTTGAAAAATGGGCCGACGATCACAGAGCACTTTCCATAAGGTATACCTACGCGCTGAATCTCCTTACAAAACAAAAAAACAGAGGCTCCCCCCTGTTCGAACAATCATAATATATCGCTACAAAGGGCCTTTTTACGGTACCGTCTGTCCCACCCAGCAACCAAGACTACCAAATCAGAATTTCATCATCGATTCGCAGCATCGCTGATTCAAGCCCCAACTCTTGATCCTGGTGCAAGGGAATTTCAAGCCTGTCATCATTATCAAAAACGAGCTTGATTTTCCACTCCTCCATTTCAGACCGCTTCACCTGGTGACTGATAAATGAACACAATGAATCCCGATAACCAGGAGTAGAATGATCAAACTCTCTTCCACATACAATCGACTTCGGCAATGAATAGGCGGTAAGCGTTCCGCATCTTCTATCCCCTTCAAAATACAACTGTAAATAATCCCGGATAAAAATTACCGAACTAACCTCTGAATTCTCCAAATCACGAATCATCTCTGATTCCTCCCCAAACATGGTCTAGTTAGTTTATAGTTTCCCCTCCCCCAGTTCATCAATCGCTATAATAGTGAACAATTTGCGACAAAAATATATACAACAAGCTCAAAACTTACATTTATAGTTACAGAAGAACAAAAAAACAATAAATGAAAGCGTTTTAAAGCTTTCTGAATAAATAAAAAATATTGACACAATTTTTAAAAAGTTATACTATAATAACAATTATCAAATAAATTATAGTAGCTCTTATTACTAGGTATAACGTTCGGCAACTTTTAAGGGTAAAATTCAGAAAATTTGATAAACAAACTCAGGAGGCAGTAACATCATGAAACCATCAACAAAAAAATATTTGATTGACCGTATGTATAAAGCTTCACAAGGGCTTGCCAATGCAGTCCTCGTTACGCTTGGGATCGGCCTGCTCATTGAATCTTTAGGAACCTTTACTGGCTGGGAAGGGTTCAATCAAATTGGCAAAGCAACACAGCTTATGCTCGCTCCGGCACTTGGCGCGGGAATCGCCTACCAGCTTGGCGGCAATACACTAGTAATTTTCAGCGTGATGGCTTCGAGTACAATAGGTGCCCAAGCCGTCCAACTTACTGAAGACGGCGGGGTAACACTCGTGACCGGGCAGCCGCTCAGTGCTGTATTGGCCGCAATTATCGCTACATGGGTAGGAAAAAGAGTTATGGGAAAAACAAAGCTCGATATGATGGCAATTCCGTTTTCGGCTGTATTTGTAGGGGGCGTCTCTGGAGTATTCCTGGCAATGATCACGACTCCTTTCATTAACTGGCTGAGTGCGCAAATTGCTGCATCGGTTGAAGGGTCGCCGATTATTGGTCCGATGATCATATCGCTTGTTTGGAGCATTTTCCTTATGTCACCAGCATCCTCCGCGGCGATTGCGGTTGCACTTCAGCTTGACCCTGTATCCAGCGCGGCTGCATTGATTGGCTGTACCGTACAGTTTGCAGCATTTACGGCAATGTCGTATAAACAAAACGATGTTGGTGCCAACATTGCCCAATCCTTGATTACACCAAAGGTACAATTCCCTAACCTGGTGAAAAATCCTCGATTGGCGATCCCGCCATTTATTGCGGCTATGATTTGTGCTCCTATTGCTACTGTAATTTTTGATTTTAAAGTACCTTATGCGCTCGCCGGACTCGGTTTGAATTCCTTGATAGCGCCAATTAACATCCTGGCCGAACAAGGTCCAATTGTCCTGGCAATTTATATTGCGGTAGGAATTATCCTGCCAATCATTATTTCACTATCGATCTATAAACTTATCAGCCTAAAAGGATGGACAAAAGCCGCCGACTTGAAGATGGAATTGCAATAGATAAACAGGTTCGGTTTCTGTCTGCCAGAAGGCAAACAAGTACTTGTCACAAATACATCAAAAAGACTAAACCAATTCCCTGGTTTAGTCTTTTTTGAATCTGTTTAGCTATTGTAGATTTGAACCTTAATCTAGAATCGGCAAGTATATCTGTACTTCTTCTTCTCCATCCCCCATAGGATGATATGTCTCGACAATATAAGAATCAAGATCTCTTTGATAACCCTGTTCTTTTGCCCAGTTCAATAAATTCGAATGAAGTTTTCCCAGATTAGAGATATTCCCTCTTGTAGTTATGTAACTTGTTTTTGTTTCAAAATAATTCATTCCTGAGGGCACTTCATCTAATTTCTCACTCACAATTAATCCCACTAAATAATGGCCTATTCTATGCTCCCCATCCTTTTTAGGTTCATATAACGCAATTTCGGTTTCTGTCCGATTTGGAATTTCGTTTGAACGGCTCAGTAGCTGTTTTGCAAGCAAGGGTACTTCATTTCCGAAGTTAACAAACTCCCCACTACCTTTTATCCCAACAATCTTAAATTCTTTTTCAACTTTCATGATCGACATATTTCCACCCCCAACAAAATTCCTAAAGCATTAGATTAAAAGGTAAATATGTTAAAAAATCATACCATAGTATCTACCATTATATTATAATATTGGAAATATTTTAAAAGAGGTGAATTTCTTTGGCGGATTGCTTTATTTGTAAAAAACACGCTGGCACTATCTCAACTTCAGGAGTAACGATTTATGAAGACGAATATGTATATGTTGGCCATATTGATAGAAATGGACATCCCAATTATTTAGGCCATATTATGATTGACCTTAAACGACATGCTCCAACACTTGGGGATATGACTATGAAAGAAGCAAAGGCTTTTGGGATGATTATCGCAAGAGTAAGTAAGGCACTATTCGTAAGCGAAAATGCTGAACACATCTATTCTTATGTTTTGGGTGATGCTGTTCCCCACCTTCATATGCACCTAGTTCCACGTTATCCGAACACACCTAAAGAATATTGGGGACCAAATGCGGTTTACGATTGGGAAGATGCTCCTATGGGCAACAATAACGATGTTAGTAAACTTTGTAACCGCATTAAAACGTATCTAAAGAATACTCCAAATGGGTAACTCCTTCGAAGATTTCAGTTGGGTTGGCAGCCAGGAAAATTTCGTTGATCAGCCAAATGTTCTTCAGCTCAATCATATTATAGTGGGGCGTTATGGTGGTAATTCATTTGCAGGACAGGATAAGAATGAAGATGGTTGTTTCGTATGCTTGAATGAAAAGGAAGATTGGGAATTCGTCATTCTCCTTGACGCTCATAATACATCAGAGAGTGCAAAACTAATTTTAGACCAATTCGCTCTTAAAAAGCCCAAGATTAAAATTCTATTATCCTTACAGACAAACCATGAAACTTTTAAAAAATTGGAAGATGAAATATTAAATGTGTTTCAATGTGAAGAGTTCTTATCCCTTTGCCGAAAAGTGACAGGAGAAACTGCTTGTTTAATTGTGGCAAGGAAAGATAAGTATGTGTGGTGGTTTTCGGTCGGTGACTGTATTCTTTATTTATTTCATCAAGAATTAGCTGCATTAGGTCAGTATCAGTTAAATCAAAGACAATTTTATGAATGGATAGGACAAGTCAATACTTTTGACCAAGAGGTTCCTTGTTACTCTGTTGGGATAAGGGAATTAAGACAAGGAGAAAATTGTCTTTTCCTTACCACTGATGGATTAATCGAATGCCCAAATGAACCATATTCAAACCCGATAACCATTTACAATGCACTCAATAACCTTAATGATGATGAAAGTAACATTCTGTCAATGTTCATAAACATCAAGAATAATAATGTCAGAGATAGCACTACGGTGGTCTCTTGGACAGTTACTATTTCAAAGGAAGCAACAAGACCAAGTAATCAGTAGATAAGTGTAAAAGGAGATATGAAAGGGATCTCCTTTACACTTTTTTAATTTCCCCTGACAAAACTAATCACAAGGAATCCACTACAATTAAATTTCCTTTTACATAACAACAAGGAGTATAATTTTGTATTAGAATCCTTCTTCCTCAAAAGAACAACCCTAATTTTACATAAGGAAATTCGCATATAAGGAGCACCGGCTGTAATGGTAAATGTGACGGTAAATCTCTTAATCAATCTGTTAGTCATTCTTTTAGGCATTATCATTCATCAAATTTGGAGGGAAAGTAATCCAAATAGCAGATACGCCCATAAACGCTCAATTTTACTTGTTTCAAGTATAATAATGATAATATGTATGTCCTTTTCTATTTATCAAATTGCAGGGGTTCAGTATGATTTGCGCCGGATTCCTTTTTGGTTCGGCATTTTATATGGCGGTCCTTTAACAGGCTTTATCCTAACTATTCTAGGAATCATAGTAAGGTTAATACAAGGGGGTCCAGGTGTATTCATATCCATATCAATTTTTATCATACTCTTCGTTTTAACCGTATTTTTATCTCCATTCTATTTCCGCTTGTCCTCAAAATTAAAAATCGTAATGGGAGTTGCGGTAAATATTCTGTTTTCCTTGATATTTCTTATAGCAAGTTCCAGCTTTCAAAATGATTTGTTCCATCTTGGTATTTGGCTTGATTATATTTTATTTAATGCGTTTGGAATAATCCTGGTATCCTGTATGTTTGAAATTATTCATAGGAATTATTTAGTGAGAAGGAAAATTATCCAGGCAGAAAAAATGGACGTCCTAAGTCAGCTGGCAGCGGCTGTAAATCATGAGATTAAAAATCCATTAACAACTTCCAGGGGAGTACTTCAGTTGTTGAAGGATGATCCAGACCTTCTCCACGAAAAGAAGGAATATTTCCTTCAACTAGCGCTAGATGAGATTGATAAGGTGGATAAGGTTGTAACTGATTATTTAACATTTGCAAAGCCATATACAGATAAAAGCGGTAAATTTAAATTAGAATATGCCCTTTCCAATTCAATTGACCTAATAAGCCCGCTTGCTTCCAGCAAAAATACTCAAATAAAAACGAATACTATCCCGTCATGCACTATTCCTGGTAACCTTGAGCAGGTTACCCAAGCCCTGGTCAATATTTTTAATAATAGCATTGAAGCCAATAGCAGCATGATTGAGATTTATTGTGAAGTTACAGATACTGCCTGCAAAATTACAATAGAAGATGACGGGAAAGGGATAGAGGATGAACAACTGAAAAATTTAGGTTTGCCCTTCTATTCAAATTCGTTAGAGGGAACCGGTCTTGGAATGATGGTAGTATACAGAATTATTGAGAACTTGGGTGGAAACATCGAGGTTAAGAGTACTAAACATTTAGGTACGAAAGTGAAACTAACTCTTCCGATAACTACCCCTGCGATAAATCCTGGCTCATGAGGTTAAATCATACCGAAACTGCCTCACTAAACTTGCTGATTTCCGCTTTTTGGCTATTCATAAAATAACCTCGGCTAGCGGCCTCCCAAAGTACCGCTAACCGAGGTTTGCATTTTCTTCAAATTTTTAAATTAGCTATGTTAATGGGTATCGTTGATTTATTAGCATTGATGATTGGAGCGGAAGGCGCGAAGACTCGTTCGAAAATGCAAAGAGCGCATTTTCTCCTGCGGTGCATTTTCTGGGGAGATTACCCAACGTCCTACGGGAGAAAAGGTCAGTGTGAGACCCCACAGGAGCAAAGCGACGAGGAGATAGAAAAGCGAGGCGACTGCTCAGCTCCGACAAGCGCTGGAGGGCCTGAAGCAGAAGTCGCTCTTTGACTTCAGCTGAGGGACCGAAGCGACCTCGAGGAGCTAGGAGCCGCAGCTAGACAGGCTCCCAGGCCGCCCGTGGAAAGCGAAGCGCCTGGAGCGGAAATCAACAACGTTGTTTAATATAGCATTTAAATTAAGTACTTCATCATTTTATTCCTTAAATAGAAATAATAAATAATTTGGATGGCTAGATAAATGAATGAAATCATAAAAAAGTGATACAGCATGTCTAAGTTATTCATGATTCCGCCAACATCTGTAGACAAGATGACCACGTAAAGGGCGGCCAATACGGTTCCAATCAGGGTTGGAACAAAGAAAATTGTAATCAGTTCCCTCGAGATATTTCTCTTTACCTCCTTCAATTCCATTCCTATTTTATAGAGCTTTCTGTATTTAGCTTTTTCCTCCTCAATTTCTGAGAAAAGGTTGAGGTACAGAAGGATGAATGTTCCAAAAAAGAACATGATGCTTAAAAAGGTAGTCACGAAAAATATCATGCCGTTGGAGTTCCTCTTGTTGTGGTAATCACCTACCTTGGAGGCGACCTGGAGCAGCTCCTCTTCGGTTGTAAACTGTGTGCGCTGGTCCTCAATCGGTGCTGTACTCCGATTGTAATCGGCAAATTTCTCTTCCAGATTTTCTACTGCAGCGGCTGTTGCCTTCCAGTCAGCCACATTGATTAAATGGAGATTATATTCATACGCATTCAACGATTCAGTCAGAAAGTCAAATTCGTTTTGGCTCACAACGATAAATTCATATGCATTTGGCATTGGGTTGATGGTCTTTTGAACAACTTTCTCTTTAAAGTCATACTCTGCCTTTTTATTATCAATGGTCAGCTGTAGGGATTGAGTAACATCGACGTCCCCATATTGGGGCTCCATATTTAAATAGAGGAGATACTCATCATCCTTCAGTGTCGCAGAACGAGAGGTTAACGTGTTGAAGTCATCCAGCCCCATGAAAGAAAAGGGTTCAAATCCCTGGGCATATGGATGTTTTTGAAAGTGCGAAAGAATTGGTATGACGATATGTTCTTCAATCGGATGTTCGGGCTGGTTAAGCACGGCATCCAGCTCTTCCTCAGGCAGGTTATTTTTTGTTTCATTCTGGTAAAAGGCCACATCATAAGGATTGCTGCTTACCGCATCCTTTTCGGAGGACAAATAGAACGTAAGTAGTAAGGTACTGTAAAAAATCGTAATCATCGTCATGATGGAAACAAGCGTGATAATAGATGTCAGCTGTTTAAACTTGTAATCAAGGCTTGTAAAAAACAGCATCCTCCGATAGTAAAATGCCGGTATTTTCTTAGCGGCTGCAATCAGGAAGCTGGTAAACTGATTTAGCGTAATATACAGACCCCCAAAAACGCCGATTGTCCATAACGGCAAAAACCCGTCGGATGAATTCTTATATGTAACATACAAGGTCACCAAGGAGCCGACCAAGACCACAAACCCAAATAAGCCGATGATGGGACTTCTCAGTTTTATCGTTTCAGAAACCCTGTTGCTCTTCATGCTTAGCAGCACACTGCTTTTTAGCGTAAGAAAAAGCGAGTTCCCTACCGCGAGTAAAAAAACAGCCAAAAACATACCAAGTGTGTACAGGAACATTTTGCCGCTTATATGGAACGAAACATCCTCAATCCCGACACGGTTCATTAATATCATGAAAAACAGTCTCGAGAATACAGACCCGGCCAGTATACCGGTTGCAATCGAAGAGGCCGCAATAACCCCATTCTCTAAAACGAGCAATCTCAAAATATCGCGCTGGGACATGCCCAACGTCATGAAAAGCCCAAATTCACTTCTCCTTCTTTTCATAAAAATAGTGTGAGCCATTGCAATGAAGAAGATGGTAAAAACAATCAGGGCAACCCCCGGAACCGACAGGGCATCCTGGATACCGTCGAGCTTTCTTGCCTTCTCAACCTGGCCGTTGAAATAAACGGTTGAGTACATAAAGAAGAACATAACGGCAAAGGTGTTACACAAATAATAGAAAATGTACTTTTTATAGTTGGCCTTGGCCATCTTCCAAATGACTCCATTAAATGTCATGGGTTTTGCCCCCCAGGACAGCCAGGTTATCCATGATTTGATTCAGGAACTCCTTCCTGCTCCCTTTTTTTACAATCGTCGAGTAAATGAGGCCGTCTTTGATAAAAACAACCTTCTGGCAGTAGCTGGCGGCAAATACATCATGGGTCACGAGCAGTACCGTGGTGGAAAGTTCGGTAACAATTTTTTCAAAACACTCCATGATGACTGCGGATGATTTGGAATCCAGATTCCCGGTTGGCTCGTCGGCAAAGAGAATCGCCGGTTCATTCACAAGCGCCCTGCTTACCGCGGTCCGCTGCTGCTGGCCGCCGGAAATCGTATATGGATACTTTGACAGAATATGTTCTATTTCAAAAAGCTTCGCCAGTTCGCCGAGCTTCTCTTCCATTTCGGCTGCTGTCTTTTTCTCAAGCACCATCGGGAGAAGGATATTTTCTTTTACCGTTAAGCTATCCAGCAGATTGAAGTCCTGAAACACATACCCGAGCTTTTTCCTGCGAAAAAGAGCCAGTTCATCTCCTTTCATTTCGCTTATTTCCTGACCTGAGATGACCACCTCCCCCGAAGTTGGCTGGTCAATTCCGCTTAGCACATTCAGCAGAGTCGTTTTTCCGCTCCCCGAGGGACCCATAACCGCAATGAACTCTCCTTCTTTAACAGACAAACTCACCCCGCCCAATGCAGTCGTCGAGCCATCCCCGCTTGAGCCCCCGTATATTTTTACAATATCCTTCACATCTAAAATAACCATACTTCTCCTCCCGTCGTTCGGCTACCATCATTTTAAGATAACCTCAGAAACGCAACCATCGGAAACACTAAGAGATACCTTACATTTTTGTAAGGTATCCCTTGAAATTAGGAATCTAGACAGCCCATTGAAATTATTGGTTTCCACGCCCGCTGTGAAACACACTCTCGTGAAACAAGAAAAACCGGGGAGTGACAGGCACCTAATCGGTTCCGGCTAACCACCGGATTGTGACGGCGGTCCCTTTAGACGGTTCAGACTCAATGTTGATGGAAGCACCAAGCTTTTCGGCAATTTTCTTGCTCAAATACAAACCAATTCCGGTGGAGTTTGAGTGGGCTCTTCCGTTATCTCCCGTAAAAAAAGGCTGGAAAACACGCTCAAGATCATACGCTGGAATACCAATCCCTTCATCCTTAACGGTTAAGCTGACATGCTTACCGGTCTTTTCTATTTGCAGGATGAGCTTTTTGCTCCCGAGTTTGGGAGAGGAATACTTGATTGCGTTTGAAATAATCTGTTCCAGTAAAATCTCGTTCCACTTTGGGTCTGACGCAATCATCGCGCTCTCGCCTTCGAATTCGATGGACGGGTAAATAGAATGATAGATACATTCTTTTTTTCTGTCGTTTATTAATTTTCGCAAGGAAGGGAGCAAATCGACCGACTTCACCTCAAGATCGTTTTCAAAGCCCTCCATCCTGATCATCGTAAGACCTTGCTGGATAGATGTGTGCAGCCGATTATTCTCATGCCTTATTTTTTCAAAAATTTCATTGTCGTCCTGAGCTTGATTTCCTTTGTTCGTAAGAAGCTCGATTACCGACACAGGCGTTTTTAAATGGTGCAGCCAGTGGGATAGAAAATAGAGCCGCTCTTTATTTTGTTCCTTCAATTCATTGTTTTTCCGGGTGTATTGACCTGTCATTTTATGTACTAATTTCTGAAAAGCCTTCTGTTCTTCCGTATGCGGCTGCAGTTCCGTATCCTGATTCATCAGCATAAGAGCGATCGCCTGGTTGGCAGGGTAGTAGCGGAGCCAGTCGATGGCGAGGCATGCGGCCAATAAAAAAACGGCAATTGAAACGGGATAGAAAATCTCCGTGTTGGAAGGTTCACTAAGATGGAAAAAGATAATGATGGCGGCCACGCAGGCCAGGTAAAGTGTGATGGTCGGGAGTTTGTCTTTCAAGAAATTTATAAAAATCGCTTTTTGCATCATCAATCCCTCATGGAAAAAGAATCGGAAAGTTTGTACCCGACTCCTCTTTTGCTTTTTACCACGTGACTGGCCCCCAAATCTGACAGCAAATGTCTGATTCTCGTCATATTCACTGTGAGGGTGTTGTCATCCACAAAGGTGAGCGAATCCCACACTTCTTCAATCAGCTCTTCCCTCGACACGAACTCATCGTAATGCTCTATCAATTTTTTCAGCAATTTGTATTCGTTTTTCGATAGCTCAACCTGGTTATGGCCAAAGGTTAAAGTCAGTGCCTTGGCATCAATGCAAAGGGAACCGACACATACGGTATTCGTGTCCTTGGCTGCGTATTCTCCGTAAACCCTTCGGATCGAGGCCTTTACTTTTGATTGCGGAATTTCAAATGTAAAAGGCTTGGTAATATAATCATCTGCCCCTAGCTCAATGGCCATAACCTGGTCCATCTCATGGCTCCTCGCCGAAACCACCAGAATCGGGACATTGGACTGCTTGCGAAAGCTCCTGCACAAATAATACCCATCGTAGTAAGGCAGGTTAATATCCAGCAGGACCAGGTCGGGATTCACCCTGTTAAACGTTTCTTCTATTTTTGAAAAATGTTCCGGAATATGGACTTCATAGCCATACCGTTCCAGATTTTCCTTCATCAATTCGCACAGCTGAGGGTCATCCTCAATAAGCAAGATTTTGTACACAAGCGTTCTCCCTTTTGCATTGAAATCTGTTGTCTAGGTCAACCTAGATATTCGGTTTCAAGTTCAGTCTCGTGGATTTCTTTGTCCATATAAACCTTATATGCTTTAGCGTTAGGCCTTGAGCTCACGATTTTATGGATTTCCTGGCCAATGTAATGAATTGCCACTCCATCATCGGCCGCGATACCGGGCTTTAAAATATTTCCTGATATAAACGATTGATAAGCAGGCCTTCTATTGGATTCACCATCATAATGTGGGCAATTGCTTCCCGGTAAAAATCCTAAAGCATCTAACGGTTCGAGTCCGTCTCCGTAAGAATCCGTGACACCTTCCTCAAACCAGCAAATGGAACCTGCACTGACTCCAGATAGAATAGTACCTTGTTCCCAAGCCTTTTTCAGTATATGATCGAGACCCCATTCCTTCCATAAAACTAGTAAATTCTTCGTATTCCCGCCGCCGACAAAAATAATGTCTTTATCCAATACGAACCCCTCTAAATCCCTTGTTGGCGGATTGAATAACGATAAATGCGAGGTTTCACATTCGAGGTTTCCAAAATAACGATAGAACCGTGATGTATACCCATCTGCATCACCGCTGGCTGTAGGCACAAAGCAAACTTTCGGCTTACTTTGATGTGATTGCTTTAAAATATATTGGTCTAGTAAAGGGTTCTCCGGCTCCATAGAAAAGCCTCCGCCACCAAGGGCGATAATTTGCTTCATATCCTCATCCCTATCATTAAATTAATATTAAACTTTATCAAAAAAAGTAATTGAGAAAGAATAAAGCCGATAAACATAAGTCAGCAGCTATTTTCTTCCTCTGGTCCTTAATTAAATAGCCTTCTATGCCATTAACTAAGAACATAATGCCGCCAAGCAAAAAGCCAGATTTCACAAAAAAGCGAAGTCCAAATTTAAATGCCAGAAGTGCTGCGATTATAAAAGAAACAGTAATGAGTGTATTAATAATCTTAAAAGGTTTGCTGCTTTCTCTTTTTTGTTTTTCAAAGAATAGATTTAATATTTTCATTTGAATCCCACCTAACAGTTATGGCTTAACTTCAACCCGCTTTTTTCGGACCACTGGTAAAACTGATGGATATTCCTTCCTTTATAAGAATTTCAACAAAAACTGCGGTAATCCTTCATTAATTGATTCATCCTGGAGTTTTATTACATTCCAAAAAAGAAACCCGGCTGCTCAGTGCCGGGCCATTTGAAAAATTCGGTTATAATTATAAGGTTCAGGTCTATGAACGCTATGAGACAGGTTCTCTTGGATTTATCTGCGTTCCCCAAACACCGATTAATCTATGAGACCGGCTCTATTGGATTAATCCGACTCTCCCGAACCCTGATTAATCTACGAGACTGGCTCTATTGGATTCTCTAGCCTCTTTATTGCAGGATCACAAAATTTCACCCGGTTCATCTCTTAAGTTTTGGCAGGTGACCAAGTGGGATTAATTATTCATGACTTATTGATTATAATCCCAAACAATCTCATAATCCCCTTCATTATTTTTCACCACATAAACATCCTGTACAAAAGCAAACGCTCCGTATTTACCCTTATACTCTTGAATAACCTCAAACTTATAAACCTTTTTAAACTTCGGTGTGTCTTTCGACATGCTCCATCCGCTAATCTTTTCGCCGCCCTCAATCGAATATTCAAAGGTCTCCGAACCAAAATGCCCCATAAATACATGTGATCTATCGGTAATATAGGTACTCTTTGGCCATTTTTCCTTCATAAAAGGATGCAGCAACTGCCAGGAATCACCGAAGTTTCCAAGCTGTTCATAAGAATAAAATTCATTTACAACCCGTTTAGCCATATGGCCTGGGGAAAATACAATAAAAAGCAAACAAATAACAATCATCAAAAAAACCACGCCAATAGTTAGAAACATTGCAGGACGACGTTTGGTTCGATACATATGGCCCTCCTTTGAGATAGGCTATATCAAAGGATATGTATCAAAATAAAAAATAGTAGTAACCTAGCTACCCGGTTTGCAGAAGAATAGCAGACAGCCTCTTCTGTGGAACAACACCCCGTGAAACAAGAAAAACCGGGGAGTGACAGGCACCTACCCCGGATTTCTATTTACCTACCTATTTATCCAATATCCACCCCAGCGCGTTCGAATGCAGCTGCTTCGAGGATGGACATGCCTTGTGCTTCGGCTGCTTTAGCCACTTTTTCTGAAACTTGCGGTGCGAGTTTCGCAGGAGTTGCATAGGACATTTCCCTTGCGCGTGCCGAGTTTCTACGTTGGAACGGTCCCCAGATTGCAAAGGTTTTGCCTGGGTCCTGGATATTGAGGAAAAGTGTTTTTCCATCTGGCGAGAAGGTTGGGCCTGCCAATTCAGAATCACTTAAGCGGTTGGCGGCAAAAACATAGACGTTTCCTTCTGGTGTAATTCCGAGTAGCCTGTCTTGGCCTGAACCATCTTCCGCAATCCAAAGGTCGCCCCAAGGAGTCATGCTGATATTATCTGGATATTCCATATCTTTGGCGTCATTTCCCTCATAAAACAATTCCAATGTATTTGTGTGAGGAATATAACGGTACACGCGTCCAAGCTTTTTCTCGCCGGCTGATGTGTCATCGAACCAGAAGACTCCGCTTTGGAAGAACGCTCCCTCTAGTCTAGAGAATTCGATACAGTTTTGAGCCTTAGCTTCCTCGCGGCATAAGTGAGGATCAACTTCCTTCCAAACGATTTGGAATGTTTGCCCGGTTTTAAACGTGCTTGCTTTTGGATCTGTTACTTTTTCAATCGCCGCCGCATAAAGCTTACCGCCTTTATGTAAAGAGCCTACTGTTTGGCTGGTGTCATTCGGAATGAAACGGTAGAAGTAGCTTGGGCTGGCATCTTCAGTTAAGTATACATACCCGGTTGATGGATCAATTGCACATGCTTCGTGTGAGAAACGCCCCATTTCCTTAATAGGAGTTCTGGACAATTCGTTCTCCGGCTGTGTTGGATCTACTTCAAATACATAACCATGTGTTGAGGTACGGGTTTCTTCACAGGTCAACCATGTACCCCATGGCGTCGCTCCGCCAGCACAATTTCGGATTGTTCCGGAAGATGTTACATATTCTTTGATAACCTCACGATTGGCACCTACAACGAGAGCCGTTGTTCCGCCTGCGGCCGCCGCATCGTATGGATTTTTTCCGACTACAGGATTTTCTGCGCTATTACTTAATTCATGGTTACGAACAAGAATCGTTGTATTATTTGGTCCTTCAAAAGCTGCCATTCCATCAAACGCTCCAGGAATTTTGCTTCCATCGGTCATCGCTTCGCCTTCTCTGGAAATGATTTTGTAGTGGAAGCCTTTTGGAAGATCAAGAATTCCATTTGGATCTGGAACCAGAGGGCCATAACCACCGAAGCCGCTTGTAGGATTATCATTCTTATCTGCTAAAACCTTTGAACCAAGTGTAAGAACACCAGTTGATCCGAGCGTAAGAGCAAGTGTGCCCATTCCTCCAGCCTTCAAAAAAGCACGTCTGTCCAAGCCATTTTTGGAAGTCTCTTTAGTATCCATAGAATATGTATCTCCTTCACCGGTATATTTTCGAACAAGTTTAGAATAATCTGCAATTTTGAATAATTGGTGTCTTTCCTGTAAGGGTTAAGTAAAAAATTATTAAGATATGTAAAGGAGGTTTGCAAACGTCATCAAGGCCGATAAACGTTAAGGTAGCTGCGATCTTTTTTTCTAAGAATCTATACTTATGGAGTAAATATCATAAAAAAACTAAAGTTTACACCATACTGCTTTAACAATTTTAATACTACTTTAACTATTCTTTACACCCGTTTTATAAACATTTGCCTGTTTTATCACTATAATCAAGGTGTTTACATAACCATCTGCTTTTTGAAAAAAGGCACTCAAGACATATTTACAACAAAATTGGAGGTGTAGTCCTTGCTTCAAAACATCGGAATACCGGGATTAATTCTCGTTCTTGTGATTGCGTTAATTATTTTCGGCCCATCTAAATTACCTGAATTAGGGCGTGCTGTTGGGTCAACATTAAAGGAATTTAAAAAATCTACCCGCGAGCTCGTAGCCGACGAAGATCAAACAAAAGAAAAGAAAGTACTTTCTGAAGAAAAAGGGATTTAGCCATCGGGTTAGCCGGCCACAATTTTGGCGGCCCGATTCGTAAGCGGGCGAAAACGGCTGAGTCCGAAACAAGAAGATGTAAGCCACAAGTTGCGCTTACATCTTCTTTTAGATTTTATGGCCACATAAAAGGGGGATGCTGTGGAAATGCAAGACAAAGATATCCATCTGATTGGACATTTAGAGGAACTTCGCCGCCGTATCATCATAACAATGTGCGGATTTATCCTATTTTTAATCGTAAGTATGGTGTTTGTATCTGATTTGTATCGCTGGCTAATCAGGGATTATGACGGAAAGCTGGCAGTGCTCGGCCCAAGTGATATTTTATGGGTATATATGACCTTAGCATGTGTGTTTGCGATTGCATGTACCATTCCGCTGGCAGCCTATCAAATATGGAAGTTTATCTCTCCGGCATTAAAAGAAGAAGAGAAACAAGTAACGCTTAGGTTTATTCCAGGATTATTCTTATTATTTATAGTGGGGCTTTGTTTTGGATATTTTGTTCTTTTTCCAATTGTGCTCGGCTTCCTTACAAGCCTCTCTGCCGGAGAATTTGAAACAATGTTCACAGCTGAAAAGTATTTCGGATTTATGATTAACCTTACCCTCCCGTTTGGGTTCATTTTTGAAATGCCGCTTGTCGTTATGTTTTTAACAAGGTTGGGAATCTTGAATCCGGCAAGGCTCAAGAAAGCACGAAAGGTTTCTTACTTTGCTTTGGTGGTCGTATCGATTCTAATAACGCCGCCGGATCTAGTTTCCGATATCTTGGTCATCGTTCCCTTACTGACGCTTTACGAAATCAGTGTCTCACTGTCCAGCTTCATTTATAAAAAAAGAATTCCCGCTGAAACAGGAATGCAGGCTCAAGTATAAGCAGGCCAGGGACGGTTCTCATCTGCCATTGGCAATAAGAGAACCGTTCCCCATTTAAAGGGCGCTTCATTACTATTTGTGAACATCTCTTACTTGAAAGTATCTTTATGGATTTATTTTGAGGATGAACTTAAAAGCCCCTCCCTACCAGACTTGATAAAAACTATAATTCCTAATCTATAAAACCCCCTTAATAATTTCATAGTTTACATGCAGCCCCGAAAACTTTGTTAGCATTGGAAGTAAACTCCGTAAAACTAAAAACAAAACCACAATAAATACTTTCTTTGTACTTTCTTATTTAAATCCCCCTAAAAATTTTTTATCACTGAATTTTACCTATCTTTGTATATAAGTGAAAAAACTTTAACTCCGAAGAGGATTCCGTGCAATTTACGTGATTTCTAACCTTTTGCAAGTAAAGTAATATAGTCAATAGAGAGGTGATGAAAGATGGACTATGCTCCAAAGGATTGGTTTATTATTTCTTTCAGCGAATTAAAATTTGAGGAAAGTGAGGTAAGGGATTTTTTAGAGCTTTGGTTTAAAAAGAGAGAAAAGACATTTCATAGAATGATTGCCCGCAGCGTGGCTGAAAAATATCAGACCACCAGCATGAATCCATCAGGAATTTATTACACGGAACAGGGGGTACTCTTTGATGATGGGATACAGATGCCTTTTACTGATTCAGAACACCAGACGAAAGTAAATGTTGGCCTGATACTAAAAGGAAAAAAGAAGCTTTTGACCCTACAAAAAATGGTAAGGCAATATCTTGATGAAGTAGATAAAGCCTATAAAGCCGCAATGAAGTATCCATACTCTGTACAGAGGATGCTGGAAAATGAAATCGATAAGCTAAGCCGCGATCCATTCAACGAGACTTTACAAGAAAGAATAACAAGCCTTCGGGAGACATATCACGAATATTTTAATCCTCCAAACAACTATAAAAAACATTATATTAATGCGGAAGATTTACACATTGTTATTCCAAAACCATTCGGCAGTCTTACCGAAGAATTAAATAAAAATATACAGCAAATCAGCTATGGAATCAGCTCTTCCCCAATCATTGGGCCTGATGGCATATACTATTTCACTGTTGAACCTCAAATAAAAACATTTGAGGAAGACCTTTATATTGAACTGATAGAATTTCAAAAGTCGGCTAAACACCCGCTAAAATGTGAAAGCTGCGGGCTTTTCATAAGAAATCCAACGAGATATCAAGAAGCCAGAGCGCGCAGGGGGCATGCTGTCCTTCATAAACCTGAGGATCCCGAAAAACTAAAGGCAAGAAAAGAAGGAAAACGGGGCCGTATCTATTGGAGCGACTGCGAGCTAGCTTATTATCAGAAGAAAGATGAAAACTACTATAAAAATACTAAACAACGGAAGCGAGGAGAATCGAAGCAATGAATTCTGCAGTTAAGCTTATTAAACACTTCTCCCTTATATTAAAAGAATTAAAGGACAATCTTGAAAACGCAGAGCGGGAAAGGAATCTCAAAAATGTCGAATAACCAAGATAAGAGCTTTTCAGATAAAATAAAGCCGATATTCAAAACAACAGGCATCGCTCTTGGGGGGCTAACAGGAAGCTATGCAGGTGCAGCAAGCTTGACAGGCCTAGGGTTTGCAGCCCTCGGCCCTGTAGGAGGAGTAGTCGGTTTTGCAGCAGGAATCGCAACCGGAGGCGGCCTTGGAGTTGTTCTTGGGAGCAAGGCCGCATATAAGATTATTGAACAATTGTAAGGGAGAGTGATCCACCTTGAATTTTATAGATAAATTTAAATTTGGTGCAAACCAGGCACATGAAAGCTACTTCAAATTAATTAATTTGCTTATACAAACAGCTGAAAAAGAAGATAAAAACCAACAAGACAAGGAAAAAGGAAACTAACCTAGTCCATAACGGGAGGTGATAAATCCTATGAATCCAAAAGACCGTCTAGACATGAAAGTAAAAATCATGGATATTATCAGGAATAACACGCATGCAATTCCAGGAGATATAGTTGCTAAAGGCGAAGATGCAATCGAACATTATAAGGAGCAATGTATAGATGAATTTCTTTTGAAGTACGAGGCCAAACAGAAACAATCCTTTGCAGATACTCAAATCACTAATGAAAAACTGGACATCCCGGCGTTTTTAAGGGAAAGAAAGAGAAAGAGAAAAAGATAACATGATCCTCACTAACAATTCCTGAAACGTTCTATTCTCCAGGCAAAACGAAAGTGCAGGCCCATTTCTCCTGCACTCTCTTTTTTATTTAGCAAAAATCATTTCTTTACAATCTTCGATGGATTATTGATTTTATATCCAACGGAGACATCGAGCAATAGAGATTCATCTTCTACATCCTTGCCTTTTGGCAGGCTCTTTTTAACGATTTTGCCGTCAAACTCCAATTCCATACCTGGTTCGAGTTCCAATTTTTTAAGAGTTTTGCTATGGGAACCCCATGCAAGCCCAATCTCAATCGGTTCCTCCTGTTCAATCCGAACATCTTCAAACACGACAACCTCATCATTTTCTTCATTAAAATGATTCCAGCTTAAAGCCAGCTGTTTCACTTTTCCAGTGAAATGAACTTTATCTTCCGGGAGCGTTATTTTCGGTGCTTTCTCCTTTTTCTTGGTTGCCTTTTTTGCAGCAGGTGTTGAGTCCTTTTCCTGCTCAGACTTTTCAACTTTCCGGCTCTCCGCTTCTGCTTTTTCCGGCAAAGGTTCTTCATCTTTACCAGGCTCTGCTTCTGCTTTGTTCTCCTTTTCAACAGCAATGTTTTCTGTTTGTTGGCTGCTTAATTCTTTTACAAAAGAAGAAGACTGCATTTCCTTCAGATAAGCAGGATGTATACACGTTAACTGACCATCGGCGAATTCAATAACAAGACTGTTGTACTCACCGTTTTTGCCGTATACCTCGAAACCCTTTATTGTTACATTAGTATGCTGGTCCTTGTCCTTGTACAAAAAAGTATTTTTGCCTCTTAAGCCCCATTCCTTAAGCTTTTCCATGTAATGACTGTCATCTTTAAATACTTCATATTCTCCTTTAGGAGGGATATATTGTGTCATATGATACTTCCTTTCGCGTATATCTCTTAGGTTTCATTTTATAGTAGTTTCTAGCCCTGGCATAGGAAATAGGATGTCCACAGCTCTTTACATACAAAATAAACCCATAAGTGCAGCAAAGCAAGTCCGTGGGTCCCCCCTGCTTTACCCAAAAGGAGTAACAACCACCCCACCGTCTCCTCCTCTTTCAGCGTCCGTATATAGTCTAAAAATATAATTAGGCCTTTCCACTCATTGAAGTTCGTGAATTCTTAATATTCAATTAACATATGCCCAATATCTGTACACTACAATGATGTTGTTGTCTTTTGCTATCATTCTTTTTAAATTAGGAGGAACCCATGCGTTCAAATTGGAAAAAAAGAATACTGCCCGTTACACTCTCCTTTGCCCTCGCAGGAAGTATTATTTCGCCAAGCTTTACATCTGCGCTCGGCCCGTTCGATTTGCAGTCTGTTATTGCACCAGTACCGATCAATCAGTACCAAGCAGATCTTGCTCCAGGTGTTAAGGAAAAGCATTATAGTTTTGAAGGAAAAGATGGCAAGAAGATTGAGAGTTTTGTAGTTGATGTCGATATCCAAAATCCTACTGTCTCAATCGAGGCAGGAACACCGAATGACAGCAATACATACGGTCTGCAGCCAGTGAGGCAGCAGGCAAAAGCTGCGGATAGTGAAAACCATAAAGTAGTAGCTGCCGTGAATGCCGATTTTTATAATATGGCAACCGGTGAGCCGCATGGCGTTGTTTATAAAGATGGACAGGCTGTAAAGGGAACAAATAGCGGATCGCACAAATTCTTTGGAATTACCAAGTCAGGGGAAGCTGTGATTGGCGATGCAGCCCAATACCCCGCAATGAAGGACCAGCTCAAGGAAGCTCTTGGCGGGAATGCCATCCTTGTAAAGGACAGTAAAGTTTATCAGACTCCGCAAACGGGACAAGATAAGGAACCCCGGACGGCAGTCGGTATCAAACAGGATGGCGATGTCTTTTTCGCCGTGATTGACGGTAGACAGGAACCGTATTCAGCAGGTATTTCGATGCCCGATTTGGCACAATTGATGATTGACCTTGGTGCGGTAAGTGCCCTGAATCTGGATGGGGGCGGTTCGTCGACATTCACAACCCGCACACTTGGCGGAGATACTCTTGAACTC
This sequence comes from Bacillus sp. FJAT-18017, assembly GCF_001278805.1. Lineage (GTDB taxonomy): Bacteria > Bacillota > Bacilli > Bacillales > Cytobacillaceae > Bacillus_D. The sequence continues at coordinate 1,204,986 of NZ_CP012602.1, read as the reverse complement.
GATAATAAACCGTCAGACCGCAACGAACGAAGTGTAGCCAACACCTGGCTCGTTGTTACAAAAGAACCGTCCGACCATATTTTCGCGTCGGCACATGTCGAGCCTTATGATAAGTCCTTTACAACGGGGTCGACCATCCAGTTTTCTGCAAAAGGTAGGGACAAATCGATGGCGTCCGCTCCCCTTCCGCAATCTGGTTTAAGCTGGTCAATATCCGACCCGTCCTTCGGCACAATCGATGAAACCGGAACGTTCCTCTCAAACGGAAAGGCCGGCCAATTCGAGATTCTCTTAAGCCACCAGGGGCAGCAGGTCGGCAAAAGTATCATCGAAATTGCCAAGCCGGATGAACTGAGTTTTGGTTCCACTGAACTGACAGCCGCCAGAAACAGTGAAGTCGATCTCACCCTTATTGCAAAGTTTCAAAAACGGGTTGTCGAATGGAACCTTCAGGACATCGAATTCTCAATCCCTGAAGGAATGGGGACAATCGATGAAGCAGGAATCCTTCATACCGGGGATAAAAATGTATCGGGTACAATCACCGCAACATTAAAGGGAACCAGCCTCACTGCCCAGATGAAGGTCTCCGTCGGAAAAATGCCTGAGGTGATCTTTGATTATGAAAAAGGCATGACTGGCTGGAGAACGTCCACTGCCGGCCGCGGTGAAAAAGGAATTCTCACCCTTTCCTCTTATCCGGACCAAGTGAGATTCGGCAACCAAAGTTTAAAATTGGACTATGATTTTACGAATGCACAGACCGGTACAACGCTTGGCGTCTATGCAGGTCCTGGCGTCAATACGCCAATCAGTGACAACCCGACCGGCATCGGCATGTGGGTGTATGCAACTCCTGAAGCCCAAGGCTACTGGCTAAGGATGATGATAGTCGATGGCAACGGCAAGAACCAATCAATCGATTTGACAAAAGAAAAGCCAGGTGTCGACTGGACAGGCTGGAAGTACATCGAAGCCCAAATTCCGGCATCTTTCACCGGCCCGTTCAAATTGCATTCTACGCAAACATTCAGAATGATGTCGACCAAGTCCGGCATCACAGGCCCGATGTCAAAGGGGACAGTCTACATTGACAACATCCGTGCCGTGTACGGTGAAAAGATGGATGATTTAAATCCTCCAGTCATTGAATCCATCAATGTTGACGGGAAAAATTTTGACACAAACACAGTAGGTATCAAGGCGAATGTCAGCGAATTTGAAGATGATCCGTTCAAAACTGGGATCGACTGGGAGAAAATCAGCATCTATGTTGATGGAGTAAATTACAAGAACTCAGAAGGTCATTACTCGTATGATATGGATGGCTCCGTTTCTCTCAGCGGCCTGAAATGGGCAGACGGAACCCATAAAATCACCTTGATGGTGCCGGACAAATTCGGCAACCAGGCCATCAAGACGGTTTATTTTACCGTCAACACCGGGGCTGCAAAAATGGAAGTTGTCAATCAACAGGAGCAGCCGCTACTCGGTGATCTGTTCAACCTGACTGTTAAGGCAACAAATCCTGAGAGTCTATCAGGTTCAACCATCAAGCTGAAGGTTGATAAAAACTTCCCTGTGGAGGCAGTCCAGTTCGGAAATGGGTTCAATGAAAGTTCGTATGATTATGACAGAGAAACCGGAACCCTTACATTAAATCTCATTAACAATGGTGCATCGGCTTCCGTTGATGCCGCTACCATTGGGGTCCGCATACCTGCCGCCACAAAAGAAGGCAGCAAGCTGACCTATGAGATATCAGAAGCAATGCTGAATTTCCGGAATGACCCCGGTAGCAGCTTTGTTCCGACATTTTCAATGGCTCCGGTAAGCAAGGAAGTAATTGGCGCCTTTACGATTACAGCTGACCCTATTTTAATCGGCGCGCCAACCGCCATGACAGTGAAAGATACAAAAAACCAGCCAGCTGCTGGCGCGGAAATTTTTGCCGAGATTGAAGGCAGCAGCGAGCCGATTTCACTCGGCATAACGGATGAAAATGGCCGTCTGATTTCTGGCCCAATTACAGATGAAGTCAAAAAAGTTGCTTTATATGCAGTTAAGGACAGCAAGTACTCGTTCAAGATGAACACACAGACATACCCTGCCCTTGCTGCGGAAAATGAAATCAAAAACATCCTTTCCAATCCAACAGGAGACCCTTATAAGACGAAATCGTTCACCTGGATGTCGAGCCCGCTGACTGAGGCTGGGGCGATGGTCAAGTTTGCGCGCAAGCAGGATTACGAGCGCAAAGGCGAGGATGCATTTGAGACAGCAACTGGTACGTCAAGCAGCCAGGTTTTCTCAGGGGAGCTTGATATTAAAAAGAACGGGATTGTTAGGGTTAACGAGGTAAAACTTAGCAAACTTCAGCAGGATACAACCTATGTTTACCAGGTTGGAGACGGGGAGAACTGGTCACCAATCGAGGAATTTACGACTGAGCAGCGCAAACAGAATTTCGAGTTTTCCGTTTTCGGCGATACGCAATCCCCTTCCGATTTAAGCGATTTTAGCAAAATCCTTGTAAACCAAAGTAATAACGATTTATCATTCATGATCCATGTCGGTGACCTGATCGATGAATCGGCCAAGTTCAAACAATGGAACGACGCGCTCGGCCTGATGAGCAACTTTAGCTCGATCCGCTCCACCGACCTAGTTGCAGCGCTTGGCAACCATGAATACATGGGCGACCCTGACGGCAGCCTGGCAAAGGCAATTTTCAACAACCCGGAAAACGGGCCTGACGTGGACAAGGGCGGCACGTATTCAGTCGATTACAACAACATGCACATTAGCGTTCTCGGTTATACAGACAGCGCTGAAGTGCTTGACAAACAGCTCGAGTGGCTCAAGCAGGATGTCCAGAATAGCAACAAACCATGGAAAATCCTTGTCACCCACAAGCCGCCATATTTTACGAATCCGTTCGGAGGCAATGCCGTCATGAAGCAGAAGCTTCCTCCGGTTGTCGATGAGCTCGGCATCGATATCGTATTCTCCGGCCACGATCATTCCTATGGCAGGACAAAGAAAATTAAGGACGGCCAGGAAGACTCAAACGGCACTGTCTACATTGTTGCCGGCACGACTGGTAAAAAACACTACGACGCCGTCGCTGATGAAAAATTCGACTACGTCAACATGGACCCGATCGCAGTCTCGATGCACGCAAAAGTCGATAAGGACACAATCACATTTACAACCATCACCTCAGACGGTGAAACAATCGATCAATTCACAGTCAAAAACGAAGAGTATTTTGACGAGGATGAAGAATAGAATCTACTTGAAGGGCAGCTGCGGGGAAACTACAGCTGCCTTTTTTTACGGAAAGCGGTGATTGGACTGGATTTGTCCTGAATTTCTGAAGATCTGTCCTGAATCGTTTGGGAAATGTCCTGAATCATCCGGGAAATGTCTTGAATTTCTAAAAATCTGTCCTGAATATAGAAAAAGTTGTCTTGATAGATTGATTGACCTGCGTGTTTCTGTCATTGACGCCCCCCTATCAACAACCACTTTGCCTTTTCTGAAGCGAAGCTTGTTAAGAATTGGATATACTCGCCTCCTCTCTTCTCAACGGACTCTTTTTCGTCTAAGCACCTCTTCTATCCAGTTGCCAGACCAGCCTCTAAGCATCCGGGATTGCTCTCGGAAACTTTTCTCACACTGATTTTCAATTTATTAATCTTCTTACCATAAAAATTCATATTCTATTAAAACTTCCTTAATATTTAAATCCTATACTTATAAATGCAGACAGCGTTGTTCGAGCAATACACTCTCTGGTTTCAGCATTACACGGAGTTAATGTTGGGGCTACGAACTTTGTTCGGACAATAACCATTTCTTTTCTCAACGACTTTTTCCAAGAAGAAAATGGCGGCCTCCCCGCCGCCCCCCCAATACTATAATGAACAAACTCTCTCCCAGTTTGTTAATAAATGCCCTTTGTACAGTGTACGAAGAGCATTTTTTCATGAACTCTTTATGAATCTGATGCCCACCTTTTAGACATGGCCGGGCGAATACGAATTGTCTCCTACTAATCGGCGTCGTAGGTCTAGAAGTCAAACCTGACCACGCGAAGCTTCAGAAGATTTGTCCTACAAAAGACGCCAAACTTGAGCCGTCTCCTGTTGCCAGCTCAGATCCCGTTACTGCCCTCCCCGGTTACAGCGGCACAGCTACCCTCTTCTTCTCTTTAAAATAAACCCACTCGGTAAAGCCAATTTCTTTGAGGCGTTCCCGGACGAATTCGAAGTCGTCGGCCACTCTTTCGGGATCGTGGGCGTCAGAGCCAAATGTGACTGCTACTCCGTAATGTTTGGCGACTTCCAATATTTTGTCGGAAGGATACCAGCCACCTGAGTCCTTTGTTTTGCCAGAAGTGTTAATTTCAATGGCAACATCATTTTCACCAATGATTTTAAGAGTTTTTTCAATGGCATCGGTCTCTATTGAAGAGAAAGAAGGATAGAATCCCTTCATGGCATCGATGTGGCCAAGAATTTGGAACAGGCCGCTTTGTGCCGACTGTTCAATCAAGGAGTAATAGGCTTCCTTTACACGTACTTTTTCGCTTTTTGAAAGTCCATCCCAGCGGCCCTTTTTAAAAATGCTGACATCCTCCACAAAATGGACGGAGCCGATAATATAATCAAATGGATATTTGTCTAAAAAGCCCCGGTATATTTCCACATGTTGGGGGAAAAAGTCTGATTCTACTCCCAATAACACATCAATTTTCCCGGCATACTTCTCTTTTAACTGCAGAACTTCCCGTACGTAACCCTCAAATTCACTCTTCGCCATCGTGATTCCGGGAAATGGCCGATCCTCTTCTTCGGCAAAATAAGGAGAGTGGTCCGAAATCCCAACAGCTGTCATTCCTTTTCTAATCGCAGCTTCAATATAGCTCTCAATGTTCCCCCGCGCATGGCCACAGCGGTCGTGGTGTGTATGTAAATCGAATATCACAGAAGGTGTCACTTCATTCACGTCAATTCTCCTCCTAACTTCTTGCAAATGGGGACGGTTCTAGTTTTGCCTAAGGGAAGGCTTAGGAAATTCACAGAAGCAAGAAGAAAAACGTCCCACCCAAAACACTAGGACCGCCATTTTATCATTTAGTGTCGACTCGGTGTTAGTATCCTATTCTAAAGGCTCACTTTTACAAACCCGTCGATTATTACCTATATCGTATCCTAAGTCCCTTCATTTTTGGAACTAATTCCGTAATTTTCAGGACAATAAGTGTTTACTACATCCTTCCTTTTACAGGCTACTTTTTGGCATTATCACCTTGCTGAATTCTGCAATCTGTATGACGTTATGCTAATTTTATATAAATTCAAAACATTTGTTATATAATTAGTATAGCCAGAAAATAACAGAGGTGAGAAAAATATGTCGAGCGTAGCTAAAGAACAAACGATTTTCAATCACGAAAAAAGTACTATCAATACAGAAGATAAAGTTATAAATATTGTGGCAAAAATAGAAGAACCCTTGGTTGTGGTTCTTGATAATGTGTTGGATAGTGAAGAATGTGATGAGTTGATTCGATTGGCAAAAGATCGAATGAAGCGTTCTAAAATTAGTGAGAATCATCTCGAAAATGAGATTCGAACAAGCAGTGGCATGTTTTTTGATAAGATGGAAAACCAACTGGTCGCAAAAATTGAAAAAAGAGTTTCAGAGATTATGTGTATTCCGATTGAACATGGTGAGGAAATTCAAGTTCTGCATTATCTTCCTGGGCAAGAATACAAAGCTCACTTTGATTATTTTTCATCCAAAAGCAGAGCAGCGGAAAATAACCGCATCAGCACCCTCGTCATGTATTTGAACGATGTCGAAGAAGGCGGCGAAACAGTCTTTCCCCGACTGAACTTTTCCGTTACACCCAAAAAAGGAATGGCCGTTTACTTTGAATATTTTTATGAAGAACAGGCCTTAAACGAGTTGACACTACACAGTGGACTGCCTGTCATAACAGGGGAAAAATGGGTCGCCACACAGTGGGTGAGAAGGAAAAAGTTAGTTCTCTAAGCTAGAAAAAGCTAAAGGTTAGGAATGACAGAAGAAGAAATGAAAATATTAATTTTAATAAAAAGCAAGGCTGCCCAAAAGGTCGTGAATGGCGACAATTTTGGAGCAGCCTTTTTGTTTCAGGTTTTCAAATCCTCAAAAATTAATCATATTAAGAAGTATTATCCAATCGTTACCATGCTCTAGAAGTGTTTTTCGCAGGTTTATAGGACTCCTTTATGTGGAACAACATTCCGTGAAACAAGAAAAACCGGGGATGACGGGCACCTAAATATTCGTAAGTTTCTGCCAACTCCATTCTTATTCTTTTAGCCTCTTTTCAAAAGTGGTATTATATGAATATTGTTGTTTGATGTATAGGAGGAACTCAAATGAAGTTGTCCGATAATGAGTTAGAGGTTTTATCAATTTTAGAAGAGAATCATCGGATCCCGACTGCTGATATCGCGAAGATGTTGAATCAGAGTGTGGATCAGGTGAAAGAAACAATAAAGAAATTAGAAGATGAAAAGGTGATTGTGAGTTACCCCGCGCTTATTGACTGGACCAAGGTTGAAGGCAAGGAACCAGTTGTTGCAATGATTGATGTTAAGGTTACCCCGAAGCGCGGTGTTGGATTTAACGAGGTGGCGGAGAGGATTTATCGATTCCCCGAGGTCACTTCCCTCTACTTGATGTCCGGCGCGTACGACCTGTCGATCACAATTGAAGGAAAAACGATGACCGAAATTGCCAAATTCGTTTCCGAAAAGCTGTCAACGATTGATAATGTCATGTCAACAACCACACACTTTATGCTGAAAAAATATAAACATGATGGCGTCATTTTCGGCGAGGACAAGGAAAGTGATCGGAGAATGGTGGTTTCTCCATGATGAATGAGTATCAGCACTATCTTTCCGAAACTGTAAAAGATATAAAACCATCAGGAATCAGAAGGTTTTTCGACCTTGCTTCCACGATGAAAGGAGTTATCTCATTAGGAGTCGGCGAACCGGACTTTGTCACACCCTGGGGCATTCGCGAAGCGGCCATTTCTTCACTGGAAGAAGGCTACACTTCCTACACAGCCAATCCCGGACTCCTTGAGCTAAGAGAGGAAATTTCTTTTTATTTAAAAAATAGATTCCAAGTAAATTACGATCCTGCAAATCAAATCATTGTTACAATCGGAGCGAGCCAGGGAATTGATTTGGCCTTCCGTACGATTCTTAATCAGGGCGATGAAGTGTTAATCGTCGAACCAGCCTTTGTATCGTACTCTCCATTGGTTGCACTGGCGGGTGGAACACCGGTACCTGTCTCAACTCATCCCGAAAACGGATTTAAGCTTACACCCGAACTGCTCGAATCGGCGATAACAGACAAAACAAAAGCAATTCTGCTTTGCTCACCGAACAATCCAACCGGGGCTTGTCTTACGAAACAAGAGCTTCAGGAACTGGCTCAAGTTATTGAAAAACATGACCTCCTCGTCGTTTCTGATGAAATTTATGCAGAACTAGCCTATGACGAAGAGTACACCAGTTTTGCAAGCATTGAAGGAATGTATGAGCGAACAATTTTACTTAACGGTTTTTCTAAAGGATTTGCGATGACAGGCTGGAGACTCGGATGGATTGCCGCGCCCAAGTGGCTGACCGAAGTCATGATCAAAATCTTTCAATATACAACGATGTGCGCACCGCACATGCTTCAGCACGGGGCGATTGAGGCATTACGGAATAACTATGATCAGGTAGAAGCAATGAGAAGAAGTTACCGGAGGCGAAGAAATTACCTCGTTCAAGCCTTTAATAACATCGGACTCGATTGCCACAACCCTGGCGGAGCGTTTTACGTCTTTCCTTCTATTAAAAGTACCGGACTATCATCGGAGGAATTTGCGGAAAAGTTGCTGCTCGCTGAAAAAGTCGCCGTCGTACCGGGCAGTGTCTTTGGAGAAAGCGGCGAAGGGTATATCCGCTGTTCATACGCGACAAGTTTGGAACAGCTTCAGGAAGCTGTTACCAGAATTAAACGGTTCGTGGATTCGCTTGAAAAATTGACTAAAGATTCAAGTGAAATGCTTTCTTCAGTTGAAGGCAGTTAGGCCAAATCATTAATATATAAGGTTTTTCAAGAAGAAACTTGCCAGGCCCGAAACTGTATGCCTGGTAGGTTTCTTTTTTGCCAAAGTTGGCTGTTTATATTTATTGCTTCACGACCTCTTACACCTTTCCATAAAGATTGCGGCGGACTTGGCTTCACTTGGGCTGTCGTTCTTTCATTAACACTCCCTTCTTATATATTTTCTGCCGCCCTTATCTCCTATTACAGAACCCTTATCTGTGATAAAGATTCGGATACTAATCTGGCCCCAATTGCGACTTATCCTTATTGAACAAATAGTTGGCCTTCCGAATTCATTTTGGAAGATTGCACTATAAGTAAAATGAGTTTTTTTATCAGGTTGAAATATATAGAACATTTGAATATAGTATGTATATTTCGGGTATCCTTTTTACCTTGGAATGTATGTTTAAGGATATCATTTTTCCTATTTTCCAACATAACATTTTGTGTATAAGCGCTTTAAAAAGAACATACTCTAACTAAGTTTTTCGAATTGTCCGTTGATTCCAATGCTTTATTTTGTTAAAATAAATTATTGTTTTTTTAAAATAGTTTTTACCATAAAACATTCTTCATAATTATTCATTTAATGTAAATTTTATTCAAATTAGGAGGTAGAATATATGACCAAGTATACAGATTTAAATGTCCCACTTAGAACAATTATGACACCTGGGCCTGTAGAAGTTGATCCAAGAGTATTGAGAGCGATGGCTACCCCGATTTTAGGACAATTTGATCCTGCATTTACGAATATCATGAATGAAACAATGGAAATGCTTCGTGCGGTATTTCAAACAGAAAATCATTGGGCATTCCCGGTCGATGGAACTTCCCGGGCAGGTATTGAAGCTGTTCTTGTCAGCATTATTGAGCCTGGGGATAAGATTTTGATTCCAATATACGGCCGATTCGGCTATCTTTTAACCGAAATCTGCCAGCGTTTTGGAGCAGATGTTACGACAATGGAGGTTCCGTGGGGAGAGGTTTTTGACCCGGAAGATATCATAAACAAGATTCATGAGGTTTCTCCAAAAATTGTTGCTATCGTTCATGCCGAAACATCAACTAGCGCCATGCAGCCGTTAAAGGAAATCGGAGAAGCTTGCCGAAATGCAGATGTTCTGTTGGTTGTTGATGCTGTAGCATCAATAGGCGGAGTCGACCTCAAGGTGGATGAACTCAAGCTTGATGCAGTTATTGGCGGTACGCAAAAATGTTTATCTGTTCCATCTGGCTTAGCCCCGATTACTTTTAACAGCCGAATTGAGGAAGTTATCAATAAAAGAAAAAGTATTGAATTGGGCTTAAGAGCGTTTAACAGCGAGCCTTCCAACAATCGCATTGTAAGTAATTATTTTGATTTAGCTCAGCTACAGGATTATTGGAGCCCTGTCCGCCTTAATCATCATACTGAAGCGACAAGCATGCAATATGCCTTAAGAGAAGGGCTTCGCATTATTCTGGAAGAAGGACTTGAAAACCGGTTTGCCCGGCATAAGTTAAATGAAGAAGCACTAGTTGCAGGAATTAAAGCAATGGGCTTACAAATATTTGGTGATGAAAAACACAAGCTTCCTGTTGTTACTGCAATTGAAATCCCTGAAGGAATTAACGGCGACGAGGTTCGTGCCATGATGCTGGAAGACTTTGAAGTTGAAATTGCCAGTTCGTTCGGACCGCTCCACGGCAAGATTTGGAGAATCGGAGCAATGGGCTATAGTTCCCGGAAGAAAAATATTCTTCATGTTCTTGCAGCATTAGAAGGAACGCTTATTCGAAAAGGCTTTAACGTGAATAAAGGCGAAAGCTTACAGGCGGCATTAAATGTATATGATGACTATAAAAAGCGGAATCCTGAAACCGTCGGAGCAAATTAGCATATCCACTAGTTAAAAAGAAAAGCTTTTGAAGCATCATATTACTGTAAAACATCATAAGTGAACCCAAGTAAAGTTTTGAAAAAAGGGAAGGTTCTACTCTGCCCTTTGGCAAACTAGAACCGTCCCTGCTTTACCGTTTTAGCTAATCTGTTGCGGAAGGTCTTTTTCCTTCTGAATAAGCTGGTTGATTTTTTCGATTAGTGCTGGCAGTTCGCTCATGGATTTGATGGTGAAATCCGCTCCACTTCGCGTAAAGGTTTCTTCTGTTCGGGAGATTGCTTTCTCTTGTTCATCTTCGGATAGCGCTTGAAACTCATCTAAACTTAATCCCATTTCAGAGCTTCCTACCACAACACCTACTGCCCAAACGCCTGCATTGACAGCTTCTTTAATGTCAGAGATGGTATCTCCTACTTTTACTACTTTCCATGCTGCTGATAATTTCAATGCTTCCATATTACGATGAATCATATATGGATATGGCCTCCCGAATGAATTGGTCACATCAGGTGTGATATAAAAATCAGGGCTGTAGCCTTTTTTCGAGGCATTCGGAACAACTACATCCATCATGCTTTGCGTATACCCTGTTGTGGAGCCAATTTTCAATCCTTGGCTTCGTAATGTTTGCACAGTCTCTACTACCTCTGGAAGCGGATCTGTATACTCGCTTAAGGAAGACAGAAGTGCCGGTTCAAATTCAGCATACAATTTTTCAACATCTTGCTCTGTAAAGGCTCTTCCGTATTTTTCTTGCCATAATGCAGAAATTCTTGGCATGGATAGCATCGCACGGATATGGTCGATTTTCAACATTCCCATCGGTTCTCTTGCCTCTGCCATTGTCACTTCTATTCCTGCCTGTTTAAAAATATCGATAAACACATTGACTGGTGCAAAGCAGCCAAAGTCAACCGTTGTCCCGGCCCAATCAAAAATAACTCCTTCTATTTTGTTCATATTTTTACCACTCCCATGTAAGTTTCTATAATAGCGCATACTTCTTCTATATCTTCTTCATGAATGTCCCCGATATTTCCGATTCGGAATGTTGGTTCATCTGTTAATTTCCCTGGATAAAGTACGTAACCTCTCTCCTTGACATATGTATAAAAGTGCTCAAAGTTAAAGTCTTCATTCGGGAAACGAAAGGCTGTAATAATAGGAGATTGTTTTTCTTCTGATAAATAAGTCTCAAACCCTGCTTCTTTTAGTCTCTCTCTTAAAATTCGATTGTTATTCTGATAACGGGAAAATCTTGCTGGAATGCCGCCTTCTTCATCCAATTCATCAAGGGCTTTAGCAAAAGCCGCCACTGCATGAGTCGGAGAAGTGTAACGCCATTTCCCGTCCTTATTCATTTCCTTCCATTGATCATATAAGTCCAATGACAGACTCCTGGAATTTCCTTCACAGGCTATTAATTTATCAATCTTTGCTATGACAAATCCAAACCCTGGCACACCTTGAATGCATTTATTGGCACTGCTGATTAAATAATCAATTCCCAAATCAGGAACACTGATCCCCATCCCGCCAAAACTGCTCATCGCATCAATGATTAACGTCTTCCCAAATTCCTTCGATAGTTTTGAAATCATTTCAATTGGATTCAGTATGCCTGTTGTTGTTTCACAATGAACCATAACCACATGCGTAATGTCAGGATCTTCTTTTAAAATCATCCGAATTTCTTCTTCGTCTGGAACTTCATTGTAAGCCACACTATATTCGCGAAATGCCAGTCCAATATACTGGGCCATTTTAACAATTCTCTCACCATAGGCACCGTTCGTTAGGATTAAAACCTTATCTTGATCCGATATAGCCGTATTCATCACAGCTTCAACAGCAAACGTGCCACTTCCTGGCATGAGTACAGTTGTATACTCTTCCTTGCCGGCTCCTGCCAATTCAAGAAGCTTGGCTCTAATTTTTTGCGTAATAATTTTATAATCATTGTCCCACGTACAACGATCGAACAGCATTTCCTCTTTCACACTGCCTGTTGTCGTAAGTGGCCCGGGTGTTAAAAGTTTGTAGGAATTCATAGTTCACTCAATTCTCCTTCATCTTTAGTTGGAACTGGCCGGGAAGTAACGTTTTTTCAAACGAGTTGAAATAACCTCCAACAGAATGGCGATAATCAAAATAACGTATGTAATAAAGCCAACCTCGCGGAGATCGAAATAAAATCCGGAAGCCATAAACAGGTCAAATCCAATTCCGCCTGCCCCGGCTGCTGCACCCATTGCGACAGCGACCCCGAAGTTGATTTCAAATCGCAAGAAAACCCATGACAATAAATAAGTAAAAGTAGATGGTACAACACCGCTTCTGATAATATGCCACCAGTTCGCACCCGTTGATTTCAAAGCTTCAAAGATTCCTTTATCGACTTCTTCAAATGCCTCTGAAAATGCCTTAACCAAATAAGCGACAGAATGGAAGAGCATCCCAAGAACAGCTGCTTCACTTCCCAGCCCGGCGGCAATCGCAAAAATCAACACCCATAATACGGTTGGAACAGCCCGAATAATTGCAACAAATACACGAACAATTCTCGATACCCATACCGGCGCTAAATTCGTGGCGGCCATCAAGGAAAGGAAGAAAGCAATAATGGCGCCGATAACCGTAGACAGGAACGCTAAACCAAGTGTAATCCCGACTTGATACATAGCTTCTCTTAAATCAAAATGATTCATTGCCGGCTCGAGAAACATCACCTTCAAGTTATAGGCTGTTTCCGTAATAGCTGTACTTAGCTCCAGGCCAGCATAGTTAAAGAAAAAGAAGGAAATAACTGTTAAAATGGCCAAGATGAGTAATGTCCAACTGATAACTTGATCACCCTTGTTACCCGGTTTTATATGTATTCGGCCGTCTTTGCTTCTTCTAATATAGGTTGCTTCCATTATAGAATCACCTTCCGTATATAATTTGAAAGGATATCCACGATAATAACGGTAATGACAATACATAATGTCACAAGTGCGACGGCATCATAATTCAGCATCTTATAATACATATCAAACGTATATCCAATTCCTGTACCTGTTAAGATTCCTACCAACGTGGCATTTCGAATATTCGTTTCAACCATAAACAGCACCCAGCTGATCATCTGCGGCAAGCATTGCGGAATAACAGCCTTGCTGACAATCTGGAAATAGGTTGCCCCTGTTGCCGTTAATGCTTCAACAGAACTTTGGCTGGCTTCATCAATCGATTCTATAAACGCCCTTGTTAAAAAACCTACTGTCCCAACAAATAACGCGAGAAAGCCGGTTACAGAATTTTGTCCAAAAGAAAGGAGCAAAATCAACGACCATGCGACAACTGGAATATTCCTTGATACCGAAGCAACAAACCGGGCAAATACACTTAAAAAGTTATTCACTTTTGTCGTTTTTGATCCGAATATGCCTAAGAAAAGAGACACAACAGCGGCTATCGTTGTTGCCGCAATAGACATAAACACGGTTTCGGCCAGTTTCTCCAGGATTTTCGGCAGTTTATCGAAGGATTCCTGTGTCACGATTAAATTGGAAAAAATCCAGCCGATTGCTGCAGGGATTGTCGCCATCCCTTCTGCAAAATTAAAGGATGTCATAGCTGATGATAAATAAGTAAGAACGATGATAATGAGAAGAAAGACTCCTGTCTGCCATCTGTTTTTTCGCATCGTTTGTTCAGTCACTGTCACTTCTCCCTACGCTGTTATTAAATCTTTTGTTTTGGTTCCATAAATGGTGTGAATTTGTTCTTCACAAAGCTCATGGCCCTTTCCATCAAAAACGATTTGCCCTTTGTTCAAACCAATAATTCGATCTGAATAATGCTGCGCCACTTCCACCTGGTGCAAATTCACTAAACATGTAATGCCCATTTCTGTACTAATCATTTTTAAATGGTCCATAATCACTTTGGAGGAATTCGGATCCAGTGAAGCAATCGGTTCATCACAAAGTATCAGTTTCGGTTCCTGAATAAGCGCTCTGCATATGCCAACACGCTGCTGCTGCCCGCCGCTTAATTGGTCACACCTTTTATAGGCATGTTCATGAATGCCCAGCTTCTCCAGCAAGTAAAAGGCACGTTCTTTTTCCTCTTCTGTATATCTGCCCAACAGCCCTTGTAGTGTTGTCTTGTAACCAAATCGGCCATGCAGGACATTCTCAACCACCGTCAACCGAGGTACGAGATTGTAATGCTGAAACACCATCCCAATATTCGTCCGCAATTTACGCAATTCCTTTTTATTCAAACTTCCAACATCATGATGGTTAAAAAGGATTTTTCCCTCGTTAAATTCAACCATCCGATTAATACAGCGCAGCAACGTGGATTTACCAGCACCGGACGGACCAATGATCGAAACAAATTCCCCTTCTTTTATGTCAAAATTGATATTCTTTAATATCTTTTTGTCAGCTGTATATGATTTTCCAAGGCCTTCTACCTTTAACAATGACATACACATGAACTCCTTTTAGCTTATTGGCAGGGAGAGTGCGCGTTTGTGCACTCTCTCCTTCCCCCTAGTAGTCTATTTTTTTGAAGCTTCGCGGATGGGATCATACCATTCATCTTCCACAGCCACTAGCCGTTCTTTATCACTTTTAGAAAATAGAGCGGTCTGTTCCGAATCTTCAGGAGCAAAGATTTTTTCATTATTTGCTACCTCATCGGAAGTTAATAGTTTTTGGATCTTATCAAAATCCTCTTGTCCGATTACATCCATATTTACAACAAAAGGCTCATTCAGGACTGGGGTGGCACTCATAAGTGTAAATTCCTTGCCTGTTACGGAATTAAAAGGTTCCGCTGCATTATCTTTAACGCGGTAAACAGCACCGGCTGTATTTTCCTCCCCTTCCGCAATCTCAACATAATCTTCCACGCACGTATCACAGAATGCGGCAACATCTGCATTACCCGTCAATAAATTGACTGCAGAGCCTTGATGGGAGTTGCCAAATAGTACTTGAGAGAATAACTGTCCGCTTTCCATCAAATCTTCTTCCGTTAAATCTGCATACTTTTTCTGCTGTGAAAAATATTCAATAATGCTGGCTGCAGGAACTTTAAAGCCTGATGTTGAGCTGTTTGATACGAAAGAAAACTTTGTATTGGCAATCTTATCAAGTGAAAACTCCCCATTTTCCTTATACTTATCTTGCTCGTCCACATTTACCGCCAGCCAGCTATAGTATTTGGCGTCATCCAATGTACCGGATTCACCCGATTTTACAGCGATTGTCTGAATTGCATCATTTCTATTTTTTGCTTCGACATACCCTTGGGCACCCATGAAAGCAAGGTCCGCATTGTTGTTTACCAGCGTTTCAATTGCAACCGCATAGTCAGTTGTTAATTGATGTTCGACTTTTTTGCCTGTAGCCTCCGAAATCAGTCTGCCAATTTCATCACGGGATGATTTCAAATCCTGACCAGATTCATTTGGATACCAAACAATTTTGATCACATCATCCACTGCTGCAGCTTCTTTTTTACCTCCACTGCATGCTGTTAAAAATACAGTGAATATCAAGAGTATTGTCAATAAAGTTTTTGTCTTCATTTTTTCTCTCCTCTTCCTTAATAAATAGTTAATAGAATCTGTTTGACATCTTCCTTCGTTAAAGCAACTGGGTTGTTATCCATCCGGCCCTTTGTGAAGGCATTTGCAGCAATTCTTTCAATTATCTCTTCATTGGCGTCGTAATCTCTAAGTTTGCTGGAGAACCCTGATAGCTGATGAAAATGCTCGATAAGCGATTGAACCTCGCTGGGACTGCTTACCCCAAATGCTTGAAGCAATTTTTCTTTTTCAAAAATAGAGTCCCAATTCATTTCCAATACTTTAGCAAGCGTGATGCTTGCTGCTATCCCATGGACCATCCCAAGTTCCAAAGTTAGAGGATAGGAAATGGAATGGCATGCCGTTGTCCTTGTGTTGCTAAAGGCCAGTCCCGCATACAAGCTTCCTAAAGCTATATCTCTTCTTGATTCCAAGTTGTTCGACTGATTCAATACCTTTTCAAAATTGGCAACAATCCGCTTGATTGCCTCTAATGAATAGATTCTTGAAATTTCATTAGAGTTTTTTGACCAGTAAGCCTCCGTTGCATGACATAAAGCATCTAAAGCAGTTGCAGCAGTTAATCCTTTTGGTAGTGATGCAGTTAGTGCCGGGTCAATGATGGCCGTATGTGCATAAACGTGTTCACAATCCACTGACAGTTTCACTCCGTTCGCACGGTCCCAGATTGTAGCCCAGCAAGTAACTTCGGAACCCGTCCCCGAAGTTGTCGGAATGCCAATCCAGGGAACGATTTTTTGGTTTTCTATGTAAAGCTTTTGTTGTATCACAGAACGTAATGCTGAAGCAGTATCGATTTCCATTCCCTTTAAGGCAGCCAGGGATTTCGAAAGGTCAAGAACACTGCCCCCTCCAATTCCTACTATGCATTGATAATCGAGGTTTTCTATTTTTTTATAAAAATTAAACAGGTCTTCCACATCAGGATTGGATATGGTCACTTCTACTAGTTTGACTTCAAAATCCTCAAGGCTTTTAGTAAGGCTGCGCCCTGCCTCGGATTCCGGGAAATCACCTCCTCGATGTAAAAGGACGATATTTCGAAGTTGAGGATTGATCCTATTAAGTACATCCCCGATGACATCTATCGGTTCTATTTTTATTTTGACTGGATTATAGTAGTTTCCCATCAGTTAGACCCTTTCTTTGTTTGTCGTTTGCTTCATAATGCAAGATTAATCCGTTTTTTGCTGTTTTACAATGCGTTTTACAGTTTAATTACGTAATATTTACGCTTTTTCTATAAAATATAGATAATTTTTACTTTGTAAAATACATAATCTTGCTGTATTTTGCTTTTTTGAAATATATGTTAAGATTTTTATACTATATAAATTAAATTTAATATTTTCTAAATGTGTCTGTTGATTTCCGTTCCACAAAGGGAAGCTTCTTAGAGTTTTCATCACAGGGACAGGCGGTTTTTGCCTGTCACGAGGCGCTTCGCTTTCCGCGGGGTGTGCGGTGAGCCTCCTCGTCGCCTGTTTGGCGTCTGCGGGGCCTCACCTGTGCACTGCTCCCGCAGGAGTCTTCGCGCCTTCCACTCCAATCAACGTGTCTGATAAAAAGCAATTTCTTAATTCAACATATATAACTATTTAAAGGGATAGGGGAGAGCTGTATGATGTTACAAGAGCAAAGACATCAAATGATTGAATCCTTTTTAAAACAGCAAAAATCTGTAAAAGCTACTGAACTTGCTGCTTTATTAGATGTCTCCATTGATACTGTACGCAGGGATTTAGAGGTTCTTGAGAAAAAGGGGATCGTCAAGCGGGTTCACGGCGGGGCTATTTTAATCCAAAATACTGATAATGTACTAAACAAGCTGTTTAGTGAGAGAGAGGTCAAAAATCTCGAAAAAAAGCAGGAAGTTGCTTCATTAGCAGTTGAATTAATTGAAGAAGGGCAGGCAATTGCTCTAAACGGCGGGACAACGACAATCGAGATTGCGAAAGTACTTGTTGAAAGGTTTAAGAGGTTAACGATTATTACAAATGATATCCGTATTTTATCGATTCTTGGACCCCATAAGAATTTCAATGTCATCCTCACTGGCGGTTTTTTTAATCCAGAGGAATATACGTTATATGGGAAACAATGTGAAGAAATCCTTTCTAGTTTTAATAGCGATATTGCATTCATTACGGTGAATGGATTGTCGCTTGAACACGGTTTAACAGATTTCAGAATGCACGAAGTAGGTGTCATTCAAACCATAATGTCAAAGACCAAATACAAAGTAGTAGTAGCGGATTCAACAAAGTTTGAGACATCCTCTTACATCAATATTGGTCCTCTAAAGGATATTGACCTGATCGTTACCGATAGTTCACTTCCATCTACTGTTGTAGAGGAATATAGCAAACAGGATATTCGAATTCTTTCTCAACACTAATCCACAACGGATGCTGGAATGTCCACTGTGAAGGCCCTATTTAAAAAAATGGATAGTTCAGTAGATGGTAAGGAAAATAAAGTAATTTGCAAAATATCGAAGCAAAAATAATCTCCACCTATTTTTTAGATGGGGATTGTTGGGTTATCCTGGTTAAATATTCTGAAGCTAAATTCTTAAAACCGAGACTCTTTGGAACATATCTTTAAAAAAGAAAAATCGGGAGGTTTCCGCTCACCATCCCGTCCGAGCGAGCGAACCTGAAAAAGCTCCCACTTATGATACAATGCTGGTAAGTGATGAATGGAAACGGAGGGGTACAAAAGGTGACAATCCTAGCCTATTTTATTACTCTAATCTGCATTTGTGTGTCCATAGTTGTTACTCTGTTTTTCAAGACTGAATTGGAGCGGATGTTTTGTGGCGGCAGGCAGGAATTCATTTTCCATGTTTGCAATGTCATCATCATCATGATGGTGGCCTTTACATCGCAAGCCGTTATGACGATTTATCTCGTCGGACAAGAATTTCATTATATACAGCAAACAGTCGCTTTATTTTTCATCGTCCTGGCACTTTACATCCCAGGGCACTTCGCCTTTGAAAAATACAAATTTGCTTACAGAAGATATGAGCCGGCAAAGGATGGTAAAGTCCTCGTTCTTAACGAAAAATACTTAAAAAAGAAAAAAAGATTTCAAAAGTTGAAGCATTACAATGCCTGGGCCGAAGAAGAATGATGTTCCGGTACTGTTTTAGCTGCAAAACTCACAAAATAAAGCTTGGAGACCGAATTATACGGCTCCAAGCTTTCTGCTTTTTATAGAAGGTTTCAAATGGATGAATTCCTATGTTGATGCACCACTCCATTCACCTACCTGCCCTTTAACACATTAATGACTTGGGTTTACCTCCCCTTCCTTAAACTCAGCTGGTTTTCATATAAAAATTACTCTGCAAAGCAATAAAAATTAATTTGTAAAGTAATTTATATTGCATTCAAACGTAATTTAATTTACTATATAAAGTAAAGGAGGGGGTTTTATGGAAAGTACGGATGACATACGATTAAATGTCAGCTTATTGCGCAGGAAAGTACCGAATCTAACAAGTGCAGCCCGGCAAGTTGGCTTGAGGCCTGCTACCGTTTCGAACCTGTGCACGGGAAAAATACCTGTTGGCAGAGCTGAGGTTCGAACATTGGTTGCACTAGCTTCATTGGCCGATTGCAGTTTGGATGATTTGATTATCAGAGGGGAGAAGATGGAGATGATTGAAACCAAAATTAAAACGTTGGATTTATTTGCTCCTTTAGCAAAAGGAGGAACTGTCGGTTTGGTTGCACGTCCTGGAATGGGGCAGCTCGTTGTATTAGCGGAATTACTTTTTCGATTGAAAAATGACGGATTTAAAACAATCCTTTTAATGCCTGAAGGTGAAAACCAGGGAGTAGATGAACTCACTGAAAATGTAGAAATCATTACGAACACCATCGAAGAAACCTACGAAACCATTGCAGGTATAGGCGGGGACAAAGATATTATGTTCGTTGCAGACAAATCCTATGTGATAACAGGAGGTATCCAGCAACTCCAGGAGAAGCTCCAAGGAATCGGAATCCACTCTGTCACAACTTTCCTGCTTGATTTGACAGGCGAAGTTGTGGATGAAGACTTACCTTATGGGCCACTTGAAACCTTATTGCAATTTGATGCAGATCTGGCTGCACGGCATCGCTATCCAGCCGTCAATCCTCTAAGTTCAACATCCTCTGTGCTCGAAGGTGCCCATCTCGACCAGGAACACTTCACGATTCAACAAAAAGCACTCAAACTTCTTCGCCGCTACCGGGAGCTCCGTTCATTAGTGAATGTTAGCGGGATTGAACGGATTCCGGCATCTGAATTACAAACCTACCAAAGAGGCGAACGGCTTGAAGCCTATTTAACCCAGCCTTTTTATGTTGCCGAACCTTTTACCAAACAACCAGGCCTGTCCGTAAGCCTCCAGGAAACTCTGAACGATATAAAAGAAATTTTGAACGGTGCGGTAGATTCAAAAGATGTGTCAGAACTAGAGTTTATCGGGAAATTATAAAGAGCAAACAGGGACGGGTCTCCTCTGCCAGTTGGCTAAGGAGAACCGATCCCTTTTTCATCTCATACCGCGTACGACATTACCCTTGTAAAGCCCATCTGCAGAAATTCCCAGGCCAAATTGATCCCATAAAATCATTATCCAAATGAAGGATGGTTACGGCTTGATTTTTTGGACTGTTCCCGTCTTCATAAGCGAAATGAAGGATGGTTACGTTTGATTTTTCGGTCTGTTCCCGTCTTCATAAGCCAAATGAAGGATGGTTACGCTTGATTTTTCGGTCTGTTCCCGTCTTCATTAGCCAGATGAAGGATGGTTACGCATGATTTTTTGGTCTGTTCCCGTCTTCATAAGCTCCCAAAACTACTCACTTCCCTCCCCCTCACCTATCCAACGCTTAACTCTCCTGCAACAAGGGTAAATCTTATAAGTAAGCAGCTATGATTGGAAAGGAGCGTGCATATAGAACATGACTTCAATGGACAACTCCAGCCAACAAATCCCAATGGGGCAAAAAACGGTTGGCGAGTATTTATTTGATTGCCTAAAACAAGAGGGCATTACCGAAATTTTCGGTGTCCCGGGAGATTATAATTTCACCTTGCTTGATGCGCTTCAAGAGTATAACGGCATCCGCTTTTACAATGGGCGGAACGAACTGAATGCTGGCTATGCCGCGGATGGGTATGCGCGAATCAAAGGCATCTCCGCTCTGATTACAACATTCGGGGTCGGAGAACTGAGCGCAACCAATGCAATAGCCGGCGCAAACAGCGAGCATGTACCGATTATTCATATTGTCGGTTCACCTCCCGAGAAGGCTCAAAAAGAGCGCAAACTGATGCACCACACCTTGATGGACGGCAATTTCGATGTGTTCCGCAAGGTTTATGAGCCATTAACGGCCTATACAACAATTGTGACAGCGGATAACGCCAGGATGGAAATTCCGGCAGCAATCCGGATTGCCAAGGAAAGGAGAAAGCCCGTATACCTTGTGGTAGCTGATGATGTAGTGGCCAAGCCCATCACCGGCCGGGAGGTGCCAGCATCTCCTTTGCCAGCTTCGAACCAGGATAAACTTCTCGCTGCGGTGGAACATGTCCGCAGGTTGCTGGAGCCAGCCCGGCAGCCGGTCATCCTCGTCGATGTAAAAGCGATGCGGTTCGGACTTCAAACAGCGGTCCGAGAGCTTGCCAATACAATGAATGTTCCCGTTGCGACCATGATGTACGGCAAAGGAACCTTTGACGAAACCCATCCGAATTATATCGGAGTGTACGCTGGCACTTTCGGCAGTTCCGAAGTCCAAAGCATCGTTGAAAACTCAGACTGTGTCATCGCGGTAGGCCTGGTGTGGTCCGACACCAACACAGCGAACTTCACCGCGAAACTGAACCCGCATAACACAATTGAAGTTCAGCCTACCAAGGTCAAGATTGCTGAATCCCAATACCCGGATGTACGGGCTGCCGACATACTGCAAGAGATGCAAAAGCTTGATTACCGAAGCCAGTCAAAGCCCGAAAAAATCTCCTTCCCGTACGAGGAAATCACCGGCAGTTCCGATGAGCCGCTTAGAGCAGAAAACTATTTTCCGCGTTTTCAGCGTATGCTAAAAGAAAACGATATTGTCATTGCTGAAACAGGGACCTTTTATTACGGAATGTCCCAGGTGAAACTGCCTGCCAACACAACCTATATTATGCAGGGAGGCTGGCAGTCGATCGGGTACGCCACACCCGCTGCATACGGTGCCAGTATCGCCGCGCCCGACCGCCGGGTCCTGCTTTTTACAGGCGATGGCTCGATGCAGCTGACCGCCCAGGAAATAAGCTCGATGCTCTATTATGGATGCAAGCCGATCATCTTCGTCTTGAACAATGACGGCTACACGATTGAGAGATATTTAAATGTTGAAATCAGCCCAGACGAGCAGAATTACAACGATATTCCTAACTGGTCCTACACCAAACTAGCCGAAGCCTTTGGCGGAGAACTGTTTACAAAAACAGTCCGGACAAACGAAGAACTCGACGAGGCAATAACCCAGGCAGAACAGGAATATGCCGAAAAACTTTGTTTGATTGAAATGATTGCTGCTGACCCAATGGATGCCCCTGAATACATGCACCGGATACGAAATCACAAGCAGGAACAGAAGAAGTAGTAGAAATGGAGGCCTCGTCCTCCATTTCTTTTTTTATGAAAAAAGGGGTCGATGCCCTAAATAAAATGCATACATGCCTACACGCCTAGTCTTAAATAAACAATTTCTTCCATAAAAAAGTTATCTAAAATATCTTCATATGATAAAATAAAGTTGTTTGATAATTTGGAAAAGGGGAGAAGAATATGTTTAAAAAGCTGGCTTCCGAAGCTCTTGGCTTGTCCGATATCGGAAAAATTATTGAGCATCAGGACTTTGACAAAACAGATGCCGATGACTATGTCCGCCATGAGGACAATGAGAAAATTTACTTCCTGATCAAGACAAAGGCAGATGAATATTGCTTCACCAACTTGGCCTTCATCCATGTTGACGGTGAAAATGCCATTTCTTCCAAACGGACGCTGAAGCGCTATCCTTATTCCCAGCACAAAATTACAGACGTCACCCTTGAAACTGCGGGAAGAGTCGACCTCGATATCGAGATTAAATTTACTCTGGGAAATCAGCAGTACAGTATCGATGTGGACAAAAAGCAAATCAACAAGCTGAACGACCTCTACAAAGCCCTTCTCTACATATCCGAAGTCACAATCGAAAACAATATTATGCTCCAAATGGCCAGCGCAAGCCTTGATAAAGCTACAACCATCCTGCAAACCTCAAGGCCTGTTGATATACCGCTCGCCGACCAGTACAAGCAGCTGACCGAGTTTGGCTTCGAGTGGCTGAAATCAACCCGCGAACAATACCACCAAAAAGATTTCGGAGCTGTTTTTGAAAAATATATTAACAACTAATATAGAAAAAAAGCACACATTTTACACAGTTGAATAAGATGATAAACATAGAAAGGCATTGTAAACCCTCGAACAATACAATGTCTTTTTATTTTCCCCATTTTCCCACTAGTCTTGCTTGTCCAGATGAATGCATGCCCCTGGTCTGTCATTAAAAGGTTTAAACACTCATAAAATAGGGTAAAGCAAAAACTCTAAGGGACAATCCCTTACATTTGGTTGTGTTCCACTTATCTTATGGCTAAAAAAATGCAAAGGAGGAACAGTTGATGTTACAATCTGATCCAAATGAATGCATTTATTGTGGGGACCAGCTGACGAAATGGGAAAGCACCAGAAGCTATTGTTGGGATTGCAGTGAAACCACTTCCCCTGAAGCCTATCACGATGAAGATGAAATTTAAAATGACAAATAACATTGGTACTTAATTAAAAGAGGCAGGGGAATTCCCCTGCCTCCTTTTTTATCTCCTTAACTCACCGATAAAAAGGGGTTAATCTGTTATTTGTATGAGACGTTTCCGCAGAATCCCCTGATACACAGCGGAAGCCCCCCTCCGTTTACCCTTTTAATAAGTACAATTCTTTCATCCCTACCAGCTTGTACCCAAAAGAGACAGCCGGCTTTTTCCCTATCCTTATTAATGGCATTTTTTATAAATTATGGTAATAATAAGGTGTATATAGTGAAAACAAAGAAAAATGCTGAGGTGAGGTCATGTTTTGTACTAGTTGTGGTGCAAAAATTAAAGAAGACGGAAGATTTTGTTCTTCATGCGGTAAACCAGTAGACTCTCAAGCTACTGAAATTTCTCCTAACACTTCCGAGTCAGTGTCGGGCACTCATGAACTACGGACTTTTATAGGAAACAAATCCGATTATTACTTGCGAAAATGGAGCAATCCTAAGAGGAATGGTTTAATGGGTTGGAACTGGGCAGCGTTTTTTGCCGGTATGTTCTGGCTAGGCTACCGAAAAATGTACAAGATCGTATTGATCATTTTAGGTGCTTTCTTGGCTTTTGATATTATTTCGCTTATTATTAACAATCCCATTTTAGACGAGATGAACTACTCAATAGGCATTGTCACATCTGTCGTGTTAGGCATGTCTGGAAACTATTATTATTATAAAAATGCTCAAGACAAGATAAAGAATGTTAAAACTCTACTCCCCCATAACCCGACAGGCCAAGAGGATGTACTGCGTAAACAAGGTGGCTCCAGCTGGGGAGGAGTATTTATCGTTCTTGGGTTATTTGTAGTTTATTTATCAATTAATGTAGCCATGGCCTTTGTTTTCGACAGTACCGCTCAAGACTCTATAAGCAAGGACAAACCGGAAGCAGCAGTTGCCACCAACAACACAGACACAAGTGATAAGGATAATACAGATGACACAACCGAAGGAACTGATACAGAAACGGATATCACCGATACTGATACTACGACCTCCAATTCAGCAGATGACGAAACATCACTTGCGACAGAACAAGACCTTCTTCAATCTTACATGAAAGAAAACGGTCTGACCGTGCAAGCTATAGATTTCCAATATGATATGGCAAATCAACTAAATCAAGAGTTTGCGATTATAGGAAACGCCTCGCTGTCAGATTACTATAATTATGGATTTAGTGAGTTAGAAAAGGAATTTTTTGCAGTAAAGATCTACCCAATAGAAGATTCCACTAGCATCAAAGATGTCTGGACCCTCTACTTCAGTAGAACTGATTTTGCGGAGTTATTCAATACTTTGAAGGTAAAAGGCGAAACCCTGCTGGTGGGTACCGGCTTCATTCCAAGTGAGCTGTATGAGGATTCACAAGGAAACCTCGCCGTTGCGAGTCAAGCCTCTTGGGAAGAATAAAATCATAGGAAAGTAATCAGGCGGCCATGAAAGGGGCCGCCTTAAAATTACCCACGGTCTTCTCCGCCCTCCAGTACAGCCATCCTGGAACAAAACCTTGTGAAAAAGAAAAACCGGGAAGCGTCAAGTCCTCCTCCACCGTTTGTCAACAAGTTTCTTTACTATTAAAAATTTTCCCTGTTTAAAATGTGTCAAATAGATAAAACATATTGCAATAAATCCCAAATATTGTATTCTGAATTAGCAATAATTAAAACGTTCAAGGGGGATACGATGAGAAAGAATCGGGTGCATTTTTTTGTCTTGTTATTGCTATTGGTGGCAGCCGCGACCATTAAGCCGGGGTCTGTGTTTGCAGCTGCTGGTGATCGCGCAACACCACACAGTGCATGGGATTATCATGAATTCAAATTGCAGGAGTACAGTTCGGAGACACCCAAGACAGTGAGCCTTCAACTGTTGGATATTTTTACTGGTGAAGAGGCAAATGAACTAGTTGCCAGTGAGAATATGTTTAATGATGTACCAGGACCTGGAGAACATTGGATTGTAATGCCATTTGCTCTTGGATATGTAAAGGGGCCTGAAGAATCTCTTGGAGCCTACGATATCATTTCTAGCAGCTATAATTTTTACACCCCATCCGGCCAAAAAATTTCGCCAAAATCAATTGCAACTTTCTCAAATGATTTTGAAGGCCAAGGAGAATTTGATGTTGAATTTTATCCTGGAAATGAAGACTTAGTTTTATATGGCATTTTGGTAAGTGACACAATTGAGTATCCGATGGTCAGAATAGGTTCAGGTGTTACCTCGTCAGGATCAACCATTTATAAATGGTTTTCAACCGATCCATCCTATCTTGAACCAGTGGTATCTCTAAAAGCTACACCTTCCACTTACAATAGCAATAAAATTACTTGGACAAAAGCAACAGGTGTAACTGGTTATGATATTTACAGGTCTACTTCAAGCACAGGAACTTTTACCAAGATTGGTACTGTAAAATACCCTGGGACTTCTTACACCAATACGGGATTAAACACAGGAACAACTTATTACTATAAGATTAAAACGTATTATATTGATGAGGATGGATACAGAATGGACGGCAAATTTAGTCCAGTTGTATCAGCACAGCCTGTACTTTGCCACACCAGCCTCAGCCAAAGCGGCTTCCGCTTCCTATAACAGTATCAAAACGAGCTGGAGCGCAGTTAGCGGGGCAAGCGGCTATGAGATTTACCGCTCTACGTCAAAAACAGGCACTTACAGCCTTGTAAAATCAACAACAGCAACGACGTTCACAAATACTAGTCTATCAACGAACAAAACATATTATTATAAGGTCCGTGCTTATCGCATGGTAGGTACCAAAAAGATATACAGCAACTTTTCAACAATCGTTTCCGCAAAGCCAGTTCCATCGATACCGGCTAATTTCAAAGCAGCCAAGTACTCTAGTACAAGCATTAAAACAAGCTGGAGTGCAGTTACCGGCGCCAACGGTTACCAGGTTTATAGGGCAACTTCCAAGACCGGGACATACACTCTTGTAAAAACAACAACTTCAACATCTTTTACCAATACCAGCCTGAAAACCGGAAAAACCTATTATTATAAAGTCAGAGCATATCGCAACGTCGGCAGCACAAAAGTCTATAGTGGCTACACATCAATTTTAGGCGTGAAACTCTAGATCAACTAGAAAACGAAAACCCTCGGTACTCTAAATAGGAGAGTCCGAGGGTTTTTTGCGGGTAAGTTTATAATTTTTAAAGAAAAGTAGAGGGTGACAGGTATTCACAAGGTTGGTTAAGTGAGAACCTCTCCCACTCTACGCTAGTGGAAATACAACAAACAGGGATGGTTCCGTTTTGCAAAAAAACCGATTAATGAGATATCTCATTAATCGGGTTTAAAAAGGGTTAGCTAGGGCGTTTTTTACCACACCTTACGCATTGGTCCGTATAGTAGCTGTACTTGTGATTCCGACGAAGGAAACAAATAATGGATTTAAACATTTTGATGAACTCCCTGTTGAATATTACCCGGCAGTCCAGCCATCTTAGTAAATACCTTAGATCTGCGACTTTGCGCCCCTATTTTTCAATAGGTTTGCCTTTATCAAGTTGATAGGTCAATTGTACTATATTATCTATCCTCCAAAAAGGAATCCACATCGGTAAAGTTTGGCAAGATTCAATATCCTCTCGGTAAAAATATCAATTCTCCATTTCAATGAGAGATAAACTTTGTACCAAGTTGGCTTCCCCTCGACAAGTCCTTGGCTTCTGGAGAGGCTGATTAATCCAATAGGGTCAGTCTAAAAAAATTTATCAGCATCCAGAAGATACGAAATACACTCCATTCAGCACAACAATAAATTCAACATAGTCTACTAACACAGACTTTAAATTAAAAAACAGCCCGGCAACTCTGCCGGACCATTTAGCGAATACCAAACTTATTTTTTAAAAACCCCAAACGGCTTCCCAATCGGCAGGAAGACTCGTCCAAAGTGCGTGTTCAGTACGATAGCTGCCGAACCGTAAAACGATAGCAGCGCAATCAGCATTTCGGATACTGCCGCGAGCATGTGGGTAGCTTCATACATGATGCCGAACGAACTTAGAGTTAAACCGATAAACAGGAAGTCGATCATGACAAAGATGGAAAACAGAACTTTGTGTGTTTCCGCAGCGCCGATCGTCATAAAGATGCTGAAGATTAAATAGCCGAGAAATGCAAAGCCGAGCTGCTTCGGATCAGCATTAGCAGCAAGCTTTTCGCCGAATGCTCCAAGCTGGATAAGCCAGGTCATGCCGACTCCGAACCAGAATAGTCCAAATGCACCAAACGCAGTTGTCCCGAAAATGTTATTATGCTTAGAATCCTGTACAGCCGCGAATAGCTGTGCAATGCCCCCGAGAAAGAAAGCCCAAGGCAGGATTAAGGAAAGCCCTTCAGTTAAGCCTAATTTTTGAGATGATGCTACAAACGTGACCATTCCGAGTCCGAATAGGCCAAGTGCAGATGGATCTGCTGCTGTAATTTTCACTTGTGTTGATTTCTGAGTATCCATGAGTTCCTCCTAAAAAATACATACTTACTAAAGGTATAGAAGTTTAGGAGAAGAGTCAATGAAATTCAGGTGGCAAAATTGTGAAATCGCTAACGACAGGGGACGGTTCTGACAAACCTGAACCGCCCCTCTTTGTTCATTTAATTCTTTAACTCTCTAAATCCATCTCTATCACATTATCAGTGACCTCGGCTGGAATGGAGAAGTCTTTGACAGAGTTAATATTTTTGTAGTCTGCATCTGCTTTTATGCTGATTTGGGTTGTCTGGCCGTCCATGACGACTTCCAGGTCAGCCTCGGTCAGCACGTTTTTCAAGTTATAGTCTTTATCGATTGTGTAGGAATAATTGAACTTGTTTACCTTCGATACCTTGATGGATTGATTTTGCATTTCTTCCGTCAGTACGCTCGTGACAAGTTCCTTTTCTTTGTCCGAAGAATTTTCGTCAAGCTTGACGTCCAGGACATAGCCGCCGTCTTTTTGTTCAAAAGAAAAGAGCTCACTAAACTCGTTTATCATTTCAAGGTCTTTCTTAATTGAATCTCCGCTGGCCATTTCCTCAAACTCTGGGATACTGCCGGTCGGAGCCTGGATCCAGCCTTCTTCCCCAGGCATCTTCATATAGGCTGATTCCTTATCTATGTATAACTCGATTTCCCCTTCAATCATACTCATTTTCATATGCGTTATAAAAGGGTCATCCTTATAAACCAAGGCAATATCTGTCGTTGAACTGATGTCCTGTCCATTGGAGCTAATCTTAAATTCCGTCTTCATATCCGTTTCAAAACTGTTCAATGACTTTTTGACTGCCCCCGAAACGACTTCTTCCTTGGTCACCTTCGTACCGCAACCGTTAATGATAAGCATGAGAATCAGACTAGCTATCACAACCGAAATTTTTTTCATTTTCTCCTCCTTGATTACGCCTTACCTCCATCTTACCAGTTAATGGATATCAACATCAAAAAATTTTTGCATTTTTCGAAAAAATAACAGGAATGTGTTTCATATCATCCTGCAAAAACAAGACGGTGCTTGTACCTAAAAAAGTGGTATAACGCAAAAAATCCCATCAAATGGGGATTTTTTTTCTATTCGTACTTCAACAATCTATTGATTTGGTTTATGTCAAACTTTCGATACCCTTGCGACCTGCCCCAGCTAACCATATGATCATAGTCAGAATCCGCACTTTTATATAGATAGAACTCATGTAAATGGGAATTTTCCCAGCCAAAAGCCGTCTGGATAATAGTATGCAGATCAGCAAATGTCCGGTTCAGCGGCACGATCACCCTCCGCCACACCTTATGCTGCTCATCCACAAACGAAAGCGAAATTTTTAGCTGTACAGCAGGCATGCCAATCACAGGCCCACCCGAAAACTCCTCAAGATCCCGGTACATCACCTCATTCGGGTAGAGATAACTGTTTTTTCCATCCCCGACAAGCAGGCGGTTTATCCTTTTTCCCAAGGCCAACTGGAACATCTCATTTCCCAAAACCTCATCACTAAAATACTCAACTTCCATGCACTGCCGGTCTAGGCGCGCAACAAGCTTACGATCTTTTGTTTTTGAAAAAACAACCTTGCCCATCGCTTCCAAATAAGCATCTATAACCTCTTTTTTAATCCCCTCAGACGTTAACGCTTCCCGGATTCCCTGCACAGCAAGCTCGTCCAGCTTCTTAAAATCCTTCGCTTTCAAACCATACAATACAACCACAAAACGGCTGCTGTCATTCACCAGGACAACCGCCTGCCTCCGATTCATCGTCAGCAAATTCGCATGCCACGAGAATAAGGCTTTTCCTCAGTCCCAGCATCAAGCACAACATCCAATTTGCCCAACAGCTTCTTCGTACAATGTAGGATCATTTAAAAACTCCCAATTTCAGACGTTTTTATACTAAAATCCTCGTTTTTATACTAAAATCTTACCATTTATAAAAAAACAAAACATCCTATATACAAACAAGAGCCCTTTTATCATCAAACATAACATTTAACCATCATAAAATTATAAATTTATCCATTAATTCAGTGTGTCAGAACCAATTGGAAGTCTTTTTCCATTAGTTATTTGTTCTCGAAAAATAATTCAGCGATTTTTTATTTAATTCATCGGTTTTAATCATGAATTCAGCGATTTTGAACTTAATTCTTAAAGTGCAGAATATTCAAAATTATATCCTAATATTTTTGTACCGAATTAATATAAAAAACACCTGTAGATAAGACCCTCTTCTTCAAGCGCCCTAACTACAAGTATCTTTATAGGTGGTTCTTGATTTTCAAGTAAATCTTGTCTTCTTTTTTCAGTTTTTCATATATCTCTTTATTTCTATACTTTAAAATTTTTGCTGGATTTCCTCCTACTACCGCACAAGGAGGAATGTTTTTAGTTACGACTGCTCCCATTCCGATAACCGCGCCCTCTCCAATTGTAACCCCTGGAACAATTAAGACATTGGAACCAATCCAAACGTTTGATTCTATCACAACCGGCTTATATATATATTTGGTATCATACGGTATTGAAAGAAGATCCTCGCTATCATAATTATGGTTTCTGGTCATAATTTCACAATTATGAGCGATTATCGTTCCACTTCCAATAACAATACCACCATACCCCAAGAATTGATTATCAGGACCAATATAAACATGATCACCAATCGAAATATCACCTGGGCTAAGAAATTTATTGCTTCTGTGGATATCCACATTCTCGCCTAAATGCTTGAAACTTATTTTTTTCTCTTTCTTATTTGTTAGTCTTTTAATTAATTTTATTATCATATTAGAAAAGGCTCCCAATTTAATAGAGAAGAATTTTAGAAGGTGTTAAATTAATAATGTATATAAATTAAGCATGTTGATTGTAGCGGAAGGCACGTAGACTCCTGCGGGAGAAAAGGTCAGTGGGAGACCCCACAGGCGTTCGCGCCGAGGAGGCTCCCAGGCCGCCCGCGGAAAGCGAAGTGCCTGAAGCGGAAATCAACAAACTTTGTAAAAAACAGTTTTAGCTCTGCCGCAATCTATTCTTCATTCCTATTAAAAGATTGACCAAAACTTTGAATTCTTCTTTTTTCCTAAAATATAAAAACAAGACTAGATTGGAAACAATTAAACACACCATTACTTGATATAAAAATGAGAACAGCGTCCCATTTTGATAAATAGAGCACAAGAAATGAATGATGACTCCGCTGAGTGCCATGACCAATAAAAATATGAAATACTTATAAAAATATTCTTTAGAGGAGCGTTTAAAGCTTTCTCTAAAAATAATCATCGGGTCATACCAAAAGAAAGTGGCTAATCTGCTTATAATAGTTCCGAATAGAACTCCCGCTACTCCTAAATACTTTGCCAGGAAAATAGAAACCACAATATTAATGATGGCTGCATAGATCGGCCTGTATTTCCCTAATTGATACAGCCCTGCCCCATCTCTAAAAATAACATTGACATTGTGCATTCCATTAATGAAAAAATTCAATACAATAGCGAATAGAGCAAGTTTATCCAAAAGATATTCTTCACCTATCCAAAGTGTTATGAAGGGGTCAGTTAACTGCCACAAGGATACTAAGGATACACCATAAAGCCAAAAGGCTACTAAAAGCACTGTATTAAAAATACTGTATTTTTTTTCCGGTGCCTCGTTAACATTTAAATCACCTACACTGGCAGTAAGTGAGTTAAATATTTGATTCATAATTCTATTAAGAGAGGTCGTTATCATTAGGTAATTAGAGTAAAGCCCCACATACGAAATGCCGATAAAGGCAGATATAACGATAGAATCTGTACCATTAATGACTGTTGAAGCAATTCTATATAAAAAAGCAGAATACGTATTTTTGAATATAGTCTTTTTCTCATCACCGTTTAATTCTTCATCGATAGGTTCCTTCAAGAAAGGATATAAATTATCCACCTTTTTAGAAATATATAGATTTTGCAACACTGTACTTGCTATCGATATAACCGTATATAAGATGAAATTCTTAAATACTAAAAGCGTTACAATCTGTACGATACTAGTGACAAGAGTAAAAAATGTTGTGATTGAAGAGACTATATAATTCTTTTGATCAGCTACCAAAAAGATTCTTTTATAAACCAGGAGATAGGATACAACAGAGTTCAGTACAAAAAGAATATAAATGGTATTTAAATAAGGAATCGAATCAGAGTCTTTAATGATATACGGCAAAAACGGTAAAATGACTAAGCCTATAATTAAAACACTTGCAGAAACCTTTCTGAAAAACCCTTTATAAAAAGTCATGAGGATCTTTAGCTTTACTTCGTCATTCTCTTTAATAGGTTTATAGAGACTAAAAGTCATAGCTCCGATTATGCCCAGGTCTGCAAGTGATAATATCGTTATTATATTTGTAAAAAGTCCATTTATCCCTAAATACTCAACACCTAATGTGATTAAAAAGACTGTTCTTACAGCAAAATTTAATAGAAGAAAAATTATTTGATTAAGCAGTCCAAACGCAATATTTTTCACTGAATTTCTTGTTCTCATTTTTAAAATTTCCTATCTTATTCTCTGAGTAATAGTTTATCTAATTCCTCAAATTGTTTTTTCGACTCCTCCATATAAACATCAATACTGTCTGGTAAGTTAATAGTCGAATTCAGTTTTTCAATATCAAACTTTTTCAACTCATTTAGTTTTATAATCTCACCCTGGAATCCCATATCGTCCAGTACGGTAAGCATTTTATCGCTATATATAATCGGAAATACATTTTTCTTTAATCTAATCCCCAGGATCATCGCGTGGAAACGGGTAGCAACGATGGTCTCCATCTCACTTATCATTGTAATAGCCTCATCCAGGTCCCCGTTATACAAATAAGAATTCACCGACTTCTTGGTATCCGAATCCAATAAACGCAACACTTCATTAATAGCTGCTTCATCCCCTTCTTTTTTACAAAAAGAGAATAGCGTTACCCTTTTTCCTCTGGAAACAAGATAATCGATCATTTTTTTGAGCGTATCAAGATAGTCCTGTTTATACTCTTTAAGGCCGTCTCTTTCACTCAAATCAATAAGGGATATACCTACGTTCCCCTTATCGTTCATAGCAGTCGTATCAACATTCATGTTAAAAACAACATCCGGTGCATACCTGACATGATTCAAATCTTTAAATAAGTTGTAAGATTTCAAATCCCGAAAACAAATATCCGTATAATGCGAAAAAGTATTTTTATAGGCCATATAAAATTCTTGATCGGTCCAAGGCCCAAAATTACTTCCGATTAGGAAATTCGGTTTGTTTTTCAAAAGTAAATGGTTGTGTTTAGCCCATTTTGATTTCCAGCTATCATTTTGTATAAATAAGGATCCTCCTATATAAACGTGAGCATCCATAAATCTATTTGTAATACTCCTTATTAAAGAAAAATTATTTACCTTATAAGAGACCCTATCGATCAAAGAATAAATCTTGTTTTGACTAATATAAGTGAGATTCTTTATTTCTTTAAAATTATCTTTGTATTTTGGGCTGCCATGCATATAAAAATTCACATGTTTATAGCGGTCGCAAAGGATTTTTATAAACAAATCATCGCCCAAGTTGCTATTTAAATAGGCTGTAATCATTACTTTTTTCATTGGGTCACCACTGAGTTGATTTTTTTCTTTAAGTTCAGTAATTGCAAAGTTAATGAAACAAAATTACTCTGCAATAATAAAATAAATAGATTATATTTTAGGTTTAATTTAGCTACTTTTAGAGAATCGTTAAATTGCCTTGTATTAACGACCATTTTAATTGTACGTCTCTTTTCTTCCTTAGCCATCTTATCGTTCAGAAGAAACGATATCATTGCGTCTGTAATGGCTTTAATATATTTACTTTCGAGAATAATTTTATTCCTGCTTTGATAAACTCCGTATTTGACCATAAACTTTCGTAATTCCCGATAAATAGATTCTTGAGCTTCCAGTCTCTTGCTATTATATTTCAATGTCAAAGATTGATTGTTGACCCGATAATATGAATAATAAGACTGGTCAATAAGAGATATAGAATTAATCGTTTCCATATACTTCAGATTAAATAATAAATCTTCGCCAAGTGAAAAATCCTTAGGGAACAGGATATTGTTATCTACTATGATTTTTTTTACATACATTTTATTGCATGGTGAATTTAATAATCCTTTTTTTTCGAAAAATTCACCAAAGAGGTTGAAAAACTCACTTTTATCAATACATCCACTGTGTCCTGTACGAATCTCTTCAATTAAGTTATCGTCAAGATCCATAATCTTATAACCAGAGATCGCCAATTCACTTTGGTCATATTGAATCTCAGCAACTAATGCTTCAGTCATGTTATTACTTATAGAATCGTCACAATCAACAAATTGAATATACTCTCCGCTAGCGACGCTTATGCCAAAATTCCTTGTATCACTAACTCCAGAGTTGGGCCGATCAAATACTCTTAATCTTTTGTCCATTTTCTGATAGCTCTCACAAATAGTAATACTATTATCAGTTGAGCCGTCATTTATTAAGATAATCTCTATATCGTCATACGTTTGGTTCATAACCGATTCTATGCATTTGGCCAAAAACAACTCGCCATTATAAATTGGTATAATTATACTAACCGTCATTGAAAGAGTTCTCCTTGCCAAATTTGTATTTTATTGATTGGAAAAATTTCTTTCAGTATCATTATTCTACGGATAACGACATGCGGAAGATAGAACAATCTTTTAGAATCATATCAGTATTTTGTAAATTTTTAATATCAGGCGGGTTAAAGTTATATGAATAACAAGATTTTGGGGTCCATTTTGCAGGAAAACCTTTTTTTATAAAAAAACAGATTATCCCCTGCTCAAACTTGAACGAAATTATCACATGTAACCTTAAAAATTTACAAATTTAACCATTAAACCAGTGTTATCGATAACAATTGGAAATCTTTTTCCACTAGTTCTTTGTTCTCGAAAAATAATTCAGCGTTTTTTTAATTAATTCAGCGATTTTAAAATTAATTCAGCGGTTTTGAAATTAATTATTAAAGTGCAGAATATTGAGAAAATATCACAAGTGTTTGTAGCTTAATCATGTTTCACCGTTCCATATAAAAGGGAACATTTATGCTAAAACACACCAATAACGAGGTGAACCCTAATGGCAGAAAAGAAACCGGCTGTCCATACAGTCCCGAACAAAGACGGCGGCTGGGACAATAAACAAGACGGCAAGACAATCAGCCACCACCCAACCAAAGCGGCAGCAGAAGAAAGCGGCAGACGTGCAGCAAAACAGGATAAAACAGAACACCGCATCCACAATAAAGATGGAAAAATCTCAAATGCCAACAGCTATGGCAACGACCCAATTCCACCAAAGGATAAAAATTAACATCAAAAATGGCCGGGTAATGGTAACCCGGCCATTCTAATTAGTTGAAAATTATGATAGTCGAAAGAGGAATTTTTGAGGAATATCATATGAGGTTCAGTGTTCTTTTAAGTACTTCAATTTCACGTTCGTTTTCCCATATATAATCCTAGTCTACTCTTAAGCCTGCCGACAATCTCGTCATGCCGGTCCGCATTTTTTTGCTTTTCATTCTCGAAATCCACCCTCATAACCTTAAGGTCACTTTGCATTGCTTTCATGTCACGTTGCATCTCTAGTTGCAAGCTATTTGTTTTCGCAACCATTCCCACTAATTGGCCAATCCTCTCTTCCATGTGCTCAAGCCTTTCTTCCATATCTTCACATCCTTTTACTTTATCATTATACAATGGAATTTCCTTATTCAAAATTGGTAGATTTACTAAATGATAAGGTATAGTAAAAACAATCCACCTATAGAAAAGAGGTCCGTAATATGGCGCGTCCAGAGGAATTGGCACAACAGCAATTAGACGCATATAACAAGCAGGATATAGATGCATTTGTTTCTGTTTACAGCAAGGATGTGGTGGTTAGGAATTTCCCATCCAACCAGGTCAGCCTCTTCGGCATTGAACAATTCAGGGAAAGGTATGCTAATTTATTTCAGACAAACCCCAATCAACGTGCCGAACTTAAGTCGAGAATCGTGAAAGGCAATATTGTGATCGACCACGAATATGTAACAGGAAGGGCAAATGGCGAAGCAGTCGAGGAGGCCATTGCTATCTATGAAGTTTCCGAAGACAAAATTCTAAACGTTTGGTTTGTAAAGTAAGTAGTAGAAACCCGTTAGCCCTCTGATGGGAATGAGGAATACTTCTCCTTACATAAAGTAAGGCCTGCAGTTCAAACTGCAGGCCTTTCCATATTTTTTATAACTCACTTCACATTTAAAGCCAGGGCTTCTTTTGCAAATTCCAGTTCTTCTTCATCCTGGAAGCCGATGAAAAAGACCTTCTCGATTTGATCGTGATTAAATAGGTACATATAGTCTTCGCTTAAGTTTCCTTCAGGATAAAGGCAGGCAATATAGTCCCAAACCTTATCGGATTGCATCTCCTTTTGCTGCCGTCCATAAATCATAATTCTTTTTGTCCCGCCTTTTAGGAGAACGATTGAACCAATAGGTAAGTATTTTTTCACTTCTTAGAACCTCCACGTTTCATACTAGTTCCTAAAACTGTCGCTGGGAAAAGCGCCAGCACTGACGCCATAAAGAACTGATAAGCAGTGGCAACTGTATCTGGATTTGTAAATACGGCCCCTTTTACCATATTCAAAATAACAAATACAATAGCGATGACCACCACGGCGGAAATAGAACCTATCACATATGCTTTTTGACTATTTACTTTTCTCAACTGGGGTGAAGATATAAATAGAGACAGGATAAAAAATACGACCGCGGCAGCTAGATATAGAAGAAAGGTAAACTGCAGAAAGTTTGCCTGCTCATTTATTACATTTTCCTTAACTCCAGCAATAAACATTGCATTCGATGTTAGCAGTAATTGGACACTAAGGATTACAAGGAATAGTAAAATAAATCTTCCATATTTCAACCAGTTATCAAATTTAAATTGTTTTATAAGTGTAAATCCGTGAACAAAAAGGCCCACGTATCCGATAAGAATAAGAATAATACTTATTTTCAGCCACAAGGGCAGGATTGAGAATGACTGTAAACTTAGTAACGAAACAAATAGACCGAGAATGAAAAAGGCCACCGTTATAAAGCGAAAATTCTTTTTCATGTCTGCAGACTTTGGATACAGAGGTTGAGTTTTACCTGTTTTCATCACACTTCCCCTTTCACTTTTTCCCCGCCTATTAGTAACAGTTGAGGCAGCCTTTCTACCTTAGCCTCTCTGAGAATCGCTCTATCACCCTTGTCTGAATAAACAGAAGTTACAAGTTTTATAGCCCCTGCTTCATTAAAAACAACCGTCATCGCAGTTTCTCTGTGGCGAAGGCTTTCTGTTAAATAAACAGTACAATCCGGGGAGTTAACAGCCTTTATAATTGATAGGATGGAACGTGAAGGGAAGCTCAACTTCTCACATTGTTGAAACAATCCTTCAGTTCCTTCATCATAAAATACTTCTACTAAACGATCAAATTCAGAGAGTAGCATTTCCAAGTGGAATTCATCAACTTGGGGGCTTTCAGTCGAACCCCTGCCAAGCAATTCTTTTAAAAATTCGTGGCGGCCAAAAAGGGATAATGAATAGTGATTTTCAAAAATGTTTATCACGATATTTTTTTCCGTTCCTTCGCCAATATACAGCACCTTGCTTACTTCGTCATTTTCTACAACTGAAATGACTTGCTCTGCCGTAAGAATGACAGCCAGCTGATCCATTAATTC
The DNA here is from genome assembly GCF_001278805.1 of Bacillus sp. FJAT-18017. Classification (GTDB taxonomy): domain Bacteria; phylum Bacillota; class Bacilli; order Bacillales; family Cytobacillaceae; genus Bacillus_D. The sequence continues at coordinate 1,167,054 of NZ_CP012602.1, read as the reverse complement.
ATCTGCTATGTATGGATTTCCCTCTTCATTCAGCTTCAAATATCCCTTTAAAAAGGAGGAACCGCAAAAAAACTTCCATTCTTCCTCCAGTTTTTCAGCCGTAACATCAGCAAAAGGGTCATCAATAAATAGTGGCAAAGGCTGTTCCAGGATCACATATAAAAAGCCAATTTCCTTTGCTGTTAATTCATATGTCATGATTGGTCTCCTTTTCACTTCTAACCAGTACTAGCCCCAGTGTTGGGCTTTGAACCAAACAGGCTGCCAACCCATTGTGCTGCCCCTTTTACAGCACCTCCGACCGCCTCAACACCATCACCTACAACATCCTGCACAACACCCAGGGTAGATTTCTTGTTCTTTCCGCTGCCCCAAACTTCAGCCTTAAGGAGCTTATCGCCAACATACGCGGATAAGACACCCACACCCGCACCGATAACTGCACCCGCAACCGTTCCAACGCCCGGCGCGATCATCGTGCCGACCGCAGCCCCAATCTTTGCTCCTGCAATCCCCACACCAACAGATGCCCCGCCAGCAATAACGGCGTTACTAACCTTTCTCTCTGTCGATATGTTTTTATCAGTCGTGAGTTCTTTATAACCCTCCGCAGCCCCAGAAACCCATGGAGCCACTCTTGAAACAAAGTTAACACCTTTCACCCATTTAGAGACTCTGTAAAGCCTTGTCGCATGGGGGTACTTATTATTTTTTATGTTTTCAATTGTATATCTTCTTGCCAGCCCCTGGCCGCCATGGTATGTCTCACTGTTAAAAACCTTTAGGTATTTACCATCAACAACAAAGCGCGGAAGATGGTAATAAGCTGGCAGCCCAACCAGCGGCAACTCCACTAATAAATCACGAATCAAGTTAATTTCATTGTGAGTGAGAAAATCAGCCAATCCCAGGTCCCAACGGGCAGTCATCTGGGAGTTTTTCACAGCTTGGCCCGGAACCGCATTTCCAGCCGTATCTTGCGTTTCTTCAATCGCTAAATTCGGCAGCAGGCTCAAAGCGCGTTTCTCAATAGTCTTTTCAACATGCTCATACTTTTGCGTTGCCATTTCCAGAAAGGAGCTAAGTGCCTTAACCTGGGTCTCCAAGTCCCTCATCTTGCTTACGGTGGATGAAAGCGAGGATCCAATACCGTGTCGGGCCTGAATCCTGGGATCAAGCCCGCTTTTTATGGAAACAAGCTGTGATTCGATTTGATTTAATTTAGAGGAAATTGATTGAACACTGGCAATATCATTCTTCACATTACCGATATTGATTCTAATCATTCAGGCGATCCTCACTTCTCATTTGAAATATATGTATAAAGTGCCATCCAAGTTATTTTATAACAAAATTTAACTTTTTACTATTTTCATAGTGAAAAATTACAACTTCTATTTTGTACCTTCTCTGACTTGGCACACTGAGAGTATCTTCCAGTATCAATTACACAATGGAAATTTTTATTTTTTTCATATTGACCTGTATATCATTAAACGATATATTATATTTAATGATATATCATTAAACGATAGGAGGGATACGATGGCAAGAAATGATGTTTTAGAGACTGGTGAACTGACAGATACTTCTTTTTATATCCTGCTTTCACTGGTGGAAGCCAGACATGGTTATTTAATTATGAAAAACATTGAAGAACTGACCAAGAATGAATTTACCATTGGCCCAGCCTCCATGTATACAACGATAAAAAAGCTCCTGACAGCGGGGATGATTGAGCAGCTGGGGGAGGAAGTTGACAAGCGAAAGACATATATCGCAACGAAAAAAGGGCTGGAATTACTGAAAAAGGATTTGGGTCGCCGGGAAAAGATGATCCAGCACGCAAAAAACATTCTTATGAAGAAGGAGGCTTCAAAATAATGGCACGAACGAAGTATATCACGAGTGGCGGTTTAGCTTTTGATGAAGAAAAGGATATGGAAAAACTCGGGGAACTGGCACAGGAAGGTTGGATTTTTGATAAGTTTTACTTTTTGGGATATAAGCTGAAAAAATCATCTCCGCAGGACCTTCAATATGCAATTGACTACCGTAAAGGAGCAGACCAGGATTACTTCGCTTATTTTGAAGAAGCCGGCTGGAAGCATGAAGGAAGCAGCGGCGACTATATTCACTTGTTCAGCGCACCCAAAGGGACTGCCCCTATCTATACCGATAAACCTTCTATCCTTGAAAAATATGAAAATGAAAAAAAGTCCATGGGGAAAGCCGCTCTAATTACTCTTCTAATTAATATCTGTATAGTAGTTGCTTATAATTTTGTTGCATCCCTTGAGATTTTTAATTCAAATGAAATGATAATAAAATCTGTATTTGCCCTTCTGCAGTTAGTTGGGGTAATCTGCCTAGTATTTACCGGCCTCCCTTACCTTGGATATATGTACAAAGTAAGCAAATGGAGAAAGTCCGGTATATAAAAATAACAGGGACGGTTCTGCTTTGCCATTGGCTGGCCAGAACCATCCCTGTTTTTAACTAAGTAAAGATCACGTATGCCCAAAACTCCCCATGGAACCCCCGCTGTAAAACAAGAAAAATCGGAGAGTGACAAGGGACCTATCTACAACACAATTGCAGCAATGGTTCCGAATATAAGCAATGGAATATTGTAATGGATAAACGTTGGAACACAGGTGTCCCAAATATGGTCATGCTGTCCATCCGCGTTTAGGCCTGCTGTTGGGCCAAGCGTGCTATCCGATGCAGGCGACCCAGCATCTCCAAGGGCGCCAGCAGTTCCAATTAAAGCAATCGTAGCCAGTGTACTAAAACCTAATGCCGCACATAATGGAACATAGACCGCAGCGATAATTGGCACTGTACCAAAAGAAGTTCCAATTCCCATCGTAATGAAAAGCCCAACTAAAAGAAGTACTAACGCCGCAATAGTCTTGCTGCTGCCATCAAGGATTGAACTGGCGTTTGATACGAATTCCTGTACCGCCCCAGTTTCTTTCAAAACATTTGCATAACCGGAAGCAATCAACATAATAAATGCAATGGCTCCCATCATGACCATCCCTTCCTGGACAACTTTATCGCCCGTATTAAGAGGTACGACTCTTGATAAAAACAGGATGGTAATTCCACCGATAGCCCCTACTACCATCGAGCCAAAAGCAAGCTGAAGAACAAAAGCTGTAACTATTGCGATTAAGGTAAAGACATAAAGCTTTTTATCATTTCCATTCAACTTATCCCGGTTTTCGACTCCAACAGCCGTTTCTTCCATACTCTTATCAACTTTTTTCAGTTCAACAAAATTATAATTTCGGGGCTTTTTGTATGAAAACAATATTGCAATTATTAGTCCAATAATCATACCTATGCCCGGGAGCATCATAGCAAAAGGAACATCCGACATGTTAATTGGCATTCCGTTATTTTTCATTTCAGCGGCAATAATGCCGTGAAAGATAAGCCCATATCCGATTGGAAGAACCATATACGGTGTCTTCAGCCCAAATGTCAGGGCCGATGCGACCGCCCGTCTGTCGATTCTGAGCTTATCGAATAAAATCAGCAACGGCGGAATTAATATAGGAATAAAGGCAATGTGGACAGGAATCAATGTTCCTGATAAACAAGTAAGGCCGGCAATGAGGAATAGCAAAAAATACTTCTTTTCTTTAATTACTCTAAGCAAATATTGAACAAGAACGTCGGTAATGCCCGTTAAGGCAATCATTGCAGCAAAAATCCCCAGCAAAATATAGCTTAAAGCTGTTTCCGCCTGTCCGCCCATGCCGCCTATCAATGTCGAAATTGTTTCGTTAAGCGGAAGCCCGGCCGCTATTCCCGCTACTATGGTTGATACTACCAAAGCAAAGATTACATGTACTCGAAACAAGCTTAAAATAGTTAACGTTAAAACAGACAACACTACAGGGTTTAATAATGCCATTTTCTCACTCACCTTTTTTAAGAATCAGAATATTATTTGAAAATTCAGTTATCTAAAGGCGGAAAGTATGGCCGCGCCATACTTTTTTCATGATGTAAAATCTTGTTTAACGTTGGTGCAATTAAGCATGTTCCCAGTAAGCTACCGGATGATGTCCTTCCTTAAGATGAAAGTTGCCAAAGCTTCTATTTCTTCGGATATATCCCGATCAGTTTCAAGAGGCGGGCAAATATTGCGTATTTCATTCAAATATTCTCTTGTTACGGGAGACAGTTGTTCCTCAGCATTTTCAAGATAAATGGCCTGGGAAGAACAGATCATTTCGATTGCTATTACCCGTGCTGAATTATGAATGATTTCACGCGCTTGCCTTGACCCGATTGTTCCCATGCTGACATGGTCTTCCTGGTTCGCTGATGTAGGAATTGAATCAACACTCGATGGATGGGCCAAAACCTTATTTTCAGAAACAAGTGAGGCAGCTGCATATTGTGCAACCATTAGGCCGCATTCCAATCCCGGATCTTTTGCAAGAAATGGCGATAGGCCGCTTAACTGGGGATTGACAAGCCGTTCAATCCGCCGTTCTGCTATATTGGCCCATTCAGCTGCGGCAATTTTTAAATGGTCCATCGATAGAGCAATCGGCTGTCCATGAAAATGCCCGCCAGATAAAACCCGGCCGTCTTCCAGTATAATTGGGTTATCAGTTGTAGAATTTAACTCAGTACTCAACACAGTTTCAACATGCCTGAATGTTTGCCATGATGCACCGTGAACCTGGGGAATGCAGCGGATTGAATAGGCATCCTGCATCCGGATTTCCCCTTGTTTGGTAGTCCGGTTACTTCCTTCAAGCCATGTCCTTATTCTGGAGGCTACATTTTGTATTTCGCTGTGCGGGCGGATTGCCAATAAATCAGGATCAAAGGCCGATATGATTCCCCGGAGCGCTTCCATGGTCAAACATGCTGACATATCCGCCGCCAGGCCCAGGCGCTCTGCTTCATTAAGCGCAATCGTCCCAACACTTGTCATTGCCTGGGTGCCGTTTATTAACGCGAGCCCTTCCTTGGCCTTTAAAGTTACGGGTTGTAAACCTGCTTTTTTTAAGGCTTCTCCCCCAGGTAGCACTTCTCCCTGGTATTCTGCCTTCCCTTCACCGATTAAGACAATCGCCACATGCGCAAGAGGAGCCAAATCTCCGCTCGCACCAACTGAACCTTTACACGGAACGTTAGGATGTACTCCTTTATTGATCATGTTGATTAGAAGATCCAAAGTTTCCTCCCTAATTCCGGAGAAACCTTTCGCAAGCGAGTTTGCGCGCAATACCATCATCCCTCTTACCACAGGTTTTGGAAAAGGTTCTCCAACCCCTACCGCATCGGCTCGCAGAAGATTAAGCTGTAATTTCTCAATATCCTCCTCCCTTATCTCGATATCACTTAGCTTTCCGAATCCAGTGTTGACACCATATACGATCTGGCCTTCTTTAAGCTGTTTCTCAATTCTTTCCCGGCTTTTTCTGATTCTCCCCTTCGCTTCTTCCGATATGGCCACTTTAGCCATTCCGAAAGCGATTTGTTCGATTTGATTGCGATTTAATGTATATCCATCAAGGTGAATAACTTGGTCAGAAGGCAAATTTAATCTCTCCCTATTTTTGTTTCTATGTTTCGCTGGTTCAACTTCTTATGTAGAATTGCCGATGGTAAACGGCATTTCTTTAAAGTATTAAATAAGCAATTGGGGTGACAATCACTAAGGTAAAGACTGTTCTCAATCCCGCTATTTATTGCTGTAAAAAGGATATAGAATCAGTTATGAAAATAACAGGATAAAGCCTAGGAAGTTAAGTGAGCTGCTTTCAGTTTTTCTTATGAGATTCATACCAATCTTTAATCAGCGCGACAACATACCTTCCACCGTTCATTAAATTCTCGACACTGATATGTTCCTGGAAGGTATGAAGGTTTTTAAATCCGTTACCCAGAGTCAGGCACTCAAGTCCGTGTTCGTTAAGGACATTTGTATCTGCACCGCCCAGGGTTTTTGTTGTGTATTGGTTAACACCAATATCTTCAGCAGCCTTGATGGCCGTTCTCGCGATAGCATCCTCGATTGAAATTCGGAACCCCGAATATTTCTTTTCAAATCGGACGTTTGCCTTACCGCCATGCCTGCGTGCTGCTTTTTCGACAGCCTCTTTCATATGTTCTAGCTGATGGTCCAGTGCGTTTTTCCCAAAACTTCGAACTTCCCCTACCAACTCGACTTCACCCGGGATAATGGAAGACATGGTTCCGCCTCTGATTACGCCAATATTGGCAAGGGTCTGGTCATTGACTTTTCCTAATTCCATTTCCTTCAACGCATCGGCAGCAATAAGAAATGCATTAATGCCATCTTCGGGGTTCAGGCCGATATGGGAAGACCTGCCTTCTATTTCACAATAAATCCTGCTGCTGAAGGGGCCTTGCAGAATAATCTGTCCAATATCGCCGGTACTGTCAAAAATAAACCCCTTTTTGCTCCGCACCAATGAGTAATCAAGATAGCGTGCACCTACAAGTCCAGGCTGTTCATTGACTGTAAGGATTAACTCTATTGGCCCGCAAGGAATGCCGTCCTCCTGGATCACTTTTATTCCTTCCAAATAGGCAGCCAATGCCGCTCTGTCATCCGCCCCAAGAATGGTCGTTCCATCCGAATAAATAACGCCATCCTTTATAACCGGGTTCAAGCCTTCCGTAGGAAGCACTGTATCCAAATGCGTTGATAAAAATAACGGCTCAGCATTCGGATCAGTACCTTCCCACCATGCAATCAGGTTGCCACAGTTTCCGCCAAATTCCTTATGTGCTTCATCAAATTGAATCAAAAAGCCTAGTTCCTCCAGCATCGGAATCAGATATTCAGCCATTGGTTTCTCATTGCCGCTCGGCGCATTAACCTTTGCCATTTCCAAAAAGCTATCCAATAAACGATCTTCATCTATTTTAATCAACGTTTTTCTGGCCACCCTTTACCCATCCCTTCCAAGTTCATTTTTCATATAAACTGTTTTGCCTCTTTTTAAGACACAATCGACCACATTGCTGCCAAGGCGGTAAATAACATGTTCATATGATGGGATATCCCAAATTTGAATGTCTGCTAGCTTTCCTTTTTCAATAGAGCCGCGGTCGTGTTCAAGTTCAAGAGATTTGGCGCCGTTGATTGTAGCCGCGCGAATTGCCTCTTCTGGTGACATACCGTACAATCTGCATGCAAGGACCATGACAAATTGCATCGATTCTGTCCAATTCCCTGGATTTAGGTTGGTAGCAAGCGCTACTGTCATTCCGGAGTCAATCATTGACCTCGCGTCAAAAGGCCGCTTGTGGGCTACAGCAAAATCCAGCGAAGGCATCAGAACCCCGACAACGCCTGAATCCGCTAATCTTCTCATTACCTCTGGCGGAGTATAATTAAGATGATCCGCAGAGACAACCTTCCTTTCTGCAGCAAGATCAGATCCCCCAATATAGGAGTAGGCGTCTGTGTGAACCTTGGATTTTAATCCTGCCTTTTCACCTGCCTCCAATAACCGGATTGTATCTTCTACATCGAAATGAGAATCCTCTATCCAAACATCATGGAAAACGGCTAGTTTCCTTTCATTTACCTGAGGAATCATTTCATTGATAATCAAGTCTATATACCTATCCTTGGTCATATCTTCCGGCCATCCGTGTGCACCAAGAAATGTATTTACGATATCTATTGAAGAGTTATGGTTTAGCTCGGAGGCTACCTCCAAAATTTTTAGCTCATCTTTTGTACTCAAGCCATACCCGCTTTTTATTTCAACTGTTGTCGTTCCAGCCTCAAGCATACCTTTTAGTTTTTTTTCAGTAGACTGATAGAGCTCCTCCTTTCTTGCCTTCCTGGTTTTATTAACAGACACCATTACACCTGTTTCAATACCTCTGCGTTTCAACTCTAATGGGTCGGATAGTGTCATTTTCGCAGCATATTCCTGAACACGGGAGCCGCCAAAAACTGCGTGTGTATGGCTATCCACAAAACCTGGTGCTACTACTTTCCCGGTGGCATCAATGATTTCTGCCTGTTCTATATCAACTTCCTGCAATACTTCTTCCTTTGAACCAAACGCTGTAATTCTTTCACCCGCAATGGCTACCCAGCCATTTGGTATTCTTCCAATTGAGTCAGCTTTATGGCCGGTACAGGTAATAAGTTCATTTGCATTTGCGATGATGATGTCGGCTTTCTCTTTTTGTTTAACCAACCGCTTTACCTCCTGGACACCTAAACTTTTAAGAGAAAAGGGTACGGATTCCACAGCCGTCCCCTTAACCTCTTATTTCTTTTAATAGATTATTAATTTCCGTCGGGGCCAAAAGTGGCTGTCGGGGTCCACCAAAGTGGAACTTTAATGCTTTCTTTTGTAAGTTTGCCTTTTCCATTCGCAACGTCTTTGGCGGTTTCATAACCTGCCTGTGCATGTCGGATAACCCCAATGCCGGAATCGACTGTCATACAAATCTCAAGGCGCATATCCGCTTCATCTGTCCCATCGGCTATCATGGTGACACCTGTATGGACTGCTTCACCCATTGAATAGTTTGCTTGCAGAGCGATCAAATCACACATTCCAACGGCATTAAGCAGACCATTCAGAACAGGCCAATCGGAAATCAAGTCGCCGCCATCAGGCATATTTTCCGATTCGAATGTCGGATTTACAATTGAACCCGAATCAAGGTTGTCCCGAGAGAACGCTACCGGCCCCTTTAGCTCACCGCTCTTAATCATTTTATTTACTTCCAGGGCAAACTCCTTACGCTGGCCGAAGCCAAGGTAGCAAATACGCGCAGGTAAACCTTCAATTGGAATATGCTGCTTGGCTAATTTGATCCACCTGGTTACAAGCAGGTCATCTTTAAACAATTCAAGAACCATGTTATCAATTTTCTCCAAGTCAGACGGGTCGCCCGACATACAAGTCCAGCGGAAAGGCCCGCGTCCTTCGCAGAATAGAGGCCTAATGTATTCAGCTACAAAGCCAGGAATTTTCATTGCTTCATCTTCCGGCATCCCTGCATCGCGGCACTCCTTGCGCAGGCTGGTCCCGTATTCAAAGGCATGGACACCATCATCGAAAAATTTATTGGTGATTCGCAATTCGCGGATCATCGTTTCCTGAGCTTTTTTCAAATATAATTGGCGGTCCTTTTTACGCAATTGATCGGCTTCTTCCACTGTATAGCCAGATGGCAAATATGAAATAGGGTCATGGGCCGGAGTCATGGAAGTAAGAATATCCGGCTTGAATCCTTTTTCATACGCTTCCTCAAAAATATCCGCAGAATTTCCTACGACACCAATTCCTACCGAGGTGCCTTCCGTTGCATACTTTTCTGCTAGCTCAATCGCTTCATCTAGCGAATCAGCCAGTACATCAATATAGCCAACTTCCATTCTGCGTTTGATTGTTTCAACATTTGAATCACAAACGATTCCTACTCCTCCATGCATCGCCATAGCCCGCGTCTGGTTGCCGCCCATTCCTCCCGCGCCCGCAGTTAGCATGATTTTCCCAACGAGTGAATCATTATAATGTTTTCGGGCAATGGCGGAAAGGGTTTCAAATGTTCCCTGAATAACGCCTTGGGTTCCAATATATTGCCATGGGGCAGCTGTATATTGCGCAAACATTGTTAAGTTCTTATCCTGCAATTCATAGAAGGTTTCCCAGGAAGGCCGCATAATGTTCGTTGTTGCCATAACGACTGTAGGGGCATATTTATGTGTTTTGAATACCGCTACTGGCATGCCAGACTGGACAACCAATGTCTCATTATCTTCCAATTCCTTTAAGGCCTTTACAATAGCATGGTAGGACTCCCAGTTCCGGGCCGCTTTTCCAATCCCCCCGTAAACAACAAGTTCTTCCGGTTTTTCAGCATTTTCCATATTATTCTCAAGCATCCTAAGAATAGTTTCTTGCCTCCAGCCCTTGCATCGTAATTCTGATCCCCGTTGTGCTTTGACAGAATAAAGAATCTCCGGCTTTTCTACAATGTTTTTAACCATTACTTTTCCTCCTGTAACAATAGATTTATAGTACAAAGACTTCTTCTTGTTTGTTATTCACCCAAAAGACAACGCTTACATTTTTTAGGTGGAAGACTTTCCGACAACCAAACCTCCTTCTTTTTATCTTTTTTGAAATATTCCAACTTTAATTAATATTGTAAATAGTTTATTCTATAATTACAAATACATATTAATAATAGTTCTATAGTTTGAAACTATAAGAGGTGATAGTTGAATGGATTTACAACAACTGTATTACTTCATCATGGTTACAGAACACGCAACATTTACTGCAGCAGCCGAAAAACTGCATATTTCCCAGCCCTCTTTAAGCACTTCAATTAAGAAGCTAGAGAAGGAAATGGGCTTTGAATTGCTGGATAGAAGCAAAAGGGATTTGAGGTTAACAAATGAGGGGAAAATTCTATATCAGGAAGCAAAGAAGCTTTTGATACACTTTGACCATGTATCCGAAGAAATGAGCAGGCTTAAAAAAGAAGGGCCTTTAGAATTATCTATTGGCATTATTGAATCCTCGAAGTTTTGGGTTCCTAAGGTTTTAACACAATTCACGCAAGAATACGATAATGTGTTTATACGATTATTTGAAGTCCTCAGTTTAAAGGATGTTGAGCAGGCTCTCGACAACTTTGAAATCCATCTTGCTATTACGAATCAATATATTAATGGTGAGAATATCGATTTAATCCCTTTATACGACGAGAAATTAGTAGCTGTCATCCCCAATTCAAATCTATTAAAAAATAAAAGTTTTGTTACGATCAAGGATCTTGAAAATGAACAGCTCATAATTGCCAAAAAAGGCTTCCAAACCCGTACGGATATTTTAAATGCATTTCGAAAGGCCGGTATAAAGCCAAATATCCAATTTGAAATTGGGCGATTTGAAACAGCTATCGATCTCGTAGAAGCAGGGTTGGGAATTACAGTAGCCCCTGAAAACTATGTTAAGCATATCTATAGGTCAAACTTCCATTTCAAGCGAATTCATGATTCAAATTTATCAAGGACAGTATATCTGGCTTATGATACAAACAGGTACTTACCTCCATTGGTAGATAAATTCATTCGCTTGGTTAAAGACAACTTCGGAAAATCCTATACTTAAGTATTAATTAAGGATTATCCATAACAAAACGGACAGATATGGCCTCTGTCCGTTTTATTCAGGCTGGTAAATACCGATAAACCTTCAATCCTTGAAAAGGGGAAAGAGGCTCTGATTACTCTCCTCATTAATATCTGTATTGTGGTTGCATACACTTTTGTTTCAACCCTTGATATGTATAGTGCAAATGAATGGACGATAAAATCTATATTCGCCATTCTGCAATTACTCGTAGGAATCTGCTTAATAATTACCGGACTTCCGTACCTCGGATATATGTAGAAAGTAAGCAAATGGAGAATATTGGGATTATGAAAGTAGTAACAGGGACAGTTCTGCCTTGCCATTGGATGACCAGAACCGCCCCTGTTGCCCGCACTCCCCCGTGGAACAACCTCCCGTGTAACAAGAAAAACGGGTGTTTCCAGGCACCACTACTCCATATACCTCGCAACCAACGCATAACATCTTTCCCTAGTTAGAATCGCCTGCGTGGCCACATATTCCAATTCTTCATGTGAGCCACCTTTATATTTCAGCGATGATTCCTTCGCTGCTTCATCCCGCTGTTTAACCCAGCTTCGTTGTTCTTCCCTCACCTTTTCCATCTGCTCCGGATTGAGCTGTTCCTCCAGCAAACGATAAACCTCATTCAATTCCTTATCCCACTTCTCAAACCGCTCCGCCTCTTGTTCCTCCAGCTCGGTAGTGGTTGTACCGACAGCCGAATGCCGGTCCTCTTCTTCCATCTCATTCAGTTTCTTTAAATACTCATCCTTTAGGCTTTCCGTCCCCTGGCTTCGGTCTGAACTGGCAGAAATACTATTATCCTCGCTATATATTTCGGTGGTCCCATCTTCATTCACAATGGTTACCTGCTCTGTTAAGACTAACTCCTGCTCCCCTGAGCCATCACCATCCAGCTCGCTGGAACTTGGTCCAGCACCGTTGACCTGTTGACTACTTGACTCCTCAGCCGGTTTCCCACAAGCAGCCAATACCCCAAATGCCGCCGTAAGCACTCCTATTACTAACAATCTTTTACTCTTCATCCCAAACCTCCTCACTAGTAATAGTTTATCACAATAATTCCACTATTTTCCTCTCATGCTCTAGAGCCTTTTTGTGAAAAATTGGTCGACGCCCTCAAGCTCCACTAACCTAATAGGCGACTGCACGCTCCCCGCCTTCCTCTTCTTACACCTTCAATTAGAAGAATCCTGAAAAAGCAACTGTAACTCGAAGCGTCGTCCACCATCCAAAACGATATTAGGCAACGCGCCACCTATAGCAATTCAGCGATATACCGATAGTTACAGGCATAAAAAAAAGACCCCGTTAAAAACGAGGCCTAAATCAATTAATTCACTTCTTTACTCAAATCCGGTTGTCTTAGTCCAACGGCTTCAAAAACTTTTCCAAGTTTTTCTTGGCCAGCCGCGAAAGTAGCGTCACTTTCTTCAAAAGCAGGTGTATCCTTTTTCAGTTCCTCTGCTTTTTGCTCATACGATGTGCTAAAGTCTTTTAGAGCAGCTTCCATATCCGCCTTTTGATCCTTCAACTCTTCCGGAATTTCTAATCCGGATACCGCTTTAGCAACATTGGCTGCCGAATCAGACGCAGCAGTTTTCTCTTCAGCTGTCGGTTTTTCCGCACCCATGTACGCACCCAAACCAGCATCCTGTGCATTAATTTCACTTACAAGATTATTATAGAATTGGACAAGAGCTTTTTTCGGATTCGCTTTTTCCTCAGTGGATGCCGCAGGATCTTTTGACTCCTTATCATCTGCTTTCTGGTCACCGTTTGAACAAGCTCCCAATGCAAGAGCAAGTGCTAGAGTCAATACTGCTAACCATATCTTTTTCATCGATAACTTCCCCCTTATTTTTGATATGTACTTTTCATACACATTCTAAATGTGTACAAAAACAACCTTTTCTATTATAACAACGTTTCCTAATATTTCAACAAATATGGTACTTTAGTCATACTTATTTTTCCTTTTTAGAAAAAAGCACCCAAATCGACTTGCCAAACCACGCAAAAAAGGAGCGCAGGCCCATACAGCCCTGCACTCTCACACCAAACCAGCAAAGCATCCCATTCTCCACGGAACACCTGCTCATGAAACCAGAAAATCCGGGTGGTGCCAGGCACCTCAGCGAGCTCCCGCAGCAACATCTCGTGGAACAATCCCCGTGAAACAAGAAAAACCGAGGAGTGACAGGCACTCCCCTACCTCTTCGTCCTATCGCTCACGATATCCTTCAGCGTTCGATTTATAACCGGATAGTCTTTCTTTGAAATGCAATAATAGGTATGAATGAAAATCTTTTCCCTATCATGGGTATTTAAGATAAAGGCCGGCGTCTTGATTCCCAAATACCCAGTTGGGATCTCGTTCTCTACTTCCACTTTCCGGATATTGTTCAAGTTGAGCTTCCGATTCTTCACAATAATAGATTCCTGATCATAGCGAAACATTTCCTTATCCTTGAACAGCAGAATCAGAACCATCAGCCCCAGCCTTCCGAAGACGATTATGCCAAGGACCCCACCTATAACCGAAAAGAATTTACGAATAAAGCTTGCTTCCAAAAATATACTTGCCAGGATCAAGGATATCCCGGTAATAACAAAACCAATACATATAGCCAAACGTCCTAAAATCGTAGATGTCTTGTAGTTTACTACTTTCATAAATCCCCCTATTTAACCGTGTACAGACCTAACCGGAAGTGACGGGAACCTCCAGCCCCGCACTCCCCCCCAACTCCTACCTCTTCGTCCGGTCGCTCACGATATCCTTCAGCGTCCGACTTATAACTATATAATCTTTCTTTGAAATGACAAAATAGGTATGAATGAAAATCTTTTCCCCATCATGGGTATTTAAGATAAAGGCCGGCGTCTTGATCTCTAAATACCCGGTTGGGATGTTGTTCTGTTCTTCCACTTTTCGGATTTTGTTTAAGCTGAGCTTCCGGTCCTTCACAATAATAGATTCCTGATCATAACGAAACATCTGCTTATCGCTAAACAGGCAAATAAGAATCATCAGCACCAGCCTTCCAAAAACAATAATACCAAGGACCCCAGCTATAATGGAAAAGAATTTACGAATAAAGCTTGCTTCCAAAAATAAACTTGCCCAAATTAAAGAAACCCCGGTAATTACCAAAACCATAAATGCAGCCAAACGTCCTAAAATCGTAGATGTCTTGTAGTTTACTACTTTCATAGTTCCCCCTATGTTTCCATATATAATCAAATTGATTTTACGTTCTCCAAACCCGCTGTTAAAGTTCCAGTCAGGTGCTTCCATTCACATAAAAATTGCTACCTACAAGGTTGTCAAAAGCAATAGCCATCCTCTCTTTTAACTAGACTTCTGTGTTGATCAAAATCATTCTTCAAAGTTAATAAAGACTCTCGCTCCTTTTATTATACCTAAAACTCTAGAAAAAAAGGTTAAAATTGGAATAAATTTACTTTCGCAAAAGAAAGAATATGGGGAACTCGGAGAATTGTGCAGAAATGTTGAATCTTTGATAACCGAAGAATAGGACCAAAAAGGAAACAGGCTCCCCTGTTTCCTTTTTTAATCTCTAAATACCTATTTGACACCAAATCACTTTATTTGTGTACTGGAAGTTTCGTATTGTACCAAATGGAACTTTTCTTATTTTTTCAAATTGGTTTAAATCTATTGTCAAAATATTGTTTTCAAATGTAATACCTGTCCTGCCATTGAAAATCTTATTATTGATCCAGTTATTATTAACCGGTTTTATCCTTTTTAATTCAAAAGAGAGTTTTCGGCCAGTTGCCAGAAAAGGTACGAGGAGTATATGAAAAGAAATGGGAAGCATTAGTTTTATAACCTCACCATCGAATGCTATCCCTTCCTCCTCAAAAGATACTGACAATTTGTTTATTCCTTCGATATTCTGTTTACTAAATAAGTATCTAAACATTTCCTCGGTAACAGGGATATTTACAGTTCTTTCTTTAAGGCTATTAAATCTTTGAAACATATCATTCACCTGCCTCTTAGAAGATCGCCAATGAATTAAGAACGGAGGAATTCTCTTTGGGTTATCTTACTCGCCTATACTTTTATGCCATCCTCGTCTTCTTAGTTTTTAATTTATTCAACCTTAACCATTTACATTTCGGCTGGTATCTTGCCCTTTATTTTCTTGCAAACAGTTTGTACAGGTTTAACGAAGAATGGTTTGATGAGATGCAGCTTAAACAATTTCTTATGCTCATTATCGTTACTCTTGTGTTTGTATATGGCTTAGTTGAATTTGAATCTATTACAAAAATTCTATTGCTGATTGCAGCGTTTATTCTTTTTGTGATTCCAGGCTCCCTTCCTAAAAATCCTGCTGACAACCAACATAAAGGGCTCAGAACAAAAGTATATTCTATACTTCTTACGATTCTTGTCTTATTCTCCTATAACTATTAAAATGGCAACTCGTAAACTATATCGACGGGTTGCCAAGTTCCAATTCTTAAAAGTTATCTATAAGCATATGCTCCCGTTGCATTCCCATCTTCTTCATTATAATGCTTGCACACCTCATAGCATTCGTCGATATGGGAATTTCCCAGGTATACCATAGCTGCATAGCTGATACCTGCGGCCATCGCCTGTCCAACAAAAGGAATATATTTGCCTCCTTGAACCACAATCTTCCTTCCAGCTATTTTTTTCAGTAACTGAATGACAATATCTCTGCTTATGACCTTGCCAGCAACATCTGTCGCCAAACTGGATAGGATCACCAAAAGCCGCCCTTTTGTTTCGGCATCCAATTGGTCCACCTGCTCTGAAGAAAGTCCAAACTTTTTATTTATCGAGTTTAATAACTCCATCATTATGGCAATATCGACACCAACATCCACTCCCGGAACAGGGACTACAGCCCCAGCCGCTGAAAGAGCTGCCCGCTTCTTTACCATTTTCCTGCATTCCGCCTTCACTCTATTCAATTCATTCAATGATTTAGGTATCATCCTGTATGCCTCCTATAGTTCTAAGAATATAAGCCAGATGCATATCCACTTATCTTCTCATCGGACAAAAACAGTAACCTAAAATCCATGCAAACCTACTAAACAATTACCTAATTTTTCTATACCACCATTCCTTTAAAGTAACTGTGGTAATATATGTAAAAGCTAGATTTTAAAGAGGGATGACCACCTACCCTCAGGGATTTTATTTCTATAAGTTTAAACAGTGATGTGTAATTCTTCCACACTCAACCGGTTTTTGCGGAATAATAGTTATGCCTGTTGCTATACCTGCAAATATTGCTAGTGTACTATTGGTCCAGGTAAGGATGGTACTGCCATTGCACATATTGGAGGCTACGATTTAAAGGACGACCAGGTAAAAACGTTAGTATATACATACTTAGCTGGAAATGGAGCGAAAGAAATCCTTAAGAATACGGGAATAGTTGTAGTTAAAACTTGCTATAAATGGAATTAAAAAAATACCGGGAGCAGTAATCGC
This sequence comes from Bacillus sp. FJAT-18017, assembly GCF_001278805.1. Classification (GTDB taxonomy): domain Bacteria; phylum Bacillota; class Bacilli; order Bacillales; family Cytobacillaceae; genus Bacillus_D. The sequence continues at coordinate 1,150,353 of NZ_CP012602.1, read as the reverse complement.
CAAAATAAATCAAGCGGTCGGTTTCCGTCTAGTAACCAAGGGCAAAGAGGAATCCCATTGTATCCGTTGTATTGCTGAACATGGCAATAAGCGCAGAACCTGATAGGTCCCGCGCTTATTTATCTCTCTATTTTCCGGATTGGTTAATAACTATAATGCTGCTCAGGAAGGTTGTCGTATATGGCTGGGTCTGTTGAGTCAATCGACCCGTTGGCAACAGCCTTGGCGGTTGCATCCATGGCTGTAAAGGCCTGCTTTATGAGATATCCGTTTGATTTTTGGCCCAAGACATATGGCTCATAGGAGTGGTCGGCCATGCCCCGCATTTCGAACAGGATGACGGAGATATCATACTGAAGTGCCATCGCATTGGATGCAACTGCTGTATTGGTCGATGGCTCATCGTATTTCAGAACAAATCCCCACCCTTTGGAATTTGTACTTTCGACAAGGACAGAGGCTAGCTTCTTGGAGCCCAGCAACACGTCAGGATCCACATTTGGATGATAGGGAGCAAGTACCGAACCAGAGGTCAATTTACCGAAATAATCCTCTTGTGTCCCTTGATGATGAAAATCAATCATATAATCAATCTTATATTTTTGAAGGACATTAGTGTGCAATGCTTTTGTTTCGGGTGCCACCTTGTTTACGTGGTCGCGGTTGAGATCCATTCTATCAGCGTTGTAGCGGGTTAAATGACGTCCGCTGGCCATATAGTTATCAAGTGAAAAATTCACATCTCCCATAGCGCCATCGACATTAAACATGGGGACGATAAGAATATTAACTTTCTCTAGCATATCCTGAATATTTTTTGAATTAGAGCCAAGATGGCGTATGTACTCAAGAGCTCCTTCGGTGGTTAACGCTTCGTTCCCGTGCTGCTGGGTTAGGAAAAGGATGGTTGGGTTTTCCGGATTGGTCCCGTACTTTGCTAGAAAGAGGTCACGTCCTTTTACTGATTGGCCAATCACTTCCAGTTTCATATGTGGCTGCCTCTGGGCCTCTTTTTTTAGAAAATCAACCATTTCCTCATAGGTTGTCAGCCTTGCCGTTTGTACAGTTTCATTCCCATTGACATCAGGTCCGTTCCCAATAGCAAACGTTGGTCCAGCAGGTATTATCCCGGAACTGGCTATCACTGCCGAAAATGATAGTGCAAGCAACTTTTTCTTCACCTAAATTCCCCTTTTCAAATAAAATCATAATGTTAAATCTTCTTTATTATAAAGGGGGCAAGAATTTAATTTCTACAAATTGCGAAATTTCCGACAAAAATGAATCTAATAGACTAGGATTATCAAAAATGACATAATTCCGGCGGTGACAGTGGACCTACTTCATACCCCCACTATTTTGGAAGATTCTATAAAAATCGCCTTTGATATTGAAAAAAGGTGCTGGCCAATTGACCAGCACCTCTGTGCCTCTTATACTTTTAAATCAGCTTCTCCGCCCATTCAGGATAATCGATAAACGGGTTCCTATTGCCCTGAATCTCAAATATAGCCGCATTTCTGTGTGTTTCATACGTCGTCACTGGATACTGGTTATGCCATGTTAGTAATAGTGACCAATTAACTTTATCATGGATGTCCACATTCTTATATCTAAGTATGAAATACATCGTTGCTCTTGAAACGATGCCTTTTCCGTACTCTGGCTCAAACTTTTCCTCTTCTGCCATTCCGCAGCCTTCCCGTATTCGTTGTATGGAAGCTTCAGGCTCGTATGTGGCGAAGTCATGGTATGGAAAGTTGCTTCTCATTAAGTTGCACGACGGCTCGCAGGCAAAAAGATGGTGGAGATCGCCGCGCATCGGCTCTTGCTCATTAAACCAGGATTGCGGGACGACATGTTCACAATTAAATAATTGATTTCCTGCCAAAACACCCGGTTCATTATTTTTCAGGCGTTCCAGCAGCATCATGTCGTGGACAATCGTCTTCGAAACATCCATTCTTTTTCCAGAATAAAGGCTCTTGAGCTCGCCGTTTTCCTGCAAGTCTACCCATGGGTACACATAGCGGTGGGGTGAGTACGATGGCCTGTTCGTGTGTGTGCTTTCAATCAGGCGCTGGACACTGCTTTTTAAATCCGAAAAATCGATATCCTTATAAAACTGAATCTTGGCTTGTTGATCCGTGAATTCATCGTAATAAGGTTTGTCCGTTTTATTTTCCAACAACCTTCGAACCTCGGCAGCAAATATCATAATGCCTGCAATACCGAAGCCTGGAATTCATTGTCAAAAATCTTCGATAGGTGTTCTGGTACGGTTAAATAAACGAGTCCGTTCCCTTCAAGCCGCTGGGAATTTCCGAGTGGGACTGTTCGTTTAATTAGCTGTGCAAAGAGCTCTGATTCCGAAAGCTTCCTGTCAAAGCTTCTAGTTGCCAGAACCTTGATCAGTGCCAATGCTCCTGACACATGGGGAGCAGCCATTGATGTTCCAGATAAGGCAGCATATTTACCATTAAGGTAGGTGGACATTATTTTTTCGCCGGGAGCCACCAGGTCAATTTCATTATTGGAATTTGAAAAATCCGAGGAACGCCTGTCCAGAGTGATGGAACCCACGCTGATGACTTCGTTATAACAGCCAGGATAGGCGAATTCATTCGTGTCGTCTTTTCCATCGCCTTCATTTCCAGCAGCGCAAACGACGAGTATATTGTTCCGCACGGCGTTCCTGATGGCGTCATGAAGCTCAGGCACATCGTTCGGACCCCCGAGGGACATCGAAATGATATCCACTTTCTGTTCCACTGCATAATTTATCCCATCTATAATCCACTTGTATTGCCCGGAGCCATTTTTGGCCAAAACCTTGATGATCAGAAGATTGGCTTCTGGGGCAGTACCAATGACTCCAAATTCATTCGCTCCAGCAGCAATTGTGCCGGCAACATGTGTGCCATGGCCATTGTAATCGTTGAAAATGTCGGGATTTCCTCTATCATCGGAAGTGAAATTTCTGCCCCCGATAATCCGGTCCTTTAGGTCAGGATGGTCGATGTCACAGCCTGTATCGAGCACAGCAACAGTGATACCTTCCCCCTTCGTTTCGCCCCAGATCTCAGGAGCCTGAATTAGCTCTACACCTGCCGGAACCTCGTTTACTGTTTCTATTGTTTCAACCACTTGGTACGGAATAACACGGACATATCGATCCATTTACTTCCCTCCCTTTAGGATTAACTATGGAGCCAAGACTTGGTGTTACCTCTATTATAATATTTTACTGAATATTCAAACAGTTTATTTTGTCATATGTTCTTCGAAAAATATTGGGAAAAAATTTCTAGCTTAGGAACCCCACCCACTTAATGTTGCCAAGATTAATATGAAACTAGGGAAATGAGCACTTGCCTCAAAAATAGAATTCACTTATATTTTTTGTATATTTTGAATAATCAAAGGGGTGGACAATGAATAATATTGATTTTAGCGATGTGCATAAATTTTTGGTTTCCGTTGGGTTAGGAACGATCGTTTTTGCATTTCTACTGCCATGGTTCTTTTTAAAAGAAGAATTCAATCTTTACCTTGAAAAAGATACAGTGGCCAAGTATACGGATGACTCCCAAAAAGTCATTCATCTTAAAAACTCAATATTATTTGACTTATTTTCCAACCTACATTGGATTACTATTTTATTTCTAACAATTGGACTTTTTTTGATAGGTGTAGGAATTTTCCATTGGTGGAGAAAACAGAAGGAATTCGATAAAGGGCAAGTTCTGGACAATGTGAATAAAGAGCTGACAAACGAGAAGTTAAAAAGGGAATTAGAGGATACGACACCTAGTGAGAAAGCTTCAGCTGTATTAAATGAAATTAATGTGGACCTCTTTGGCACTGCAAGTGTTGCGACAAGTGATAGCATAGTGCCTGAAAATCCAAGTTCTCAGAAAACCTCTGTAACTTCAACTGAAAGTATCGAAATCGTAAAGGCCTATAACAGAATTGAACAGATCATTGTTGGGAAAATAACCGAGAAATATTCCAATAAATATGAGGTAGTACTGGATAAGAAAATCCTGAACTTAAATTTGAATATTTTATTACTCGGTAGAACAAATGATTTTTCTGATAGAATTATTGAAATTAAATACAGGTCGCAAAGTCCACTTACATTAACTGAAGCTACTGAATTGATTGATGCATTGGAACAGGTTTATAAACTTGCTACCGGAAGAATAGCGATTCCCCTTATTGTTCTGGTTACTTCCGCTAAAATTAAGATTCATTCAGAACAGATACTGAACCCCTTAATCTCACAAAATAAATTAGTACTTTTAACTGAAGATGAGTTAATAGACTGGGATCCTATTTTATAAAACAAATAGGGACGGTTCTATCAAAAAAGAACCGTCCCCACTTTGCCTTTATGCCTAATCCATATACCAATCTGCTTTAGAGTACGCACTAGGCTGATAGTATCTCTTTCTCATCATCAAAATAATATCCCATTTCCGATGGATGAAATAACTGATAATCAAGACCAGAAAAGCTGAACCTTGATATACACGCTGGCCATATGATTCTCGTATTTTTTCTCCCAAGAATATATCCAGTGGAAGAAACAATAAAAAAGCCAGAACCATTAAGTGCATTCCAAGCACAAAATAAACCCCATACCCCGAAATATCGTATTTAGCGATCCATTTGAATAAAAACAAATAAGAAGCCACCAAGACAACCAATATAACAAAAGATCCTATCCAGGTTTCTCCATTCTTAAGCTCTTCAAAAATAACTCCAAATAAAATAACCAATACAAACGATAAACTTGCTAACAAGCAATACTGAATAAATTTCACTATAGAAATAGGCATCCACTTCCCCCCTCTCGCCAAATTAGGTTATTAGTAGGCCTAATTCAGTACATACACCCACTTCAATTTCTCCCCCGTCCTCGAGAAATAGCCTCTTTGCACAAGGGCCTCTATGTACTTTGCCACTTCAATCTGGGCTTTTAGTTTCCCTGTCACGTACCTCTCACCACCAATTAACTCCATCTGAAGCAGCCATTCACAGAGACCCTCGAGGTTCGAGGCACCATAAAGGTTAAAATAGTAAAATACAGCCTTTTGTATGATGGGGTTGAGAGGGGAATCCACCTCCGGAACGTGAAGTGAACTCAACTCTTGTTCGAGGTTCTTCCTCTCTAGTCCCCTCTCTTCCTCAGCTTGTTTCTTTATAAATTCACGGATGATATCTTTTGCCTTTTCTTCCTGCCTATTTGTCAATGGAAGGCCAAGGGAAAGCTGCCTTTGTATTTCGCGCGGAAGGAGCTCGGTATACACCAAATCAAAAGACGGTTTCCACCCATTTTCCCATTTGCTCAGGACCTCGTCCATTTCCAGGTCAACTTCCTGCAGACCTTTTACAACATCTTTTGCGATATGGGGAGGAAAGCCGGTATGCTGCTCGAAATGGGTAATACCAAACCTCAGCACCTTTCCAGTTTTGTTGTTTTGGACAATATACTGATAGCGGAGGCTTTTCCCGCACTCGCATTTTAGTTCGTCCGTTACCATCCCCCCATCGATATAATCCACAAGTTCCCATTGTGTCATTTCATCAAGGATAGCCTGTTCAGATAAATCGTTTCCTTTATTCGCCTTTAAGCGGGCTATAAAGTTCGCATAATATGTCCTCTTGCCCCTTTTAAGGGAATCCTGTAGAAACTCCCGCTGTTCATCGTTCAGTTCACCCATCAAGCGATCCCGGTCACTTTTGTTAAGATATACAATCATCCTGAGTCCTCCCGATATAATTTCCCCTTCTATTATATCAAGCACGTTGCTATCTCTAAGCTATTATTGGGTATAAAATTTTTGATAAAAACATGGACAAGGTAAATGACTGAACAATTTGGGGGAGTAACGGGTTGGTTAGAAAGGCCCCGTAAATTTTTGTCCTCGAGGATCGGGAGTTTTGGGAGATAACATTATAGGAGAGGATGAGGGGTTCTAATCGTTCTTTTAATAGAACAATTATCTGGTTTATCGGTCTAATATGAAATTTTTCGGTCCAGGAAAATTTTTATCGGTCTAACCACACCTCTGCCGGCCCCTCCACAATTCAGCGAGTACTCGCAGCAACATCTCATGAAACACCACCAGTGAAACTAGAAAAACCGGTAAGTGACCAGCACCTACCCAACAAAAAGAGGCCCACCCAACCCGGATGGCCTCTCACATACTTAACTTAGAAGAACGATTTAATACTTGCAAGGATTGTAAGCACACCGACAATGATAACAAACACGTTGCTCATTTTTCCTTTGTATTTAGCTAGTACTGGTACTTTAGAAATCGCATACATTGGCAGGACACATAGGATAGCTGCAACCAATGGTCCGCTAAGGCTGTCGATTAGTCCGAGGATGCTTGGGTTTTTATAAGCTGCAAACCAGCAAGTTAATACGACGAAAACAAGGATTCCTGTCTTGATTGTTTTTTCTTTTATGGTTACGCCGCGGCTTTTGCCGGATGCGATGACCATATCACGCATTACCTCGAATGCGCCCACATAGTGGCCAAGGAAGGACTTTGTGATAGCCACAAACGCAATGATAGGAGCTGCGATCGTGATAAGAGGCGAACCCAGCTCATTCGCAAGATAAGATAAGATTGACAGGTTTTGTTCTTTTGCCATAACCAGATCATTTGGAGTCAAGCTCAAAACGCTGCTCCAGACGAAGAACATAACGACACCGAATGTCATGATATAACATACTTTTTGGATTTGATTACTTTTAGCATCAACAGCTTCAATTCCATACGTTTGTCTCTGTTTAACAACAAAGGATGAAATGATAGGCGAATGGTTGAATGAGAATACGATAATTGGCAATACCATTAAGATTGTTGCGAAAATTCCTGTTCCAGTTCCAGTTGAAGCAGCTGACAGGCTTGAAAGGCTAAGCATTGATGTATTCCACTGTGGAATCAGCATGAATGCAATGAAAAGCAGAGAAGCAATGAATGGATATACAAGGTAACTCATTACTTTTACAGTGATATCTTGTCCAAAATTTAAGATTGCGATAAGACCGAGTACTAATGCAAGTGACAGAATAGCCCTAGGAGGCTCAGCCATCCCCAACTGATTGACGATAAAGCTGCTTGCGGTGTTTGTAAGTGCGACTGAATACATTAGCACAATCGTGTAAATCGAGACAAAATAAACGATGTTAAAAACGATACTTGCCTTGTTACCGAAGTATTCCCGAATTGTACCTGTGATTCCTTCTTCAGCAGAATCAGAAGCGTAAATCATTTTAGCTAGCGCCCTGTGCGAAAAGTACATGACCGGAAATGCAAGAATAGTAATTAATAGTAATGATAGCAAACCACCGGAACCTGCATTAATAGGCAGGAAGAGTACTCCAGCTCCAATCGCTGTTCCAAAAAGGCTCAGTGCCCAGGTTGTATCTTGTTTGTGCCACTTTTTAGGATCTGGATATTGTTTTTTTACTTCGGTACTTTCTGGCTGGTAGTCCAATTTTCTAGCAGTATTCCCGTACATAGTATTTCCTCCTAGTATTCGATAGTTATTTTAATGCTAAGGAATATGGGCCATTCTTGAAAAATGAATTCATTGCTTTACTTTAATTTTGAAACTGCGATCCCTGCTCAAAAAATATGAGCCTTCTCACCTTACTTATGAGCCTCATATGAGCCGATTCTACACCGATATGAGCATTTAGACATTTACTGGAAACTCTCATTTCTGTCCTAAAAATTTATGAGCCTTTTTACCTCACTTATGAGCCTCATTGAGCCAATTCCACACCGATATGAGCATTTAGACATTTACTGGAAACTCTCATTCCTGCCCTAAAAATTTTTGAGCCTTTTGACCTTACTTATGAGCCTCATATGAGCCAAATCCACACCGATATGAGAATTTAGACATTTACTGGAAACTCTCATTCCTGCCTTAAAAATTTTTGAGTAGATTTCACATTCAAAACTTGTTAACAATTTCACATATTTACCAATTATTGTTGCCTCGGGATGTGTTTTTCTCCAAATATCTTACTTTTAATAGCAATTCCTGTTGGTGTAGCTGCGACTCCGCCTAAGCCTGTCTCTCTTAATTCCCTTGGCATCTGTCTGCCAACTTTATACATCGCTTCAACCACTTCATCCGCATTGATAACGTTGGTTACGCCGGCTAATGCGATGTCAGCTGCTATTAAAGCATTTCCTGTTCCGATGGCGTTTCTCTTTACACAAGGAATTTCCACCAAACCAGCCACTGGGTCACAAACAAGACCGAGCAGATTTTGCAATGCAGTTGAGAACGCTTCAGAAGATTGCTGTGGAGTTCCTCCACCAGCTTCGACTGCTGCAGCGGCTGCCATTGCTGAGGCACTGCCTACTTCGGCTTGACATCCTCCGAACGCTCCGGCAATACAAGCATTATTTGCGACGACCATTCCCAATAATGCTGTAGTGAATAGAAAATGGACCATATCGTCGTGAGTTAACTCAAGTGTATCTTTTATAGCAAATAGTACCCCTGGGATTGTCCCACTTGCGCCTGCAGTTGGAGTTGCACAAATAACCCCTAATGAAGCATTCACTTCATTCACACCCATAGCACTTTGGACGCCGAGCACCATCAAATCTCCAGAAAGAGTCTTTTTGCTTTCCCGGTATTTCTTGATTTTAACGGCATCACCGCCGGTTAAGCCGGTTGGAGAAAATACTCCGTCACCTTCGAGGCTTTTTTTAACCGAATTTTCCATTACCTCCAGGTTTCGTTCCATCTTGCTCCAAACTTCTTCATAAGAAAGTTTAGTTTGCTCCATTTCATGTTCAATTGCTAATGCATAAATCGGCATGTTCCTTTTATTCGCTGCATCTACAATTTCTTTTATGCTCATATACATGTTTTTTTCCTCCTCAACTAGCTAAAGAATAATGATATTAGCTATGCTGCTTAAACTTTCTAGTTCCTTCCGGACATCACCGGGCAAGAACGAATCCAGTGAGAAAGCATACAAATGCTTGCCGTTTTCCACCATCGTAATAAAGTTTTCTATTTCAACGTTATTTTTTTGAAAAATCCTTCGTAAAACAAATCCAAGATCCGTTTCTTCGGAAATCGCGAGGATGAGTGGCAATGTCCCCTCCAAACTCAAGCTGAACCCGTCAATTTCAATATGTTTAACCTCGATCAATCCGCCGCCTACCGAAATACCCAACGTGCGAATACTGTGTTGATCATCTTCCATATAAACATCTGCGGTATTTGGGTGATCTGCGGGACTGTCGCCTTCTATTTCTAAAAACGTAATGTCGATACCTTTGGATTCTGCTATTTTAATAGCAATCGGAACTCTGCTGTCATCAGCAGCAAACCCTAAAATCCCAGCAATAATCGCAAAATCAGTTCCGTGTCCTTTATGCGTTTCAGCAAAAGATTCATAATACTTGACCACGACTTTTTTGGGGAGACCTTGAAATAATTTATTGGCTACTGCGCCAATAGCTAAAGCTCCTGCAGTATGAGAACTTGATGGACCGATCATGACCGGCCCGATCACATCAAAACAACTTTTGTATTTAATAACCTTTTTCTCTTTGATAGGCACTACTTTCGTGTTCATGCAAACACCTCCATATTTATAGTTTTATTGCGGCTGTATCTACTTCAAAAGCGTAACCTGGTGTCTTTCTATCAGAGGCAGAGAAAACGTTTACAACCTCGGCGAAAAAAAATAGTATATTCATTTAAATTTTCTAATAATTTATTACAACGGTTATATTTTTTTATTACAAGGAAAATATATCACGCTGCTTCTTCCTCTGTCAATTGATAATAATAAACTATTTTTATAAAAAAAAATTATTATTTTAACTCTTGGTATATTCTAAATTCTTTTGCTATAATGTGACTATCAATGGAATTTAATTAAACTAGATTCATAAATATATCTCTATCATTGGAGTGGTCACACACCGTAAAAAGAGCAGCAATGCTGGCATTTCCCCGTAACATGCCGGAACGAAGGAGTTGGCACCCGGTCTTCCAGATTCATTCTAGGAAACTTGGAGATCGATTGTGCATATATCCTTATTCCACTATCAGGCAGGTACCTCGAAATAAACTATTTACTAGAATAGTCACAGAAATTTAATAAGTTTCAGGTATCCCGCGGGCGGTTCAAGCCGAACCGTTGATAAACGACCATTCTTAAAAGGAGGAATATTCTTTGGATAGCGAGTTATTTCGACATTATACAAATATCATGAATTACTTCGGGGAAATTTTAGGATCTGATTATGAACTTGTTCTGCATATTTTAAATCCTAATGGAGGTTCTCATATTGGTCACATAGTCAATGGAGAACTAAGCGGAAGGTCATTAGACGCTCCATTAACCAACTATGCAAGAAAGCTTATTGAGGAAAAAGTATATTTAAAACAGGATAGTGTTGTAGGGTATGTCGGGGAAGGACCTCGGGGTAAAAAATTCCGATCATCGACTATGTTTATAAAAGATGCTGAAGGAAACTTACAAGGTCTTTTATGTATAAATTTTGATGCAGACGTCTATCGGAAAGTCGCAAAAGACATATTAAAGCTAGCCAACCTAAGCCTGGATATAGAACATATCAATATCAAAACCGAACAAGAACAGCCTATTGAAAAACTGTCAGACAATGTACGTACAATCATCCACACAGTAATAGATAGAGACATACTGGCATCTGGCGCCCAGTTATCACCCGATCAAAAGAAGCTCGTCATCTCCACATTAAAAGATCACGGGGTATTCGAAATTAAAGGGACAATAAACGAAGTGGCCGAAATCATGGGAATGTCCGAATCAAGTGTGTATCGTTACCTTCAAATGGTATCACGAGACCACACACGAAAAGATAACCATAGTTTAGTAATTAGCTGATTAGTGGATTAGCGAAAAATAAAATGATTCCTTGCCTATCCCAACATGAGATACACAAGGAATCATTTTTTTATTTCTTCTGAATTCTATTTGGCCCGCACATACCATAGAGTATTAATAGAGTAATATTACAAGCCCGGCTGCATTGCAAGCCAGGCTATTTTTTTGGTCTCACTATACGAAAATTAAATGTCAGCATTAACTGTATCAAAGCACTCTATATTGACAGAGAAGTTTGGAACATAATGCTGTTCTTCGGCTTTATTTACTAGCTTAACGACTAAATCATTATATGGAGTTTTGACTCCTACAATTCTACCTTTTTGAGATACATAGCCGTTAATATAATCAATCTCAGTTTTCTTGTTTTTTTCCAAGTCTTGAAGCATACTAGCTTTGAGCTTCTCATGAGGCTTCCAGACTTCATTATAAAAATCCATTTTATTTGGTATATCCACTTCATCTTCAAGTTCTAAAAATTCAAAATTTTTACCTTGCATAGGTACCATATTTATTCCCAAAGCATGTGCTACCTTTATGGTTTCATCTGCAATATGGGCCAAGCTATACATTGCCTTTTCATTATATAAAACATCTCCAAAGGTACATCCCAGAGCAGCAGACATGCCACTAAACGTTGAGTTCATTAATAATTTTGACCATTTCATTCCTAGTATATTATCAGAAACCTCACAGTGGCCAATTAATCCTAGAATCTCACTGATTTCTTCTATTCTAGGGGTAATTCTTCCATCAAGTTCACCAATATCAAATGCATATTTTTGGACTACATCCCAAGCTGTAGTTAACTCAGAAACACCTGGTTCTATCCAAGTAGCACCAAATCCTACTACACCACCTACAGTCCTTTCTTTCCCTATCATTTCAGAAACATAGTCTTCAGGTACACCATTTTGTAATGTGCAAACTACACTCTCCGAATGTAAGTGTGGAAGTAATTGATTTAATGCTTCAGAATTATAAACTTGCTTCGTCAATAGGAAAACAAGGTCATATTCTCCGGTCATTTGATCTGGTGTAATCGCGTTTACACGAACAGTTTTATTAATAAAGCCTGTAATTTTAGCACCATTATTATTCAGTGCTTTTACATTTTCCTCGTAGGCATCAATTAAATCTACAGCTTGGCCTCCATCGGTAATTAAGGCCCCAATAATTGTTCCGAGTGAACCTGCTCCCATTATTCCTACTTTCATTTAAAAAGCCTCCTATGTAAAAGGACTACCATTCTTAGAAGTTATAAACTTATATTGTTATACTTTAGTTTTACGCATTAATTTTATTTGTTATTTCACTATATAGCTGTTTAGCGTACTCTAACTGAAAGTTGTTATTTTCTACCATCAAGTTAACGATATGGTTTAAATCTTCATCAGTTGCACCTGTTTGAACGGCAATACTTCTTGCATGTAATGGGGCAAAATCAGCTTGAAGGCCGCCAGTTACGATTGATTTTACAGTTGTCAAATTTTGAGCGAGTCCTACTGATGCAATGACTTGTCCTAATTCTGCAGCTGTTTCTACACCTAGAATCTTAAGTGATACTTGAGCCATAGGATGAATGCTAATATTGCCGCCAACTGTACCAACTGCCATCGGTGTTTCAATTAATCCTAATAAATCTCCATTTTTATCTTTTTTGTATTTTGTTAATGGACGGTATTGGCCTGAACGGGCAGTATAAGAGTGGCATCCAGCTTCAATTGCTCTCGTATCATTGCATGTGGCTAATACAACAGGAACAATTCCATTTAATATTCCTTTATTATGTGTTGCTGCGCGGTATGGATCAGCTTCGGCAATCTCATATGCAGCGACAATTCCGTCAACTACTTCTTCCCCGCCTAAAAGTTCCTTTTTAACTTTCACTGTAGAATAAGCGACCCTTCGATCTGCAAGGTTGGATAATATTTTCAACTTTGCCTTACCCTCAGTTATTTCTTCAATAAATGGTGCCACAGCTTCTGCCATTGTATTAACAGCATTTGCTCCCATTGCATCAACAGTATTAACCAATAGATGAACAGTAACTAAAGGACCAATTTTTGAATCTAAACTTCTAACTTCAACATCCTTTACTCCACCTCCGACGGAAACGAGTTTAGGATCTTTTTTGTTTGCAATTTCTATGATTTTATCTTTATTTTCGAGAATTTTATATTTTGCCAATCTCGGATTTTCTATGTCTACCAACTGAATTTGACCAATCATTAAACTTTCGGTATATCCTGCAGTAAATCCGCCACATTCCTTAATGATTTTAGCCATTTTCGTTACCGAATTAACTAAATATGCCTCTTCAGTAACCATTGGGACCACATACTCTTTCCCATTAATTAGAAAATTGAATGCAACTGCATATGGTAATTCAAATGTACCAATAACATTTTCAATCATGTTATTAGCAACATCTATTTTTAGTGCATCTGGTTCGTTAATGATTTTCACTTCATCGTCAGTAAGATTAGCCGTTTCTTTTACCCACTCTATACGTTTAGAAATTTCTAAGTCCATAAACTTCTCTGAATCAATTTTCATATAAAAATCCTCCTTAAAAAATCTAATTCATAGTTACCCAATGAACATGTTCAATGCTAATACACCAAGGATTCCGTAAATTGCAACTAGAGTATACATGAAACAAACTGACTTAATCGTTTGTCCAATAGTCAAGTTGAAATATTCTTTTGTCATCCAGAAGGATACGTCACTTGGTGGAGCCCAAGCAATTGACGCAGATGCAATGGCAATAACCATTAATTCTATGTTAACCCCTGTTGCCTGAACAATTGGGAGCATAATTCCCGCAGTTGTTAAAATGGTGACGGTCGCAGATCCTACCGCCAATCTAATAATAAGGGCAATAATCCATGCTAAAATAAATGGTGAAATATCCCATGTCCTTGTAAGTTCAGCTATGTAATCGGCCATTCCGCTATCCAATATTACTTGTTTAAAGGCACCACCACCACCTAGTATAAAGATGATTCCACCTATAGAAATTAACGAAGCCTCGACTGACTTCATTAATTGAGACATGGTTTTTCTCTTCCTATGCAGACCAAATACATATAAAGCAAGTAAAAGGCCAATTAACAATGCGATATCTGCATTACCAATGAATGTTAATACTTTATACATAGTTGATGTTTCAGGTAGTGTAAATTGAGCAATTACGCCAATCAAAATAAGAAAAACCGGTGATAAAGCTGTTAAAACCGAAGTTGTAAATGATGGAACTTCATCCATATTAAAGTCTTGATTTGATACTAAACCTTCCGGAATTTTGATATCCCAATTTTTATATAGCTTTCCTAATAATGGACCAAAAAGGAACGCTGCTGGTATCGCTAAAATAAGACCGTATCCTAAGACCACTCCTAAATTTGCATTTAAAACGGTAGCTGCTGCAGTTACTCCTGGATGTGGAGGTAAAAAGACATGTGTCAGGGAAATACCTGCCAAGAACGACATACCGACCTGCATTAATGGAGTCCTCGATGCAATTACAACTGTGTATACAATTGGAATAAGTAATATATAGGTAACTTCATAGAATAAGATAATCCCTAAAATAAATGATGCAGCCAGGATTGCCCAATCAACTCGTTTTTTACCGAATTTTTCTAGAAGAGTATTTGCTATTCTATCGGCCCCGCCGCCATCAGCAATAATTTTACCTAATATAGCACCAAGACCAATAATAATCGCCATATGCCCAAGTGTTCCACCAAGACCAGCTTCAATGGATTTTACAATTGATAACGGTTCCATCCCTTGCAAAAATCCGACGAATATTGCTGATATAAGCAAAGATAAAAAAGCGTTTAATTTAAAAGCAATAATTAAAATAAATAGTAATAGTATCCCCAAACCCAAAGCTATAAGTGGCATATAAGCACACTCCCCCGCATTTTTTTGTTTTTGTTTCATCCAATCAAGGGTTGTCCCAAAGGAATTTTATAAAAGAGACAACCCTATATAGAAAAGTATTTTAATCTAGTACATTTTTTTGAGTAACGGAGTTTTCTTTCATGTAGTATTGGGAAGCTTTTAATTGATGAATTAGACGCTTGTTAAAGTCGTTTCTCTTTTGAGTAAGCGCTTCCGGTTCATATTTAAAAAAGCCTTCTCCTGTTTTAGCTCCTAACCTGCCTTCGTTTACTTTTTCCCGCAGCAGCGGGTTCGCCTCTTTACGATTATCCATCACTGCTAAAAGGTTATCACCCACAGTGCACCAAATGTCTAAACCACCCATATCAGCAACCTCTAGTTGACCAGTAGTAGCATAACGGAATGCTGGTCCGTACATTAAAGCCTTATCAACATCTTCAGGGTCAGCAATACCTTGTTCGATGATTGAAAATACTTCACGTGCAACACCTTGCTGAATCCGATTTGCTACAAGCCCAGGAGCATCCTTGTTGACTTTTACTGATTGTTTATTGATAGATTTAAATAAATCTTCAACTTCCTGAAAAATTTCTTCTGGCATATTACCAAAATGAGAGAGTTCAACAATTGGCATTATATGAGCTGGATTATAGTAGTGGGTAATCATCATCCGTTGTCTTCGCTTTTCAGAAACTAACTCCCACATACCACCTAATGGCAAACTTGAAGTATTGCTCGTAAATATTGTGTGCTCAGGACAAAAATCATCAAGTTGTTTAAAAATTTGTTGTTTTAGTTCCATGTTCTCAGGGATCGACTCTGTAATAAAATCCCTGTTGTATACAGCTTCTTTTAAATCTGAAAAATAATGAATATTAGATAATGCTTTTTCAATGGATTCAACATCAATAAATCCCTCTTCAGCTAGTAAGGAAATATCCGCTCGGATATCTTTACCAACTGAAGTTATTCTATTTTCATCTGGATCATAAAGATTCACATCAAATCCATAAAGCGCAAAGTTTTCTGCAATGCTATGTCCCATTGTTCCGGCGCCAAGTATAGCAATCTTTTTAATCATCGATATTACCCCTTAAGCGGTAACTCCCCTTTTCAAACCTAATATTTCTCTTGCTTCATTAGGTGTCGCGGGTTCTTTACCAAATTCTTTAACAACTCTTACAGCTCTTTCAACAAATTCCGCATTCGATTTAGCTAATCTTCCTTTTGAATAATAGATATTATCTTCCAAACCTACACGGATATGACCTCCTAATGCCAATGTTGTATATAATACTGGCATATGGCCTTTTCCGATTCCGAATGCTGACCAAGTACAATTTTCAGGAAGTAAACTCTTTAAATAAACTAAATTTTCAACAGTAGCTGCTGTCCCCCCAGCTGCACCAAGTACAAATTGATAATGAGTAGGTTCGGCAACTATGCCTTTTTTCACATAATATAAGGTGTTATAGAGCATTCCTGCATCAAATATTTCAACTTCAGGTTTTACTCCATTCTCCAACATAGTTTTACCTAATTTTTCAAGAAATGGCGGTGTATTATAGAATACTGTTTTATTCATCCAGTTCATTGTTCCTGCATCAAATGAGGCAATTTCAGGTTTAATCTCAATGATATGTGCCATTCTTGTTTCATCAGTTGCGTTTAAGTCACCTGATGTTGTCAAATTAAGAATAATATCAATATTTTTCTCATTAATTAATCTTAATGTCTCCTTATATCTTTCAAGGTCCATCGTTCCATTACCGTTATCATCCACCATATGTAAGTGGGCAATTGCTGCACCGGCCTTCCAAACTTCATACACATCATCCGCAATTTCTTGTGGTGTCAAAGGAATATTAGGGTTTTTATCCTTCGCTGGAAATGCACCAGTAAGTGCCGCTGTAATAATCACCTTTTCCATTAAGATCACTCCTTCATATTTATTACCTATATATAATGCAAGGAGTGTGCCAACTTTGAAAGCGCTTATATTTACTGTATTTTCAGTTTTCATCAAATAAAAAAGTGATGATATTTGTCATCACTTTTTATACCCTTTAACACTTTTCACTATTGTCTCCTACTTAAATGAAGTGATGACGAACATCATCTCTCTTGATGATGTTTATCATCGCTTTTCGATCTTAATGCCATGTTTTTTTATTTTCTTAACTACGGTGGATTGATCAATTTTTAATCTTTGAGCCACTTTTCTAGTACTGCCTACTTCTTTGATTGCATCCGTAATAAGCTGTTTCTCAACTGACTCCAATATATCCCACAAGCTCTTTTCATTAGAAAATGAAAAATCTTTCTTAAAATCCGGGTATATCATTCTACTAATCTGTTCATGATCTGCTACAGATCTGTCCTCACTAATAATAACGAGTCTTTCAATAATATTTTGTAGTTCACGTACATTTCCAGGCCAAGAATAGTCTTCCAATAATTCGAAACCACCTTGGCTAATAAACACATTCTTCCCATATTTTTTACTATATGTATTAAGGAAGTATTGTCCCAATAGGATTATATCTTGTTTTCGTTCACGCAATGGAGGGACTTCAATTGGGAGTACATTTAAACGATAATAAAGATCTTCTCTAAATTTTCCCTGTTTAACTTGTTTCAATAAATCTTGATTTGTTGCAGCGATAATGCGAACATCCAGTTTTTGTACCTCACTGCCTCCAACCGGAATTACTTCTTTTTGCTGAATAGCCCTAAGTAATTTTGATTGCAATTCAACTGGCATTTCTCCAATTTCATCAAGAAACAAAGTACCTTCATTTGCCAGCTGGAATAAGCCTAATTTATCCTTTATAGCCCCAGTAAAGGCTCCTTTTACATGACCAAAAAGCTCAGCTTCTAAAAGATTAGCCGGAATTGCAGCACAATTCACTTTGATAAAGTGCTTATTTTTTGTCTTGCTTTTTTGGTAAATCTCATTTGCAATTACTTCTTTTCCAACACCGCTTTCCCCTGTTATTAATAACGTAACATCAAGGGATGAGACTTTATCAATCAAACTAATGACATTTAAAATACCTTGACTTTCGCCGATAATGCCAGTTTTCTCCAAAAGCCGTTTTTTTAAATATTGGATTTCCTCTTCCTTCTTTTCTCTATCTATTTCTGCTGTTAACATTTTCTCTTCTGTTACTTCCAGTTTTTGTTTTAGCATTTGAAAGTCCGTAATATCCCTCTGACTTACTACGACATAAACTAACTCATTTTTTTCATTATATATCGGGTTCCCTGATATCAGCATGTCCACTCCACCCTTTGCCTTGCCAATGGAATTGACCTGCCTTCCTTGTCTGATTACTTCAGGAGTAACTGGATTTTTATAGATACCCTTTGCTTCCATATCTGTTACATACTTTCCAACTACTTCTTCATATTTCAGGCCAGACATAATTTGGTATGCATCATTTACATATATAGTTTTGCCTTTTTGATCAGAAATGAACACTCCGTCATAGAGCTTATCTAACGCCATTTTGAAGGGGCACGTGTGCTGTTCTATCTTCTGAAGCACTCTTCACCATCTCCTTGAAAGTTATTATTATTCTAATTATTCCTAAATTTTATCAATATATTATAGCATAGAGAGAGGTTTGTACTTCTTGGAATTGTACGTGTTTGAAATAATGCCATGTTTAATTGGAAAACTGACTCTCTTTTCATCCTGTTCGAACGTACTCCAATTAACTTGGGTTAATCACCTAGACCTTATTAATGTTTGTTTTATATCACTACTAACTAAGTCATTAATGAAGGTGTCTAGAAAATAGCCCTATACATAGAGCAAAATTTCTACTCATACAGATATGTAAGGATTTGAAGAATTCTGCTGCTCTTTTTTATGTTTAGCTATTTAAAGGAGTATGGGAAGGGGGAACTAATAAGGGATGGACAAGTCGAGAATTAACAGCAACATTAAAAATGGAGTGCAGCCTTAAAGGCAAGCACTCCATTTTATATTTTGGATTAAATAACATAAGGGTTATCTTAACCGGGACATGATTTATATAAATTTCCAATAACTATAATACAAAACTAATAAAAACGAAAAGGTGAGTATATGCTTAAACATATTTCCTCTTTTTTTGTTCCCTATCAAAATTTTGTTACAGCGATTGGGTTAAAAAAAGTGCTGATGACATTCTTGAAGCAATTGAGTTTTAGGCCTGAAGGAGAACATCGGTTAGTGTACTCAGCCAATGCTTCAAAAATAGCACCTTTGACAGCGCTAAAGCGACTTTCCACGGGCTGCCTGGGAGCCTAAGCTATTACCCTGACCTTGTTCGGTTTCTTCTATAGAAAAAAGCCACAAGAACCGTACTCATGGCTTCCTTTGGCTTATCTTTGGTCTTTAATCGAATACTCTACGCCTGAAAAGTGGAGGGCATCCTTAACAGTGGCAAAAGTAATGATGTCCTTAAAATTAATACCAAGCTTAACTGCGTCCATAGCTAATTCTGGACGTAAGCCTGTTATCAGGCTCTGAACTCCCAGCATTTTTAGGACATTGCTAATTTTAAAAAGAGAATCAATAACTAAAGCGTCAATAGCGTAAATTCCGGAGCAATCTAATATTAGCTTGCTTACGTTTTGCTTTTGGACGTTAACAGGTACCATTTCTAAGAGTTTACTTGCCCTATCATGATCGATCCGGCCTGATAAATTCAGGACCGCAATTCCTCCTAACAGGGGCACAATGGTTGAGGCAAGCTCGTCTAACTCTGTATTCATTTCTTTTTTCATATTCTCTAGCTCTTTTTTATTCGTGATGTCTCTTACATACGTTTGAATCGCTTTTGTATCTCCTATTTTGATAGGGTGACAATATAACTCAACGTCAACTGAAGTACCATCCATTTTATAAATTGTCTCTTCAATAATCTCAGCGGGTTTACTGTATGCCCCTGAAATTCTTTTTGTAATCGCGGGTTTAGAGGTATCTCTAAAAATGTCTAAAGGACTCCCTCCAATTACATCTTCCCTGGAAGCTCTAAAAAACCTTTCAGCTGCTTCGTTAATATAAATTATCTTCAATTGTGAATGTACGATTAGTGGCTCTAGTAAATATTCGATTGCCTCTTTGTAATTAATCTCTTCAATATTTTCACTCAATAACTTCCACTCCCTTACCATAAGGTAATTCATCTTACAGTCCTGTCTTAATCTATTGACCTTCCGCGTTCATACGAATAAAAAAACGTTTACCCTGAGGATAAACGTAAGAGTTTTGTGCATATATAAGTCCTATTAAACCTTACTTCAAATTTCTCTATTCTACAAATCATTAGCATTATACAATTTCGATAAACCTCTATGTCATGCACACGATTTCGTTGACCATCTTTTGCCACTATGATGACACTCCACCATAATTCCGTGCGATAACTTCTCCATTGGTCATCAGTCCAGCAACTTCAGTGACCAACGGCCTTTTATGGATGCAAACAATGGTTAGATCTTCCCCATTACTCTTGCTGGGAATTTGTTACCGGAAGGTTTTTGCAGATTCCCCGTGAACCCTCTTATAGACCTCCCCACTTTCTCTACTTCACCCGATACCCACCATCTTCTTCTGCAATTTTATAGCCGGTTTCAGGTTGGACGTAAAAGGTGATTGGGCTTTTGTTGATTTTGGAAACTGCTTTCCGAAGCCTTCTTGCTTTGTGCAGTTTCTTAATGAAAACATACTCTTTCATATCTAGAACAACAGTATGTCCAAAACTTAAGAATACCCGGGTCGTATTGGAATTAATGGCCTCCATATCCTGGACGTGCATTAGCGAAAGCCATAAGCAATCATGCCTCCCATATGCCTTGGTCGGAATAAGGAAAATCCCGTGCTGTGCATTGATGGTCAGCAGGTGAACATTCTTCCCCTTGCCAAGCAGGTGCTTGGAACCATCCTTTGCTCCCTGAAGGCTGAAGCCCTGATTCATCAGTGTAAAATCAATTATTTTTAATGGAGACTTATCAACAGTCAGCTTTTTCTCTCCTTCAAAAACCTCCGTTAACCTGTTCCCGGATTCATCATACTCTTCCCAAAAACCAGCTGTATTCTCATTAATTACATACTGTGACAAAATATTCATATAATGCCTCCTATGTTATTCATTGCCTTATTAAAGAATAGGAGTATACTAACAATGTGTTGGTATACTCCAACTGTGCAAGTCCCCGGGACCGTCTGCCCAGACATACTCCCGGGGCTTTGTTGTCTCCATAATTTGTGCCGTCCTATATGCATAGTTTTACACGTGTATTTTAGTAGGTACAGACATATAAAAAGACACCACGAAAAGCATTGCCCTACTGTCCAGAATGGAAAGAGAACGATTATGCTGTATTTCATGATGTCTATCATGGCTGGTATGTGTTAACCTTATAGGCCAGCCATTCATTGATGTGTATTGTGTGCAAGCAAGAATCGTAACGATTCCTTCATGAGAACAAAGGGAATTGAACAAGTATAGATCCCTCCCTCCCCCATATTATGAGTGAAAAGGATTTTGAAGTAAATTCATAATTTTCCATATTTTATGTTGCGAACTCGAAGTATTCATATTACGTGCACGAAATCCTTATTTCGTTATTGCCAGCCAGCTCTAATTTTTGTATAGTATTTTCTCTTTCTTGCATTTCCCCTGCTAAAAAGCAGGCTACACAAAGAAATTAATATAATTCCTCTTCAAAGCACAAATTTTTCACTATACAGAACCAATGTGACAAAAATTCACTATTTTCGAGCATCTTCACAAAATGTTCTTACCCATACTGCTACTATAAAAAATGTGAATTAATGTTATTGAAGATGGCGTCGCTTTTCAGGTTCAAACCCTTCTTTTTTGTAAAAAAACACCTTCCCCCTATGCCAGCCATTCGGTCTTTGGCAGCTAGAATTCTACACTCTCAATTCACCTTCCAACCCCGTGTCATAGTTTCAATTTCATGATGTCCGTTCGGACCTTCGTCTATATGTTGCGCCCCTTTGTAACTCTGTTCTTACGTAGTGAAATCACCTACCCAACAAAAAACCAGCACCTTTGGTTAAGATGCCGGCTCTGTTTAGTTGATAAAGGAGTAGTATTATGTCGTTAACCCCTCTCATTTCGGATGAGGCTATCTTATAGATACCAAATGGGTTATCTAATTGGAAGCCACTCCCAAATAGTGGTTCCAAATTTATTAAGAGTTATTTCCATAATTGTTTTGTTGAACCGGCTCCATTTTCTTGTAATTCGCTGGAATTTTCTTCGCAAGATTCTCCACTTCAAAATCTTCACTGACTTTGAATTCTGTTGTTTTAAGGCTTGTTATAACCTGCCCTTTCTCTCCGTATGTTTCATATTTCAGCAAAATCCCAGTGTTTTGATCCATCCACAGCGTATAGGTTGAGCCAAGTTTATCTTGATAATATTCATCGAAAGCGCCTTCGATCACAACCACTTCCCGCCCAAGTAGAAGCTCAGTTCCGCTTATTTTCCATAAATCTTGATTTTCAAGAAATCCAACCGCAATTTCCTTTGCATGTAAAGATTTTTCTGCCATACCCAAATTGAGGCTGGTATT
Organism: Bacillus sp. FJAT-18017; assembly: GCF_001278805.1. Taxonomy (GTDB): domain Bacteria; phylum Bacillota; class Bacilli; order Bacillales; family Cytobacillaceae; genus Bacillus_D. The sequence goes on along the minus strand of NZ_CP012602.1, from coordinate 1,127,897 downwards.
TGGGTATACGTATTCCATCGTCCCATCCGAGTGTTTCACATATACATCCTCGATACGCTTGAATTCCCCTTTATCAGTAATATCCCACTTAAACTTTTCAAATACCTTTGTACCATGGTCGATTGTAGTGAATTCCCCTTCGGAATAACCTATCTCATGACCTGCGTCAGAAGCCTTGTCACTAATTTTGGCATTATACTGTATTTTCTTATCCGTCCATTTCAACTTGTAATCGACTTGGACACTCATTCCATTGTTGGTGGACGTATATACAAAGCTTCCTTTTGCTTTATCAAAGAAATGATAACTGTTAAGTAGCCGTTCCTGAACATCTTGTTTGCTCTCTAAATTCAACGGGTTCACTTTTTCCTGTAAATTAGAAGCCTGGATATTCTCCAAAACTGGCGTATCTTCACCTTTTGAGATAGACAATTTCTCTTCCTGCCATACTGATGCTGCTATAATCCCAGTGATAGCTATTGAACCGGCCATAGCTATGCCGACAAAAACCTTTTTCATTTCCTTCCCCCCTAGTAACTGCTTTTGTACACTCGTGCAGCGTCAGCCCCAACTCCTCCCACCCCATAATTCGAGCTGGAAAATACAAATAATTCTAAGTGGCCAGTTTTCCTCTGGTTGCTTTTTCCGATGGTATTCCACCCTCCTTTGGCGGTTTCCTGATCAAGATAGGTATTCAGCACCTGAGTTGGCGAATAAGATCCGTCACCATTTGAGCCCCAATAAGTGCTCCTATAATTCACATTTGGGTGATAAAATTTCGAATGCCAAATATAAACAGAAAATGTTCCATACAATGAGCCGCAATCAGTCAGTAGCCATTCATAAACAGAATTTGTTGGTGCTGGAGCAACAATGTACCGATGATCCCCATTGTAGGAATTTGGAGCTTTTGTACTTCCGCTTTCATACGTCCATGAACCCTTATAAATGTTGTAATCTGAATTAATTGCCCCATGGTCATTGTCTAGGGTGGTAGTAGTGCCACTTGTACAGGTTCCTGCTGTCGGATGTGTGCTATGGGCTTGGGCAGATGCACCATATCCAATAACCCCTGATAGGGTCATTAATATTACAACCAAAACTTTTAATTTTTTCATGTTCCTCCCCCTTGTATATTAGAATATATTTCCAATAATAGGTTAACAGAAGGGAGATTCATATTCAATCCATCAAAGGGATATTATTACAAAAAATAACAAAATCTAACAAGTGTGTTTATATAGATGACATTTCATAGAAAAGAAATGTAAATAAAGCTATTTACGGATAAGTGGTTCATCCTAACCAGCTTTTACTGTGAAACAGTTAAATATGAAAAATCGAGGAGTAACAGTGCACCTGAATTTAATACAAAGAAAGAGATTATTCCCAATCCAATTAGGAATAATCTCTTTTACTATTTTTCTATTTTACTGTGTTTTCGTCGCCTTACTCACATTCCCAGCCCGATCCTTTGAAGTAACATACAATGCCATCCCACCTAGAAGATAGGCGGGTAAATTTACGATTAGAATCAAAATCACAAGGTTACGCTACCAGTGTGGAACAACATACTATAAAACAAGAAAAACCTAGTGATGCCTGGCACTTATTTAATTTATCCAAATGCTCCAGTGCAAGCCGCGAACAGGATAATTAGGATTATTATACCGATTATTGCACCAATAGCACGCCAGATGAACCTTGCGTAGAAATAATATATAATTCCAGCAAGAATGCCGCCAAACGGTGTAAAAATAAACGAAAAAATGATTCCGATTATAATGGCAACCGCAAAGGAACCTGTACCGTTATCTTCATAAGTCGCTGTATTAGTAGCAGCTGTTTGCTGATAGGCACTCTCTGCCCTTTGTTGGACTTGGTGGTTATTTAATTGACCTTCTGCCTTGGTAATCCATACATTGACATTGAAATTCCTTCCTTTGTTCAAACGCTTGATAACCATGACAAATTCATTGTACGCAGGGTGGGTGCTTCCAATCATTTCACATTCGTCAATCAGCCAATCAATCAAAAGTACACGCTCATCGTCATTGCCCGGAAGCTCTCTAAGACGATTGGTAACCCGGGAATGGTAGTCATCGTTAAATACAATCATTGTAAAGTAGAATAATTCCTTTAGGAGTTGAAAGTCGTGTATCGACTCTCCTCTCCTTAGCTTCCGTTCTAAGACCTCTATCGACTTTTCAGGTTGTTCAAGATCATAGTAGATATTAGATAGATGCAGATAATATCTTGGCTCATCCCTGCCTTTACTTATCAGCTGCTCACACAATGAAATAGCCTGGGAGTATTCCTTTAGGCCCGAATAAATGAGTACCGCTAATTCTAGGAAATTGAGGTTTTCCTGTTCATCCCGAAGCAGCCTGGATACAATTGCTTTCGCCTCATTGAGACGGCCCAAATCGTACAGTGCACTTGCTTTCTGAAAATTCGCCCCTATATCCCCGGGATACTTGACGAGAACTTCGTTAAAAACTTTAATGGCTTGGTCATACTTGCCCTGCTCAGAAGCATTCAAGCCTTCGGTCATCATCCTGTCGTATTCCCCGTCATCTTGACTGGCTCTATCGTAGACAGCCCTTTTTTCAGAATCGCTTAACGTTTTATATGCTTTTGTGAGAAGCTGGAATTCAACTGGATGAGTCTCGTTTGAATACATCCTTATTTGCCTATAATAGGCCTTCCTTATCTCGCTATCTGTCGATGTAGGGGGGACTTCAAGCAGTTCATAATAATTTGCATTTTCGTTCATCGTTGTTCTCCCATCAACGGTTTCTTAATTCTTTTGCTTTGTTTGCAGTCCATTCTAGAGAAAAGTCCGATTGGATTTTCTTTAGCAAGGATTCGGCAGCAGCCTTGTCCCCAGAGTTCAGATAGGACTCGGCCATCAGCAACATCACATCATCAAGATAGGGTGACTGGCGGTATGCTTCCTTGCTTTCTGCTAGGAAGGAAGTAAGTTCATCTTCCATACCGTTCCCAGACTTTAAACCGGAAGTGATTAGATAGAAATGTGCGTCATCGGAAAAGTAGTTAGTACTGGAAAAAGAAAGACTCTTTTTTAATAGTTCACTAGCTTCGATAAATTCGCCATCCTGATATAAAGCCAAGCCTTCGCGATACATCCTTTCTGCTGCTTCGGAAGAAAGTTGTCCAATGTTGATCCCGGCAGCTTCCAATAAAGCTTGCGTAGCTTCCGTTTCCTTCAACGCTGTCTCCTTCTGTTTTAAATCCTCCTCTAAATTAGAATTAACAGACATAAGCTGTTCTAATTCTTCCTCTAGTGCCTTGACTCTGTCATCCTGAATTTTTGTTTTTGCAACTTCTGCAGAAGACACTGGCTCTGATTTTTCCTGCTTAGAAAAAATACCGCTGGCGATGCCTCCGGTAAGGGCCAGGGCTAGGAAAACGGCGGCAAAAGATGCACCGGCCAGCCGCTTGTAGCGGATTGCCTTTGACTCCGAACGTTTCTTCCATTCTTCGTGACCAGCCTGTTCAGCTCTTAGGGAAATTGTCTTTATATCGGGATTTTCTCTTATATAGTCTGGCGCTTTTTCGTACTCTGATTTGAATTTACCATTCTTGCCTTCAAGGAGCAGCGATAGAAAACACGCTTTGTAAAGCTCTGCTGGAAGGGGGATTTTGTCCCCCTTTGACAACAGTTCGGAAAAAACTTCATGGCGCGGGGCTGCTCCATCTATCCTCGCCTTCTCAATCGCTGCGTTATATAACTCGAAAATCTTTTTATATTCAGGCAGCGTTTGAATAAGTGTCTCCCTCTTTACGGTAACCTGTGGAACGCTTGAAGGAGAGACAGTCTCCCAATGGGAGAGGGCTTCAAAAGGACGCCCTGTCGCAGCCTTGATTAAGCCAAGAGGCCAAAGAGCAATCGTGAAGCCAGCTGTGGTAAGCCTGTTTAGTAAACTCTCTGCATCACCCAACCTTCCTTCATGGATCAAAGAGATTGCTTGATTGTAATTTGTCAATTTTTCATCCATGGCTGTCCTCTACACTAGCTCAATCAGTAAATCTGTCAATTGTTCTTCAGCCCGTTTGGCACTATTGATATTATTGGCCGCCAATTCCCTCTTAAGCTCGTTCAAAAGTTTTTCAATACGCTGCCTATCAGCAGGCGCAGCCTCTCCCATCATCTTTTCTGCCCGGTAGATTACATTTTTGACTTCCTGATACAGCTCCGATTTCTCCCAATCGCTTTCAATTTTCTCTTTTGAAGCAGCGACCTGGGCATCGCTCATCACCCCGGCCTGGGTGCGGATTGCCCGCTCTACCTTCAGCCCTGTACTCAGAACGACTGCCTTCACCTGGAGCATGCCGTTGATATCATACGTAAATGTGACTTCAATCCTTTCTTCACCGGCAGGCCGTTTCGGGATATTGGAAAGAGTAATATCATCCGAAAGGAGGTCATTATTTTTCACATATGGGTCATCACCCTGGTATACATCGATATCCACTTCTACCTGGTTGTCATAGGCTGTATAATACATTTTTGTCTCGGAGATCGGGATTGTGCTGTTCCTTGGTATAATCGGATCGAAATAACCCGGTACAAGCTGTCCGCCTACTGTCCTGATCACTTCAGTCCCAAGTGTATATGGGCACACATCAATGACCATCAGTCCTTTACGCGAATCGATTTCACCGCTCTTAATGCCACCCTGGATCGCTGCGCCAAGTGCAATCGCTTCATCCGGATTAATATCTTTTTTCGGGGACTTCCCGAATTTCTTCTCAACCAGCTCCTGGATTAACGGAATCCGTGTTGAACCCCCGACCAGAAGCACCTCATTGATGTCACGGACTGACAGCTTGGCATCGGATAAAGCTTTTTCGACTTCAGCCATCGTTGAATTGGCCATTTCCTTTATAAGTCCCTCGAACTCATTACGGGTCAGCTCAGCATCCACGGAAATAGGCATATTGTTGTAGATTCCCAAAAACGGGATTGTAATCCGGGTTGCCATTTGTGTTGACAGAATTTTTTTGGCTTTTTCCGCAGCAAGCTTGAGTGTCACCCTGCGCCTCAATTCATCCGCCTGGTCTGCATTCACATAAATGTTATAGCCATTCTCACGCTTGAATTTGTTTTCGATCCATTGAACAATCGCGTTATCAAAATCCATTCCGCCCAGGTGATTGTTCCCTGCACTCGCTTTTACTTCAACGATTCCGTCAAACATCTCTACGACAGACACGTCGAAGGTCCCGCCGCCAAGGTCATATACAAGGATATGCTGGTCCTTGTCCATATTGTCAAATCCATAGGCAATCGCCGCCGCGGTCGGCTCATTAATGATGCGTTCTACTTTCAAACCGGCAATTTCGCCGGCCTTCTGCGTTGCCTTTCTCTGTGAATCTGTAAAATAGGCGGGGACAGTAATTACTGCTTCTGTTACAGTGGTCCCAAGAAACTCCTCAGCAGATGCCTTGAGATAACGTAAAATATGAGCGGAAATCTCTTCTGGACGATATGTTTTTCCTTTAACAGTAACCGTTTCATCTGTACCCATTAAACGTTTTACTTCCGTAACCGTCTGCATGACTAGCGTAGGATGGGCGTCCTTGGCGACTTCCCCGATTACAATTTCATCGTTAATGGAAAGCTGAAGAACAGAAGGAGTGGTCCTTCCGCCATCTTTATTAGCGATAATTTCAGGTTTGCCGTCTTTCAGATAAGCAATAGCAGAATTCGTGGTTCCTAAGTCAATCCCAATGATTGCCATTATTATTTCTCCCCTTTTTAGTCATTAATCTACTGTTATCACGGTTGCTTTTCTCAAAAGCTGATTGGTTTCCTTATCACGGAATCCACGTTGATGGACTTGGTATACCTGGTATTGTTCCAATTGCGGGGCATATTCGTTCCTCGGGACATTCCCCAGGCTGATCATAATCTTTCCATCTATAAATTTATTTTGAACTTGTAGCTCTTCTATCCCATTCGTTTCCAGAATCTTGATTGCTTTATCAATGACTTTCTTTACTTCTGAAGTGACCGCCTCATTGCCAAGCCTTTGAACGGCTGAGTAAATGATATCGAGCTGGTCGAACATTTCGATGGCCAGCTTTTTTAAATCCTCTATCCTGCCGGCTCTTTCATCCAACGTTTCTGCAATGGCACCTTTTTCTTCTTCCTGGGCATCAACTGCAAGCTGTTCCATTTTTGCCTGTAAATCCTGGAGGACTCTAAAGTTGGCCCTATTTCCCTTTTTCACTTCATTTAATACAGCATCTATAATTGACTGGATCGATTGATCTGCCTCGACTGGAACTTCATTTACAGTGTAGGTTTCCTGAAGTTTCGGCAGCTTCAATAAGTCATTCATCAATTCCTGTCTAAGCGACTGATCCAATTTGTTTTCCCCTCCCAATAAGTCTGCCACTCTTGTAAAAATTGGGCTCCTCATCTTCTCGATTTCCCCAAGCCAGGCCGGTTCGCCTGGAAAATTGGCTCTAATCAAATTAATTTGTTCATTGAATGAGAGATACGTTTCAACTAGTACGAGATGATACAGCTTGCTAGTATAAAAGCCGACATGGCCAATGAATATTGATAGCGGGGCAGCCCGGTTGCCGCACCCTCCTCGTTCCCCGCTTTCATCATTGGGATCATCGTGGGTTACCAGTTCATCAGATATCAATGCCTTTGCCACCTCATCTCATAAATCCTATTCTACGATCGTGTTCCAGGTCCGACTTGAATCCTTCAGACTGGCTACTTTTCGATTCAACCCTCAGCATGATTTCTCCATCTAGTAAATCCAGCTGTCCGATAGGGAGATTGCTCGCTTTCTGATTCATGGCCAGGCTTGCTTTTGCCATGATTGCATCCTCAATCATATTCCTGACAAGGCGTCCATTTCCATGAGTTTGTGGGTAAAGGGCGATTATTTTCCCAACCATTCTCCTAAGGATGGTATACGCTTCAGCATCCATATGATAATCCCGGTCTTTTAACAAAATTTCCGTTATTGACATCAGCTCGTCCAACGTGTAATCCTTGAACCCGATCTGATTTTTGAATCGGGACTGAAGGCCAGGATTCGATTCAATGAAACTATCCATTTCCCGAGGATATCCGGCGAGGATCACAATCATATTTTTGCGCTCATCCTCCATAGCCTTCACGAGAGTATCAATCGCCTCTATCCCGAAATCGCTGGATGCGCTCCCCCTCACGAGCGAATACGCTTCATCGATAAACAAAACGCCGCCTTTTGCCTCTTTTATCTTATTCATTGTTTTTACGGCGGTCTGTCCGACATATTCAGCAACAAGATCCGAACGTCCCACTTCAACGAGGTGCCCCTTGGAAAGTACGCCGACTGCTTTCAGAATGACTGCCACCAACCGGGCTACTGTTGTTTTCCCTGTGCCTGGATTGCCAGTGAAGACCATGTGGAGGCTAACCTCATCAGTCTTGAAACCTTGTTCTCGCCTAAGTTTGTTGAATGCAACCAGATTGGTAATATCACAGATTTTTTGCTTCACTTCATCGAGGCCTATGAGCTTTTCAAGTTCTCGGAGTGCCTGGTCAAGACTGATAGATTCGGGTTCTTTGTTAAGCGCGGCGACTAAGTCTTCTTTATCTTGTATCGCCTTTCCCAATTCATCGCACCAGAGCATGATATTCCCTGCTGCCTCCCTCATCCCGTGCCTGCTGGCAGCTGCATTCAATACCAGCCGGACTCTTTTCAGGCATTCAACTATTTCCTTTACGTTTGATGTAGATACTCTTAGAATCGTTTCTTTTATGTCTTTATTTACAAAAAGATTGTGAAGCTTTAATGCTGCATGGGAATATTGGATGAACCGGTCAAATTTTATATCTGATTCGGTAACAGCCGCAAACAGTTCTCTCTCGGCTTCCGCATCAAGATTTTGCTCTGAATGGCTGAAAGCGATCTGTTCATACCATGAGCTTATTTCGGCTTTCATAAATTTGGCACAGCGAAAATAGTCCAGGGCAGACGAAACCGCCCTATTTTCCAGGTTTTTCTCGCAATAATTGATTGTTTTTGCAACAAGCCTATGCCCCCTAAACAAATGGGAGCGCACAAGTTCGCTGTCATTTTCCAAAAGTGCCTGTTTTATATCTTTGCTTATGTCATCAAAGGAGCCATAAATCATTCTTAGGCGCTCTTCCACCAATTCATCTCCTTTTATCCATGTTCAATAATTTCAACCTTCCGCTAGAGAAAGCAATTTTGTCAACAACTCCTGCTTTGCTTCAAATAAGGACGGATACTTGATCACCATTCTTTTAATTGCCACGATTGTTTCCCTTGGGAATTTCCACGTGAGTTCCTCAATTTGGTCAAACATGGCATCCGCTTTTTTCTCATATTCGTCTTCAGGCAGCGTATGCCCATAAATATATAAAGTGAAGCAAAATTTTAGAGGGGAAGGAATTTTATCGTCTTTGTTTAGCAGGTTAAACTCTGTAATGATAGGTTCTTTTTCTTTTGTTAAGTAATGCAGTCTTGCGATTGTGTCATCATCCGGACTAAGTTTCACTGCTCTTTCGGTCAGTTTTAGTGCCCAGTCATATAAACACGCTTCATTAAGTTCATATGCAATCTTTGCATAATCGATTGCCACAGATTCTTTCTCGTCCTCATATGTATCGAGCAGCCAATCAATGCGATCAAGGATTTTTGAAAGTTCCCGGCTATCCCGTTCCATAAGCGTCAACTTAACAATTTTGATGAAATAGAAATAAGCATGATAGCCACGGTCTTTCTTTAAAGACAATCCCTGTTCCACACATTCCCGGGCTTTTCTATAATCATTCATTCGTTCAAATATTCCAGACAAGGTATAAACCAGGTCAACATCTTCGGGTTCAAGGCTTATTGCTTCTTTAAAGCGGGAAATTGCCTCTAAGGTTTCACCGGCAAAATCCAGAGCATATGCAAAGTTCTTAAGATATACTACTTGTTCCGGATGTTGGTTAATCAGCTTATTGAATTGGCTGATTGCCTTTTGATGTTCGCCATTGTAGCTAAGGGCAAGTGCAAGCCTATTACGAATGCGATGAATGGAAGGATCAATCATCAGAATTCGCTTGTACGACTGAATAGCTTGATGATAATCTTCCTCTTCCATGAAGCATTCACTTTCTTCCTCAAGTTTCCTAATTTTATCCCCATAAAATTCCATTGTGTCATATTCTTGCCGTGACACTGGATTACCAAGGATTTGATAGGCCTTCCGGATTTTTTGAAATTGTTCAGGATGAGTTTGGTTTGAATATTGTTTAATTAATGATATATAAGCTGAACGGATCTCCTCCAAGGAGGATTCGGCATTTACCTGGAGAATAGTGTAATAATCACCCAACAAAGGACCCACTTCCAATACAATTGGAGTTACTTTAGTACTAAAACTTTTTTAATTATATAACGACTGACAGAACTTAAGTGCACTTTATTTACAAATTCGACAAATATTTCAAGATTTTTAGACTTTTGTAGAAATAGTAGATAATCCCCAAGAATAAAGCAGGTACTTCTCACTATAGGTCGAAGGAGGTAGCTCCACTTTCGATTAGTTAAAGATTAACCTCCTCCCGAAAAAAAACAGTCAATCCTAGTGAAATGAAATGAATCACTTTTTCACATTAGTATCTCTTCACGCCTAACATTTTTTGTCCAGCCACAGATTCACAGCCCCATCAGTCCTGCATAATCTAACCCTATACATTAACTAGCTTTTAAGATTCTTCTATTTTATCGGTCAAATCCTTTATTGTTTTAGTTGATTCGTGGTTTTTAGCTAGATTTTTCGTTTTCGCTAACCAGCTAATGAAGCCCCTATCAGATACACATTGAACCCGGGAACATATATAAACTGAAAATGTGAAAGAAATCTCTTATTTTAGTCTCATAACTGGGATGCTCTATTGGAAATTCAGTCTTTGTTTTATACCGTTACTATTTGTTCCTCAACTATGCAGACAGCTTTTTTCTTAAGAGAACAATTAGAATGCAGACTTCACCCGCTTCAGTACAGGAATCGAAAATAGTATAAACAGACAAATAGTTAAAATTAAGTCTTCCATTTTCTACATTTTATGAGATAATTCTACTATATTTTATACATTTTATGGGAGGTTTGTATGAAAAAAGTATTTAGTATTATGGTAGTAATATTACTGGTAGCTTCAACGATCTCTTTGAGTCCTAAGGCAGTAAAAGCTGAAACTTCTTCAGAAGTTGAAGACAATGATTCATTCAGTAAAGCCAATGGTTTGTCCTTAACCGCAAGCCCCTATGAAAGTGGTGTTTTCACTGCTGCGGTAAATGGCACAATCTTTAATGACTCTTACTATTCCGATGATTATGACTATTACAGAATTACTTTAACAAACCCAGGCAAACTAACTATTAAAATCACTCCAAAACAGGATACAAACTTCCAGGTTGTGCTCTATGATTCCTCACAATCAAGAATGGAAGATTGGCATACATATTTTAATGACAGTACTGAGCCTATAGAACTATTCTCAAACGGATTAAAAAGCGGTACATATTTTATAAGGGTTAGCCACTACGAAGGAAACTACGATAAAGTTCCTTACCAGTTAGAAGTTGATTTTACCCCTAGCGAAAATTATGAACAAGAAGACAACGACAGCCGCTCAAAGGCAAACTGGATCAAAACAGGAACTGTCTACAATGGTTTTGGAGACAGTGATTACAACGAGGATTATTTTGCTTTTACAGTGGATAAGAACAGTGAAGTAAAAGTTAATCTTAGCAGAAGTGCGACTGAAAGATTTCAAATTAATCTTTTTGATGTAAGCGGAAATGAATTGGAAGGTTGGTATACGTATTATAATGATTCCACGGATCTTATAGAAGTTATCCATACAGGCCTGCCTCAAGGCACTTATTATATTAAAATAGACGTCTATGAAAACGACAAATATAATATTCCATATTCTTTCTCTGTAAACGTCACTGCCAATTCCGCATTTGAAACGGAGCCTAATCATGGCGAATCGACCGCTGATGTAATTACAGTCGGACAGCAGTTCAGCGGAGTGATCGGGTATGATGATGATGTGGATTATTATAGGGTAACAATACCTACTAAAATGGATTTGGCCTTGTATATGTCCCAATCTGATTCCCATCGATTTGGAGTATCTATTTACCAACAGGGAAGTTCGTATTGGTATGCTGATGACTACTCTACTGAATATGGAAAGTCAGCCTCAGCCAAAGTGACAAACCTTTCCCTGAATGCAGGTACTTATTTTATTTGGATTCAAGGAGATGAAGGAAGTTTTAATAAAGTCCCTTACTCTTTCAAGCTTGTCGAAAGGGATACTACACCTCCAGCAGCACCTGTGGTAAGTACTATAACTGATAAAAGCAGTGTTATTACTGGAACTGCGGAAGCAAATTCTACAATTATCGTTAGACAGGGAAGTACAATCATTAAGACAGGCAAGGCCGGAAAAGACGGGAAATTCTCTATTGGTATTCCGGCAAAAACAGGCGGTACAACCCTTTATGTAACTGCCAAGGACGCCGAAGGAAATGAAAGCCTCCCAGCTAAAATCATCGTGAAAGATACCACAGCACCGAAGGCACCTTCTGTAAATGAAGTAAAGGATAAAGATATTAAGGTTACGGGAAAAACAGAAGCATATGCCAAAGTAACAGTTAAATCAGGATCAACTGTTATCGCTCAAGGTACGGCAGATAAAAATGGAAACTATTCATTAGCATTGAAAAAATCACAAAAAGCTGGTACTGTCTTGACTGTATCATCACAGGATAAAGCCGGAAATACGAGTGTATCCACAAAAGTAACCGTTAAAGACAAAACACCTCCTGCTATTCCAACGGTCAATAAAGTTACAGTCAAATCTGCAACAGTGACAGGAAAAACAGAACCGAACGCCACTGTATATGTGAAAGCCAACAACCGTGTAATTGGTCAGGCTAAGGCTGGAAAAACAGGAACTTACTCAGTGAAAATACCAAAACAAAAGTATAAAACTACACTGTATGTTTATGCGAAAGATACAGCCGGAAACATCGGCTCATCCCGGAAAGTTACCGTCCAAAAATAAATAAAGAAAAGCCGGTATTCTTAAAGAAGAGTACCGGCTTTGGTTATATTCAAATATTTAGGCTGTTTGTTAAAGCATCATTAAAGAGCGGATAAAGGTAATAGCATAATCACATCTTTTTACCTTTTTCTATTTAACCACGACCCTTGTCGCCTTACTCACATTCCCAGCCCGATCCTTCGCAGTTACATACAATGCCGTATATCGCTTCTGTGCCGGAATTGTAACTTTATACTTTCCATATCGGTCAGTTGTCGCTTTACCGATTACTTTAGTACCAACCTTAATTGATACAACTGAATAAGCTTCCGCTGTTCCGGTTACCGTCCTGGCTCCGCTTTTTACAGTATTGACCTTAGGAGCTGCAGGTGGTGTCTTGTCTATCGTGAACTTAGTCATGGTCTTGTTGCCAGCAGAGTCGGTTACGACGAGTGTATAGGCTTTTGCTGTTTTAACGACAGTACCACTCTTGAAGGTTACTCCATTCAAGGTCGCCTTACCCTCATTAAAATAAACTCGGACATCTTTATTGTAAAAAGCATTATTATAAACACCGGTTACCTTAGGAGCCGTTTTGTCGATTGTGAATTTCACCGTGGTCTTGTTTCCGGCTGGATCGGTTACGACCAATGTATAAATCTTTGCAGTCTTCACCAATGTACCGCTTGTGAAGGCTACTCCGTTCAAAGTTGCCTTGCCTTCATTAAAGTAAACCCTAACGTCCTTATTGTAATAGGCGTTATTTGTTACACCGGTTACTTTAGGAGCAGTTTTGTCGATTGTGAACTTCACAGTCGTCTTATTGCCGGCCAAGTCTGTAACTACTAGAGTATAAACTCCTGGATTTTTCACAACCGATCCGCTTGTAAAAGCAGCCCCGTTTAGTGTTGCCTTGCTTTCATCGAAAGTTACCTTAACATCCTTATTATAGTAGGCGTTGTTTGTAACACCGGTTACCTTAGGTGCAGTTTTATCAATGGTGAACTTCACAGTTGTCTTATTGCCGTTCAAGTCAGTAACTATTAGAGTATAAACTCCTGGATTTTTCACAATCGTACCACTTGTAAAAGCTGCACCGTTCAATGTTGCGGTGCCTTCATTGAAGCTTACCGTTACATCTTTATTGTAGTAGCGATTGTTGCTGACTCCGCTAACCTCTGGGGCGGTTACATCTACTACATACAACTCAACTGTTCCACTTGTATTTCTTCCATCAGAAGCTGTAACGAGGATTACTTCTCCTGCCCTTTGTTTAGGAATGGCAATTGTAAAATATCCATCCTGATTAGCTGTCACTTTATATGTTTTTCCGGCTATAACAGCACTCACTGTAGCGCCCGACTCAGTTTTTCCGGTAATATTACTCGATTGATCTGTAACTATATCAACATTGATACTTGGAACTGTATTGTCCACAACAGTTAATGTAGCTGGATCACTACCATTTCCTGCAGCATCAATTGCCACAACAGTCAACTGTGTTCCTGCAGGTTGTTGTAAAACGTATACAGAAAAGGTGCCGTCTTGATTAGCGGTTGCACTGCCAAGTAGGCTACTATTCTTTTTAACTTGGATTGTTGTATTTGGTTCAGCTATTCCGGTAACAAACGAATCACGATCGGAAAAATCGTTTACAACAGGTTGTGTTGGCGCAGTTTTATCCTCAACAACAACGGTCTCAGCTTCACTCGTATTGCCAGCACCATCTACTGCATAAATGGAAATAGTTGCATTAGCTGGTTGCAGCCAAATATCCATCATAAAGTTGCCGCTTCCGTCAGCAGTTGTTCTGCCAATTTCAGTTCCACCTACGGTAGCAAAAACAGTTGAAGTTGGTTCAGCCTGGCCGGAAAGTTGCGTATCCCTGTCACTGACTGGGTTGACAACAGGTTTTGCAGGTGGTGTTGTATCCTTCTTGTCACCTGAATTGAAATACGTATAGGTAATTGATGATCCTTTTTCTGTTGGCTCCTTAAATCCTGCGGTGGAATTATACGGCGCCACAACGGCACCGCCCCCACGCAGATTTTGGGAGCTGCCTGTAAATGGCTTTGTTTTAATAGAATCAAAGGAAGGGTCACCCTTAAACCCATGTAGACCTGATGATTCTTTTAATAAAAGCGCCGCCCGGAAATGGGTCATAAGCTTGCCAAACGTCATGTTTGTGTCCATATACTTTTTGGCTGCTGCTTCAACTGCAAGATGATTATTTCGTGTATCATTCATGATTTCTTTAAAAATCCGGTTCCCTTGGCCTGCCTGCAGCCTGAAATATTGGCCGAATAAATAGGACAACGCATAGTTGGACAATGTATCGCCAGTTCTATCCCAGTAGAGGAGCGAATGGCCATTTTGAATAGCAGCTGAGTTATTGTAGTAATTGATTCGGCTGCTTAAGGCATTACCTGAATAGATTTGTTCAGCAGCCATTGAAAAAGCTTCGTTCAGCCATGTATCCATTGTGACGCCACGTTCAAGCAGCACGTTTTGATTGTAGTTGACCATGTGCTGAAACTCATGTGCTATTGTCTCGTAGACTTGCGTTACATCATTTGAATATAAACCCATTGCCGGATACGTATCAATGTAGAAAATTTCAGATTGATTGGAATAATAGGATGTATACAAATCCCCGCCCCAAAAGTATCCGGCTACATAGCCACCTGATCCATTGAACCCGTCCTGGATGTCATAGCAGAGGATATTAATCTTCCCATCTTGGTTCACATCGGACTCTTTCCCAAAGTTGTTTGTTACAGAAGGATAGATGTTTGAATCAAACTCCTCACCAAGACGAGCAGCATCGCTATCTGAAATCTGATTGTCGTTCACCCATATATTTGCCTTCGTTCCGCTATACGCAAGCCTGGCATTTACCTGATAATCCTGGTTCGTTGCAAGGTTCGAAACCCAGAAATACTTATTATCACCTACCTGGTAGGAAGGAAAATAGGAATTAGTGCTTTTATTAACAAGACTGCTCTTTGTTAACTTTGGATTAAATGCTTTATTAAAATCGCGTTTATAAATTCCCTGATTCATTGATTTGGTTATAGGCTCTTCGATTCGTTCAGAATTGAAAACCCCTGTCGGTTGCGAAGACGCCGAATCGGTAGACTCATTGCTTATGAGAACGTAAGAATCCGGTGCCTGGTTTCCGTTACCCGTATAGAAGGGATTCGCAATTTTGAATGTTGTAGTATCCGTATAATAAGAAGAATAATAGGTTGGTGTAATGCCAACCCGAATATAAATAAACGGTTGATCTGCAAATTGTTCCTTTGAAAGGTATGAAGCGAGACCGACAGCTGAATAGCCATATGTATCAAAGACATTGCTATCTTGATAGACAAGGCTTCCGGAGTCCTCCTTGAAAAATTCCAACCAAAAATACGTGTCTTTTAAGGACGACTGTTCCGAGTAATAACGAAGTCTCAGCTTCATCTCATCCATGGAATAGTCAGTCAAATAATCGTAATAGAAATACTGGTATCCATAAGAATCGTATAAAAAATCGACCAAATCACCCGGCTGCTTCAATGGATAATTGGCAGGATCCGTGTAATTCAACGTTTCGCCCTTTGACTGCTTAGGCTCCTGAACAGACGTCTCCTTGGAAAGAAGAGTTTGCTGTGGATTCGCTCTGGCTTCCCCCTGCTCGGCCAAAACATCAAGCGGCGTCAAAAATAGCTGCAAAACTAGTAATATTGACAAGACCTTCCTCATATTTCTCCGCCCTCTTTATTTAATATCTATCTATCTATTTTTCGGTATTTTTAATAAAAGGTTTAAAAAGGAAAATCTATTATAGAAAGGCTGTCACTACATAAGGTGACAGCCTCTCTTAAGATAGAAAAACCACAAGGACCGGTCCCATGACTTCCCAAGCTCATCCGTGGCTCACAAAAAAGCCACTAAAACGGTCCCCACTGCTCCGATTACCGCGATGGCCGTTGTGATTCTTAGTGATATGGCATTTGCTTTGGTGTCTAATGCCTTTTTCAAATTGATTACTTCGTTATTAAGGGCGGTTGTTTGTTGCTGTTGTGTATCGATAGTTTTGATGCTGTTTTTTATTTGTTCATTTAGGTCTTTGTTTTGTACATGGAGATTGTCTAATTGTTCTTCATGCTTTTTGATACTTTCAAAAAGTGTCTCTAATTGTTCTGTATGGAGCTTGTTTACTTCTGCTTGAGACTCCAACCTCTTCTCTAAATTTCCACTAATCTCCGCATGTACCTTTAGCTGCGCACTATGTTGGCTATCTATCTCAGCTTGCGCTTGTAATTTCTTTTCAAGTATTTTGTCGTTCTTGGCTTGAATTTTTAGCTGGTCTTCGTGCAGTTTGTTAAGCTTTGCTTGAGCATGTAATTGTTCACTATGATGCTTGCCAAGGCTTGCTTGAGCCTCCAACTTCTCTTCAAATCTTTCATTTGTCTCTGCATAATTCTCTAGCTGCGCACTGTGCCACCTATCAATCTCTGCCTGGTCTTGCAACTGAAGATCTATGTCTTTCAGTGTCATTTCATGATTTTTGGTCGTTTTAGAGAGAATCTCTAGTTTGTTCAGTATATCTTCTTGGTCCTTTAACTGCTTGACAACTGACATTAATTCTTGTCGAGCTAATTCAGATAATTCTTCCTGGGAGGCACCTTTGAGCTTCATCTCGAGTTCACGAACAACAAGCCGGTTACTCGTAATATTACTGACACCCAGCCCAAATAAATACTTAGATACTTCAGCAAGTTTTGTTTGGAATTCAAATGAAATCTTTTGTGCTTCAGCGCCTGACGTGACCGCCTTTGCTAAATCCACTCCTGCCGATTGCAATTCCTCAATCGCAACTTTTTTCTTTCCAAACCCAGCTGACATATTTTTTGCACTAATTGCAGATTCCTTTGCTGAAGCAGCAGCTTTCATTGCTTTTTTAACGCTTGTATCAAGCTCGTTGAGTTTACTAATCTGTCCTTGAATAACTTGGGGTAAATCATTATCGTTAAAACCTGATAAACCGGATCGTACTATGTCATCAGAATCCAATACAATTAATTCAGTGCTCAAGTTTCATTACCCCCACTTTAGAATATCGCTGATGTCTTCAATTAAACCGGGATTATGCTTAGTAATTCCCTGTCTGTATTCGCCTATGTTATGCATCGATTTCCTGTTATCTTCCCAAGCCACTATAAAAATCTTCGTCGTCTCTTCCATCATTTCAATAGCTTCATTAATCGTTTTTTCTGTTGTTTCCGCCGCTATCCAGGCATCCGCTTGCAAATAGTAAACCTGGGCATTCATCAAGTGCAATTGTTCACTCAGCATAGCGATTCTCGTATTTCGAAGTTTATTTTGTTTCATTCCCATTGTGGCATCAGTTCCAACAGCAATTGCAAATCTACCGACTCCAACAAAGTTCACTCTCAAGATAAATTCTTTCGCGAACAGTGCTAGATTTCCACCTGATTTAAGGCCACCCCGTATGGCCGCATCACCTAAATCAATAAGCGTAAAAGTTCCTGTTGCAATCGTAAGCATTCTAACAATGGTGCGATTCTTGAAGGGTATGATTTTATCCAAGTCCACTCGGTCCAAATCCCTGAGCCGTCTTATATCTTTCTGTTTTATCTCCATCGTAAGTCTGCGAATGAAGTAAAATCCGCGCACTATGCATTCGTTTATAATAACAGGGATTGCCTGGCGGCCGAGCTCATACGCAACTCCCAACTCTGCCCGCAAGTCGAACCTAACCTGCTCAGTAATTTTGCCGTTTGAGTCCCGTTTAGCAAGCAGCGTGCCATTGAACAACTTGGAAATCCACACGGAAAGACTGTGGTCGCCCATCGTGATATTTTTGAAAAAAGGAAGTACAGATAATTCCTTTGCAAGCGAAAGCAAAGGTCCTGGTAGGCCTGTTCCCTTACCAGCAAATGAACTTGACCCCGCCATATCACTCACAATATGAAAAAACCAGTATACAGCCCCAAACAAAATCTTTTGGGGAATATCCTTTCCTATTAATGTAGTGTTTTTTACATTAACGATTTTAAACAGTCCATCCGTATCAGTACCGTATGCTTTTCCTGTAAATTGAGTAAGTAACGAAAACAAAAGACCAACCGGAGTCGGGTGGTGAGCAAAATCTCGCAAATGATGCTGCAATCCACCGCCAAACTCGCTTGTGTTACTATCACTTGGTGCACCGAAACCATTTTCAAGGCTTCTTATTGCACCTTGAAGATCATCACCTTCGTAACCTTGCGATTTTGCTATCTTCACTACAAATTCATTTACCTTATTAGTGCTCCAATCTTTACCACGTTCTAAGCTAAACTCGCCAACCCAAAAAGAATCTATGATTCCCGCAAGTACACCGCTACCTACAGCAACCATATAGTCAATACCATCTGAATGATCGGTAAGTTTATCAATGTCCTTGTTCAATTCTTCTAGTCTTTTATTATTAGAAGATAAAATTCCGTTAACTTCATTGAGTCCTTCTTTAATAGCTTTTTGCCTTGAATCAAGGTATTCTGCTTGATTAGCCGGTACTACAGGCTCAACCTCAAATTCAACCTCGAATTCATCTTCAACTATTTTTATCTCTGGAAATTTTATGATTTTCGCTTGCTTCATCTCTGAATCAACACCTTTTTCTATTAAAACTAACCCGCATCCGAAACCGCGAAATATTTACCACTATAGTTAAATAATAGAATATTTTAATCTAAAGTACCATAGCATACGATATTGTCTGTCCGGGTATTGACGAATGAAATGACTATGTAAAAATACCCAAGAAAAACAGGTACCAAGTATGCTTAACCCATCAATAGTTATGCGCGAATTTAGTGTTACCCGTTTTGTATGTTAGTCCAATGCCAGCTGATTTGTTAATCCTTATGTTAAACTTTCCAATCTCGTGAAAGGCCAGGAACTGCAGTCCACCTGAACCAGTAATGACAAGACTTTACACATTTTTCTCTGCCCTTATTATATAAATATCTATCTATCTATTTTTCGGTATTTTTAATAAAAGGTTTAAAAAGTAACATGAACCTAAACATCCCCCTACTCCAACTCAATCAAAAAAAATCTCCCGCCTTAGTGAACTATTCATAGACATACGATAAAATAGTTCTATAAATATAGAGGAAAATCATGGGGGAAAAGAAAATGCATGACTTATTAACTAGAATCCAAGAAGATTTTTTTGTGGAGATGGTATGGATTATACTAGGTTTTGTTCTCACTAGTGCCACTCTTCTTGGACGTTGGCTATATAAAAAGTATCAAACGAAGCAAACCCATAAAAAAATCTCTAAGTTGAAACCTATTACGGAAAAGGATTTAAATATTATTAGTATTGGAAATGCTATGCCGCATTATGAAAAGATTACTGTGGAGCACTCCAACAAAAAGCTTTTTATAGATTTTCCTGAAGAGCTGAAGGAAGAAATTGCGAAGAAGGTTAAAAAAGATATTGATCCAAAAAAGAACCCATACATATTTCATCCTGATCGGTCATTTAATGGGCAGGGAAACTTTAATGATATTATTGCCGAAACTGGCATTGCCAATTTGGGAGATTTGATTGAAAAACATAGACGCATTGTTGCGCATGACTTTCTCGAAAAAAAGAATGGTGCTTACTTCAACGGAAAAAAATATGGTGTTTATTCGATTGATAGTCATGGAAGATTGGGAGAGGAAGAAGCATCAGTATTAGAAATATGTGTGTTTGACACAGACTATTTCACACATAAAGTTTTCCGTTCTATTTATAACGAGCTTAAAAAAGAAAACCATCCAATTTCCACGGTTGAACGAGAAAATATATCTAAATATAAAGCCTTTACTACTTCTCTTGGAATAAACGCCTATGTCTTTACTGATTCTCCTTCTGGAGAGTCGATCCTTATTAGCAGAAGATCCTCAGCTGCCAGTGAAACTAGAGGTCAAAAACCTTATAACAGTACAATTATGGAAGGCTTGTCACAAACAGATAAAGACATACAAACAGGAGAAATCAGTGTAGAGGATTGCTTATTTAGAGGATTATATGAAGAATTGGGTGTTCCGTTGAAGTTTCATAAGGATAATCATACAGAGGTCTTTTTTCATGATATCTTCCTTGAAAGAAACTTTTTTGAAATTGGCCTAACAGCTAAGGTAAAAATGAATGCTAACTATGAACAGGACATCGAGCCTTTGGTGGGACAGGATAAGGCGCTTGAAATCGACGAAATTGTACCACTTCCTTTTAAAGGTCCAGAACTTAATAGGTTCATTTCCAATCATACCTTTATGAAACAAGGTCTTTATACATTAAGTATGGTAGCTATAAGGAAACAAATCGTTCTCAAGCAACAGAAAGGGAGATAAAGCCAAAGGGTTTAATGTACCTTTCAAAAATTGCGCTTGATAACTTTCCATGGTCAACGAACCTTAAGATCAATTGCGGGGCGATTAACCTTGTAATTAAACAATACACCAATCCCCATCTAGCAAAGGGTGGCGATTGGTGTATCTTATTGAATCTTCAGCGTACTACCTGCAACCCAGAATTATTCACTCTCTATTATTAGAAACGCAATTATGTTGTCTACTAATCCCCCTTGGTGTCCTCAATAACATCCTGTTGAACATTCATTCTGTGAACAAGAAAAAACGAGTGGTGCCAGGAACTCCACTCGTGAAACATCTCTTTTGAAATAAAAAAACCGGGAAGTGACAGGCACCTAAATATCTTAGCTTTTTCGAAAAAACATGTACAGGGCAGCGATCAACAGGAGGATCCCAATCCCCCGGTTAAGGGTAAAAGGTACTTGCTTGCCTCCAAACCAGCCATAATGATCAATGATGGAACTAATTAAGATTTGCCCAGCAATCACAAACACAAGCGATGTAGTGACTTCTACATTTGCTACAATAATCACCATAATAAAAATGTAAAAAGCCCCTATTACCCCTCCTGCAAGCTGCCATTTCGGTACATTGCCTACTGCCAACAGGTTTCCCTTTCCAAGGAAAAGAGTTGTCACTCCCAATAAAAAGGTTCCGATAAGAAAGGACACCAATGAGGCTTCGAGGGAACCGATACTTTTGCCTAGTTTTCCATTAATGCTTACCTGAAGTCCAACCGATATCCCGCCAATTAAAGCTAGAAGTAAAAATAACAATCTGATCATACTAATACGTCTCCTTCTACTAAACGTCGTATAAATGTGCAACGTGGGTTTGTTTCCATAAAGGTTTGCGGCTACCAGGGACACCCATCAGGCTCCCAGTCTTGTACAACACCAAGGCAGGCCAAGAAACTCAGTCCCTTTCTTTTCCTCTTCCATAACAAAAAGGCAGGGTGCATGAGTTGAAAAACAACTCATGCACCCGCCTGGCCAGTCTTGTTCCTTGCCTAAAAATGTAGTGAAGGAGAGCTGCTGTTTTTGTAGAAGGTGGTGCCGGTTTTCCCAAGAATGGCTTCCTTTGCCTTTTCGAGGGAGGAAATGACTGCTTTTCTTCCTGGCTTAGATTCGACGAAGCGAATGGCAGATTGAACTTTTGGGAGCATGCTTCCTGGCGGGAATTGTCCTTCTTCAATCCACATTTTCGCTTCCTCTACGGAAATGTACTCCAGGTCCTTCTGATCGGGTTTTCCATAATTGACTGCGACCCTTTCAACCGCAGTGAGGATAAATAAATAATCAAGATCAAGCTCTTCTGCGATTTTCTCACTGGCCGAGTCTTTATCAATGACCGCCTGAACCCCTTTCAGCGTCATTCCTTCCTCAACGACAGGGATTCCGCCGCCTCCAACTGTAATGACGACATGCCCTTTTTTAAGAAGGTCCTTCACTGCTTCAGCCTCAACAACCTTGACAGGTACCGGTGAGGGAATAACAACCCTATAGCCTCTGCCCGAATCTTCAACCAGCTTCAAGCCCTCCGACTCAAGCCTGTCCGCCTCTTCCTTCGTATAAAATACGCCAATCGGTTTCGTCGGATTTTGAAAAGCCTGGTCGCCCTTGTCGACGACGACCTGGGTTACGAGGGAGACAACACTTTTCTGGATATTCCTGGCCTGCAGCTCTTCTCTGATCGCGTTTTGCAAGTGGAAACCGATGTAGCCCTGGCTCATGGCCACGCATTCTGCCATCGGAACGGTCGGGATTGTCGGATTCTGGCTTGAAGCAATCTCTATTGCTTTATGAATCATACCAACCTGGGGTCCATTGCCATGGGCAATGACTATTTCATGTCCTTGCTCAATTAAATCCACAATTGGGCGGGCAGCATCCCCAACCAGATCCAATTGTTCTCTCGGACTGTTCCCTAACGCATTTCCGCCTAGGGCAATCATGATTTTGCTCACTATATTCTAAACCCCCTGGTAATAGTTTTCCTCAAAGCTGAGCAGAGCTTTTTCAAAGCAGGCGAAAGGCGGATTGACTATACCTGCGCCAACTTGGCCAATACCCGCCACTTTATGTGCCATCCCCGTATTGATGACAGGAAGGATTCCGGTGGCAATCACCTTCCTTATGTCAATTCCGAGTGCGGTCCCTCTAAAATCTAGATTTGGGATTGAATAGTTTGTATTTTCACTGACTGTTATTTCATACATTTGGTTGCTGTAATCAAGCGCGTCTTCCACCACTCCGCCGACGAACTGTACAATCGCCGGTGCTCCACCCATTGCAAAGCCGCCAATTCCAATCGTTTCGGTAATGGCGCTGTCACCAAGGTCCGGTGCGGCGTCTGCTTTTGTGAAGCCAGGGAACATAAGGCCCTCGACGATGTTAGCCGGCGCGGTAAACCATTGGTTTTGGCCCATACCGCTCACACGGATGCCAAATTCAACTCCGTTCCTAGCCATCGTTGTCACAACAGTTGAATTCGAAATTCCATGTCCCGCTTCCAAAGCTGCCTTGCAGGCTGGCATGGAAAGGTTCAAGAAGTAGTGTTCATTGTTCTTAATAAAAGCTGTTGCTTCTTTAATGTCCTGTTTTTCAATGTCTGCTTCAAGGAAATAGTGGGCAATCTCTTTAAAGAACAGACTGGTGGCCGCTTTATTCCGGTTGTGGCATTCATCGCCCATATGAAGCGCTTGAGCAATTATCGCCTTAATATCAATTCCGCCTGAGAGTAGCAGAGCTTTTTTCAAAGCAGGCATAAAGATTTTCTCAATCCACTTTAAGCGGTCAATCACCTCCGCGGAAAAAGCGCCGAACCGAAGTACCTTTCCAAGTCCTTCATTGACTGTGCAATACGTCTTGTTTCCATGCACCTTATTCTCAATGATATGGACAGGCATTGATGGTGAAATGATTCCGGCCATTGGGCCGACAGCAGAATGCTCATTACATGGGGAAAAATCAATTTCCCCCGATGCGGCCAGATTCCGTGCCGATTCCTCGTCACTCGCTAACCCTTCGTATAATAAAGCGCCAATCACCGCACCTTGCATCGGTCCGCACATATTTTCCCATTTTACCGGCGGGCCGGCATGGAGTATTTTTCTCGCATGCATGCCTGGTATTACATTGATCGCCTGGTCAATATCTATTAGAATCGGGTGCGCATCCTTTATCCTGCGGACTGCTTCTTCATTGGCAGCGTCAATCTCTTCACGGTTCGCAAGCTGGTCTAAGGCGTTCACAAGCTCGATTTTCCCTCCGGCAGGCGGCTGCCAGTCGACTTGGATCGATTCTACCCGTTGAAGGTCCAAATCCTCCTTGAACTTCGATGTTCCGATGTTGACTACTTTCAGAGGCTGAGTAAATAGTTTAGTTGCATCTGTCATGACTTTCTCCTCCTTATCGAATGAGCGCCGCGGCTAGCAGAGTTGCTTCTTCGTTACTTCTGGCGACAAAGACTCCGGCCTCGGAAAGCATTCTTTCCTGCTGCTCGTATTGTTGTTTATCCAGCGGGGTGCCAAGGATGTAGGCGATTACCGGGAGGTGGCGATTGTCTTTTTCAGCAAGGACCTGTGCTTTCTTGATGGTTTCGATGGTTTCGCCGACAGGATCTTCATGCGACCCATAGCCCAGTTCGAAATCGAGAAGCAAGACTGCTGTTGCCGGATCGGCCGCTTCCTGGATAATTCTTTTATTTCTCAGTGAAGGCTCAATCATCGGATGCGGCCTTCCGACTGTAAAGACATCATCACCAAGGTCCAATAACGTATTGCCGCTGCTTGTTGTCGGGTCTTGCAGCTTTTCTTCCTTTTTCTTTGCGACATTGCTCTTTAAATTGCTTGTATATCTCCGTAAAATGGCCAGCGATTCTGCTGTCAAGGTTCCGCCGCAGAACAGCCCTCTGACAAACTGCTGGGATGCAGCCAATTGGGCTTTCGTTTCCAACAGCCACTTGTCGTGCCTTACATCGGTTTCTTTCTGAATGGAAAATTCCGGATCAGAAAGTTTGACTGCAGCCTTTGCCGCCTCAAATAAAGTCGAGGCGAATACGGCTCCGGCCTTCTCTGCTTCGCTTGCTTCACCGTCAATAAAACAAACCACAACCGGCTTAGCGGATTCTTTTACTACTGCAAGGATTTTTTCCTGAACAACGGGTGCCGGCGGCTTGGAGATGAGCACAATCACATTCGTCGCATCGTCGTTTAAAAGCGCATTCACGCCCTGAAGCATCATCGTTCCGCCTATGCTCTCCTGAAGATCACGTCCACCTGTACCGATTGCCTGCGAAATGCCATAGCCGAGCCTGTTAATTTGGACCGTAACTTCCTGCAGACCTGTACCAGAGGCACCTACCAGCCCGATGTTGCCTCTTTTGACTTCGTTGGCAAAGCAAAGTCCGGAATGATTGATAATGGCTGTCCCGCAATCCGGACCCATGACGAACAAACCTCGTTCACTGGCATAATCCTTAAGGAATTTCTCGTCTTCAATGGAAACATTGTCGCTGAATAACATAACATGCATGCCTTGCTCGAGCGCCTGCCTGGCTTCTCTCGCTGCAAATTCCCCTGGGACGGATATGACGGCCATATTTGCTTCGGGCATTTCGGCGACTGCGGCATTGATGGTTTTGACACGTTTGGCTCCGCCGCCTTTTTTCGTATTTTTCTTGGAGGTCAATTGTTCTTGAATCAATTCAATCGTTTCTTCAAGAAGGCTTTCATCCTCAGCTTTTACAGCGATAATTAAATCACTTTCGGACGCTTCGTTTACTTCTTCCGTCATCATTCCTACATTTTCAAGAAGCTCCTTGTTCATGGCGGTTGCCATGGAAACGATTGCTTCATTTATTCCTTCCTGCTGCTGGATTTTTCCAGACAGGGACATTAAGGTGACAGAATCATAATAAGAGTTTTTCTTTATAATCACTTTGACTGCCATTCTGATCCTCCTCGATGGTAATGAAAAATGCGTATGCAATACCCGCCAAAAGGTCTGTTCCGGAACTAGATCCGATTTCAGCAATCCTTCTAAGCGGTCGTTCGATAGATTGATAACCGCTGGCCGTCTGGGAATGAGTCGCTTCGTACAAGCTCGCTACCGTTTCATTCACTCGTCCTTCCAAGGCATGCTTTAACATAAAATAACTGACCGTTGTCGTCCTCTTCCTGCTAAACTCAATCAATTCCTCAAAATGGCCCTTAATCATTTCATAAAGCGGGTGCTTCAATGTATAAAGTGCCGATACGAAACCAGTGACAAAATCATCCCCCGAAGGAGTCAGGCCCGGGCCGAGTCCAATGAAGCCTTTTAATGCCAGAATGATCCTTCCAGCATCCTTGCTTTGAAGTGCTCGTTTAAAGCAGCACAAGGCAGAGTGCAGGGCTTTTTCATAAAAAGAAGAAGGACTATCGCATAAGCCCAACTGCTTTTCAATCACTCGTTTAAAGCCGCCTTCCTTCCCCTCAGTGGAAATGAACTCAACCAGATTCGAACAAATTGGCTTTAAGCCTGACTGGACCCCACGGCTTTGTTTTAAATTCATACTATCCAACAGGTTAACTCGGTTTAAAGAAAAGCCTGGGTCCCCATGTACTTGGATTCTGTGTTCATAAGGGTGATAGAAAACAGGCAGCCCAGGCTCTATGCAAAGGTTAAGCATATCAATATTTTCTTCCAGGACAATTGTATCGGGACTGGCGGGAATTCGCTTATTGACAATGGAAATGAGGCGCTTCCTGTCGGCTCCTAGGACATTGAATACATTCGTATATACGCTATGGATACTCCCGAGTTGAAAGACCGTCGAAGCGGATGCAATGTCCGCGAAAAGCCTTCTGTCTATTGCGGAGGCATTATACAAGTTTCTCCCTGCCATGCTACTTCGCCTCGACAGCTTCACTGGCAGGCTCTTTAGGGATTAGCTTATTCAGCAAAACAGCTGTAAAGCCTCCCACTGCGACACCAGAGTGCAAGATGAGTGCCAAATCTTCAGGAATTTGGCCTAGCGCTCCTTCAGGCGCCATACCGAAGCCCAATCCAAGTGCGAGGGACGTGGAAAATATGATAATTTCCCTCTGCCCCATCTTTCCTGATTCACTCAATTGGGCAATCCCTGATGTAACAATCGAACCGAACATAATCATCGATGCCCCGCCTAATACTGGTGCGGGCATACCTGCGATGATTGCCGAAAACTTCGGGATCAGGCCAAGCAGAACAAGGACAATTCCGGCAGCGGCAACCGCATATCGGCTGGCGACTCTCGTAATATTGATGACACCAATATTCTGAGCAAAACAAGTCAGCGAGAAGCCGTTAAAGATTGGGGCTATGACCGACATAACACCGTCAACGCTGATGGCACCCGTCAATTCCTTCTTCGTAATCTCTTTCTTCACTGCAGCTCCTGTACCGTACGTATTCCCAATACTCTCAAGAACTGCCGCCATTTGTGCTACGAATAAAGTGACAATGGCCGAGAAAGAAAACGTAGGCATCCCGAAGTGAAACAATTCAGGTACTGCTACCCATTCTGCTTTTGCTAGGTGGTCCAAATCCAGGATTCCAAACATGGCGGAAGCAATATAGCCAACTGCGATGGAAATGACAACCGAAAAAGAAGAAATCAATCCTTTTTTCGACTGTGAAGTAACGATTAGCAATACTAAAACAAGGCCCCCAATCAGGTAACTGGTGGAGGTTCCAAACAATTCCCCGCTGCCCCCAGCAAGCCAGTTGAAACCCTTTGGAAGCAGCCCGATGCCTATCAGGCAAACGACCGTTCCTGTCACTAGAGGCGGGATGAGCTTTTGAAGCTTTCCCAAAAAGAAACTTAAAACGAACGCGATGACTCCGCAAACCATAGCGGCTCCCATTATTGCCTGGATGCCATACTGGGAACCTACACTGATGCTAGGCGCTATAAAAACAAACGCGGACCCCATGCAGATTGGCAGCTTCGCCCCGATTTTCCATAAACCAAGACATTGAATCAGGGTTCCTATCCCACTTGTTAATAAACTTCCTTGAACCAGGATTGTAATTTGGTCACTCGGCAGATTCAGGGCAGCACCAACAATCAACGGGACTGCAACAAGGCCCGAAAATAACGCCAGGACATGCTGAATCCCGAATAAAAAAAGGGATGGTATTGGCGGTTTTTCTTCAATTCCGACAAACTTCTTCATATGTCCACCTCTTATTTGTCTGATGGAGGAGGACATATGATGTCATATATCCCCCAATTATTTTTAGTTTCTATGCTCTTGCAATAACAGCGACAGGTCCGCCGCCATCAGGACCCTGGTGTTCGGCTCCACCAGACACGTATACCATCGGGTCTTTAGTTAGGGTCGCAATCGCTGCGTTTACAACTGCACGGGCTGACCTTGTATGATTAATATCTGAATCATCAACCATCGGATTCCTTCTTCCCCTGCATGTTCCATAGGAAGCTGCTTCGGCTTTAGCAAACACATTGATGATCTTCTCAAGTTCTGCGTGGGACGGGCAGCACTGGAACTCTAGCCCCGCACCCTTCATCGCTTCTTTTACCGCTTCAGTATCGATGGCATCCTTCATGACAGAGTGTCCGATCACCAACTCGCTCGCGGAGGAGGTTGAATTGCCTATAACAATGATTTCGTCTTTAACGAGTTCAACACCGGCAGAAGTGGAAGCGACGCCGGAATAGAGATCCCAGTCATGGCATATAACTTCATTGGAAAGCTGTTCTTCGGTCACTTCACCCAATGCGAGCGCGACGCCCAGAGCAGATGCTCCGCGGGAGTATGCCATTGACTTATACGTATCGTTTGTGGAAACATCCTTGCCGCGGCTTCTTGCCTCTTCGATTCTTTCCGCTGTCAACAGAGGGCACTTGATTTGGACAAAGTGGACATCCTCAGCACTTTCAATCTTTGCATCAGCCATCGCTTTCTTGACAGTTTCTGCTACCTCAAGCACCTGCTCCATTCTGCCAATTTCTTCAGGACGGAAATCCCGTGTAAATCCAATACCTGCAGCCAGGCGTTTTTCTCCTGTAATGACAACGTCCACTTCACTTTTCGTGAAGACTGTCAGGTGCGGCGACATGATTCCTTCGGTACCGCCTGACATGATAAAGGCAATCTTCTGCTGTACTTCCTTTACAGAAAGGCCAAGTGTTTCAGCAAGGTAAAAGGACAGTGATTGAGTGGCAAACCCGCGTGTAAAGTCGTTGACACAGCCATTCCCTTCTGTTTTTCCAAGAACACAGATAATATCGTTTGGATTGATTTCACCGCTGTCAATCAGCTTTTGCAGGCCTTTGATATCATCCGGTGAACTTGTAGGAACCCTGAATACATCTACTTTTTGCATGTTGTTTTCCTCCCAAAATTATAAATTTATAATAAGGACCTTATACAAACAGTCCAACTATACATAAGATTATCGCCAGTCCTATCATATAAGGGGCATTGAATTTAATGATAGAAGGCATATCCGTCTTGAAGGATTGCGATAGTGAAGCTACATTAATCTGGACCGGGCTCATTTGTGTCCCTAACCCAATAGCCAGGGCCGCCACTCCCAATTGGATCAGTGAAAGCTCAGACTCTACTAATATAGGCATAATTAATGTACTGACCCCTACGCTATAGCCACCCGCCGGTATGGCAATCAAGAAAGTGATTAAAATGGCTGTCGGGACTGTAATGAACTCCGGGGCCATCTTGATGAACCCGGCAATATAGGTAAACGTGCCGATTTTGGCAAGAATGTTGATGAATCCAAGGAATATACCAATCGCAAACAACTTTGTTAAAAGAAACGCTGAATTCTGGACCAAATCTTCGGAAATTTCATCGATTGGCCTCTTTGTTAAAATAATGGCAATTACTAGAGTACTAATCATATTAAATACTGGTGTAAATAAGGCGTAGTCCCCAATCAACGCGTTTAAGTATTTGCCTGCTACCACGACAATCAAGAAATATAGAGGTGCGACCGCCCGTAATGCCAATGTTTTAGTAGGAATGGGCTCAGCCGTTTCCTCTTTTAAAATTGAACCGCGTTTCCAGGTGCCAATTCCCGCAATAGCAATGGCGATAATCCACATGACCACCGTAAACGGCAGCATCGTATCACTATACTGGGCAATCTCGACCCCGGCTATTTTGGAAATGGCCGCGGCATCCGCTCCGGAAGGGGAAGTCATGAAGCTTGCGGCTGTCCCGATTGCCATCCCCGCAACAACCTGCGGAACAACGCCTAGTATCGCAAACGCCAGCGGTCCGGTAACCATCGTATTTCCCGCTCCCAAACCGGCCGCATACGTAGCCAGGGATTGAATCAAGACAATAATCATGGCAATGAGGTACTGCCTATCCCCGATTACCTTTCGGCTCAGACGGAGCAGGGCATCAAAGCCACCTGTCTTAGCGATGACCAGTGCAGTCGCAGAGTAAATGACCGGAGTAATGATACTCGTCATGCCAGGTATAGTATCGTTGATAATTTTACTTGCATCAGCCAACCCTACTTGGCCAATGATCATGGCTGTTATGCCGCCGAAAATACCCGCGACCAGCATATGCTTATTTTTCAGCATCAGGATAAGCATGACTAATAAAGGCAAAAGCACTAATGCATCCAATTAAAAGCCTCCTCGTTGAAACAATTATGTAAGCACTTACAAGTTGATTATATTTGTTAGCTGTTGAACAAGATATGTAAGATGTCTACAAAAAGAGGAGGCTTTTTTTATCACTTTTTATCATTCATTTAGGTTATCTTTTATCCTGTAAACTCAAAAAATGCCATTCATCAGAATGACATTTCGCATTTATATGCAAAACCGGGAAGGTCACTCCTCGGCCATTGTTAAATACATATTAATTTTATAGGCAAGGGCCAATTCGGCCAAGTCGAACCCATTGTTAAAATCAATCCCCGATTCTCGTAACTTATCAATCCTGTATCTTAGGGTATTGTAATGAATGAATAATTCTTTGGATGTTTTTTGCAGGTTGAAGTTATTCTTAATCAAACATGAAAGCATCTCCACCATGTCCGAATCGTGCAAATTTACAAGCACTCCCAGCTTCGAATTCACATATTCTTCCAGAGATGCGCGGTCATCGATGAGATGGATGAGTTTGTATACACCCAGCTCCTGATAGCTTTTAATAAACGGCTGATGCTGATTAAGGACCTTGAACACTCTTGTAGCAACCTTGGTCTCTTCATAAGCAGCCTTTAAATCAGGCAGCCTTTCTACCATCCTTGAAACTGAAATGCCTAAAGTATATTTGGATTGATAATATTTCAACAGGCTTTCGCATGCCGCCTTAATCCGTTCATCTTTCTTATTTTCAAACACCACACTGATAAAGCAAATCAGACCATCATCATAGTGGACCACTTTGCATTTTTGAATCGGGAGGTCTAGTTTTTCGGATATAATCCGCTCCACCATTTCCAAATCCTTCATCTGGCTATAAAACTGTTTTTTCCTGTTATCATCCTGGCTCAGCTCTTCAATATTCAGGAGAACGACAGGAAAATCAAAATCCCACTTGAAAATTTTTGACTTTTGAATAACTTTAATCTGTGATTTAATCTTTTGGTTCAATATATCCCGTACAAAGGAATCAAGATGACTTCTTTCCCTCTGCAATACCGCCTGCTCCTTCTGGAATAAGAAGGCTGACAGGAGGGAGGCCTGTTCCAGTGCCACTTTGATATTTGAGAGATCGTTCCCGGAAGATGGCAAAGCAATAAAATAGCCTAAACAATCACGCCCGGCAATGATGGAGTTTGTAATATAATCATCTACTGCCAATTCCCTATCATTAATCTGGATGGTAAAAGACCGCTGGCTGCTGTAGAACGTTCCATTCCCGCCAGTACCCTGAATTCTGAATTGCTGAATTTTTATCGAACTGGTAATTAATTCATTGACTTCATTGATTAAAAGGACCGGAGCTTTAATTATTTCAGAAAGGGTGAAAACGAGCTTCTCTAAATCCGCACCTTCGAGCAATAAACTAATCAGCTTATTATGGACGTCATCCCTGAATTCCAGCATCGTATTCTTTTTGTCCAGAAGGGTTTCTAGGATGCCATTGCTTAATAGGGACAGATTTGCATTATCAGCCAAAAGCAAAACAGGAAGGCCCAATTCGTTAGCCTGGTCAATCATAAGCTGAGGAATTTCATCTATGTATCTACCTATTTTAATTCCCAATCCAGAAATCTCCAGTTCGACCAATTTAGGCAGGAAACTCTCCAACGCAATTTTATCATGCGCAATTGGATATAAAGTCGTTAGTAAAAAACCATTCTGATCGATAAATGCATAAATGTCCGGCACTTCCATGAAATAGACATTGTTCACTCTTCTGTGCAACCCTGCTTCACCAGCAATAATCTTAACTCCTTTGAAGCTCTCCAGGGCCAGAATATCCTTTACTGTCACCTCCAATTGGCTTCCCTCCTTTAATTTGTCTTTTGAAAGATTCACAGAGGTTTCATTAATATTCTTTCTAAAATGGTAACACATTCAATTAGGACCCATGAGTTTCTACGTCAAATAACTTGAAATTATCACAAACCCATAAGATTTCTTCACATGCTTTATTCTTTCCGCACTATTGAAGAAGATCAACTTATTTTTTTCCACTTTCAATCCCAATCAGCATTTCTTTTACCGTCAAACCTAGTTCAAATTAAATTTCTAGCCATGCCTTTTGCCCCAATCCTTCTCACTCTACCTTTGAAACACCTTACTGTGAAACAGAAAAATCGGGTGGTGACTGGCACTCAACCCGAAAATCATCCTGTGAAACATCCGTCTGTGCATACAAGGAAAACCGGGAAGTGACAGGCACCTCCCCTACCCCTCCATCGCCTCCAATGCTTTTTTCCTAAATCCGCATTCTTCCATAGCCCCAGCAAGCTCTGCTCTTAATTCTGCTACATCAAATTCAACTAGTTTTTTATCTGCAACTACCTGCTTACCACCGATGAATACGTCTCTTACATTTGAAGCATTGGCTGAGTACACTAACGCAGAATACGGGTCAAATATAGGGAACATATTTACTGAGTCAGTTTCTATCAAGATGAAATCAGCCTGTTTTCCTGTTTCGATTGAGCCGATTTTCTCCTCCAGGCCTAAAACCTCCGCCCCACCCATTGTCGCTAACTTGACAATTTCTTCTGCTGGAAATGCACTGCGGTCCTTTAAATATGTTTTATGGAAGTTGGCAAACAATCTCATTTGGCTGAATAAATCCAGTGTATTGCCGCTGCTTGGGCCATCTGTTCCCAAGCCGACCGTTATACCAGCAGATAACAAATCTCGGACACGAGCTACTCCTTTGGCAGATTTCGTATTAGCCCCGATACAATGAGCCACTTTCACATCATATTTCTTTAACAGCTCAATATCATGGTCTGACAAATGAATACAGTGTGCAGCAACGAGCCTTGGGCTCAAGACGCCGATCTCCTCTAAAAATTCTATTGGAGTTTGACCGCGTTCTTCACGGTATTTTTCCATCTCGAAATCCATTTCACTCACATGCATCATCCACGGCACATTGTATTGTTGAGACAAACGTCCGGCTTTTTGAAGCACTTCAATGGTATTCGAATAGGGTGCATGCGGTGCTACTGATGCAGTGATTCTGCTATTTCCTTGCCACTTCGGGATAAACTGTTCAGCGTATTCCAATCCGCCCATTGGCTCCGGGACATCTACCGTTATTGAATCGAGAACCGTTTCTGCTAAAAGAGCACGGCTATTCATTTCCTCTGCTGCAACCGCCAAGTGATGCTCAAAATAATACATATCAAAGAAGGTCGTTACACCGGCAAGCTGCATTTCAGCAATCGCATATCTTCCACTCGTGTAGGCTAATTGTTCGTTCATACATTCATTTTCTAATGGAAATAAAAAACGGCGCAACCGATCTGGATAGTCATCACCTAAAGAACGGAAGGGAATCATGCCAATATGTGTATGTGTATTGACCATACCTGGCAGCAAAATAGCACTTTTGGCATCAAAGCATTGGTCGTATGGGATATCCTCAGGCAATGAATCCATGGCGCCAACATCAGCAAAGGTTTCCCCGTCCACTACTAAATAGCCATTTTGAAATTGCTCCATTTGTTCATTTAT
Organism: Bacillus sp. FJAT-18017; assembly: GCF_001278805.1. Classification (GTDB taxonomy): domain Bacteria; phylum Bacillota; class Bacilli; order Bacillales; family Cytobacillaceae; genus Bacillus_D. The sequence continues at coordinate 1,094,176 of NZ_CP012602.1, read as the reverse complement.
CGTTAAAATCCAGGCATTTTTGATGAGTGTTCTCACATTTGTTCCCCCTCTACCAATGGGATGAGCACTTGAGAACGCACATTCATCATTCCTTTGTCGGTAATTTTAATAATAGGCGAGACTGGAAGCGATAAAGTGGAGAAGGACATGATTTCATTGCTGTTGCGATATCCTAACTCAACCATTGCTTGGCGAACTTCCTTTAATTGTGCACCCAGTTCTTGTATCGGTGCATCGCTGATAATGCCGCCAACCTGTAATGGGCAAACTGCTTGTACCTTTCCGGCCTGTACAACGACATATCCACCCTGCATGTCCAATAATTCGTTTTGTGCGATTACGGTATCTTCCGCACTCGTTCCCATTACCATTAAATTATGATGATCATGAGCCCAAGTTGTGGCAACGGCTCCTTTTTCTGTTAGAGCATTTTCGACAAAACCATAGGCGATATCTCCGGTTTTCCCATAGCGCTCCATTACAATAATCAAGGCCAACCCACTATTCTCCCAATCCAAAATTCCATCGACAACTCTTACTTCCCGCTGAACATGTTCAGTAAATGTGCCCACTTCAGAAATTTGGATCACGTTGACTAAGGCCTTTTCAGATGCTTTCACCTTAATACGCAAGTCCTCTGATGTTAAAGGACGACATTGGAGAGATTGATAAAAATGCTCAGGAAAAGTAGGTTTCTCAGTTGGATACCTGAACTCATTTCCTTTTTCATGCACCAATTTGCCATCCTTATAAACCGCGGCAATGTCCATGCTTTTAACGTCATCCAATAACATGAAGTCAGCTTTAAAGCCAGGGATTATCGCACCGCGGTCCTGGAATCCCATCCTTCTGGCAGGCGTATAAGTCGCGCAGTATAGTGCCTGTTCTGCTGGCATTCCGCATGAAATCGCCAAACGCACATTTGCATTCAAGTGCCCTTCGAGTAAATCGTCTGCCATAATATCGTCGGTAATGATGGCTACATATTCATAAAACTGATTTTCAACAATCACCTGTATATTTTCCGTTGTAATCGACTTCTTTTGCAGCTCCAAAAACATCCCGCTCGAGACTTTCTCATAAATCGATTCGGGCGACTGGTGGGTATGGTCAGCCGTTAGGCCTGCATATAAAAATTTCGCCAAGTCCAATTCAGAAACGCGCGGGATATGGCCTTCCAAAGGCATAAATGGCCTCTCCGTTTGAACCACATGTAGGATTTGCCGAATCAAAGAATCGGGTTCATTAACAATTCCATTGAAGTTCATCGCTTCCCCAAGCGCAATGACTTTAGGATGCTGCAAGAGCCTTTTCACTTCTTCAACCCCAATAAAGCCCCCAGTGGTTTCCAGTTCTGGCGTAGTTGAAGGGACGGAAGAAGGAATCGCAAAGAAAATATCCATGGTACTAGGCTGGGAGAAGAACGCCTCCAGACCCTCCATCCCAAAAACATTCGCAATCTCATGAGCGTCAGCAACAACAGTTGTTACTCCGTGTGCTAAGGCGGCACCCGAAAAAATAGAAGGTGAAGTCATCGAGCTTTCAATATGCATATGGATATCCATTAATCCTGGAACCATATACTGATTTTTTGCATCCACCACTTTTGCAGCCTCTATATCCTCAAACTCTCCAGCCTTCAAGTAGTAAAATTTATCATCAATAATAGAAACATTTTTCGCTTCAAACTTCTTTGTAAACGTGTTAAAAACCTGGGCATTTTTTATTACTAAATCGACTTGCATGTATATGTCCCTCCATCCTGCGTTTCATGGTAAAAGAGAAAAAAGGCCAAGAATCATTCTTAGCCTTTCTCCTCCTTCATGGTGTTATTATTTATTGAGAATTCTATTCCACTGATTAATCCAGGATTCAAGGTTTTCATTTACGAATTTTGAATCAATCATTTTAGTGCGTTCTGCTACTTCGCCATACGTTTTGTTCTTTGCCGTTTCTCCGTCTAACACAACTTCTTTATTCGTTGGTGCTTCGTTGATAGACACAGCCGTTTTTTCCTGTACTTCCTGGCTCAGTCTCCAGTCAATATATTTATAAGCCAAATCTTTATTTTTAGAGTTTTTGTTGACGTTGATTGTGTTGAAGTTTGCGTATGTTCCGGATTGTGGGACGATATAGTCAACATTTGGATTTGATTCAGAAATAATCGGAACAGCAAAGTCACCTACAACAGCTGCGACAATTTCACCAGATTGGAACATGTTTGCTAGATCAGACGATTTGCTATACGTTTTTACAACATTTGGGGCTAATTCAGTAATCCCTTTAAAGGCTGCTTCTCCCTTATCGGTTGTAATGTCGACATTCTTATGATCACTTGCTAAATGAAGCATTGCTGGGCCAAATGTTGAAGCAATGTCCGGAATAGAGATTTTCCCTTTCAAAGATGGATCCCAAAGATCTTCCCATTCCTTGATTTCCATGCCTGCTGCCTCTTTATTATAAATAATCCCAATACTGTTCAACGTGTAAGCAGGGCCAGAACCATCTGCAGATAATTCTTTCGCGCTTTCGATTAAGTTATCCATGTTTGGTACTTTTGAGCTATCCATTTTTTCAAATAAGCCTGCCTCTGCTCCATCAGCCGCATTGGATTGAGATAGTTCAATAACATCAACCGTTGAGTTTGGGTTGCTTTTTAGTTTTGTAATACGTTCTGAGCTTGTACCCAATTCCAACACAATGTCTACATTATGTTTTTCTTCAAACGGCTTGAAGACATCTTCCTGCATTTTATCTTCTTCCAAACCAAACGTTGAAACGATCAAGGTTTTCTGTTCTTTATTAGAAGCACTTTCACCACCGCCACAAGCAGCCAATATACTAGCGGTTACTAAAACTGAACTTACCAAACCTAATTTTTTCTTCATCATTTTCTCTCCTTTTGATTGATCCTGTTGTATTTTTTTAAAAAGTTTTATAACTTAGACAACGATAAGTTTATGAGCTGGAATCGATAGGGTAATAGAATCTCCAACTTGATAGATGACATCATCCGCTTCATTTACAAGTAATGCCCCAATAGGGGTTTCAACTTCATATTGATAGGACTTTCCTAAGAAGGTGCGGACTTTGATTGTCCCGGATACGGTATTATTTGTGTTCGATTCAGTGCTTGCTACAATATCGATGTCGTCCGGACGGATGGTTCCGGTACGTTTTCCAGTTTCCCACTTACGGGTACTTAAGAAAACCGTTCCATCAACCGCTTTGTACGTATCATCTTCCAACTGAGTCAGGTCAAAGAAATTCTCAAAGCCTATAAAGCGAGCAACGAACTCCGTTTTTGGATTTTTATAAATCTCTTCAGGGGTGTCGAACTGTTCGATAATCCCTTTATTCATGACAGCGACTTTGTCTGAGATAGAGAAACATTCCTCTTGGTCATGCGTGACAAACACAGAGGTAATCCCTAATTGACTTTGGATGCGTTTAATTTCAATCCGCATTGCCACACGCAACTTGGCATCCAGATTACTTAATGGCTCATCCAATAATAATAATTTAGGTTCAATAACGAGAGCACGCGCTAAAGCCACACGCTGTCTTTGACCACCTGAAAGTTGTTTTGGATAACGGTCACCCAACTCTTCCAGGCCTGTTATGGCTAATATATCTTTTACCTTTTTATGAATCGCATCTTTTTTTTCTTTGCGTAATTTCAAGCCGAACTGAACATTTTCCTTAATGGTTAGATGAGGAAACAATGCATAGCTTTGAAATACCATGCCAAATCCACGCTTATGCACAGGAACCTTTGTCAGGTTTTGATTGTCAACTAGGAATTCACCATCATTTGGTTGAATCAAACCTGCAATCACACGTAAAGTGGTTGTTTTCCCGCAGCCAGATGGTCCTAATAAGGAAACCAATTCGCCTTTTTCTATTGATAAATTTAAATCCTTTAATATGTTGATCTGGTTATCATAACTTACACGAATATCTTTTAATTCAACATAGGACATCTCGGTTTTCCCCCTTTGCTGTTGTATCTTGGCTGTTCTATGAAATACTTGCTAACCCTAATGTCTTTTCAATAATGTACATCAGAACGATTGTGCCCAGCATTAAAATGACCGATAATGCTGATACAGATGGATCATAATTGTATTCAATATAATTCATTAAGCTCGTCGGCAGCATTGTCACCCCGGGGCCTGATAAAAACTGTGATACTGGAATATTGTTAAAAGAATTAATGAATGCCAGCATAAAGGAAGCAAAAATACCTGACGTAATATTCGGCAATACCACTTTGCTAAATGTTTGTAATTTCGTGCAGCCTAATGTCCATGACACTTCTTCAATCGAAGTATCCAGCTGCTCGATGGCCGAACCTACTACACGGATGACATAAGGCAAACAAATCAAGAAATGACCCAGCAGCAAGCCTTGAATAACCGGAAATTGGAATCGTATCACAATGAATTGATACAATGAATACCCAACGACCAGACCAGGCACAATTGTCGGTGAGAGAAAGAAGCTCTTAATCCAGCTACGCCCAAATACGTTGTGGCGCGCCAGCGAATATGCAGCAGGGATCCCAACTAACAGTGCTAAAACCGTCCCATAAAAAGCGATTTGCAAACTGAGAAGGAAACTGTCCATAAAGGCTTCATTGCTAAATACCTTGCTGTACCAATCAAGAGTAAACCCTTGAATTGGGAATTGAATCGTTGAATTCGTTCCAAACGAGGTTATTACAATAATTAGTAATGGAACAAATAGAAACGCAAATACCAAACCTGCAAAGATTTTTAAGCCGATTTTCTTACGCACTTACCTCACCTCTCTTATCCATGCGTCTGGCAATAACGTTAAGTACCTTCATCACGATTAAAGTTGCCACAATCATGATCAAGGCAATGACACTTGCACCTTGCCAGTTGCCTAGTGCAGTTGCACTCTGATACAAGAAGGTCGCAAGCATGATATTTCGGTTTCCACCCAATAATTGCGGGGTTGTGTAGGCTGTCATTGTTCCTGTGAAAACCAATATACTGCCAACAATGATCCCTGGTACACTTAATGGCAATATGACCTTGATAAAAGCAAGAAAGCGGTTGGCACCTAAGGTTTCTGCCGCTTCCATCAATTCAGTCTCAATATTCTCTAAAATCCCTACTAAGGTAATGACCATTAAAGGTAAGAATAGATACACGGACCCAATCACAATCGCAAATTCCGTATAAAGCAAGGTAAGCGGTTTGGAAATCAAGCCTGCGCTCATTAAGAGATTATTCGCAACACCATCTTGTCCTAAAATGGTAATCCATGCGAAACTTCGCACAACTGAATTGGTCAGTAGAGGAAATAATGTTAAAGACATCAACAGGCCGCGCCACTTCTTCGGACTCTGGGAAATATAGTAAGCCGTCGGAACCCCTAAAGCTACGCAAATCAACGTTACAACCAGCGAAATTTTTATCGTCCGCCAAAAAATGCCCATATTGTAATCATCCATGAAGAATGAAGTATAATTGGCGAAGGTAAAGCCTCCATCAAAGAATGTTGGAAAAATGATGGATATCAGCGGCAATACCAAGAACAAAATTAAAAGAATCAAACCTGGAGCCAAGATGATATAAGGGTATCTTCTGTGTGTCATATCTGGCCTCTCTTTCTATTTTTAAAAAAGGGATTTTGAAATAATCATGAACAACATACAGCAATAAACTTTGGCAAATACAAAAAGGTGCAGAAGCTAAAATGCGAACATTCTTCGTTTTGTATATATTTAACATTCGTATTTTTGTGGAAAAAAGAGTAAAAAAAGTTTGTGTAAGTAAAAATGCCCAAAAAGCATGTCATTCTCACTTGCACAACAATTCCCACCAGAAACTATTTAATTGAGGAATACACAAAAGATAAAAAGCCCAAGATATGTTGTACGCTCTAATGAGTGCACAATATATCTTGGGCTCAAATTGATCTCTTACCTATTCAATAAGAGAACAAAACACAAATATATCGACACTCATAGTCGAAGCCTTTACGGGGCTTCGGTAGAAACTTGCAGGCCATATCCCTGCGATTATATGAGTGAAACTATTTAATTAATGACAAAATGAAGTATATCAGAAAACAGACGATAAAAAAAGCTATTTTAATATAAATTAATTAGTCCAATTATTGTGAATAAAATCTAATTGCTGCCCTATTTTCAAACAAGTATAGTAATTCTGTAGTATTGTTAGTTAATGAAGTTAAAGTTTTGGGTGTCATTACGTTACTAGCAAGCGGATTACAGCAGCCATAAAAATGTACCTCTTCCGTCATTTCTTTTACTAGTGATCGCCACTTTATTTACCACTTGGTGCCAACGTAATTACCTATGGGATTATTTCACGAAACTGCATTTTACAATGTTAAGGATTTAGACGGATAAAAAAACTAATTTCTCCGCATTTTTAGCGAGAAATTAGGCTTATGATCTTTCAATAACCACCGTTAGGAAAGTACAATCCTTCATCTCCAGTAATAAGAACATTGGTACCAATACTTTTCCTTTTATCAATTACACGAAACCAACTTTATTTACACCTATAACTCCTCGCCTTAAGATATTAATATTAATAGTGTTAGGTTCAAATTTTTTGTAACTAAACTTATTTGGTTCGGACTGTTTAATATCTGGAGGATTAAAGATAAACCTTTCATACTCAAAGACTTTTAACCCTAAACTTACAATAACCTCTTTAGGTAGTACATAATCTTGTTTAACTAAACCAAAGAAAGTAAAGCCCGATTCTATACAAAAAGATAAACAAACACGTTTACCGGCATCATATACAAAACTTCCTACTATAGAACCCAAGAAACTTCCTAACATAAACCCAAAAACGGGAATTTGTATTAATCCCTGAGATACAGATCCTCCTATCAATGCAAAGGAGGAAACCACTAAATCACGAGCACAAGCATCTACAAATTCTACAGGTTTCATTCGACCTGTTGCCACCTTAAATGAATTATGAATCGCATTCATAACAAGTATGGTTCCTAATGAAATCATACTTGGATCAATTGACTTAAGGGTTTCACCTGCTAAACCTGATTTTAAAGTAGCCGTTATCGCAGCTGCAATCGAACCTCTTATAAACCCTTCTACTGATGAATCAAGGGTAATAAAACCAGCTTGAATTAGTTGATCTTTTTCAATGTAACCTTGTTCTATCATACTCATAATAATTTTATATATTTCTGGTGTCACTTTTATTATGGCAGTTAAAGCGGCTGCGGTTACACCTGCTTTTAAAGATTGCTGTATAACATATTCAACTTTTACAAAATCCTCAGTAGTTAATCCATACTTTTTGGGATCAAAAGTGCCATTCTTTATCTCTTCAACTATTTTTAATGCTTCTCTATCTGATAAGCCTCTTGAAGAATATCCATTCTCTTCAATAACTGATCTGGCATAATTGGCAGTATGTTGATAAGCTTCTGCTACTTCATGGCGAGTTTCACTGTTTCTAAGTGCTTGTTTTTGAGCAGCAGTTCTAATACCATCTTCTGCAATCTGGTCTGAAGGGGCTACCTTTCCAACATTATTATATTTAGGATTACTCAACTCCTTTGCTGTATCCTCTGCTGATTTATAGTATTTGGATTGCCAACTACTAGAAGTGCCCTTGTTAAATATATCAATATCTTTTATGGGATTATTACTTTTGTCTACGCTAGCATAGATATCCTTTCCTCCCTTTGCTACAACATCTGCATTAAAGGTCCCTGCGTGCCAATCTTCGGCAACAAAACCCTTTGTTGTTGCATCATTTGCATTCAAACGCTGAGTAACTGTTTTCGACATCTCAGCAATGGTTTTATCAATTTCCCTTTGTACTTGATTTACATATTCAAAACTATGATTTACTCCCTTGAACCCACTAGAATTTTTTACAAAATGTCTATAACCTTCCTTAAACGAATCCAACTTTTAATCCTCCATAAAATCTTTTAAACCATTAATAAAGAAATTTCTAACCACAACATTATATTGTTGTTCTATAATTGCCTTTCTCTTTTTCTGACTTTGGAAGAAAGATATGGCTATAGTTCCTAACAAAGGAATGAATGGATTTATAATTTGTGGAAGAGCAAATAGAGCCTTTGCCTTTACTGAACTAAAGGACTCACTTATGTTTTTAATATCTTCACTTACCTTTTTACAGTAGTCTAAAAAAGCGTTTAACTCATCCTTTTTAATAGGAATATGGCTTGTATAAATAACACACTTATGTCCCAGCCAACCGTAATTCATCCCGAATTTACTGTATTTAATTCGTAAATTAGGGATGAATTTTTGTGAAACCTTCGTATTTCCAATAAAAATAACTTTATTGGAGGAAGATAATTGATCTTGGTTTTGTTTAAATTTTTCCTCGCTCCAAATAGTACATTCGTATTCCTCAAATTCATCTATTAAACCGACAAGTAAGTTTGCGTAAACTTCTCCGTTTTTACCATAAACAATAATACAACTCTTTTTATTACCATTATTCATTGAATCAAAATTCATATTAATCAACACCGCTCCTATACCTCTATAAGAGGCTCTGTATTTATAGCTTTACAATAAATATACTTGTTTTCTATCTTTAGGAAAAGAACATCTCACTTCAATCCTTGTTTAAATTTCCTGCCAATAAAAAAAGACCGCAATAGCGATCATTCAACTTTCAATAGTTATTAAGATAATTCCATTAACCTATTTTTAAACCAGTCATTGAGAATTTTTACTTTAGAAAACTTCAACTGTTACAGTTCTTTATGTGAGTAAGTGTTAATAAGAAGTTCAACAAAGTTCACAATGCCTTTTCCTTTTCATATTATTCAACTCAGTCTGTGAAACACTATCATGTGAAACAAGAGAATTCGGGAAGTTACAGGCACCTCCCCAATGAATACGCAGATCTTTAAAAATCAACCATCCGCCCGGCCGTTTGCGGGGCAGCGGATTCCGGAGCCTTCACGGTGGCAAGCAGCCTGATTTTTTCAATGTTATGCGGCTTAATGTTAAGCAATTCGGTAAATTCATCAAATGAACGGAAGCCGCCTTTCTTCGTACGTTCCGATAGTGCCCGTTTTGCCAAAATAAACCCAACACCCGGCAGCTGTGCGAGTTCCTCTTCAGTCGCTGTATTCAAGTCAAGAAGGGTTTCCGCCGATTGAATCTGTGGCGGTTCAAGTGAGCTTTGGACGTCCACTGCCGATTTAGGTGCAATTCTACCTTGTTCTTTAACCTGCCCTACTAGCGTGACGTCTTGCAAATTGCCATTAGGAGTTATATTCATCTCCGTTGTTTTTTCATAACCCGGGGTCTGTTGCTGCTCTGAAGTGGATAGATGACGGTTCTTCTGTACCTGGGTGGACCGCGTTGTTAGACGTGTTTCTTGTTGAGTCACGATGCGCGGTACTTGCTTTCCTTGTGACTGTTTCCGCTTTACTCCATATTCAGACTCAATTTGGCCGCGCAGCCTTTGTTCCTTATCCTGTTTGATTGACTGTAGCACTTCAAGCCGAAGAAGGTATTCCTTTCGAATTCGAAATGCATGAACAATGGAAAAAATCCAGACAAACAGTCCGAGCATTAGGAGAATATCAGATTGCCACTGGCCCCTATTGAATACTTCAAATGAAAGAAAGGGTAAAATTAACAGGATTCCATAAATGGCCCCCCAAGCAGTCCACTTTCTGTGGTTTACGTTTATGCCAATAAAGAAATAGGCAAACGAAGTGAATAGAAAAGTAAAAGTTAAAAGAATCCACCAAGAGTTCAGGATACCCCATAATGTGCTATTCTTCGTTGACGTCATTGCTTACCCTCCTTTAGAAATCTATAATTCTTCCTGCTTTGACTTCAATAGGAAGGGATGAAAATGAGACGAGCGGCCTCAGTTTCTCGACTACGTGTGGCTTAAGGGAAAGTAGCACTCCCAACTCTTCTAAAGAACGAATACTTCCTCGCCGTTCCCGTTCCTGAATAATCATCTTAGCGCTGTTTAGCGTCATCCCTGGCAGGCAAATCAATTCATCAAGTGTCGCCTTATTAATATCAATTGAAAAAACACTTTCTTGCGGCTCTTCAAACAAGGTTTCGACGTCCCTATTTTCTCTGACAGGCAGTGGCGGAGGTGAAGAGGTGGAGGATACAGCCAATTTAGCAAAAATTTCTTCATCCAGCAAAGGGCTCCAGTCTTTCCTGCCCTTCTTCCAAACAAGAGTCTCAGCAACATGAATCTGCCCTGTTTCTGCAAGCAATTCCACTGTGCTTCTATCATAAGGTCCAAACCGCTGTCCGTTGGCCGCTAAATGCCATTCCTCTGCGGCTGTTTCTTGGGGCGTCGTCTCTGCACCAGGCTCTAAGGCAAGAAATGATTGTATTTCCAACAGCAGGCTGCACAGTTCTTCGTTTTTCATTTGGGACCCGGACATCCCGAATACGCAGCCTTCGCCAATTTCGAGTTCCCATTTGCCTTTTATCTGGATGGTGGCGGTACGGAATTCATTCCAGGATACCGAGTTCTTATGACTGACAATTGTCCAATCATTATCCCAATACAGGCCTCCGCTACAGATCGCAAGTCCGAGTTTGGCACTGCCGAAAACAGTCGCATCGACAAGCGCAAACACTTCATCACTATCAGGGATGGAGTAATTCTCCCTTGCTGCCTCCAGCTTTTTGGCTGGTATCAATTCAGCAACATAATAAGAAGGGCCCGAATAGTCCTCACAAATCCTTCGGATGTCTTCCAAATCAATCGAACCCGCAGGTACATCATTTGAAATAGGACGGTCAACTTCCAATCCACTCTCCCTAAAGTAATAACGAATATCCTCGAGCAGGGCCATCAGCGCATGGGATTTCATCGAACTAGTGCCCAGGACGCAAGAGAAACCGGTTTTGAAAACAATTTCTCCAATTTTCGGAGTCATTGGCCCCATCCCAAGGAACTTCTGCCAGGTTATCCGGTGTGTTCCTGTTGTATGCCAGTAAAATCCTTGCATACCAATAGCAATAGCCCTTTTACCGCTGCCAAATGTGCTGCAATCAACCAATGCCAGCACCCTATCCGAGTCAGGTATCGGAAGTTTAATCATCGCGTTCGCCAATTTTTTAGGGGGAATGTCATCGCCTATGTAAAAATCGACGCTTTTGTGCCGTCTGCATATATCAATGATGTCTGTTTCCACCGCCATATCGTCACCCCTGAATATTCAATGTAATCACAATAGAATTGTCATCAAGGACCTCTTCCGATTCAATGGAAAGGTTCTTTGCCGCCGCGCGCTGTTTCAGCTTTTCATAGACAGCGGACTGCAGGCAGCGCTTGTACTCTTCATCGATATCAGACATATACATGAACACCTCATGCATGTCAGGCGGATTCTTTAATTCCACCGTAAAGGGCGTATCAACTCCAGTCTGCCTGAACGTCATCGGTGTGCCCTGAATGGTGCAGACAATTTCCCCGTTGTCTTTTCGATAAGGATTTACGCCAAAATCCTTCAAGGTCTTTGTCAGTAAATCAGCGTCAACGAAATTTGTTGGAAAAACCTTTACCGTATCCTCCTGTACCTGAGCCTCTATGTCTTCCATTGCCGTGACGAACAGTTTTCGGTTGGACTTTAATTCAAGATCCTTCATAAACCGTTTCAACATCGGCATCGAGTCGTATTTGCTGAAAACTGCATGCCACTTTCCATCAATACGCTCCCAAAAGAAGAACTGCTTTTCTCCGTCAATATGGGTTTTAATGCTCCCGCCCCATTTCTCGGCATCATAACCTGCTATGCGCACAGTCCTGACCAAATCCAGTTCATTTTTAAACGTCGTCGACACCTTCATTTGCGCCGACTCAACCCAGTTATTAAAATTGTCCTTGCCCATCACAACCCGAAGAGTGAGAGCAACCGGTATTAGCGCCAACGAAACCGACATTACAATTCCTCCCTTATTATCCTACGTTCATAGGCCCATTCCGTTTCTTCAATCTCAACTTTTTCAGATTTATAGTATTTATCCGTATACTTCGAATCAATTGTCTCGGCATCGAGCAGTGTTGGCACAAAAATGGCATCATTTAATAAACTTCAACAAATAATTACCAATTACTTTATCAAAATATTTATTATTTTGAAAGTCGCTAGATGGTTAGTCTTATTATTTTATAAATAATTGTCGTTTGAGATTAGTAGAGTTGCTAAAAAGCATGAAGCAAAGCTTTTCGGTTAAGTTCCTCTTTTTTTGTAAAAAAACCTTCCCCCTACGCCAGCCATCCTGCCTTTGGCAGCTAGAATACTACGCCCTCAATTCACCTTTTTACATTAAAAGCCACTGGAACCGTCTCCATGGTCCCAGTGGCTTCTCAAGAAGTTTAAGCTATATTTTTATTGGTGCTAAGTTTTTCACTCATTGGCTTAACAAAGATAGATACAAGTATGCTTGCCAAAATCGCAAGGCCGCCGGCGAGGAAGAATGCGCCTGTATAGTGCCCTGTTGCCTGGACGACAAAGCCAGTAATGGTTGGGGCTATGATCCCCGCTGTATTAGCAAGGAAATGGACGAAACCGCTAACTCCTCCAACGTTTGTGCCTTTTACGCTATCCTGGATAATGGCCCAATAACAAGATGTTGTAATATACATAAAAAAGATTCCAATTGACATAAGGGTGAGAGCTGAACTTAAAGATGCGGCCAAACCAGTCATACCCACACACACGGCTGAAATAAGCAATCCGATGACAATGACGATCTTCCGGGAAAACAGCAGCTTTTTGGTTTTCTTGAATATGTAGTCGGAAATGAATCCTCCAAGAGCCAGTCCGATTGCGCCGACTATCCATGGCAATGTATTGGCGATACTCATTGATTTCATGTCCAAGCCGCGTTCAGTCATGAGATAGCTCGGGAACCATGTCATGAAGAAGAACAGGATGTAACTGTAAGAAAAGAACGCAAACGCTGTAAACAAAATGGTCGGCTGGCGAAGGTAGAAACCAAGTTTTTTGTTATCCGCTTCAGTGGCAACGTTGCCGGGTTGTGCCTCTACACCGGATTTAAGCTGATTGAGTTCTTCCTTTGTGATGTTCTTTAGCTGGCCTGGGTTTTCTTTTACTATAAGCAGCCATGCGGCAACCCAGACAAATCCTATTAGTCCGAGAATGATGAAGGCAACTTTCCAGCCGGCAGCCAGAGCAATCGCCGTAATAATAGGAGCAGCAATAGCACCGCCAAGTGGGTTTCCTGCAAAAGAGATTGCAACCGCCCGCGCGCGTTCTTTTTCCGGGAACCAGACGCTGACTGTTTTATTGGTTACAGAGCCGTTTGGACCTTCAGCGGCACCGAAAATGATCCGGATGATAAATAAGGAAAGAAAGCTAAATGCGAATGCTGTCAGAGCAGCGAATAATGACCAGACGCCCATTGCGGTCGCGAACACTTTTCTCGGGCCAAATTTATCTGCGAAGTATCCGCCGACAAAACAGAAAATCGCGTATCCAATCGCAAAACTACTAAAAATGATACCCAAGGAAGCAGGATCGAGGTTTAAATCCTCTGAAACCATTGGGGCAAGCACCGACAAGGCAGCACGGTCAATGTAATTAATAAGTGAGGCAATAAAGAGAAATACAAGGACTACGTATCGAAAATTAGTATACATCCATTCTTCCCCGCTTCGTATGTTATTTATAAATTTCTATATAGTACTTTTCCTTGTAAGGCGAAGGACAACTTCTCAGATTCTCCTTCGCCGCTTCTTTAAGACAAGTTAAAAATGACACTATTGGCTTAACATCTATTCGCGCTTCGCTAGCGGAAGCAGGTCGCCTCGAAAGCCGTACCCCTTCACGATCTCACTGACCCGCCTTTTCCGCTGAAATACTACTCTTTGTTGCTTCATTCTTCTGACCTATGATTCTATTAAAAAGCTGATTTAAATGGAGCCAGTTTGTCCCAATCGAACTCGACACCGGTGCCCGGCGTTTCCGGAGCAATGGCTTTTCCTGTTTCCTTGTCCAGGACAAGCGGACGAGTTGTATATTCGTCAATCGGGAAACTGTGGACTTCCATGTACGCAGCATGAGGCATCGCTGCCATCAGGCTGACATGCAGTTCCTGCATCCCATGTGTACAAACTGGTAGGTTATAAGCGAAAGCAAGCTGCGCTACCTTTAACCATCCAGTTATACCCCCGATATTGGAAGCGTCCGGCTGCGGAAAATCGATTTTCCCACGGGCAATCATATTTTGGAATTCGTAAATGGTATGGAGATTTTCTCCGCCTGCAACCGCAATGCCGCCTTCTTCTGCGATACGGCGATAGCCATCATAATCCTCAGGAATTGTTGGCTCTTCCAGCCAAAGGATGTTATATTCGTTTAATTTTTTTGCAGCTTTAACAGCTGTTTCAACAGTCCATTTCATATTGGCATCAACAGCGAAAACGATGTCCGGACCAATCAATTCACGAACGGCGGCGACACGGTCGAAATCCTCCTGCAAGGTTTCCTGGCCAAGCTTGATTTTTACGGCTTTGAACCCTTTATCCAAGTACCTTTGTGTGTTATTAAGCAGCTTTTCCATCGGGTAGTTCAAGTCGATGGCTCCGGCATAACATTTAGTACTGTTGCTGGCACCGCCCAGCAATTTGTACAACGGTTCGCCTGCTTTTTTTGCCCGAAGGTCCCAAAGGGCAATATCGACAGCCGAGATGGCAAATGTGGTAATGCCGCCCCTTCCAACATAATGGATTTTCCAATTCATATCTTCCCATAACTTCTCAACACAGCTGGCGTCTTTGCCAATCAAGAATGGTCTTAGCTCATGTTCAACAATGCTGCATATTGCGCGCCCGCCAAAGCCGCCTGTATATGTGTAGCCAACCCCTTCGGATCCATCTTCCAAAATTACTTTAACGATTGGTACCTCAAAGTGAGTATGTAGTCCATGCTTGGCGTCACCCATAATCTCTGGTAATGGTATACGGTAATACTCAGTAATAACATCAACAATTTTTCTTGAACTTGCCACAATGAACAGTCCCTTCCTTGAATATAATTAACGGCCCATCCAGCCACCGTCTACAACAATTGTTTCACCATTTATATAGTCAGACGCTTTCGAAGCCAGGAATACGGCTGCGCCGGCGAGGTCCTCTGGTTTGCCCCAGCGCCCTGCAGGAATACGCTCAAGAATCTGGCGGCTGCGCACTTCATCATTGATCAACGCATTGTTCATTTCTGTTTCCATATATCCCGGTGCGATGCAGTTTACATTCACGCCATACCTTGCCCATTCATTCGAAAGAGATTTTGTAAATTGAATGACCGCTCCCTTGCTTGCCGCATATGCGGGGACTGTTAATCCGCCTTGAAAGGATAACAGGGAAGCTAGATTGATAATTTTACCGTGGCCGCGCTTCAGCATATCTTTGCCGACAGCCTGAGACAGGAAGAAGACAGCGTTTGCATTTATGTCCATGACGAAATCCCAATCCTCTTTAGGAAACTCGGCGGAAGGATGCCTGCGCTGCATCCCGGCGTTATTTAAGAGGATGTCAATCTGGCTGAATTCAGCTTTTATATCTTCCACCAGCTGTTCATACTGGCCAAAATTCCTTAGGTCGAAACGAAACGTTTTGCAACGTCTTCCTAACCCCTCGATTTCCGCAACCGTTTCTGTATTTTCCCTTCGGCTAATGATAGCAATGTCTGCACCTGCTTTGGCGAGGCCAATTGCCATGCCTTTCCCTAACCCCTGGCTCCCACCGGTGACAACAGCTGTTTTTCCTGTTAAATCAAACATACTCTTCATTATAACTAACAACTCCTGATTAGCGGCTCTTGATTTTATTAACTACTTTTTCAGCATAAGACGTTACTTTGGAAAAATCCCTGGTGTGAATGGCTTCTTTCGTTAAATCACCACCGATTCCAACAGCAATCGCGCCCGCAGCCATCCAGTCCTCAATATTTTCGAGGTTGACTCCCCCCGTCGGGATAAACTCCACCTGCGGGAGCGGGCCTTTCAATGTTTTTATTGCATCAAGGCCGCTTAGATTTGCAGGGAACAATTTGATCACACTGCAGTCATAGGTAAGTGCCTCGACAATATCCTTAATGGAGACAGCACCCGGAATGACCATAACCTGTTCAACATTGCCTGCTTTAATAATGTCTGGGTCTACATGCGGGCTTACCAAAAAGCTTGCCCCGGCACTAATTGCCAGTGCTGCCTGCTGAGGCGTTAACACTGTACCTGCCCCGACGGCTACCTGATCTCCAAACTGCTCTGCTGTTTCCCGGATCAGCCTTAATGCCTCCGGTGTTGTAAATGTAATTTCAATAATGAAAATGCCGCCTTCCACTGCAGCTTCAATTGAAGCTTTTGCATCTTCATATGTGTTGGTCCTTATCACGGCGATTACTTTTTCGTCTACGATCTGCTGATAGATTTTCAATTTCTTCTTCAAGACAATCCCTACCTTGTCAATATCTCCACTTCTCCCAAAAATTGCTGAACCTCATGCCAAGTTGGGAGTGCATCATAATCACCTGGCTGCGACACAGCCATTGCTCCTACTGCATTGGCAAGAAGGGCACATTCTTCATGGTGGAGTCCCTTCAGCACACCGCTTACATATCCGGCGCAAAATCCATCCCCGGCACCGACGGAATCCACCTCTTCCACCTTATAACCCTTGCAATAAAAACGGTTCCATTTGTCCGCTGTCACACAGCCTTCTGGTCCAAGCTTGAGAATGACACGTCCAACGCCAAGATTGAGGAATGCTTCAATGACCTGTTCCGGAGACAAGCTGTTGTCATTCAAGAGCAAATGCCCTTCTGAAATGCCCGGAAAAAAGTAATCCACATACTTTAGCAGCGGCAGGATCGTCTCCCTTGCTTGCTGTTCCGACCAGAGTTTCAGCCTGATATTCGGGTCGAAGCTAACCTTCACCCCGTTTTCCTTGGCAATCATGATCGCATGAACGACAAGTTCCCTGCACGCGTCACTCAAAGAAGGGGTAATCCCTGTAAGATGCAGGATTTTTGCCTCTTTAATGATGTCTTCATTCAGCTCTTCTTTTCTAAAAGTAGATGCCGCCGAATGGTGCCGAAAATAAAATACCTTTGGGTCACCCTTAAACGTTTTTTCTTTCAGCATCAGTCCAGTCGGAGCCAGGTCAGTGATAATTACATGCTCCGTATTCACCTTTTCACCGTTTAAGCGGTAAAGGATTTCTTCGCCTATTGGGTCATTCCCAAGCTTGCTCAGCCAGGCCACCTTCTGGCCAAGGCGGGATACCCCAATGGCAAAATTACTTTCCGCGCCGCCGATGTTTTTTACCACCTGCTCAGCATTCTTGAATTTCCCTTGCATGTTCGGAGGCATTAGAAGGCCCATTGTCTCCCCCAGGGTAACGATGTCAACCATGTCATTCCCACCCTAATCGAATTGATACATCACTTTAATCGCATCGCCGCCATTTAGTAAAACGTCAAATCCTTCCTGGACTTTATCTATAGGCAAAACGTGCGTGATTAGTTTTTCAAAAGGATACTCCCTGCCCAGCAACTCAATAGATGAGTTAAAATCATCCGCTGTGTAGACACGGGTTCCAACCGCCTCAAGTTCCTTGAACATCATGTCAAGAAGATTGAACTCAGGAGGTTTTTTGTAGGAACCGACAATCACAATTTTCCCATGGACTTTGGCCACCTTTGTTAAGTGCGGAGTAACGCTTGGATGGGCTGCGCAATCATACACCTGGTCGGCTCCAACGTTATTGGTGAGCTCCCGTATTCTTCCCTCAACATCCTCCATTGTAGGGTCAATCGTAATCATCCCAAGCTGCTCGGCCATTTCTTTGCGGAATGGATTCATTTCAACGACAATGACCTGGCCGGCGTTCATCAACTTCAATACAGAGGCTACACACAAACCGATGGTACCGCCGCCGAAAACGACCGTATTCATTCCCGGTTCAAAAGCAGCCCTGCGCACAGCATGAACTCCTACAGCAAGCGGTTCAATCAACGCACCCAATTTTAATGGAAAATGATCTGGCAGTACATGGACCTTGTCTTTGCTAACCTTCATGTACTCAGCCATGCCACCCTCGTCATCAATTCCGTACAGCTGCAACGTTTGGCAAACGTGGCTTTGGCCGGATTGACAAGAAGCGCATTCACCGCAGGAAATCAACGGACGGACAGTAACACGGGTTCCTTCTTTAAACTCTTCAGTTCCTTTCGCAATGGTTCCAGAGAGTTCGTGTCCAATCACTAGTGGCGCCATTGCCCTTACATGCGCCCCCACATAAATATTTAAATCAGTCCCGCAAATGCCTGCATGGCTTACTTTCAATAAGACCTCATTTTCCCCTGGTACCGGAACCGGCCTTTCTTCTACCTGAATGGTATTAGGTCCTTGATAAACGATGCATTTCATCTGATAATTCCTCTCGAAAGGTAGTTTAGTAGTTCATTTGTGACATGATTTTATTAACTGGATATCTTGGTTCCTTTCCGCTTAACACATTTATGACTTCCTCGGCAGCTTTCCGTTTTAACTCTTTGTAAGCCTGTTCGGAGTACCATCCCATGTGTGGCGTGCAAATAAAGTTTTCATGTTTAAGTAGCGGGAAATTCTTTTCAGCAGGCTCCTTCTCCAACACATCAAGTGCGGCACCGGCAATCCATTTTTCTGTCAGGGCCCTATCCAAGGCATGTTCATTGATAATGCCACCGCGTGCGGTATTAATGATGTAAGCATTGGATTTCATGTTCTGGAATTCCTCTTCAGCAAACAAATTCCTTGTTTGTTCATTTAACGGGGTATGTATTGAAATAACATCCGACTTTTCAAGGAGCTCCTGAAAGCTAACAAGTTTTAAAAACTCAGGCACCTTCTTTTCCTGGCTTGGCAATTCACAGCCAATGACCTTCATCCCGAGACCATGTGCTTTTTTTGCAAAAGCAGAGCCAATCCTTCCCAAGCCAATAATCCCTACTGTCTGTTCCTGGAGGCGATAGATGGGAATTGACTTTTGATAATCCCAAACCCCATTTTTCACTTGTGCATTCATGGCCACCACTTTGCGTGTAAGCGCCATCATTAATGAGATAGCATGATCAGCCACCTCGTTAGTCCCATAGTCAGGAACATTGCAAATCTGGATTCCAAATTCGCTTGCAGCTTCTAAATCGATATTATCAACCCCGACACCGTAACGGACAATTACCTTTAAATCTTTCAGTTGGCCCAGCACCCGCCTAGTAAATGGGGCGTATTGATTTATGACCCCTTGAACACCTTTGCATTGTTCTATTAACTCTTCTTCAGTTTTACAGTTTAAGAGAGTATTATCATCCGAAAACTCCGATAATAATTTCATTTCCACATCTACGGATTCATGATCGCAATCCGTAATTCTCACAATCGGGTTTTTCAACTTCCATCCCTCCTTGACTAAAATACTTGTGTGTAAATGGTAAGTGATTTTTTAAAAAAACGGAACGCCGTTTCATAAATTATGATAAGAGTTAAAATTATGGATGTCAATACCAAATATTCAATTTTTCAGAATTTACTTTATAGACAGCAAACTTTTTATTCAATATAATAAAAGTAATTGAGTAGGTGGTGAAAAAATGGAACAAAACAAATCTGCCCTTGACCGGGCGTTAACAATACTGGAATGCATATCCACTTATCCTTCCGGCATTTCACTCTCCGACATTGCCAAAGAAACAGGCATTCCGAAAACAACCGCTTTCCGGCTTATAGAAACATTGAATGAAAGAAGTTACATCGAGCTTGATGAATTTTCTGAACGCTATACTATCGGCGTCAAGACGCTGGAGGTGGGCATAAAGGGATTGAGGAATCTTGATCTTGTAGAGGTGTCGATTCCCTATTTGCGGGAAATGTCCTTCAACACCGGAGAGACATCTTTTCTGGGAGTTTATAATGATGGGGAAATCGTGTACCTTTATAAATCCGAAGGCACAAAGGCCATTCAGACAACCGCCCAATTGGGGACAAGCCGCCCTGCCTACTGCACGGGGCTTGGGAAAGCGATACTCGCCGATATGCCAATGGAGGAAGTCGATCGGGTTTTAAGTAAGGAAATGAAGAAATTTACTAAGAATACGATCACAGACCGTATTGAATTTTATGAAGAATTGGCGAAGGTCCGTCTAACTAAAATTGCTGTAGATGATGAAGAGATTGAAATGGGACTAACCTGCTTTGCAGTCCCAATCTATAATTTTACCGGCAATGCCATAGGGGCAATCAGTGTGGCAGGACCAACAGAACGTATCCATAAAAACAAGGATCATCTCCTTCCCGTTCTTAAAGAAACTGGAAATCAAATATCAAGGAGACTTGGTTTTGTTCCATCCATGAAAAGCACAAAACGGTAACGTAATGGAGTTTTCAATAAGCTAAAATCTCATACACTCATTATTTTTTGGGGACACCACCTGCATAACGCTTTGGCCAGTTATACAAGTGGTGTTCCTCTTTTTCAATTCCATTGGTACGGTTCTTTAGCATATAAAAAGCCCCGTCCCCGCCGCTTCTCCATGGTCGTATACATATCACCCTAACTACCTTATATTTAGTTAAACACACCCCGTTAACCAAAAAACCCGAGAGTGATAGACACTTAAAATACCCATTGACAGTTACGTTATTTTTGCGATGATAGAATTAAAGTATAAATGGAATTTTCAGGGTGAGACGATGTCCAAACTAGATAATGATCTTTTCCAGCCTTCACTTAAGGACGGCTGGAGCAAAACAAAATCATATGATATCAACCACTTCTTTCTTGTCGCTTTTTTCGGCGGACCTATTCCGATGATGGTGCTTGGTACCCGGAATGCGAAGTGGCTGAATGTACCGAAGCTGCATAGATATTTCTTGGTAGCCGTCAGTTTCCTAGTGCTGATTTTTAATCTGGTTATATTTTATATGTACAGTAATGGTGCTTTTGCTGAAGATAATAAGATGCCGCGTTTATCGATGCAGATTCTCTCGATTCTTTTATTTTTTCTTTACAAGTATGTGTTGAATAAGCCATATCAGCAGCATGTGCGGATGGATGGGGAAATCCTGCCTTTGTTCAAGCCTGCCTTGCTGTGGATTGTTATTGGAGCTGGTATTCTAATGGCCTTCTTGGTTGCGGCGGATTTTATGCTAACTGGAAGCGTGGATTGATAGTGCTATGACAATTCAGGAAAAACAGAATGATGAAGCAGTGATATCGCATTATTTTACGATTGGCAGGTTCGAAGCTGCCGCACCGCTCATTCAAAACCTACTGCGGCAGGATCCCGAAAACGCTACTGCCTTATATCAAATGGCGGTAGTGCAAATGTCCAGGGAAAACTTTAAGGAAGCTAGAAGACTCTGCCGGGAAGCGTTGCGATTTGGTTATGATGAAGTTATTGGGTATCACTTTATTGGCTCAGCTTATCAGCATGAAGGGAAGTTACCTGAAGCAGAGGAAGCCTATTTGGCTGCACTTGAAAAAGATCCGCTCGATGGAGATTTGATCGCTTCCTACGGCGGTTTGATGCTTGAAGCAGGCCAAGATACAAAAGCATTTGCACTGCTGGAACGAGCGAGGGAGCTCGAACCATACAGTCAAAAAGTGAATCAGCTTTTATTGGATTTCTATTTTGCAAAGGATGATAAAAGCATGCAGCGGGAATTTATCCGGAACGTCATGGAGACGTCGGCCGATGAGGTGCAGAACCTGACAAACATGGCGATGTTCCATGTGTTAAAAGGGGATCTGAAGGAAGCGAGGGAATGTTACAGACAAGCTTTTCTGCTCAATCCCGAGGACCGGAATATTCTGGCTTTGCTGGAGTATTACGATACCGTAACCCATCCTCTTTTTGCCCCTCATCGTCTCATGGGAAAAATCGGCGGGCCGGCTGTCGCGTGGCTTACGTTTATCATCATCAGTATACTGCTGACTGAGCTGTATCTGCCCACTCTGTTCGCTATCTTTGTCGTATTTTATGTCTTGTTCTGCATTTCCACATGGATAACCCCTTTATTCTATAAATGGTTTGTGAAAGGCAGGGTTTAAATGGATAAAATAGAGATTTATCGATCAATTCTGGAACGGGATAAGGAAAATCATCAGATTCAGTTTTTGCTCGGGGAAGAATACTTGAACAGCGGACAGCTATCAGAAGCGTTGCATGCTTTTTCAATAGCGCTTAAGGGCGAGGATCCTGCTCTGGAAAAAGCAGTGATATCTTCTCTCAAAGAGTTTCTTGACGTGGAGTCCATTCAACCTGATGAACTTGATGCCGAACTCATCCAGCCTACTGAACCAAGTATCAAGCCCATCGAACCTCATGAACCAGACATCAGCAGTCCTGCTCCAGCTGAAGAAGTGCTCGCTTATAATTCAGCACAACGTACAAAGGGCTTTAAAGTTATCGAAGGACGAAAACAAGAGAATGTGATTTCACTCCAGAACCGGATTCCAAAGACGGTTAAGTTTGATGATGTGGGCGGCCTCTATGATTTAAAGAAAACCATTGAGATGAAAATCATTAAGCCGTTCATGAACCCTGGACTTTTTGCAAAGTTTCGCAAAAAAGCTGGCGGCGGAATTTTGTTATACGGTCCGCCAGGCTGCGGGAAGACGTTTATTGCCAAGGCTACGGCCGGGGAATGCCGTGCCAGTTTTTATCCGATCCACATTTCCGAGATTCTCGATCCTTACGTAGGTGTTAGTGAGCAGAATCTTCATAATGCGTTTGAAACGGCTCGCGCCAACTCACCTGCGGTTGTATTTTTCGATGAATTAGATGCGCTTGGCTTCAGCCGCTCAAAGTCGCGTTCTGATGTGATGCGGCCTTTGGTGGATACGATGCTGAATGAACTCCAAAGCGTAGAAACATCGAATGAAAAATTACTAGTTATTGGGGCGACCAATATGCCTTGGGACGTGGATGATGCCTTTAAGCGCCCTGGCAGATTCGATAAGCTCGTCTTCGTCCCACCGCCGGACCGTGAAGCAAGAAAAGCCATTTTTCAATTAAAACTTAGCGGCAGACCGGTTGAAAGTGGAATTGTTTATGAAGTGCTAGCTGACAGGACTCCACTCTACTCAGGTGCCGATATTGAGAACATCGTAGAGCTTGCTTCTGAAAAGGTGTTAGCGGAAATTATGGAAGGCGGCCCTGAAAGACCAGTAACAATGGAAGATTTACTGGACGCCATTAAAAGCACAAAACCAACGACACTGGAATGGCTGTCAACGATAAAGAATTATATTAAGTATGGGAACCAGGGCGGCATGTACAATGAAGCTGCAGCATATATAAAGGAGAATTTGTAGAAGCCGGTCATTTGAACTGCACCCCAATTGTTAGACACACCTAACAATTGGAGGTGCAGTTCAAACCGTCCCCGGGGCTTTAGGGGTGAGTGTTCTATTTATAGGGATTTCCAAGTAACTAAAAATATATAGGGGGTATCTCATCACTTCTTCCGGAAGATGTATGTCATAATATCAACCGACCTAGACACCCATCTAGCAATTCGGAGGAGAAAATGAAATTAGAAAAGAAGAAAAAATTATTATATAGTTCCAGAAGATGAGGAACAAAAGTCCATCCAGAACTTTAATTGTATTATTAATAAAGGCGGCCATGATATTGGCCGCCTTAAATTTTCATTTATCGAAGCTTTCATTCTATTTAGGGTTTTTTACTTCGAGCTACTTTTCTCTAATACATGAATAAATTCTCTCATGTAATCGGGGAGATCTGGCGGTCGGCGGCTTGATACAAGATGGCCGTCAACGACAACTGGTTCGTCATACCAAATGGCTCCTGCATTTTCCATATCGTCCCGAATTCCCGGGGTACTTGTTACCTTTTTTCCAGATAGAATCTTTGCAGAAATGAGCACCCAGCCAGCGTGGCAGATTTGTCCTATAACCTTTTCACTTGCATCCATGTTCTGTATTAGGGATAGCACTTCAGGAAAACGGCGAATTTTATCCGGGGCCCACCCCCCTGGTACTAAAATGGCATCATATTGATCGCCATCAATATCTGCATAAGTGAAATCCGCTTTGGCCGGTACTCCGTATTTCCCCTTGTATTCAGCGCCGGCCTCTTCTCCTGCAAGATGTACAACCGCACCCTCTTCGCGCAGCCTATAAACCGGATACCATAGCTCTAAGTCTTCAAAATCCTGATGGACCAGGCTGATCACTTTCTTTCCTTGTAATCGCATTTAAATCCAACACCCTTCAAAATATAATTGATTATTCTTTATTCCCTTTCTACATAATAGAGTATTCACTTATATCCTGCTTGGTTGGCAAGCAAAAGATCACCAATAATCCCGGCATCATTTTCCAGCCCGGGACTAATGATATACCCGGACAGTTCTGACAAGGAAACATTTAATATGGCTTGTGGATGAGGGAAAAGAGTTAAAGAAACGAATTCACAATGAGAGTAGGAAAATAAAAAATAAGAGAAATAATAGACTCAGTGAAGGATTTATCTGCTGCTCTTGATCTTGAATTTAATTTAAAATTGACCCAGTCTGATATCTCTGAAATTGAAAGAGGTGTTCGTGGGGTGCGTAATTATGAGTTGAAATATATAGCAGAAATTTTGAATGTAGATCCTCTGTGGCTTATACGATGGGGTGCGAATGATATCGATGATCCAGAAGAAAAGTAAAATACTATTATCCTTGGAGAGGAACTATGCGGAAACCAATCACAGCTGGTCAGGCGGAAAAGGAAATTAACAGACTTCAGCACTTTCTCGAATTGGTGAACAATTATGAGACTGACACCCTCGAAAAATGGATTATTAAAGAATATGCGTTAACAAACAGCATGATGAAAATAAAAAAGAATGCGTATCTCGTTCATAAGGTTACATTGGAGAAATACTATATAAAATCGGTTATACTCTCCACCCCAAAAGATGAACTTCATAAACTCGTAAAGTTAATGTTTCGGTATAAAATCAAAAAGAATTCTACCAATGTTGATGGATTATAAGATAAAAAATATTTAAATTCTATCTATTGTTCCTGTTGCCGACAAAAGGCATTTTGAACCCACATTCAACAATGCCTTTTATACAAGAAAAATTTGGGAGTTAAAGTGCACCTAAATCCGTATAGTAACTACCCCCTATTATGAAAGCTTTGTTTTCCCGAATTATGCACCTTTGTTTTCTTGTAGCATCCAAACCATAAGCTGCTTTCGATCAACCAATCTAACCTGATTTGATTTTGCTAGTTTCCTAGCTTGTTCGGTAAAAAAACTATTCGTAATCACCCAACATTCATCCGCCTTGTAGTGACTTTTTGCTGAAGCTATTTCTTGTACAGCTTTCACTCCAACGTTTTTCTTATATCTCTTAGCTTGGACAATAATTTTCTTGCCCTTTGCTGATAAAATAAGGTCTGCTCCGTAGTCTCCAGTTGCTGGTGTTAATTGCACATAATAGCCTTTGGTTTTTAACAAGGCCTGGAGATACTCCTCAAATATCGTTCCTGACATTTTATCAACTTCTAAAATACCCGTGAGTTTTCGTTCTCTAAGCACATTAACTATTAACGCAACTATAAGGAGACCACCAAAAAGTACAACAATCAATAGTGTGAATGAAGGGTCGGCAGTTAACATAGACCATAGTAATTGTAACCCCTTTTTATATCCTTCAAAGAAACCTAGTCCCATACAACTCTTCTCCTATTAACTTATTGTCCACAAAAACCCATTACTTTACATTTTTTATTATATCAAATTAATCTAAAACACCAACTAAGTATATATAATTTCTTCAAGATCTTACATTTTTTTCAATACAATATGGTCAACACTCCTATTTTTTACTATCCTAAAAGGAGTATCTAGCAATTCGGAGGGGAAAAATGAAAACAGAAAAGAAGTAAAAAAAGACGTTAGCTTCGCATTCTAATTGTTACATTATCAATCTTAGTAGTAGCTGTGGGTACTTACGCTTTTATAGTATATAATTCTTTAACCAATGCGGTCGATAGGATGCACACACCAATTGACCGGGATAAGTCTCCAAAAAGAGCAGAACAAGTAATGTTCAATAAGCAAGAACCCTTCTCGTTTCTCCTCCTCGGAGTTTATGAAAGAGAAGGAGATAAAGGACGTTCAGACACAATCATTGTCCTGACTGTTAACCCAAATCAAAAGTCAGTTAAAATGCTAAGCATTCCAAGGGATACGCGGACTGAGATTGTTGGACGTGGTACAGTGGATAAAATCAACCATGCGTATGCATTTGGCAGGGTTGAAATGTCTATGGATACGGTCGAAAACTTCCTTGATATTCCGATCGATTACTATGCTCAAATTAATATGGAAGGCTTCAAAGATATTGTGGTCGCGGTAGGAGGAGTTACAGTCACGAATTCATTTAAATTCTCATCAGGTGGAGAAACATTCCCAAAAGGCCAAATCACCCTTGATGGTGATTCAGCATTAAAATATGCAAGAATGAGATATGAAGAGCCAAGGGGTGATTTTGGCCGCCAAAATAAGCAGCGTGACATTATTCAAGCAGTTATCAAAGAAGGGGCTTCCGTCTCTTCTTTAACAAACTTCGGAGATATCTTCAATGCACTCGGCAAAAACGTTCGGACAAACTTAAGCTTTGCCCAAATGATGGATATCCAAAAAAAATTATAAATCTGCCGTAGGCAACGTACAACAGTTCGAAATAAAAGGTAGCGGATCAACAATAAATAAAATTTGGTATTATGTTGTTCCAGAAGAAGAAAAGCAAAAAATCCAGTCTGATTTAAAAGCCCCCTAGAACTTTTATATACTATTAGATAAAGGCGGCCATGAATGTGGCCGCCTTCTACCTTGATGTTCTTGATTCCATTAATTACATAGAGGAACCTTTTAACAACATTACTTTTTCTGTATAAACAAATAAACCCACCAAACCATAATAAGGTCTAGCAGGAATGATTGATTTTACCATTTGACTTTATAATAATCCACGTACCAATCCGCAAATTTCTGTAAGCCCTCTTCAATAGAAGTCTTCGGTTTAAAACCTACTGCTTTCTGCAGTTCATCAGTAGAAGCATACGTTGCCGGGACATCACCTGGCTTAATTGGTTCAAATACCTTTTCAAAAACTACTTCTCGGCCTAGTGCTTTTCCTAAGCATTTTTCCAGTGTCTCAATGAACACCATCAATTTTTCTGGATTGTTGTTTCCAATGTTAAAGACTTTGTGTTGAACATCTCCAACAGGTGGGTTGCTTAAAAGACGTTCTATACCCTCTACTATATCATCAACATAAGTAAAGTCTCGGTAGAGATCGTTTTCAAAGTCACCGTTGTTAAAGATTTTGATTGGCTCTCCTGCAAAATACTTATCTGCAAAGCCAAAGTAAGCCATGTCTGGTCTACCCATCGGACCGTATACAGTAAAGAACCTTAGTCCTGTTGCTGGAATCTTATACAGATGGCTGTAGGTATATGCCATCAATTCATTAGATTTCTTCGTAGCAGCGTATAAGGACACTGGGGTATCAACAAAATCGGATTCTTCAAATGGTACCTTTTTATTAGCTCCATATACAGAACTTGATGAAGCATATACTAAGTGCTCAACCGGATAGTGCCTGCATGCCTCTAAGATATTATAAAACCCAATAATATTGCTCTGGATGTACACATCAGGATTTTCGATAGAATATCTAACACCTGCCTGGGCGGCTAAATTAACCACGATGTTAGGTTTATGCCCTTCAAAAATCTCGGTGATAAGCCCTTTGTCTGCAATATCCCCCTTAATAAAAGTAAAGTTTTCATAAGGTTCTAATTGCTGTAAACGTGCATGTTTAAGATTTACATCGTAGTAATCATTTATATTATCCAACCCAATTACCTTGCAGCCTTGGTCTAGTAGTTTCCTAGAAAGGTAATACCCAATAAATCCAGCAGCACCAGTAATGAGATAGACCTTATTTGGATCTAACTGATTGTAGGTCAACTTCCTTCGACTCCTTTGTACCCTTCCTGCTAGTTGATGCTCGTCCAATAGAATGATACTCAACCCCAACTTCTTGCATATCGTTTACACTGTAAATATTCCTGCCATCGTATACAAGAGGAGTTCTCATCAACATTTTATAATCTTCAGGAGTTACTGCTTTAACTTCTCCCCACTCAGTGAAGATAAAGCATGCATTTGCTCCTTCTAGCGCTGCTTCAGGGCTGTCAACATACGTAATAGTACCTCTGCCATTTTGTCCATCAGGATACACCTTAGAAAAGTTCTTTGCACCTACAGGATCAAAAGCAAAGATATCTGCTCCTTGTTCTAACAAAAGTGGAACATTTTCAAGGGAAGCCGCTTCCCGTAAATCATCTGTCCCTGGCTTAAATGTAAGACCAAGCACTGCAACCTTAAGTCCATTAAAGGTAATAAGACGCTTTCTAGCCTTTTTGTATAACATAGTTTTCTGTTCTTTATTAATATCGATTGCAGCTTTTACAGTTTTAAGTTCATAACCGTTCTGCCTTGCAATATATTCTAGCGCTTTTGTATCCTTAGGGAAGCAAGAGCCACCAAAACCGATACCTGCATTCAAAAACTTGCTTCCAATCCGTTCATCAAAGCTCATACCCTTGGCTACATCCTGGATATCGGCACCAACTAATTCACAAAGATTAGCAATATCATTCATATAAGAGATTTTAAGTGCAAGGAAATCATTAGACGCATACTTAATCATCTCTGCAGATCTTCTGTTAACAGATACAATCGGTAAATGGAATGGCTCATAAATTTCCATAAGCCTTTGTTCTGCCCACTTGCTTTCTGTTCCGATAATGATTCTTTCAGCTCGAAGAGTATCATGAACCGCAGACCCTTGTGCTAAAAACTCCGGGTTAGAAGCAACTTCAACTCGTACGTCATTTACTAAAAAGTCATTAATAAATTGCTCAACTTTGTCATTTGTCCCTACAGGAACAGTTGATTTAACAACTACTAAACAATCTTTTTCGATATTTTCAGCAATTTGTCTAGCTACCGTTGCAATATAAGAAAGATTAGCCGAACCATCTGGTTGCTCGGGTGTACCAACACCAATAAAAATTGCATCAGCGTCTTTGTAAGCCGATTTGTAATCCGTGGTATAATCAATCCTACCTGAAGCATAATTTTTTCTCATTAACTCTTCCAAATCAGTCTCATATATCGGGGATACGCCAGATTTCATTAAATTTACTTTGTCTTTGTCGATATCAACGCATGTTACTTGATGACCTATTTCCGCAAAACAAACTCCAGCCACTAAGCCAACGTAACCTGTTCCGGCAACTGCTATTTTGTACATAGACATGCCTTCCTTTACTAAAGTAATATATAGGTATTAGACTTTCTATCTAATTTTAGAGATTTTTTTATTGATATAATACTCATGTTATATTAAATTACATGTACTGAACTACAAAATTCTAGTAATGCTTAGAGCATTCAAGTATTTTAAAAGTTTGTTATTATACTCACTAATATTAAACGTTAAGCTTCAATTCACTGTTTGTTGTAAACTTTGAAAACATTCTTTTAAGCACAAGGGTTTGAACTATACAATAAGGTGCTAAAATAATAATATCTGCGATAACCATAATAATCCAATCCGTATATATAGAAGTTATATAATTTATAAAAACAAATTTAAAAATAACACCAATTGTATAAAAATATGCTTGTAGCTTCATCTTTCCTAATCCACATGCAAAGGTTGATAAGACATTTTGAAAGACGAAAATACTACCAAATATCGCAAATACTATTGCGTATAAATAATTTATGTTTATATAATTTTGACCTAGCCATAAATTCACAATATATTGTACCAATGGGACCAAAAGGAACTGGGCTATGGTTACTATAATTACCAACTTATTTAAGAGCCCAAAATACTTAGCAATCCATTTTCCGTCTTTTTCCTCTAAGGCTTTTGTTATGGCTGACCACATAGGTGTGAGAGCCAAATTAAATAACATACCAGCAATCATAAACAATTTATAATAAACCTGATATTCTACGATACTTCCAGGCCCAATAAGGTTTGTTATTAGAATAAGATTTGTTTGAATAATAGCTGTATACATTATTTGGTTCCAAAAAAATATTCCCCCTAGTGACATTATATCTCTTGCTGATTCTCTGTTAATATAATTTATACTAGGGAAACATCCTTTTAGCTCCGGTGTGGTGAAAACATAAATAGTAGCAACTAATAGTGGCAAATTGACACACAATAAATATACAATCGACAAAACTTTTAAGCTTGTTTCTAATTCAAATGATGGTGCTATTAATATAAATGTTAATTGCAAGACACTTGTTATTAGAGCCATAAAGTTATTGATAGCTGACTTTTGTAATGCATAAAGTATAAAGGAGATAAGTCGCAAAAAGAATTGTAACATTACTGTGATAAAAGCAAATATTATTACAAAGTACATTGTTTCTGCGGATACTAATTCTTCAGATATATTAAATATAGAATTCCAGTTAATATATTGGAAGACAAAAATGCATATTGTAGAAACTATAACAGTTATAGCACCAATAACGAAATAAGCTGAAGAAATATTTTGCCTAATTTCAGTTTTATCATTACGTAGTACTGCTCCTACTAATTTATTTCTTAGCCCATTTCCAATTCCAAAATCAAAAGTAAGAATCCATATTAAAACAGAAAAAATTGCAAACCATACCCCTAGCACTTCTTCGTTATCAAAATATCTTATAAAAGCTGGTAAGTTAATAAAGGAAACTAAAAGAGCCCCTCCCTTAATAAAAAAAGCAGCAAGAATATTTTTGATAACAACTTTATCTTTTTCATTAGAAAAATATTTTTGAAATAAATTCTTCACATTAATGCCCCATTCTACATCTTACTGTCATTAAGTTACTTTTAGAAACTTCAAGTTCTAATGGCGCTTTCTAATGAGTTTATTACTTTATTCTTGTCAATTTCAATCATTATCAATCTTTTCTGTAAAGTTTCATTAGCAATTAGTATATTTTCGATCCCGCTTACACGATAATAATCGCTTTTCCTATTCCCTAATTTTCTTTTGACTTTCTTGAAAAAACTCTTGAGTCTATAAACATATATTTCCAACCTTTTTACAAGAGAAATATGCGTTCTTTTAGAATAACTACTATAACTCTGTATTATTTTATCTTTAAATTGTGGATACTTTAAAACACAGTTTAGAGCTAGGAATTCTACGTTAAATTTATTAATTAAATCTATTCGATTTAAATCATGTATTGCTGCTAATGCTGAATCTGCCCAAATTGTTTCCACACTATAAAATCTAGGAACTAATTCTGACCAGTGATATTCACTATGTCCACGAAAATGTGGTGCATCTTCTAAGTTTCCAGTATGTTTTCCTGTAGCGGAATCTGATGAACCACTCTTATTACAGATTCCCGAAATAGTAAGAGGGAAATCTATTTTAACCATCTTGTTTACAGTTAGGGAAAGAGCTACAGACATATATATATCTGGAGACAATCCACCAAAATATTTCCCTGTAACCTTTTTAATTTCGTCAAGGCAATCTCTTTTTACAATTCCATGATATAACTTAACCATATCAAGAGAAAGATATTGTTGGGCTCCTTGTTTTAACAGCTTTTCTATTTCTATATGGGGTTTACACAGTTCTGCTTTGGCTGTAATCTTACTAATATTAAGGTATCCATTGTCCAATTTATTTTTGAGAGCTTCTGAATTAGGCCAGAAATAAACCGCATTTAATTCTGGTTTTATTGCATCGATATTATTCTTTTTCGCCCACATTACTACGTCAATAATTTGTGGAACTATCCCATCATCATCCCCAATAATACACAAATACTCTCCGTCTGCTTGGCTTACTGCTAAATTAAAATTTTCAACAAATGATACGGTACCTGGTGTGTAATTATATTTTAATCTGTTATCTTCAGAGTAATTATCCAATAGTTCAGATAAAACATGCGTGTCACTATTATCTTGAATGACAACCTGTATACGATCATCATTAATGTCTAAAATCTGCTTAACAGTTGCACTTGCATACTTTTCTCTATTTTTTGTGGGGATCACAACTGACAACAAGAATTTTTTCATATAAACCTACCTTCTATTTAACATGTTTTCTCCTATTTAATACTTTAGGAGTGAGAGTTACTTTCTCCAAACCATTTTGTTAACAATACCTGTGTAACTCTGGATAATTTTTACAACCTTTATACTAACATTGTGATCGATATAATCATTAACATCTACACCAATATCATTACTTGAATGCATTTCCCCCGCCATAGCTACAGCTTGTAAAACTTGTTCCTTTGATATACTTCCAATGATCATATTTCCTTTATCAAATACTTCAGGGCGTTCGGTACTTGTCCTAATAGAAACAGCTGGAAATTTAAAATAGGATGCTTCTTCTGCAACAGTTCCGCTGTCTGATACTACACAAAAGGCATTAAGCTGAAGGTTATTGTAGTCTGAAAAAGAGAAAGGTAGAAGACTTTTTACATTTGGATGGAATTTAAATCCACGCTGTTCTATAATACTTTTACTCCTTGGATGAGTACTATAAATAACTGGCATATTATATGTTTCTGCCATTGTGTTGATTGAATTCATTAATGTCATAAAATTTTGTTCATTATCAATATTTTCCTCTCTATGTGCAGAAAGTAAAATGTAATTTCGTTTTTTAAGACCTAGTTTTTCTAAGACTTTACTATTAATAATTTTTTCTGCATTAGCTTGTAAAACTTCTGCCATAGGAGATCCTACCACATAGGTTCTTTCTTTAGGCACACCCTCGAAGTTTAAATACCGCCTAGCATGCTCTGTATAACATAGATTAACATCGCTAGTATGATCAACAATTCTCCTATTAATCTCTTCCGGCAAGTTCTCATCAAAACACCTATTCCCCGCTTCCATATGAAAGATTGGTATTTTTAGCCTTTTAGCAGATATTACACTAAGACAAGAATTTGTATCACCGAGAACTAGTAGTGCATCTGGTTTTTCTTGTACTAAAATTTCATATGATTTAGCTAGGACATTCCCCATCGTTGTCCCTAAATTATCACCGACAACTTCTAGATAGTAATCTGGCGATCTAAGTCCCAATTCTTCAAAAAACACCCCATTTAGGGTATAGTCATAATTTTGTCCCGTATGAACTAATATATGTTCAAAGTACTTATCACATTTTTTTATAATCTCCGATAACTTAATAATTTCCGGACGAGTACCAACAATTGTCATTAATTTCAATTTCCGCACTTTTTGTCCTCCATCTACTCAATATAGTGTGGGTAAAGATTCCTGTGATTTTCTATCCATTCTTTCATTTCAATCACCATTTGTTCATAACTAGGTACTATAAATTCAAAATCTGTTCTATTATTAACAAGTGATTTATCTATAACTACATTAGCACTTGGTAATATTTCTAATTTTTCACTTCTCAAATACTTGTTAAATAACTTAAGTAGATCAAACTTATTTATCGTTTCATTATTTACTAAATTATATAAGCCAGTTAAATTCTGTTCTAATGCTTTTTCCATAGCTTTAGCCAATGCAAGTGTGGTTACTCCTGTCCATACCGCTTTATTAAAACCATTTATTGTTCCTTGTTGTTTCATAAACCAGTTAAAAAGACCGATACCATTTTGATTCATATCTGGTCCAATAATTGAATTTCTGAAAGTTAGATCTTTATTGTTTTCCAGTTCACCTAATGCTTTAGTGCGATCATAGAAAGTTTTGCCATCTTTAAATGAAGTTTCTGAATAGCCTCCCGTTTTTCCAGAAAACACACAATCCGTACTCATATGGATAACCCTAGTCTTCATATTCTTCGTAAGATCACTTAAATAATGTGGTAAATAACTATTTAAAAAAACTGCTAGTGACTTATTTTCTTCCGCAGATTTATTAAGTATCCCGATGCTATTAATTACTGCATCGTACTCCCCTTCTAGTATTATTTTTTCAAGGTTAGAGAGATTCGTAACATCCCCAATTATATTATTGCAATACTTGAACCGCCTTCTACTAAAGGCGGTTACTTCATGACCAGCTTCTTTTAAATAAATTGAAATCATATGTCCAGCCATACCAGTTGAACCAAGTACTAGTAATTTCATTTATCTAGCTCTCCATTTCTTCAATTCTTCTTGTATATAATCCAGGTTTAAAAGTTTATCTTTTATTGCCTCGATACCTAGTCTTTCAGTATTATGAGAGTTGTAATCTTCAACTTCTTGTAACTCCTCATTACCTTCTACAAAATATTTATCATAGTTAAGATCCCGTTTATCAGCAGGAACTCTATAGAATCCTCCTAGGTCCTGAGCTACCAAATGCTCCTCTTTAGTAAGAAGAGTTTCATATAGTTTCTCTCCATGGCGAGTACCAATAATATTAATTTCATTAGTAGCACCAAATAACTCTTTAACCGCGATAGCTAAATCACCTATAGTAGAGGCAGGAGCTTTTTGGACCATAATGTCTCCTGCTTGGGCATTTTCAAATGCAAAGACAACTAGTTCTACAGCCTCCTCAAGACTCATTAAAAATCTTGTCATATTTGGATCAGTAACCGTTAAAGGTTGCCCATTTTTTATTTGTTCAATAAACAATGGAATAACTGAACCTCTAGAAGCCATAACATTTCCGTAGCGAGTTCCACATATTAAAGTCTTTTTTGGATCAACAGTCTTAGACTTTGCGACAAAAACTTTTTCCATCATAGCTTTAGAAATTCCCATTGCATTTATTGGATACGCTGCCTTATCAGTTGATAGACAAATTACTTTCTCAACCCCCATTTCAATAGCACCTGTAATAACGTTATCTGTTCCCATAATATTTGTCTTAACTGCTTCAAGAGGGAAAAATTCACAAGATGGGACTTGTTTCAGTGCTGCAGCATGAAATATATAATCTACTCCGTGCATAGCATTTTTAACACTATTAATGTCACGAACATCGCCAATGTAATACTTTATTTTATTACTTTTATACGTTTTTCTTAGGTCATCCTGTTTCTTTTCATCTCTAGAAAATATTCGGATTTCTTTTAAATCAGTATCAAAAAACCTTTTCAATACTGCGTTTCCGAATGAGCCTGTTCCACCTGTAATTAGTAAAACTTTATCTTTAAACATTATATTTTCCCCCTGCTATTATTTTTCTTTGTTTTTTTATTAAAACAATTTTTATAGATTTATTTTTATAGATTTTCTTTTGAAGAAACTAGAGAAGAATTAAATCTATATAAAGTATTAATACAAATCCCCACAAAAAACCAAAGTAGTACATCACCAACATAGTTGTAGTAGTTGACCTCACCCATTGAATGAATTAGGAATGCTACAATAAAAAATACTACTCCATTATTTTCCTCTTTTTTATACCTAAATATTCTCTTAAATACAACAAATATTGTCATTATAAATACAGTTAAACCAATAATTCCTGATTGATTTAATGTATCAAGTAAAATGTTGTGACCCCCTGTAAAGCTTCCAATATTTGTAGTTTCATATATTACTCCATTTCCAAATAATATATTTTGCTCCCAATTTTTAAAAACATTACTAATAACCTCAAATCTACCATTCATAATTGAATATATATTTGAGCGCATAAAAACAAGATAAATAATAAATGCAATTAAAATTAGAAAAGAAAAGAACAATTTAATATAAATACCTTTTTTACTCAGAAAAACTTTTGACAATATGAACGTTACTATGAAAACCACAATAGCACCATCTGATTTAGTGAGTAGCACTCCTAAAAAAATAATAGGTAATATTATTGCTTTTGAAAATTTACTTAGTTTGGAGTTATATGCAATCAAGAATATACATGGTACTAAATAGGCAGCTATTACATTAGAGGAAGCAATTGGAATCCTCATGTAATGTTTATAGAGAATATTCCCAAAATCAATACCTAAATTTAAATAATTATAATAACTAGTAAATATTACTTGTATAGATAAAATTATTGAAAAAACAATTGCTACCTTTGTAAATGCTTCTATTTTATTATTTTTTGTCTGTAGTGCTATTAAATAAACAATAAACGCAATAATATGATAGCTAATCCTTCCTATATAATTCATATATTCTGGAATATATGTTATAGGTATAATTATAACAATTATTTTTATTAATAAAAAAAACGCAATAATATCAAACCTCAACCTA
This sequence comes from Bacillus sp. FJAT-18017, assembly GCF_001278805.1. Classification (GTDB taxonomy): domain Bacteria; phylum Bacillota; class Bacilli; order Bacillales; family Cytobacillaceae; genus Bacillus_D. Next base: position 1,057,802 of record NZ_CP012602.1, on the reverse strand, counting down.
AATTTCATTAAAATACTTAAAATAACAGCCACTGAAATGCTTAAAAAAAAGTGAAAATAAATTGGGTTCTTTTCTATATAAAAAACAACTGGATCAGGCAATAATTGATTACCATACTTATAGCCACCTGTCGATATAAATGAAAATAATAATATTGTTATAATAAAATAACCCAAAACAATATTGTCCCGAACATCATTATTTTTACTCAACATAGCTAATTAACCTCTTGTATAAATTCTCATAATTCTTATACATAACTTCTTTAGAATAGGACTTTCTTGCCTCTTCTATGATAGATTTAGTGGATACACGTTTGTCTAACCAATTAATAATCGTTTTATTTAAAGCATCTATATCCGCATACCTTACAAATTCACTATATGATTTGAGTGATATCATTTCAGGGCCTCCAGCTTCAAACCCAACAACCGGTGTACCACATGATAATGATTCTGCACAGACCATCGAGAAGGTTTCTCTAGCGCTTGTTAACAATGTTAAATCTGACATAGAATAGTATTTTGCAAGTTCAACTTGATCCTTTGTATGTGAAACGGGTACTATATTTGACGGTAATTTCCTTTTATCCCCTTTAAAACCAACAACAAAAAACAGGACATTTTTATTCCGCAACTGTTTAGCTATTTCTATTACATATTTTCCTCCTTTGAGAGGATCATTAAAGTTTGGTGTAACATGTAGAACTATTTTTTCATTGCTTATCTTATACCTTCTCTTTAATTCAGATGCATCTGTAGGTTTGAAGATATTAGTGTCAATTCCATTTAATACAACATTCATTGATTTTTCTGTAAAAAAAGGAGATTGTTTCGCACGATCATGCAACCATTTCGAAACTGATGTTATAATAATATTATCGAAGCCATCGAAAGCTTTTTTCATCATTTGCCATTCTTCTACGCTTCTATCGAATATTTTAGATGACGGTCTTAAACCCTTTTGTGAACTTTTTCCATAACCTGTCTTCCAATCATCACAATCTAAAGCATGACCAGGTCCAGCCGTATACATAAATTCAGCATGCAGTGTTAGGACGGTTTTAATTTTATTATTCTTTAAAAAATTAAGCAGTTTATAAATATTTACCATAAATGCATTTATACAGTGCAAATGTACAACATCTGGTTTTTCTTTTTTTATTATATTTATTAGAGTGAATGTGGAGTAAAGACACCCTGCATAAGCATAACCTGTTATCTTTGAACGCAAAGATTGCATTTTCATTATTAATTCTGGTGCAGTTTTGTATACATTCTCTTCTTTTATTTTATCGCCTCTCCCATAACAAATAATTGATTCATGTCCGTATTCTAATAGTTGAGTGTGTATATCTTTCACTATTTTTCCAGTGCTACCTGTAGGATAAACAGCATTTATTTGCATTATTTTCATGAACTATCTCCTATATTGTTTGTTAACAAGTGTTCGATATATGTTCCTCATAGACCATATTATTTTTCCTCTCACAAATAAAGCAAAATATTGCGTATAATCAGTAGTATTAAATAGACCATTTTCAATTAAAACTTCTTTGTACTTACGACTAAATTTCACATTATTTTTTCTCGTACAATAGTAAAATAAAATATCCTTTATATAATTTTTATTTTTACTTACATCCACTTTAAACCTAAGCAACAGTTTATTCAGAAAATCATCTATTTCTTTGGGATGTACACTTGAAAGACGAATTGTATCCTGCTCACCATGTAACCGTGATTTTACGAGCTCCTCGTCATAAAGATAAAAACTATTATTATTCAAAGCTAAATCAACCCAACAAGTAAAATCTTGAATAAATCTATAATTAATATTGAACCCTTTTGTTTCTATTAAAGCTTTTTTGGGTATTAATAAAGAACATCCATTTAAATTTTGACCTTTTAATAGTAGTGCAAACATTTCGTTCCCTGAAAATAATCCACTATTAAAATTATTTGGATAAATAACTTTTGAACCATTTGCATCTATATAGCCATTTTTGCAAGAGATAATTGTACTTTCAGTATTTAAATCTAGCTCATTTATTTTTCTAATTTGAGATTCTATTTTATTCGGCATATATAAATCATCATGACTTAACCATGAGAACCAATTACCAGTCATATTCTCAATTCCAAAATTTAATGCAGTAGCTACACCACCATTTTCCTTGTAAAAATAGCGAATTTTTTCTCCATAGCTTAGTGCAATACGTTCTGTTTTTCCATCATCAGTAGATCCATCATTTACAACAACAACTTCAATATTTTTATATGTTTGTGCTAGTGCACTTTCTATACTTTGTTTTAAATAATTGCTCCCATTATATACCGGTATAATAATTGAAACTAATGGATTATACATATTTAAACACACCATTTTCCTATTATGTTATAGTTGGTAATTATATAAATCTATCTTTCTTTAAAATACTTCTTCAAGAACAGCCAAAGTTATTTCTCCAAATAATGGTCCATTATTAATCTGATGCTACAATCTTTACTTTTTAAAGTAATTAATCCCTTAAGTATTTTCTTCACCATACCATCTCTAAATATTAAATCGGTAAATCAAACTGATTACCTAGGATGAAATCAAATTCATCCGGATTAAATTGAACATAACCTGTCCATGGATAAAACGTTAATTCACCAAAATACACCTTACCATTAACCCAGTATAAGTCTACTCGTACAAAAGGAAAATCTGCCGCAAGTTGGTTTGCAATTGCCAACATCTCTTCAAATCCTTCAGGCTTTGGAATACTTTCGCTAATATTTGGGTGATCTGTGCTTACATTGATAAAATTCCAGTCAATATCATAAATATTTCTCTTATGTTCTATATGCCTATCAACATCTAATACAATATATTTTGCCTTTCCATTAAAGCACAAAAATTTGTAATCATTAATTCCATCAAATTGGTTTTTTTTATCTTCTAAAAGTTCTTCAACAATAACTTTGGGTGCCACATCTTTGTAAGACCACTCTCTTCCTGCGGAATAAATATCTCTTTTGACCCAATCACTTAGAGAGCTTTTTACATCCTCTAATGAGAATTTCGATTTATCTCTGCAAAAAAAGTTCGTCCCACTACCATTAGTGGTCTTTATTACAAACTTTTCTGGTAAAGAAGTAAGGTTTATTTCATCAAGGGAGTCATGGACTGCATATAGTTTATTTAAAGTGTTAGATAAACCTTTAGATTTTATATATTCTCGTACTTTATATTTATCTGCGCATTGTGTCATTAAAGGTATTCTGTAATATAACTTGTACCATTGGAGTTTTTCAGTAAATCTTTGTGGATTCTTTAGATTGAGTTTTCGACCCATTTTAATTCTATATTGTAATTTAACCATTATTTCATCCGGTATGAACCTTAATATGTGTAATATCTTGAATCGCATTTCTTGATTTGTAATAAGTTTCTTATAATCCAACCAAAGTCTCCCCCTATATCTACTCTACTTCTTTCAAATATGCATTAATGACTATATTTCTATCAAATTCTCTTTCAACTTTTTTCCTACCAACTAACCCCATTTGTTTTTGAGCAGAGTAATTTAACTCTAAAAAACGCATAACCTTTTCAGTTAAGCTTTCAGCATCTCCTGTATTGAACAAATAACCTGACGAGCTATCATCAATTACATCCATAGAACCACTAATTTTAGTAGCTATACAAACTCTGCCCATCGCAGCTGACTCTAGTAGGACGTTTGGAACTCCTTCTCCTCCATGAGACGGAAGAATTGTACAGTGACATTTTTTTACCCAAGATTTTATATCCTTTTGGAAGCCGATATAGTTAATAATCCCCTTTGAATGATATTCATCAATGATTGCCTTATATCTCTCTTCCTCAATAAAACCTGCAATATAGAAGTTTGTATTAGGATAGCTTGCTTTCACCCTTTTTGCAGCCTCAAGATACTGGTCAATACCTTTTAGTTGCATTATCCTTCCTATAAAAATAAAATTAATCTGATTATTCGATGGAAATTCACAAAGCGTATACTGTTCTAAATTCACTCCTGAACCAGGAAGCATAGAATAATTATTTTTCACCATCTTATTTTCAACAAAGTAATCCCTATCCCCAGTATTTTGGAAAAATACTTTATATGATCTCTTGAGTGATATTTTATACAACATTTTGGCAACTGTACTTATGACATTCCTCTTTAAAAATGTCGCACCTGTGCCGGTTATATTGCTAACTTGCTTCTTCTTTAAAAGATTAGATGCCAAACACCCGTAGATATTCGGTTTAATAGTGTAAGAAAATATTATATCTGGATTTGCTTTTTTCATTATTTTAATATAACTAAAAACAAGCCCAATATCTTTAATTGGATTAATCCCACGACGATCTATAGGTGTGTCAATGATTGTGCAACCCATATCGCTGAAGAAGCTATTTTCTTCAGCTTCTGGCATCGAAATAATTACCTCATGACCTTCTTGTATCAGCTTTGCGATTAACTCTTTCCTAAAGTTATATAATGTTATAAAATGATTTGATAAAATTAAAATTCTCTTTCCCACTACTTAAAACACCTGCTATCTATTGAGATATTCCTTAACTTCTCTTCCAATACCAATATCAAACGGTTCAGGATTATATCCGAAGTCTCTTCTTGCCTCTTTATGTGAGAAGCACCTATCTTCACTCATTCGTTGAACCTTTTCAACGTAATCGATTTTTTTTAATGTTACTATTTTTAAGCATCTGGCTAGAAGTACTCCAAAGCCTAATGGAAAACTAATAAAGATAGTTTTTTTATCAAGTTTATTACTAATAATTTTTAAAGCTTCGATCAACTCGATTGGTTTGTCTCCAGATAGATTATATTCTGCTTTTGCTTGCTCTACAGGCATCATCAGAACATCATAGTACGCTCTCCCAAGATCGCGGGCATTTACAGGCTGAATTAATCCCTGGCCGTAATTGATTACTGGGAAGACCCTCAATCTATCAACCATTTTTATAAATCTGCTCATATTATGATCACACAAGTCACCGTATATCATAGTCGGACGTAAAATTGTTACCTTGATTTTATTTCCAGCAAGTACATTTTTAAGTTCCGCTTCAATATCTTTATATTCCTCTGATGCAACTTTAAATTTCGAATATATGCCAGTTGTATGAACACAAATCGCCCTAGACACATCATTATTAATCGCTACTTTAATGATTCGAACTGTATGCCTGATATTCACAATATGAACTATTGTTTCAACACCTTTCATACACTTATCTAGAAATTCATCATCCCTAATGTCACCCACAAATTTTTCTATATTTAATCCACTGTTATCTATTAAGCTAGTATCAGATGATTCTCTAACAATACATCGAATAGGACCATTATATTTATTATTAATAAGTTCTTGTAAAAAGTATCTTCCCGTATGGCCAGTAAGTCCTGTGACTAAAAGCATTTAAACACCTCTATTATTATTTTTACATCCATTATGAACTGGTTTTCTTGAAACTAGAAACTTCTTTCTCAGCTCCTGTACCACCTTCAATAACCCCATCACTCTTTAAAACACTAACAATGGTCAAAAAGAAACACTTAATATCCATCGAAAAGCTAATCTTCTTGACATACTCCCCATCCAACTTAGCCTTAACTTCAATAGGAAGTTCATCCCTACCATTAATCTGTGCCCAACCAGTTAATCCAGGCAGTACATAGTTAGCACCATACTTATCGCGTTCAGCAATCAAGTCATACTGGTTCCATAGTGCTGGTCTAGGCCCAATTATACTCATCTGTCCCACAAAAATATTCCAAATCTGTGGAAGCTCATCAAGTGAAGTTTTTCTCAAAAATTTACCCATCCTTGTGATATACAGTTCTGGATTACCTAATAAATGAGTCGGTGTGTCCTTCGGGGTATCTATTCTCATAGTACGGAATTTCAATATGTTGAAATGTGCCTTGTTAATTCCTACACGCTTTTGCTTAAATAGAACCGGACCTTTTGAGTCAAGCTTAATAGAAATAATCAAAATTAAAAAAATCGGTGATAATATTACTAGTCCAATTAAAGAAAGAACGATATCAATCAATCTTTTAATTTTCATATACATTCAGTTACACTCCTTAAATTTTTTTAGTAGATTAGGACTTAGTTAGAATATTAATTTAACTCTTCAAACCAACTACTAACCCACTAAATAATATCCTTTTCAAATAGTTACCTCGTAAGGAACTTCTTCTTCCTTCTCCCGCCTTATATTGGTCGGAACAGAAGTATATTCCACCCTTTTGAACCTAAAGCTCCTTGCAGCTTTAACGTATTTGGAAATGAAATCCAAAAACTCTTATACTGTGCTTTCAAATGACGACAACTGCTATATAAAAGGCCATTTTTAAACTAAATAACAGTCATCCGTTTATCATCCCTCTTGTGAATACCCCTACACCAAGCAAATATTAATTGACGGTTTAAAAGGAGTACCTCCTGATGTGCGATCAACTTCCCTTTGCAAATTATTTATTAAGTGCACAAAAAACAAACCCACCTACATGAATAATCATGCAGGCAGGTGGTGCGTATAAATATAATATAATTTTATTTTTGTCTACTGGTGGGTAGCTTACTTAGCCAATGAAAGAATCTGATTTCGTTTCCTGTTAGCCAAATTAATAACATACTCCTTCATCTCTTCAGCAGAGAAACTCTCAAACCTTTCAAGCAGGTATTCAATCTCTTTTTCCTGCTCCAACACAGCTTTCCCTATAAATATCTTTGGATATACCGGCTCTGGATGCACTTCTTTTTCGTTCAGAAGCTCTTCAAACATCTTTTCTCCAGGACGTATTCCAGAGTATTGAATCCCGATTTCTTCTATAGTATAGCCTGACAGTTTAATCAGATTTCTGGCCAGGTCAACAATCTTAACCGGCTCTCCCATATCCAGGACGAAAACCTCTCCACCTCTTGCAAGCGCTCCTGCCTGAATAACAAGCCTAGATGCTTCCGGGATTGTCATAAAGTACCGTGTCATATCAGGATGAGTAACTGTCACCGGTCCACCAGCTTGAATCTGCTTTTTAAACAACGGAATAACACTACCCCGACTTCCAAGGACATTTCCGAACCGCACAGCTACAAACCTAGTCTCGCTTTCCTGATCAAGCTTCTGAATAATCATTTCAGCAATGCGTTTTGTTGCTCCCATCACATTTGTTGGGTTTACTGCTTTGTCAGATGAAATCAGGACAAACGTTTCCACGCCAAATGTGTCTGCAGCCTCTGCTACATTCTTTGTACCAAAGACATTGTTTTTTACTGCTTCACGTGGATTGTATTCCATTAACGGTACATGCTTATGTGCTGCAGCATGGTATACAACGTTCGGCTGGTGTTCTTCCATTACTTCGAATATCCGATCCCGGTCCTGGATATCACCAATGACCGGAATGATTGCAAATTGTTCTCCGTACTTTCTCCTAAGTTCCATATCAATCAGATAGATGCTGTTCTCTCCGTGGCCTAGAAGGACAAGTTTTGCCGGATGGAAGATGCTAATTTGGCGGCAAATTTCCGAGCCAATTGAGCCACCTGCTCCTGTGACCAGAACTGTTTTTCCAGTTACATAATTCGCTATACTATCCATATCAAGCTTGACCGGTTCCCTGCCAAGTAGATCCTCAACTTCGACATCCCTAAAGTTGTTGACGGATACTTTCCCAGTCATTAAATCTTCAAGCATTGGGATGATTTTCGTTTTTGCCCTAGTTGCCGAACACTCATTAAAAATGCGGTTCAGTTCCTTTTTGCTTAACGATGGGATGGCAATAATGATATGGTCAATATTCAGCTTCTCTACCGATTCTTGAATATGCTCAATCCCACCAATTACCGGGATATTATAAAGCTGTAATTTATGTTTTCTCGAGTCATCATCAATAAACCCTACCGGAAGCAGCTCCGCATCGGGATTATGTTGCAGCTGTCTTACAACCATTGTCCCTGCAGAACCCGCACCGATAATTAATGCACGTTTCTTGTTTGTGGCTTTACGGATCACAGAATCTCTAAATGATCTCCATATAAATCTTGATCCTCCAATGGCCAAGATGTATACCATCCATGTGCTAATTAATCCTCGTACATGGATTTGTCTGTAAACAACAAATTCCATTAAGGTTGTCATTAACACAGAAAAGGTAACCGCCTTCGTAATTGCAATTAGTTCACCTATGCTCGCATATTCCCATGCTTTTTGGTAAAGACGATAATAAAATGAAAAAATATGATGGCTAACTAACAGTGTAACGGCACTTACAGTTACCGCAGGAAATGAAGTAATCCCCAATGACGGATGCAACGGAATATAACTAATGTAGACAGCACTCAGAACTAGAAATGAATCAATAAGAATAAGCAGTGCCAGCCGGGATTTATAGGCCACGTTCTCATTTCCCCTTTATTACGTTAATATTTTGAAGCGAATAAACAGACAAAAATAAATACCTAAAGGCAATACACGTACTTAACATGTATTGGCGTTAGATATTTAGGATTATTTAAATATGTATGGGCATCTAACCCACCCTCACATCACGCAATTGACGACTGGCGTCTAAGGAGGGATTACCCTCCCACTGCATAACCGAGTGCTCCCATGTGTAACGGACAGGATAGCTTCGCCGGCCAAGTATTCACTTGGCGATTGTATTGAAATGAATAGCTAGAATACTAGTATCCGATTCAGAATAGGCCAAGGAACTTTTTCTGTTTAATCATTTCGGGAATTTCGCGAATCACTTGTTTTCCTTCAAGAAGAAGTTCCGCGTTTTCCTTTAACAGATAGACCATGTCCATGCCGTACTCGGATTGGATCGTGTTGTATGCTTCACCCATTACAAAGCCACGGCTTGTTGTGTTATGGGCATCAGATGCAAGGAAATGGGTCAGGTTTGCTTCGATTAATTGAAGTGTGAACTTGCGGATTTTCTTGCCAAACTTGCCAGCTACACTTGCAGCTGTTATTTGTGAAAGTGCCCCATTTTTCACTAGATTATAAAGAAGCTCCGGTCGCTCGATTAGTTGCTGATTTCGCTCTGGATGGGCGACAATTGGGATAAACCCCTTTAGCTGCAAATCATAGAATAATTTTTCAGTATATCGAGGCACATTGTTGGATGGGAATTCTATTAAAAGATAATTTGAGTTTCCAAGACCTTGGATATCCCCGTTTTCTATTCCTTCAAGAATTTCCCCATGAATCCTGACCTCTTGTCCAGGAATCAGTGTCAAATCAATATTTTCCTCTTGGAATACTCGATTTAACTTCTGAACGTTTTCCGAAACCAAAGATCTTGGATTGACATTACGGCTATTCATATGGTGGGGAGTAGTAATTATGGTATCGATTCCTTGTTCGACAGCTTGAGCTGCCATTTGCAGAGCATCTTCCATATTTGCTGCTCCATCATCAAGTTTCGGCAGTATGTGGCAATGTATGTCTATCATTTTACAACACTTCCAATATCTTGAATTACCTTATCTAATAGTACTATGTTATAAACTATGCAGTAAAGGGGGTGAATTTGTCGAAAACTGTCATTTAACGCCATAATAGTAATATTGCTGGTTTTTCTCGAATTTTCTATTGTTCAGTACGACACCAAGAACTTTTGCCTGGGCTGTAGTAAGCAACTCTTTCGCCTTTACAGCTTGTTCAATCTCGGTATTCTCGCTGCTAACCACTAGAATCGTGCCATCACATTTGTTTGAAAGAATTTGTGCATCCGTTACTGCTAGAACCGGTGGAGTATCGAACATAATAATGTCAAATTTCCCTTCTGCCTCTTTTATAAAGCTGTCCATCATCCTAGAGCCAAGCAATTCTGAAGGATTAGGAGGAATCGGCCCGCTTGATACAACATAAAGCCCTTTTACATCCGTTTCATTAATCGCTTCTTCTAAGTTAACCTGATGGGAAAGGACATTTGTAAGTCCAATTGTATTTGTTAAATTAAAGGAATAATGGACAGTAGGCTTTCTGAGATCCGCATCAATTAGCAGGACAGATTTGCCTTGTTGTGCAAATACTACTGCGAGATTTGCAGTTGTGGTTGATTTTCCTTCACCAGGTCCTGAAGAAGTGACCATGATTTTCTTAATTTCCTCATCAACTGAAGAGAACTGGATATTTGTCCGAAGGGTCCGGTACTGTTCAGAAATAGGGGACTTAGGGTCCAGCTTTGTGATTAGTTTTCTTTTTCCTTGTAAAAGTTTCTTTTTCGCCATGGTAACCCTCCTTAAGCCCTTGACTTACGTTCAGTGCGTTGTTGTTTGGATGTCGGTTCATCAAAAACAGGAATCGATCCTAAAACAGGAAGTTCCAGTAATTTTTCGACGTCTTGTTCGGTTTTTATCGTATTATCAAAATACTCAAGCAGGAAGGCAATCCCCACGCCTGCCATCAAACCTACTACAAGTGCAATTGCTATGTTAAGAAGTGGTTGCGGCTTCACAGGTGCTTGACCGTCTTGAACTGTTGCCTTTGCAAGTATGCTTACATTATCAACACTCATAATTCCAGGTATTTCCTTTTGGAATACTACTGCTGTTTTATTGGCGATATCTGCTGCCCGTTTGGGGTCCTCGTCCTGAACGACAATGTTCATAAGTTGTGAATCTTGCTCAGTAGATACAGATATTTTAGATTTTAATGTTTCATAGGACATATCGAGATTCATTTCGTCTATCACTAAATCAAGAATAGCATGACCAACAATGATCCCTTTGTACGTATTAATTAACTGAAGGTTGGTTTGAATATCACCAGCATTGTATGCTGCTGCATCCTTTTTTTCCTGATTAACAAGAATTTGTGAGGATGCCTGGTAAATTGGTGTCATAAAGAAATAACTGGCTATTCCAGCAATCAGAACCGCAGCTAATGTTGTTATAACAATTAAACTTAATCTTTTCCGTAGTGTTGCCAACAATTCTTTTAAACTGATTGTTTCTTCCATGTGCCCCTCCGAACTGATGTAATTCTAATTATTTCTCCAAAATATTACTAGGGTGATTGTAAATTTTTAAAAATATTGTCATAATCTAAGTGATAATGTGGAAAATTTTGCTCTTTAGATAATGTAACCCATTTGTAATAAAAGTTAAAGAGTTTTTTCAAAATGGAAAAATTTAAAAGTTTATTAAGTTAGAAGATTGGGTAATTAAACGGTTTTGGAGGTTTATATATGAAAGTGTTCTTATCTATTGTATTAGCTATTGCTTGTGCCGCTGTATTAATTCTCGGGAATGTGCATTGGAAGGAAAATGTTATTAAAAGCGGGGATTCCTCTGTGGTTGCAAAGGAAACTGAGAGTACGAGTCCTTCCTCAAATGAGGGATCTAGTAAGGTAGCTAAGGAAAAAGAAGATTCGCCTGAAGGGGCTCTTTTATCTTTAACTAAGAATTGGCCGACAGACAGTTTCGAAACGTTGAAGCAAAAGCTGGCTGATAAAGAGCCGTTCAAGTTAGTGATTGTTGGCTCAAACGCGGTAGGGAATAATCCTAACGGGTGGGCGCATCTTGTGGATGAGGGAATCACTAAGGCGTTTGGTGAAGAGGTTATTGAAGTAGACGTTATAAAATACGAATCAACGACTACTGATTATGTTGGATATACTATGCACGGGCAGCTTTCGGATTTAAAGCCTGACATGGTGATTTTTGAACCATTTCTTCTTAATGACAATAGCATTGTAAGAATAGAAGATACACTTGTTAATATTTCAACGGTTATTGAAGAAGTAAAGTCGGCAAATCCACAAGCCGAATTTATCCTTCAGCCGCCAAACCCTATCTTTCAACCAAAGATGTATAAAACCCAGGTAGCTGAACTTGAACGGTATGCAAACGAGAATGGGATCGTTTATTTCAATCACTGGGAATCATGGCCTGATCCTAAAAGTGAAGAAATTTATGACTATGTGGACAAAAAGACAAATCAACCTAATAAAGACGGTCACAAGCTTTGGAGTGACTTTATCCTTGATTATTTAATAGCACAGTAAAAACGGCATCCCGGGTTTTGGGACGCCGTTTCTTTATGTTTGGATTATACAACAAACTTTTCAGCTTCAATTAGCTTCTCAGCAGCCTGACGTTTCTTTGCCACGACGTTGATTGGTGTGTGGCGGGTAAACTTCCTTAATGCTGACAAGAGCATACGGAGAGCGTCACCTTCTTCTGTTGCAAGAAGGGTTTCTTTGGCATGCTGTTCAATTTCGTTGAAAGCTTCCTGGCAGAAGATTTGTGTGTAGAGAAGCTTTTGCTGGGCTTTTTCAAGTCCTTGGTTTGCAATGGCCTTTTCTGTTCTTAGGACGGCTGACTCCATAGCGTACGCATTCGAAATGATGTCTGCGATATTTACAAGGATTTCCTGTTCTTGCTCTAGGGCTTTGCCGAATTTTTGCGCAGCAAGGCCAGCAGCAAGAAGGCCAATCTTCTTTGCATTTGTTACAAGGTGCTTCTCTTGTGCGAGCGGCTCTTCACCTGGCTCTTCTGGCATCATCATCATGAGTTCTTCCTGGAGTTTCATTGCTTTCTCGAACAATGGCAGCTCACCCTTCATTGCTTTACGGATGAATGTGCCTGGAACGAGCAGGCGGTTGATTTCGTTTGTCCCTTCAAAAATTCGGTTGATCCTTGAGTCACGGTAAGCACGCTCAATTTCGTACTCAGCCATGAAGCCGTAGCCACCATGGATTTGGACGCCTTCGTCAACGACATAATCAAGTGTTTCTGTGGCGAATACTTTGTTCATTGAGCACTCGATTGCGTACTCAGCAATAGACTTAGCAACTTGAAGGCCGTCTTTTGCTTCCTCCTCAGAGAGGCGACCCATTCTATCTTCAAACAAACCGACTGTACGCCAGACGGAGCTTTCGGTTGCATAGATTTTCGACGCCATCGTGGCAAGCTTTTCTTTCGTTAAGTTGAAAGAAGAAATTGGCGTCTTGAACTGCTGACGCTGGTTGGCGTATTGAACAGTGATTTCGAATGCACGCTTTGCCCCGCCATTTGCCCCTACTCCAAGCTTATAACGGCCAATGTTCAGGATATTGAAGGCAATTACATGGCCCTTCCCCGCTTCACCAAGCAGATTCTCAACCGGCACTTCTGCGTCCTGAAGAATCAAAGTGCGAGTCGATGAACTCTTGATGCCCATCTTCTTCTCTTCCGCACCTGTAGATACACCTGGGAAGTCACGCTCAACGATGAAGGCTGAGAACTGCTCACCATCGATTTTCGCATAGACAACAAAAACATCAGCAAACGCAGAGTTCGTGATCCATTGCTTTTCCCCGTTCAGGGTGTAATGAGTTCCGGCTTCGTTTAGTTTCGCAGTTGTTTTTGCGCCAAGGGCATCGGAGCCGGAAGATGGCTCAGTCAGTGCGTATGCAGCAAGCTTCTCTCCTGTAGCGAGGTCAGGCAGATACTTTTGTTTTTGCTCTTCGTTACCGAATAGGACGATTGGTAAAGAACCGATCCCAACATGGGCTCCATGGGAAATTGAGAAGCCGCCTGCACGAGCCATCTTCTCCGCGATAACAGCCGAGCTTACCTTATCAAGGCCAAGGCCGCCGTATTCTTCTGGAACATCCGCGCCAAGCAGGCCAAGCTCACCTGCTTCTTTCAGCAATTTTACGGATTTATCGAATTCGTGGTTTTCAAGTGCCTCAACATGTGGGAGTACGGATTTTGTTACGTACTCCTCAGTTGTTTTTGCAATCATTTTATGTTCATCATTAAAGTCCTCGGGGGTAAAGACACGGTCATAGGAGACATCCTCAATTAGAAAGCTACCGCCCTTAATGGACTGATCAAGCGTATTGGTCATTATGATTCCTCCATTTCATTGTAGAAATTCGACATTTTTCGACTTATTTTTCACTTATTCGACGAGTTTCTTCTATTATATAAGTTCACTTGGATACGCTTTATATAGAACGGTTATAGAAGTTCAAATACACCGGCTGCTCCCATGCCTCCGCCAATACACATCGTGACAACACCGAACTGTTCGTTGCGGCGCTTCAGTTCATGAATTAGGGATAGAGTTAGCTTTGCACCTGTACAGCCAAGCGGGTGTCCAAGGGCAATCGCTCCTCCGTTGACGTTGACTTTGTCTTCATCAAGGCCAAGTTCGCGAACAATCTGGATGGCTTGGGAAGCGAATGCTTCGTTTAGTTCAAACAGTGAGATGTCGGTTACTTCTAGTCCGGCTAGCTTCAACGCCTTCGGAATGGCAACGACAGGTCCAACGCCCATGATTTCAGGTGGGACTCCACCGACTGCGAATGAACGGAATTTAGCCAGTGGCTTCAGTCCAAGGGATTCTGCTTTTTCTCGCTCCATTACCATGACAGTCGCAGCACCATCGCTTGTTTGCGAGGCATTTCCAGCTGTGACAGATCCTGTGACGGAGAATGCCGGGCGAAGCTTTGCGAGAGTTTCCATGTTTGTGCCAACACGGACGCCTTCGTCTTCAGAGAACTGGAACGATTTCTCCTTCAGTTTGTTGTCGGTACCGACTGAACGGATCGTAACATCAACAGGAACGATTTCGTCCCTGAATTTACCTTTCTGGATGGCACGGGCAGCCCGTTCGTGACTGCGAACGGCAAATGCATCCTGATCCTCACGGGAGATGCCGAATCTCTTTGCTACTTCTTCCGCTGTATGGCCCATGCTCATGTAATATTGCGGAGCAGTTTCCGCGAGTTTAACATTCGGACGGGTTACGTGGCCCATCATCGGTACCATGCTCATTGATTCTGCGCCGCCAGCTAATACAGTGTCAGCCTGGCCAATCATGATCCGTTCTGCAGCATAGGCGATTGCCTGCAGGCCGGATGAGCAATAGCGGTTGATGGTAATGGCCGGCACTTCATACGGTAGCCCGGCAAGGCCCGCGATGTTGCGTGCCATGTTCAGGCCTTGTTCAGCCTCTGGCATCGCGCAGCCGATTATGACATCATCTATGTTTCCTTCGTAATTGCCGGCGCGTTTCAACGTTTCCTTGATAACGAGTGCACCAAGGTCGTCGGGACGGACCCCGGCAAGCGAGCCTTTTTTGGCTTTCCCGACTGGAGTGCGTGCTCCGGCAACAATCACCGCTTCTCTCATTGGTTTCCCTCTCTTTCGGTCTAGTGTTCTATGATTCTAGGCGGGGTTCGGGTACCGGGAGGTACCCGTCCGCCAAATGGTAGTGCGTGGAAATGATTTGCCCTTCTCGAGCGTCGACCCTTTTTTCCAAAAGAGGCTTTATGCTCTTAGTTCCTTAATGGCTTGCCTTTGACGAGCATGTGCTGCATGCGCTGCTGGGATTTCGGCTCAGCAACAAGGCTTAGGAAGGCTTCGCGTTCGAGGTCGAGCAGGTATTGTTCGTCGACTTCGGTACCGAATGGGACTTTGCCTCCTGCAATGACGTAGGCGAGCTTCTTGGCAATCTTCATGTCGTACTCGGAGATGTAGCCGGATAGCTGCATCGCCTGGGCACCGAGGATGAGTGCGGCATAACCGGTTTCACCTGTGACCGGAACTTTCTTCCTGACTGGCGGCTTGTAGCCTGCTTCATACAGGGCAAGTGCTGCCTGTTTGGCATCGTAGAGCTGATGGTCGCTGTTTGCTGAGATGCCGTCGGCGAAGTTCAGGAAGTTGTTTTCGCGCGCTTCGGCTCCGGACATGGAGACTTTCGCTGTCGCGATGGTTTCGAATACTTTGGCTGCGACTTTCATGAGGTCGAAGTCGACGCCTTTAGGCAGAGAGTTGAGGTGCTTGATGTAGAGCTCCTTGTTTCCGCCGCCGCCAGGGATGAGGCCGACACCTGCTTCAACGAGGCCCATGTAGGTTTCCATGCTTGCCTGGATGTGGGCTGCTGGCAGGCAGACTTCGGCTCCACCGCCGAGTGTCATCTGGAATGGTGCGGCGACGACTGGCTTTGCCGAGTATTTGATTTTCATCATCGTGTTCTGGAACATCTTGACGACCATGTCGAGGTCCCAGATGTTGTCGTCCTGAGCTTCCATCAAAATCATCGCCAGGTTTGCGCCAACGCAGAAGTTCTTGCCCTGGTTGCCGATGACGAGTCCTTTGTAGTTCTTTTCCACTTCATCGACAGCGAAGTTGATCATTTGGAGAATGTCAGGACCGATTGCATTTGATTGCGAATGGAACTCAAGCAGTGCGACGCCGTCCCCGATGTCGATCAGGCTTGCGCCGGAGTTCTTTTTGATGACGCCTTTTTCCTTTTTAATTGCTTTCAGTTCAATGACCTTCGGATTAACTTCGAGCGGTTTATATTCGCCGTTGTCATAGTAGGTGTTTTCTTTATAGAAGCTTGTATGTCCTGCCGCAAGCATGTCGTAGATCCAGCCAGGAACGGTGCGTCCTTCTTCCTGCATTTTTGCGACGGATTTTTCAAGGCCGATTGCATCCCATGTTTCGAACGGCCCCTGCTCCCAGCCGAAGCCCCACTTCATCGCACGGTCGATGGACGGAATGTCGTCGGCAATTGTACCGAGCAGTTCGGCAGAGTATATTAGAACCGGACTAAAGATGTTCCAGAGCAGTTCACCGGCGCGGTCATTTGCGTATACAAGCGCTTTCAATTTATTCGCTGTGCCTTTTTCTTGTTTGGCTAGTTCGGTTGCCGCGGTTTTCAATTGCTTGCGTGGGCCGTATGTGAGTGTTGCAGGATCAAGTTCAAGGATCTCTTTGCCCTGTTTTAAGAAGAAGCCCTGACCGGATTTGCTGCCAAGCCAGCCGTTCTTTAGCATTTCGTTCATGAATGGCGGCACTGTGAAGACTTCCTTCTCATCGCCTTCTGCTCCATCCCAGACGTTTTTGGCTACATGGACGAAGGTATCGAGACCAACAATGTCGAGTGTCCGGAAGGTTGCTGATTTCGGCCGGCCGATAAGCGGACCTGTGATGGAGTCGACTTCGCCGACAGAGTAGCCGCCTTTCAGCATTACCCTCAGTGTAACGAGGAGTCCGTAGGTACCGATCCGGTTGGCGATGAAGTTCGGTGTATCTTTTGCAACGACAACGCCTTTGCCGAGCACGTCTTCACCGAAGGTTTTCATGAAGCTGAGGACTCCGGGATTAGTGTGCTGGGTTGGGATGATTTCAAGCAATTTTAAGTATCTTGGCGGGTTGAAGAAGTGGGTGCCGAGGAAGTGTTTCTGGAAATCCTCGCTGCGCCCTTCTGCCATTGCTTCGACCGAGATACCGGATGTGTTGGATGAGACGATGCTGCCTTTCTTGCGGTACTGGTCGACACTAGCAAAGACTTGCTTTTTTATGGTGAGATTCTCGGTGACGACTTCGATGATCCAGTCGACGTCTTTGATGCGCTGGATGTCGTCCTCAAGGTTGCCTGCTTCGATGAGGTTCAGGTTTTCTTTGACTGTGAGTGGTGCCGGCTTTTGTTTGAGCAGCTTTTGAAGCGACTCGGTGGCGATGCGGTTACGGACTTGTTTGTCTTCGAGTGTGAGTCCCTTTGTCTGTTCTGCGGCTGTCAGTTCTCTTGGGACGATGTCGAGGACCAGCGTAGGGATGCCGATGTTCGCGAGGTGTGCGGCGATTCCTGAGCCCATGACGCCGGAGCCGAGCACGGCAGCCTTTCTAATCGGTTGAATCACAATTATCTCCCCCTTCTTTGCGTTCATTGATTCGTTGACTCAGTGGTTGCCTGAGTTGGTTATGGTTGGTCTTCGAGTCGTTGAATGAATGCTCATTCATTTTCTGAGCAAAAAAATTTTGCCCTGTTGGATGATTGAGCCTCGTTACTTCTAATAATAAAATATTTAGAAAATTGGTGCAACAAATAAGTTTAATGAAATTTATATATTTCGCGTGGGCTGCTACTTTCTGAATGAGATCAATGTGGAAGTGGTGAGTGATTTTTTGCTATTGGACATGTTTACGGCATGATATGAGCTTTTTTGAAGAGAATGGTGACGTTGCTATTTAATAGTTTATAAGGAAGGGCGGTAGGTTTTAGGTTCTCCCCTCTACTTTTTGCGGGTTGGTTGGACCTATTCTTTTCATTATATGACTATTGAGTCAATTTTGATTTTAGGTAGTTATATCGGTTGGATGGTATGGGCGAACCGTGTCATAAGTAAAAGAGGTTTATTGGAGTTAGTTAGAATAAATTATTATAAAGACTATAAAAATGCTTATTGGTATAATAAAAACACTTTATTAGCAAGAGGCTGACTTAAAAAAGTCATCATTTTTATACCCATTTAAGTCAGTCTCTTTATTTATTTATTTATTTATTTTTTGGTTATTACTTTATTGGGGGTTAAAAATTCATACAATATATTTTCTAATCTCTCCGTTATTTTTCTCTGAAATGCCTTTCCAGTCCCAGTAGGAGAATCTGGGTCAGCAACCCAGTTTATATTCCCTCTTAGTTGTTCAATGATATGTAAATATTTTTGAAAATCTCCGGCTGAATAACGGTACACTTTAGGAAATAACTGCAAAATAGCCCCGAAACCATTTGTCTTTACTAATTGACTTTTTCTTTCTTTTAGAACATACCTTGAATGTTCCATCAATTCCTCAAAACTCGAAAAACCTTCTTTAACTGGCCAATCCTCAGGAAACACATATTGGAAAGCCTTAAAATAATAAAACAATTGAGTATAAATTTCTTGAATATCATCTAAATCAGTATACCTTAAATTTGAGATACAATAATCAATGAAAAATGCCTGCGATATTGCACCTTCACCTATCCCAAGCATTTTAATATGCCTGTAAAGAGGAGATGTGGGATCTGAATAAAACTTCTGACATATTACATTATATTTTTTTATTTCTTTTGGCCTGATTGTATCAATTTCACTATATAAGTCATAAACTAAAGATTTACTAACCGGTTTTTGTTTACCGTTTATATCTGAAAATAATTTAGCAGCAGTAGACCTTGAAACATTGAACAAAATAACAGCTGGTAGTTCAAATTCTTGTATTTCCTCCATAGCGGATAATAATCCTGCTAATCTGTGTTGTCCATCAATTACTGTAAATCTAACATCATCAGGCAGATTAAAATATCCAATTTCACTATCTTCATATTCTAAATAATCTTCCTCAAAGGTCCGGACTTTAGAGACATCTACAGATAAAAGTATTGATGAGGGAAAAAAATTATTTTCTTCAGATAGTAGATATTTTTTAATATCGTGAATCCTGTTTAATTGTAATCTTCTCTGTATCCCTTCCTCACTCCTACTAACATAAATGTCGTTCCTTTCCAATTCGTTGATATATTTTTGATATGTAAATATTTCATTTTCATCAATAGAATAAGGATCTCTAAAGTGAAAATCTATATTATTTGCTATTTCCGCTGTATTAATTTTTGAGACAAAAAATGTCTCGGATTTTTGAGTAACTCTTATATATGGAATTCTAAGCATTTACTTCTACCTTCTTTCCCGGGACTGTAATAGTCGGCGTTTTAAGAGGAGGGGTTTCTTCACCTTCTGAAGTTCCATTGTTTCCAGGGTCCTGCCCACTTCGAATAGGTGGATTTACATTAAACAAATCATTAATATCCTTTATCATTATTCTATATTTTAAAGTTGTTTTAAAAGAAGTAGAAGCAATTACCGTAATAAATGCCGAACCAAATAAAGAAAAACCCAAATTTCTTATATAATCATCGGTGCTCATGCTAATAAAAAATGATACAAAAGATAATACACCAAGTATAATTAGTGTATTTCGATCACTACTTTCCAAAATTACCCCTCTCTTTAAAAAAGCTTTTATGCTATAGGTATAATTGATGATATCCTCCTGTATAACGGGGTATACCAATACATGAGAATTCGTATTAGGCTTAGTTTTAACTTTTATTTTATTTAACTTAGATTGTATGTCCTTTATTACAGTATTAAATGATTCATCAATGTTAATCTCTTGGGATATCATTAGGACATCAAGAGTTATGTAATTTATATCATTATTATTATCAGTTTCAAATAAAAAATATAGGTTTTTTTTAACTCGAAACATGGCTAAAACACTTTTACTGGGGAACAGACTTCTAATGTACTCCTGTTGTCCTTCCCATTCATGTTTAACCTTCTCTAAGTAACCGCTTCCGTGTTCATGTTCAAAATGTTTTATTAAAGTTTCTTTAACTGAGTATGGAGAATTATTTCTATTAGATGTTTGTATACAGAAATTAATAACAATCAATATTCTCATTCCCCTTATTAAGTCTTAAAAATTTCTTTATTTAACTTATATTAACAATATCCATCATTTTTTTCCATGTTTTTCAATAGTTTGCAATTATTTAATTATCTAAAATTAATAATAAATAAATATAAAATTAGTCCAAACCTTTTACCTTAAAATAATTAGGCACAATTTAATAGATGGAATATCACTATCACCACCCCAATTGAATTAGAAATCTGTCTAATTTTTTTCTTATCTTATTTCTAATCCCCCCTCCGCTTAATTTTCAAAACGGCTTGATTTGTGGAACAAATCCGAACAGATATTAAGAGATAAGGACAAGTTTCTTTTTAGAGAATTGAAAGGAAATGGTTAAGTATGTAAATGGCAAAAAAAACCTAATAGAAGGGTTTGCCTTTATGAATAATGCAAGTTATTTGGCAAAATAGCAGCAACCCTCATTTAGATACGTTAAGGTAAACCGTATCACAAGTAACTCAGGTCATGAGGTCAAAAAGAACTATGTCCCAAATATAATTAGTAATATATTCCTGTTTTTCCTTTATTGTATTGACTCGTTAAATAGGTAAGCTATAATTCAACTTAACAAAAGCATAGTATTTTGATAGACAAACTCACTTATCAAGAGCAGGCGGAGGGACAAGCCCTATGAAGCCCGGCAACCGGTCATTTTTAGATGACACGGTGCTAATTCTTGCAGCATATCGCTGAGAGATAAGAGAGAGGCACACTATATTGTGTAAAAACCTCTTTCTTTTTGAAAGAGGTTTTTTTTATACAAAAGCAGCACCCAGCCACTACATAAAAGGAGGATTTTCATTTGGAAACGAAACGCAAAAATGTGAAGAGAATTGTAGGGTCAGTGGTTTTAGGCGGGGCTTTGTTAACGAGTTCGCTTCCAGTAGATGTATTTGCTACAGAGGAGCTTGTGGAAAGGAAGCACAGCCTGTTCAACTCTGAGCACTATGATTATCTCGTTTATGATGACATTCAGGGGAAACTCGAAGAGTTAAAAAAGAGTAAGAGAGTTACGGTCGAGGTGACAGGAAAGTCGTCGACTGGAAGAAATCTTTATACCGTGACGGTAACAAGCGATGGGAAAACTCAGGACCCCGCGTATAAAAAACTCAGGAAATTGATGAGTGAGGATCCTGATGAAGCGAAGGAATTTTTGGAAGAAAATCCTCAAGTAAAAGCCCCAATATTAATTCATGCTTCCATTCATGGAACTGAATTTGTTGGAACAGATGCTGCCCTTCGGCTAATTGAAAGATTTGCGTTTGAAAATGACCAGGAAACCCACAAAATTCTCGATTCTTATACTCTCGTTTTTAATGTGAATGCAAATCCGGACGGCCGCATTGATGCCACACGATTCAACAGGCAGGGTATTGACCTTAACCGTGATTTTATCACACAGTCCCAGCCAGAGACTCAGGCAGTTATCGAACAAATCACCGAGCTTAATCCGCTTGTATTGCTTGATTTACATGGATATGTAAAGCAGCGGGGTGTAAAAAATCACCCAGGCCTTATCCTGCCGGGTACACCTCCACATAACCCGAACTATGAGTATGATCTTCTATACAAATGGATGAATCAGCAAGCTGAAGCAATGGAAGCTGAACTAGTAAGTGAAAGGGCAAATTACCAGACAGACCTCTATAAAACAATGGAAGGAACCCATATCCCGCTCCGTGACTCCAAAGATGGCTGGGACGTTTACCCACCGATTTATACACCAGCTTATGCGATGCTTCATGGCGGTTACGGCTATACCCTGGAAGCGCCAACGAATGATTGGGATGGAGTCAAGTGGCAGGTTGATGCAGTTACAGGTGCGTTGAACTTTGCAGTTGAACATAAACTAGGGATGCTGGAAGACCAGCTTGAAGTTCTAAATCGAGGCGAGGAAAATTATCATCCGAATTACGAGAATCAAAGTTTTCCTGAAGCCTATATTCTTCCTGTAACCGAAGCGGATCCGACTGTTACCGAAAAGGCCGTTCAGCATCTCCTGAACAATGATGTCGAAGTCCACAGGGCAAACAAAGGATTTACAGCTGAAGGAAAGACATATGAAGCCGGAACGTATATTGTTGATTTGAATCAACCTAAGGCATCTGTCGCGAATGCATTCCTTTGGGACGGCGAGGATATAACGAACGATATAGCTGCCATGTATGACATTTCTGCATGGAGCCTGCCAGAATTATGGGGCTTTGAGGCAGTTGAGGCAAAAACAGATTTTACTGTACAGACAAAAAGAGTCGATAAGGTGCAGACAAAGGGCCAATTGATTGGGAAAGGTCCTTATGTAATCCCGAACTCCTCAAACGCTGCAGTCCAACTCATTAACGAGCTTGTTGGCAAAGGAATTCCTGTAAAACGAGATGTTCAGGGTAATTTTTATGTAGATACCAACCGGGGCAGCATTGAAAAAGCGGTAAAACAATCCGGCTTAACAGTACAATCGAGTTCAGCTGGCATTCCGGCTGATGCCGAAGCTGTCACCAAAGTAAAGGTTGCTATTTTGAGAGACGGCGGTATGGGGAAAGTACAATCCCACTCAGGTGTGAGAATCGCTCTCGAGCGCCTTGGCTTTGATGTAACCGAACTTCATCCACATCAGGTAGCTGCCTCAGGTCTTAGCGGTTTCGATGTATTTGTTTATAGCGGAAGTGCAAATTTGGTATCCTTCAACTCAAGTGCTGCCAACAAGGAATTTACACTTGCAAATGAAGCAGAATACAACGCTTTTAAAGAAAATGTGAATACATTTGTCGAAAAGGACGGCAGATTTATTGCAATCGGTGCCGGTGCTTCCCGTGTAGCGAAATCACTTGGGCTGACCGACGTGACTGTAAATACCGGGACTTCAAGCAGCAACGGAATTGTACGGGTTGACTATAAAGGAACCGGAATCACAGCGGGATATGGAGGCAATGACGTGGGATTTGTTTACGGTCCTGTCTGGTATACGAATACAACCAATACAACTGTCGAAGCAACTTTTGACTCAACTCCGGACTTTTTTGAATCCGGCCACTGGAAAAACCGTGAAGCAGCATCAGGCCAGGCTGTTATTGTTGAAGAAAAGGACCGCCCTGTAACGCTTATTGGCCTAGAAGCAGGCTTCCGCAACCATACAGATTACTTATTCAGGCTTCTATCGAATTCAATTTTTGACAAGTAAAAAATAGAAGAGGCTGTTCAATAAGCAGATCTTAAGCTTTCAATAAAGACGCGCTCCACATCGGAATGCGTCTTTTTGGGTTCCTTTTCCATTTTTTTGCACACTTTATTCATTTTATGAAGACATTTTTCATTTTACGGCACACTTTTTATGTTTTATGCAGACTTTTTTCGTTTTATGTAACACTCTTTTCGTTTTATACGCAATTCGATTTGAAGTAGTCTCTTGGTAGATACATTCCGGCCTGCCGTAATACTGGAAGACCGTTAAAGGATGAGTGGCTGAACAGATTGGATGGAATTTAGGAAATTTGAAGGTTATTGAGGTGGGCAACATGATGATTATTCGGATGTTTTTTCAGTAGCAATGGGGATTTTCGGGGTGCTGTGGATAATGTGTATTCGGATGAGGTGAATGCGTGGAGATAGGGTTACATATCAGAAAGCAGTTGGATTTAATTATGACTAAAGAATCAGGTAAAAAGTCTTGCTAATTGGTTGAATTATCCTATAATAGTTATATAAACCATAAATCGTACGATAATGGCAAAACCATTGAAAAATGGTGACGCAAAGCTATAGGGGCTAAGGTCAAATTGATTATGCTCGCCAGCTTCCGAATACGGACTCCTACGATTTGTGATAATTAAGGAGGAACTATGGGGAATCATTTGTTATGGCCACAATTAAAAAGGAAATGGCATTCTTTAAGATTGAGATACCATGCTATACTACTCGAAGGCTGTCTGGATACCAAAATGAGATGCCAGTTAGAAAAGAGAATTTCCTATCATATGAGGAAATTAAGTGATTTTTGATGGAAGGCACCTTAAGGGGTGCTTTTTTAATTTTATTATATATAAATCTGTAAATTATAAGAAGGCAGTTCATTTTATCTGTTCGTATTGATCGTAAAAAATGTCACTGGTTATCCTACCAGTGACATTTTAAAGGTTCTGATAATTGGTAAATACATTAAGATTTTGCTATTAGGAGCAGCTATTTTTATAACGCCTCTATTAATAGTGGCTCTTTTAATGGTACTCGGACTAAAAAATCTTTCATCTCTTTCGCAGAGTCGATGCAATCGCAAATATCATTTACAGAGTAAGAGGTGACCATATTATTTAAGTTATGGACATATTGGTGCCATTCCTTTTCTAAATGATCTGCTGCAGTCTCAAACTCAACTTTAGTACTGTTCCAAAAGTTATCGATTTCTGTAGCATACAGTTCATATGCTTGATTCTTTTCATATTCTTTTACAATCTTTTTTGCTACGCTCTTCTGCCAACCGCCAGAAATTAAAGCGAAGACTGAAATACCCACAATAACTGCCAAAGCAATACCCAAAGTAACAGGCCCTCCTAATGCGGCTACCGCTGAAGCCGCACCTGCAGTACCTCCTGCTACTGATATTCCTAGAGCCGATAACACACTTACTCCTTTCGCTACTAAAATATAAGCGCCTAAGTTTCCTAACGTACTTGCCCAGATAGCTAGACCTCCGAAGGTCGCAAGCCCAGCCAAACCACTCGCAAATATTTTGACAGCATCAAAAGGAATGTCAAACCCTTTTAATTGTGGATTTTTGAACTTAGTAATTTCAGCAGTGAAATCTTCCAAGTACTCGTTAATAACTTCATTTAACTCTTTTGTTTTATGCTTTAATACATTTTGTAGTTTCCCTTGAAGCTTACTACTTAAAAATCCAGCTAACCTTTCCATGTCGTCCTTTTTCTTTTTATATCCTTTTTGTTTGATTAGGTCTACGATATAGTCCACTGTAATGACGGAATAAAATTCAGCATAGAATTCTTTTTTGGTTTCTTCGTGAAACTCTTTTATTTTTTGATCTACGGCGCTTCTTTTTTTTTGCATCGTTCTTTGTCTTTCAGGCTCTGCGTTCTCGATTTGTTCAGCACGAGCCCTGTGAATTTCACGCTCTTTTAATATACCTTCATATTCCGCTATATCATAGTCCAGCCCAGTTTGGCTGTCCTCCAAAAACGAATGAATGGTATTTATGGATGGAAAAATTACATTAGATGACCAACACTCTAGCAATTGTGCTAGATTACTTTCAAAATCCGCTCGTAAGTATGGCTTATCCGTGGTATAGGTAAAGAAACGTTTTCTTAAATCACCAAGTGTTATTTTGCAACCGGCCTGTTCTTGCCTGTTTTCCCATATTTCTTCTGGAATCTCATTAAACAGACGTTTAGCCCCTCCGTCTAAAATTGTTTCTAAATCCGATTTGCTACCATTATTCACAGTATGAGCTTGGGAAGCTACAATGAATAGGTTGGAGAGTGGTTCCAAATTATTAATAGGGTTTTCGATGACTCTAAGGGAGTTAAGTGTAGATTTTAAAAACTCGATATCCGTTCCCCTTAAGAATCCATTTGCAATAGATAAGTAGATTACAACATCAGCAAACTCCCTCGATTTACGTGCTAAAATATCATCATTCTTTCGATCTCCAGTACCAAACCCCGGTAGGTCAACGAGTTCACAAATTTGCAAGATAGGGCTATCCAAATACACGACTGCAGCGGCGGCATCATCTAAATCGTATTTATCTCCCTGCCTAGTGCCGTATTCTGAAAGTATTCCCGCATTTCCACCGGCAATTTTTCTCTGTTTGCAATAAACTTCATCATCTAACTTTTTTGAATCAAATCCATCTTTGTCACCTTTAAAAATCCAAGCTTCTTCATCCATGAATGTAGGTCGGTCATCTACGTGTCTGATATGTATACTTATGGAAGTAGTAGGAGTCCATGACGTTGGTATTTTATCCATGCCTAGAAGTGAGTTTATAAGCCTACTTTTTCCGGCATCTGACATCCCCACAACTGCAACTTTAGGTTTTACCAAAGTAGAAGTAACCAAATTTAGTAGTTCATCAATCATCTTTTCATATTTTTCACTAATCTTTAAATCTGTTTTTTTCGTTGTAATATAGCTAAGAATACTGTCTTTAAAACGCTTAGAAGCATCCCACGTATTACTTACTACTAATGCTTCTGGAAGAGACTTTTTGTATCCGGCGAGTTCATCTAGGGAAGTTCCTGTAGCATCCGCAATTTTTAGCAATAAGTTGAAATCAATCGAGCCAGGTGATTTTTCAATTCTCGAGATGTAATCTTGACGAACATCAATCATTTTCGCAAACTCTTCTTGGGTCATCTTAAGTTTGTTTTGGCGAAAATCTTTCAAATCAAACACAGGTAAATCCTCCTAAGGTTCTAGATTTTATATAACTTAAGAACCATATTATTGTAAAATTATATAAATTACAAGAAAAAATATGCATTATTGCATATTTTATCCACAAATATTAATTTTATAGAACATAAGAGTCCTACTAATTAGACTAATGTCATAATTCAATTGACAGAAATAACTCTATTAACTAATCCTATAAGAATAATTCCTCTACAATTTAAGTAAAGTTTGATACTCATAACATGTATCGAAATTCCCTAATTATTGTTAAGTTAGAAAGGCATAATTCAGCAAAACAATTTTGTAACTGTAGTACCCCGTCAAAGATAGCAAGGAATTCAATAAAAAAAGATGGTTAATCCTTTCTAGATTAACGACCCTTTCGTATTATAAGATCAGCCAGATATTTTTGGTGACCATTTTTATATAATCCTAAAATTACGGTAGCCGGGGTAGAACGTACCTGTCCGCGGGACAAGGATTCCGTCAATAAAACAGTTCAATCCCTGCTTGCTTAAACATGTTTTGGCTGGTTGGGAAAAGAGCTCGTATAACAAGTGAAGTTATGAAACTGTAAAATAGATAGTGGCTACCGGTAAAACCATTTTTAATGGTCCTTTCTTACTTCCTCTAATCTTATAAGTAGTCTATAAAAAATTATCAATAAAGAAGTATGCGCAGAGTTCAAGCGAATTCCACATTATATATATTGATATACTCGAATCTGCGATACCATATAAAAATTTCATATCCTTTTATCTGAAATTAAAATCTAATTGAACAACTCCCTATGAGTACTAAGGGCAAGCTTTAATAAAGTTTTATAAGGGCTTACCTCCACTTTTCATAAGTAATTATATTTTCCGCATACATGGCATCCTGTGTCCTTGACCTTCCATGCTATAAATTTCCGATTTTTTTATCAAAAAACCAAAATATTATAGAACCTAAAAATATAAATAAGACATAAAGAAGCTCTATTGTGACTCTCGTTGTAAATTCCATAAAAGATTCGAATGTAATACCACCACCGGGTTGTGTACTGAAATATAGAACTGGAACAATACTAGCAAAAAGAATGTAAAGAAAAATAGAGGCCAAGCCTTTGTTATTAAGCCTTCTTGTTAGTATATCGATCAATACAGAGGCAGGAATTCCAAATAAAAAAACTACTGGTGTAATTTGAACAATATAAATCATAAAAACATAGACCACATTCATTGGGTTATATCCCCCAGTAACGAAGGTGAAAAGTGTAAATATAATAAGAAGGATGATTGATACAATAGAAGCTGACATTACTTTTTTTATAAACATCTTCACCTAAGCTCTCCCCCATCCCCACCCTCAACGAATCTCTGCTCAATAAGGAATTATAGATAAAAATTGACGGTAATCCTTCCCTCAACACATTCGTTATAAGCCTGGAACAGGGATTTGATATAAATGATTTAGTATTAATGTTAATTTGTAAGCTATAAAAATGAGTATTATTAAAATACCTCCAAGTAAAACATTTAGAATCCTCATTATTTTCCTCCCGCTAAGGTCATATTGAGGAATAATTCTATAAAATGAGTTGGAAATCCTTTACACATTGAGGTGTTTCGATAATTTTTTTGTTTCAACAACATTGCTCCAATAATTTCTGTTAGCATGTCAAAGCGGTTGCGAATTGCAGTGCTATTTCACCTTATTAAAACCCTTCTATAAAAAAAAGCAGTCCAATTTAGTTGGACTGCTAGTTGGCGTGCTAATTTCGTTTTTATACTCGAAGGCCGAACCCAGTTTTAAAAAGCGGAGTGGTTTCTTTGTAGTTTACTAAGATTTTTCATTATTACTTTAGGCTGATTTTAATAGTTTGAGTTGTACCATCATCCAGTACAATAGTGATTTGATAAGCACCCGCTGTTAATCCTTTTGTACTTAAGTTAAAGATATATTGGTTAGAGCTTGAATCATATCTGAAAAGATTTCCCGTAGTCGCTGCGCTAGTTGATATTACCTCTACATTGTCCCCTAAAACTTTATCGCTATATTTTGTAAGGGAAATAGATGCAGTAGCATTTGATACAAAAGCACCTTTAGAATCTTTTAGCTGGAATTTAACAGGAACAGTGCTTCCAGCTTTAAATATACTTGAACCGTCCTTATTGATTGGTTGAAGGACCCCGCTGTAATTGTATTCGACAGAATAATTAATCGTTACACTTTCAGTATTTCCTGCTTTGTCTGTTACAGTAATTGTTTCTGTTTGCGGACCAACCTTAGACGTGTCGATTGTTCCAGTTGCATCTGTTGCTAATCCGGACAAAGCATCTGTTGCCGACCAAGTGACAGCTTGATTTAGTGTGAAAGTGTAGTTACCACCATCTTTAAAACCAGCAATTACAGGATTTGTTTTATCAATATTAATGCCCGAAACTGTTGTTGACACTTTGTTTCCAGCCTTATCAAATGCAGTACCGCTTGCTGATTGATTTTCACCTTCAGTAGTGAGAGGCACTGATGGAATATCGCCTTCTAAGCCTGATAGGTTATCTTCTGCCGAAAAGTTAACAGTTACATCTTCTTTATACCAGCCATTTTCATTTGCTACACGATCTGGGGAGCCACCAATGGTTGGAGCAGTTTTATCAATATTAAGCGTAATACTGCCTGTACCTTCGTTCCCTGCAATGTCAGTTGCCTTACCGGTAATAACCTGATTCTTCCCTTCTGTACTGATTGTTACCGAATCATCGATAGACCTAACACCCGATCCATTAACATCAGTTGCATCAAATGTTACTTCTACGTCTCCGTTATACCAGTCATTAGAATTAGGAGCTCTGTCGGCTGTAGCCGTTACTTCTGGTGCAATAGAGTCATAGAAATAATTAAAGCTTACTGGTGTACTAAAATTGCCAGCAGCGTCCTTAGCTGTAACAGTAACATTATTGTTACCTTGTAAGGAAGCAGGTAAATTAAATTGGTGTACTCCAGCAGGAAACGTGCCTTTTGATTCACCATTAACAAACACTTCACCTGCTTCATCTTGACTAAATTTAAATTGGGACGGAAGTGTGGAAACATTAAAAATACCACTTATTTGGTCTAAAAAGGTTAAGGTAGGTGCCGTTGTATCATTAGGAATAACATTAATTAATACATAATCAGCTGTACCATTGCTTACTTGATCATTTCCGGTGGTATCGGTGGATGTCATTTTTACCATTGGACTAACAGTTGTAGCAGTAGTTTGCGGAATAGTATATTCAAGTAGAACTTGTTTTTTTACATTAAACTCATTTGCTTTGAAAGTAATAGATTTACTTGGTTTACCATCAAAGTTCGCCGTTACGGTAACTGCGCTCGTTTCTCCAGTCCCCTTTGGAGTCACATAAATGTTCACCGGAACCATAATATTCTCGCCTGGTCTCCCTGAAATAGTTACACCTTGTTCAGCGACCATTTCAGCAACAAGTTCTCCCTGTGCCCATGCTGCCCCGGCTGGTATTAATCCCGAAATCATAAGTGCGGTTAATGAAGCTGCGGCTTTTTTCTTGAAACTACTTTTTCTCTGCATTTCTCAATCTCTCCCCTCAGAATACAAGCTTAGAGGGCCGGTTACACTAGTAGCTCCTTATAGCCCAAGTGTCCATTTACAGGCTATAAATCTTCGCTTCCCATATTAGACAAGATCAATGCGCGCTGATACTCATCCTGTCTTACTAGATGAAGTTAGGTGAATCTACCCATTCACTATAAAGAACAACATCTATGGGTTTATTATATTTTAAACTACTGTTAAATTAAATGAATTCCGCTCGACAATAAGCGATAGAAACTGCTAAAAAGCGCTATTTATAGTTCTTGATAAAGAAAAATAGGGAGAGGAGGAAGCCCTAGTGTCTGCAGCTACACTACTAAGTTTGATAGGTACAGCACATCTTTTTAACTTTCGTTTAATTTTCAGCTGATGATGGAGAGTCAAGAAAACTCCAACATATAAAACGACAAGTTTATGAAATAGGTCGTTTTTTTACTAAATCCATTTTGAACGAATCGACAGGCTCCTAAAAAAAATAGTGCTATTATCCTTAAAAAGAGGTGTGCGGGGGGTGATAGCTGTGGGTTATTTTCAAAGAGTGAAACGGCAGTGGCACGTGTTACGGATGAAATATCTCAAGTTATTGATTAATGGCTGTCTTGATTCAAAGCTTAAACAACAACTCTTGCTGAAAATAGACTATCACGAGCAGAGAATTACTCATTAGACTGTCAATGTATAAGTAAAAAAGGCGAGCCAACTAGCTCGCCTTTTTTATAATATCAGGGCTTACATCTCTTCAGGCGCCTGGAGCCCCAATAAGCGAATTCCTTCTTTAAGGGTAAGTTTCACCTGATAGCCTTTGTTGTTTCAGTTCGCTGTCACAGAGGATGCGGACAGAGGCGTAATATTTATTGAACGCTCTGGACAGCTTGATGATGTACTTTGCAATTTGGGAAATTTGGGTCGGGTCGTAGTCTTCTATCGCTCGTTTGATCGCTTCGGGAAATGCGATAAGGGCCGTAATAATTGGACATGCTTCCGGGTCCGGAATACTGTTCGGATTGTCGCTTTCCTGGAAGTCCCCTTTTCTCAGGAGCGAATCAGCACGGGCAGGGTGTATTGGACGTATGAGCCGGTTTCCCCTTGCATGTCCCTCACAAATATAGTGCTATTATCCAATAAAAAGAACATGTTGTGGGGTGATGGCGGTTTGAGTTATTTCCTTAAGTTCAAATAGCAGTGGCATGTATTACGGCTGAATTATCTCAAGTTATTGTTTGAAGGCTGTCTTGCTCCAAAACTTAGGCGTGAACTGATGCGAAAAATGACTATCACCAGCACAGAATTAGTAAATCCCCAGTTAGAATAAAATAGGGAACATCGCCTTTTCAATTGAAGAATATCCA
Organism: Bacillus sp. FJAT-18017; assembly: GCF_001278805.1. Taxonomy (GTDB): domain Bacteria; phylum Bacillota; class Bacilli; order Bacillales; family Cytobacillaceae; genus Bacillus_D. The sequence continues at coordinate 1,026,141 of NZ_CP012602.1, read as the reverse complement.
AAGTCCCCCCTATTAACTTCTTTAAAACTAAAGGTCGCTCTTCCCCAATCAAAGATAAACTAAAAAACCTCTTAGCCTGATAAGAGGTTTAGAGTCTATTATTTATAAGCTGTTCTCTGAAGTTATGGACCGGAATAGGAATTTATATAGCTTCTGAAGAAACTCTTCTATTATTTCTGCTCTGATTTGTCTTCCAAGTCTTATACCAAGACCAACCTAAAATTATAAAAGGTATACTTGAGAGAAGAATAAAGATAATGCCATCGAAAAATTCTCTCGAGAAGAATGGATTATTAAACATTTTTACAAGGGTTAAAGAGACAAATTTGATAAACGTCGGTAGAGTAACGGTCATGAATAACGTTATTGCCCAAATTACACCTATAATATAAATCCATATATACCCTTTCATAATTTTCTTTTCAGTTAAATCAATATTTTCAAATTCTAACTTTTGTTCCAGATTTGCTCTCTTTGTCAAGATCCTCACATAAAGTCTGGTATTATGGATTAAATTGTTACATTTAAAAAATGTAGTGAGTACGTAATAAATATCGGTTTCTAAATAAAAAAAGAACTGAAACGCTATTCCCAAGACACAAATAAGGTTAATCAATTTAATTAAGTTTAAAAAGTATATATCTAACTCTATAACATAGTTTCCTAAAAATAATACAAATACCCCTAATCCAAAAAGGGCCCCATCCCATGCCATTCCTGCAATCAGAGCCTTATATCTTCTTTTGTGTGGCAGAAGGACAATATTAGACATATCTGTTTCAGCAACGGGAAAAACCAAACGATGGCCTAAACCAATTTTACTTTTGACACTAAGAGATTTTGCTGCTAATAAATGAGCAAATTCATGGGTGAAAATTAACACCCATCCAATCGCTGTTGAAATGATTAGTGATAACGTAACAGAAGGAAATACAATGGCATCCTGGTATTTCGGGATAAAGGAATGGTCGTAAAGGCAAAAAGAAACACCGACAATAAATAAAAGTAAATAGGCTCCAAAGGCAAATCTATTAAAAAATCTTTTTGCCGTATGTTCTGAAATATTTTCAAAATGTCCATTGTCGTTTACTACCTCATTTACAACAACACCATTTACCATATGGACAAAGAGTAAATCATTTACTAAACTCGAAGCAAAATCCATTACGTCTACATCTATTTCTTTTTCGGCCATTACTTTTTCTATTTCGCTTACTGTTAATCCGCTATCTAATAATTCTATAATTTCTATTGCTAAGTTAGGTAGTATAACAAAGTCGCTAACATCTGGCCTTCCTATTAAAAATTCCTCTTCATTCTCCTTGCGCTTTTCAAGTTTGTGCATTTTGAATACACAATCTTTTGTAATTTCCATATTTTTCTCCTAGCGCATCACTACGCGACGCATAGAATATTCTTTTTGATTAAACAGTTGGAACAGTGGATTCAATTGTCCACTTGAGCCACATGTAGGGCATTCCTTGTCAATTTCCCATTCAGTTAAAATGGAAGATTCAAATGTCTCGAAGTCAAACATGATCATTTTGCCAGCAGATTTTGGTTCATTTAAGCCTGTTAGCTGTTTAAAAATTTCCGAGCTTATCATGCCTGTAATCATCATCAAATTTGGGGCAGTTGCCATGTTAGCAGGAATGAAATTTAAGTCAAGAAAATGATTTACTTTTGAATAATAATTATCTGATTCCTTCCAGTTATTCAAATGCATACAATCTACGCACCCTGACACATGGGGAATAATGGTATATAGCATTCCCATTTTTATATTTATACTGCCTGCAATGAAGGGGATATTAAGCTTAACACATGCCTCATTTACCCATCTTGGAAGTAATAAATAAGGTTGATCCGCAGCTAAGATAACTAAATCTGAATCCTTAATTATTTGTTCAATGGAAAGCGAATCTCTAATTTCCAGATCGAAAGTCTCAATATTCATATCAGAATAGAACAACTTCATAAATTCCTTGGCAGCTATTATCTTTGGTCGCCCAATATCCTTTTCATTAAAAAGTAATTGTCTATTTAAATTGCTTAAGCTCACAGTATCAAAGTCAATAATTTTAACATTCTTTACACCTAAACCAGCTAAGTTAATAAGCAAGCTGGAACCAAATGCGCCCATTCCTATTATTGTCACTTTGGAATTAGAAATTTTTTGTTGAAATAGGGCAGGGTCTTGGTTGGGCGGGCAGAAGTGTGAAATATAATTAATATTTCCTGTAAATCTTTCTAATTCCCTTTCATTTAGGTCATGTTGGTCTTTGTCAGAATGAATTAAGAATCCCATCTCATTAAAATCTTGAATGGCTATCTCGACTTCTTCCAGGCTAATTTCACTAAACTCATTTCTAATAATGTTAGCTATTTCTGCAACACTTTTTTTACCGTCCATCAGTGTAATTAGACGATGAATAGAACCTGTTTCATCTATGATTTCAAACAATTTATCAGGAGTTATTCCTACTCTTAATTCGTTCTTTGTAATAAAGTGATAAAGATACATTGGATTGAATTTTGGTTTATATACCATATTATGTTCCTCGCTTTATTGTAAATATGAAATAAAGAAGGACCAAATGGCCCTTCAATATCTCTTAAATGGATTACATAAAATTAATTAACAAACACTACCGAAACACATATCAAGGTCTTTTGTTGCCTTAACTTTTTCTACCTTTTTTGCTGTTATTTTCATTTTTACACCCCCTTTTTTCGATTAATTAGAATATTCTACAAAAAGTTTAACCCACCTTCCTTTTTTTATAAAAAAATATATAAATAGGTAAAATTAGTAGAAATTACCTATAAAATTTTAAAAAGTCTCCAAATTCGAAAACCGGACCTTTTACATTGAAAGTGTGAATGCTCGGGCAACCTCCCCCCAATGGCTCCTATTGAATTCCTTTGTTGAACCGACCATTTACTTACTGAACCCATTACTTCAATAAGTAACTTTTAATTAATACAAATATCATAAATATAAATACAGCTATACTTAGCCAACCAATAGCTTTATGTCCCTTTTGAAATACTCTTAATCCTATTACCAACAATGTTAAACCCCAAAATAACATCGTAACTGGGTTAAACTTATAATCCTCGGTGATCAATACATATCCTGCAAGTGAAATAGCTGTTATGGTAAAAATGATTTGTAAAAACTTTAACAATTAAAACCCTCCTTATCTTACCCTGTCCTGCTCGGTAGTGAAAAAGCGGCTGCTTTTGGCAATCGCACCGTTAGCAAGTGGTTAAACTATGTATGCAAGTAAAGAAACAAGCCCTCCCTACTCTTCAAATCTTCTAACCTTGGCATTCCAGCTATTATTTCCAACCCATATTCCCAGTGGGCTATAGACTATTATCGCCACTAGATAGGTGAAAATAAGTAAAGGGAAATTGGAGAAGATGTCTCGTTTATCAAACATCAAATAGATAGTGGCAATGATCAATACAAAGATTTCATATAAAATTAATGACTTTAAAATATATATTTTCTTACCTTTGGATTTTACTCGTTTCCATTTTTCTCTTTCTTCTACTGTCTCCAGACTTTTCATACAACCTGCCTCCATTGCTGGTCTAAGCTGTAACTATAATACTTCTGGTAGTCTCACCCGGCTCCCCTTAAATTTTAACATAAATATCCAATAAATATATCTGCCATTGTGTAGCATACCCAACTATATTATTATTGGAACTACAATACTGTATGTTGCATAGTATGGAATGTATAGTGTATGATATACAGTAATAAGTAAAGGAGGTGTGGAATGAGTACTTTACTGAATTCATTGATTACAGAACTTAGAAGAGGAACATTGACATTGGCTGTACTTAGTCAGTTACGTACTCCTCAATATGGCTATTCATTAGTACAGCTGCTGGAAAGTTCAAATATCATTATTGACCAAAGCACCTTATACCCGCTTCTGCGCCGGTTAGAAAAGCAGGAGCTCGTTACGAGCAGTTGGGACACGTCGGAGAGCAGGCCGCGAAAGTATTATGTATTAAGTGACTATGGAGTGGAGATTTTTTCACAGCTAAAAGAGGAATGGCTAAAAAATTCAAGAGAGCTCTATGAGTTGCTCAAAGGAGAGGAAGAAAATGAATCTGATTGATGTGTACATTCAGGAAGTGACGCGAAGACTGCCTGAAAAAAGTCGCGAGGATATTGCTCTTGAGCTGCGTTCCACCATTGGGGATATGCTGCCTGATCATTACAATGATGAAGACGTGAAAGCAGTGCTTCAAAAAATGGGTAACCCGGTTGCACTTGCCAGCGGGTATCGTGACCAGCCGATGCATTTAATCGGGCCGCGTTATTATGATGTTTATACTTCATTATTAAAAATGATTTTGCCGATTGCCGCGGTGATTGCTTTCATTTCAGTGATGGCTGAATATAAAAACGGATTCAATGGCGAGGAAGCGGTAATAAATATAGTTTTAGATATCATCGGACTTGGAATTGTGAGAATCATTGATGTAGCAATGCAGACTTTCTTTTGGTTGACAGTCGTTTTCGCAATTATAGAGCGGGTTGATAAAGACAAAGATAATCAGCCGTTATCTCCAACTTTTAAGAAATGGACACCTGAGAATTTAAAAACAATCGCCTATATTCCAAAGAAAAAGGCAATCTCAAAATTTGAAGTGTTTTTCGGATTATTGTGGACTGCAATATGGGCGACCCTCTACTTCTATGCGAACCACCTCATCGGCATATATGAAGGCGGAAAAGACGGATTAACATTCGTTGCACCGGTATTCAATCAAGAAATCTGGCTTCAATACTGGCCATTGGTTGCAGCTCTGATCGCTTTCGAGATTGGATTGTGGGTCTATAAATTCATTAAAGGCCAATGGACGAAAAAATTGGCAATCGTAAACGCCATACATGAATTTGTCGCATCTGTGATCTTCTTCATTATTTTACTAACCCCTAATATATTCAATCCAGAATTTCTACATTACAAAAATGAGTTCGAGCATATTGATTCTTGGCTAATCTCTTTAATTATCATCGTCTTTAGTGTATCCGCAGTCGTTAATTCGTTTGACGGTTTCAAAAAAGCCAGAGCCACTGTGAAGTAACGACGTCCATGTTAGGCACCCTTTTGGATAGTTAGGGGTGCCTTTAATTTTGCATATGCTGACATTAAAAGTTAATGAGCTAGTTTCGGTTCCCCCATTTAAATCCATCATGCGTTTCCTGTCTTCCATGATTAAATCATGTGCCTCCCTTGTATTTTGCCAGGCCCCCCCACTGGCCAATGTTACATTATCATCGCGGCTTCAAAGAAATTTTTAAGATAATGTAAAATATTCACATTACCCTTGCATTGCAAGGTAAATTTTTGTATGATTTCCCTATACCTTGTAATACATGATAATTAGAATGGTGGAAAATGAATGTCAGAAACTCAAATGATGAAGGGGATATTGGATGGGTGTCTCTTGGCGATTATTAAGGAGAAAGAGTGTTATGGATATGAGATGGCAGAGCGTTTAAGCGAGTATGGTTTTGGTACGATCAGCGAAGGAACGATTTACCCGTTATTGTTGAGAATGCAGCGTGAAGGGCTTGTCACTTTTGTTCGCAGAGAATCCATAGCTGGTCCGAAGAGAAAATACTATTCATTAACTGCGAAAGGGCAGCAAGCCTTAACCGATTTTATCCTGAGATGGAATGAGCTAGAGAAAAGTGTTAACGCAGCCATTAAGAAAGAAAGAAATGAATGAGGTGAAAAGAATGGAACAACTTCAACTATCCGAGAAGAGCAGGAAATTCATTGATGATCTAAGGCTATACCTGTTTTCTAGTGGAAAAAATGATCAAGAAATTAAAGAAATTGCTGAAGAACTTGAAGATCACCTATACGAAGCTGAAGTAAACGGGAAATCGATTGATCGAATTATAGGAGGTTCCCCAAAGGAGTATATGATGAGTATCTCCAGTGAAATGAAGACGGATTATAAAGCATGGGCAAAACACGTTCCTCTCGTGATCATTGGTGCTATGTCCTATTTTGTGTTTGGGGATCTTCTGCAAGGTACATTGAACTATAGTCTATTAAAAATTGCAGGAACGGTTGTCTATAGTATTCTCTTCCTTGGAGGTGTACTGTTCGCTTTTCGCTATACTGCAAGAAATCAAGTTTCTAAAATAAAAGAGTTTTTAATTTTACTAGTGCCAATATTTATAAGTACGTTCTTTTTTGTCGGCACCCTCATTGCGGATTCACTTTATCCTACCCCCGTATTACATTTTGGCACTTTGGGGAGTATCATTACTGGCTTACTTTTTCTTGGTTTTATCGTCTTCTTTTCGATTCGGGCTAAAACCGCCATCATGCTTGTAGTCTTAATCGCGCTTCACCTGCCAACCCTACTATTGTCGCACACTTCTTTCAGCGAAATGACACAATTGATTGTAGGGTGGATTATAACCTATCTACTAATCATCGTATATCTATTTTTTATGCTCAAAAAAGAAAAAGGCTAATGGGAGCGGGGATGGTTTGCAGGGGAAGTTGGCGGATAGGTGAAGTGGGAGACGAGAACCGTCCATTTAGCTGTACGCCCTTCTGCCATCGCCTCGACCGAAAATACGGAAACTCTAATATACTGTTAATTGATATTTCTTCTTCTCCAAGTTAATTGTATCGACCTTCAACTTTCATGGGATAGGATGTGGCCGGGTGCTAACCAATGAATTTACTAAACTATTGAACATGGAATACCCCATTATCCAGGCTCCGATGGCTGGCGGGATTACGACTTCACGTTTGGTAGCGGCGGTTTCTAATTCCGGAGGATTGGGAATGGTAGGTGCCGGCTATATGTCCCCGGAGCAATTACGGATTCAGATTAGAGAAATTAGGAAGCTGACGTCTGGCCTGTTCGGTATTAATCTATTTGTTCCTAATGATTTTAGCGTTACTGAAGAGGAAGTCCGATTGGCGCAAAAAGCAATGCAGCCTGTCCGTGAACAATTGGGGTTGCAGGAAAACGCAGACGCGGAGATTCCTGTTTTTCCAGATGTCTATCAGTCCTTTGTTGAACAAGTGAAAGTTGTTATTGAAGAGCAGGTTTCTGTATGTTCTTTTACATTTGGAATTCCTTCGGAGGAAGTTATCGGGGAATTAAAACGAAGTGGCATCATGTTAATTGGAACGGCTACAACTGTCAGGGAGGCAATTGAACTGGGAAAAGCGGGCATGGATGCCATTGTTGTCCAGGGCAGTGAAGCCGGCGGACATCGCGGAAGTTTTCTCCAGGAAGACCAGGAGAGCCTCGTCGGATTGATGTCGCTTATCCCTCAGGTTGTTGATAACGTGAACATCCCGGTGATTGCTGCTGGGGGAATTATGGACGGGAGAGGTTTGATGGCGTCCCTCTGTTTGGGAGCCAAAGCGGTCCAGATGGGCACAGCGTTCCTGACTTGTGTTGAAAGCGGGGCCCACAATGTCTACAAAAAAGCGATCCTGGCTGCCAAAGAGGACGAGACCGTTCTGACCCGCTCGTTTTCCGGCAAATGGGCACGGGGGATTAAAAACAAATTTATTAACGAAATGCAGATTCATGAATCATCATTACCGGATTTCCCTGTGCAAAATATCCTGACCCAATCTATGAGGAAAGCCGCCTCCTCTCAAAACAATCCAGACTTTATGTCCCTTTGGTCCGGACAATCTCCGCGTCTGACTAAAGATCAAACGGCCGAAGCGTTAATACACTCGATTATTGCAGAGGCTGAAAAATTGATCTCTCACTGAATTTAAACTTGTTACATATTGGCAATCTAGCCCGTGTCCTTTCTAATGGCGCTTCACCAAGGATATAGGTTCAACTTCCAAAAGCGTGTTCATAACCACTAAAAAGGGCGAGCCAGCATATCGGCTCGCCCCAGCAAATGTAATTGTCTTACATCTCCTCAGGCGCCTGCAATCCCAATAAACGCAGCCCTTCTTTAAGTGTAAGTTTCACTGCATACACCAGCGATAGCCTTTCCTGTTTGTACTCGCTGTCATCGAGGATGCGGATAGCGGCGTAGTATTTGTTGAAGGCTCTGGACAATTCGATGACGTACTTCGCGATTTGTGATGGATCGTATTCTTCGATTGCTCGTTTGATTGCGTCGGGAAAGGCAATCAAGGACGTAATAATAGGCCACGCTTCCTGATCCGGGATGCTAACCGGAGTGGTGCTTTCCTTGAACTCCCCTTTTCTAAGCAGGGAAGCAGCGCGGGCATGGGTATATTGAACGTATGGGCCGGTCTCCCCTTCAAACCGCAGCATGTCTTCCAGCGAAAACTCGATGTCGTTTTGGCGGAAGTTTTTCAGGTCATGGAAGATGACGGCGCCTGTTCCGACCTGGCGGGCAACCTCCTCTTTTGAAGCGAGGTTCGGGTTTTTCTTCTTGATATCCTCGAGTGCCAGTGCGATTGCTTCATTGAGAACCTCTTCAAGCAGGACTACCTTGCCCTTCCGAGTCGACATTTTCTTTCCATCCTTCAGCATCATTCCAAAAGGCACATGGCTCATTCCCTTTTGCCACTCGAAGCCCATCTTTTCGAGCACGGAGAATACCTGTTTAAAGTGAAGCGTTTGTTCATTGCCGACAACATACAGTGATTTTGCGAACTGATAGGTTTCCTGCCGGTAGATGGCAGCTGCCAGGTCACGGGTCGCATAAAGGGTTGTGCCATCGCTTTTCTTAATCAGGCATGGCGGCAGGTCCTCGATCGGAACAACCTGTGCTCCGTCCGATTCCTCGAGAAGCTTCATGTCTTCAAGCATTTGAACGACTCTGTTCATCTTGTCGTTGTAGAATGCTTCCCCGTGATAGGAGTCGAACTCTATTCCCATCAGCTCATAGATTTTCGCAAACTCCTTAAGAGATTCGTCGCGGAACCATTCCCACAGCTCGATTGCTTCAGTATCAGCATCCTCCAGCTTCTTGAACCAGGCACGGGCTTGATTTTCCAGGTCGGAGTCCTTTTCGGCTTCGTCATGGAATTGGACATATAATTTCAGCAGTTCTTTGATGGGCTGCTTTCTGACAGCCTCTTCGTCTCCCCATTTTTTATAGGCAACGATCAGCTTTCCGAACTGAGTACCCCAGTCACCCAGATGGTTGATGCGGATTGGGCGGTAGCCTGATTTTTCAGCAATCAATGCTAGAGCGTTGCCGATAACAGTCGAGCGCAAATGCCCCATTGAAAACGGCTTTGCGATATTCGGTGACGAGAAATCAATCGTCATCACCTGGCCCTTCCCAATATTTAAGTCCGCAAAGTTTTCTTTTTCTGAGAGGACCTTTTGGATGACTTGCTGCGAAACGGTTGGCTTATTGAGAAACACGTTCACATAGCCCCCAACCGGCTCTACTTTTTCAAAAAGAGTTGTTTTGATCTTCGTGGCCAGGTCTGTTGCGATAATCTGCGGTGATTTCCGGAACAGTTTCGCCAGCTCGAAACATGGAAACGCCAAATCTCCCATGTTCTCGAATTTAGGCTTTTCAATCATCTGAATCAATTTCGTCTTTTCCAGCTGCCCATCCAAGGCATCGTACAGAATCCCGGCAAAGTCAGTTTTAAATTCCATTGTTTTTCCCTCCAAAATAAAAAGCTCCCGCCTCTTTTAGTTAAAAAAGAGACGGGAGCTCGATTGTATTCCCGCGGTACCACTCTGCTTGTTTTTGCTCATCAGCAAAAACCACTCGACATTGGTAACGGGGTCTCTCCCCGGCCCTCCCTACTGACTTCAGGAAAGCATCTCAAAAGTGCGGTTCATCATTTGCTTCGCACCAGGCTCCCACTCTCCCCGGCTCGCTTTGCCTCCACAAACAACTACTCTCTTCATCATCGACGTTCACGTGTATTATCCTTTATTATATCCATTTTTTTCACAATGGCAAAAGAAATTTCAACCAATGGAACAAGTTTTCCAATTTGAACCTTTTTCCTAGAGGGTCTAAGGATTAAAATATAGTTACTGGGTATTTTTTCTATAAACAAAAAAGAAATTACGGGAGGAATGTTGGGTGAAAAGGAACTTTCTATTAGTTGTACTACTATTACTACTTACTACGGCATGCAGTAACAGTACTGAATCTTGGTGGGTACTTGAAAACGATCAAATAAGCAAAAGCCCCGAAATCCAAGCATATGTTAATCAATTACAAACCGACAAAAAAGATTATAAAGGATATAAGGTGTTTACAATCGCTAAAGGCAAAAAGGCAGTCGTTATTTCATTAGGAAAAGAAGGAAAGAAACTTGAATTAGTTGAGGTCCATACATCCAGTAAGGATACAGCTATAACCATTGAGGAAACCGAGCAAAGTACCGATGATGCCAATCCCTATATTGTGGTCGGTATGGATGAAATTGTAGGTGCATTTTACGTGTATGCCCAGCAAACAGAGGAATACACGGGCTCAGGATATTATGATTAATACAAAACGGTTAGCGTTGAATAAATATATGAAAATGAAATTGATGATTTTTGTTTTTAGCATACTAGCACTATTATTACTTTTAGGTTGTACGGATGCTAGAGAGCCAATAGATGAAGAAACACCTCTTAAAAGTCCGCCCGGTTTGACTATTTCTGTTGGTGAGGAAACTATCACACCGGTACTGGGTTCGTATAGTTGGAGTTATGACCGTGGCGATGGTACCGCAACAGGTGAGCATGCGGATTCAGCAGCACCACCAGATCTAGTAGAGGGGCAAAAAGTTGTAAATGTAAATACAAATACAAAAGTTCGATTAAACTTTGAAATACAGCCGGCACATTATCAGGTTAGGATTTGGAATTCTCAAAATGACATCATACGTACCGACAACACGGTTGTTCTTTCTGGATTTAAAGGAAAAGCAATTTACGAAGTCCTTGCAACCTGGGGACAAGGCACTGCAAGCTACGCTTTTGCTTTAAATGTTAAAGAAGATTAGTCGGGGAACCGCCCTTAGTTTACCAAAGAAGGATTGAGGCTGTTTTTGTAGAAATCTTTGTAAGGAAAGGAAACAAGCGAAATTATTGATAAAGGAGAGCAGCATTATAAAATGACAATACATATAAGGCAATGCACCCTCGAAGATGCACGTATACTTCAAGAAATCAGTTATGAAACATTTAATGACACATTTGCGCATCAGAACTCACCTGAAAATATGAACGCTTATTTGGAACGGGCGTTTAATATAACCCAATTAGAAAAAGAACTAGCTACTGATTCTTCGGATTTCTTTTTTGTTTATTTCAATAAAGAGATTGCTGGTTATTTGAAGGTGAACACCAATGATGCCCAGTCTGAACAGATGGGTAATGATTCACTTGAGATTGAGAGGATTTATGTAAGAAATAATTTTCAAAAACACGGGCTTGGTAAGCACCTGCTGAATAAAGCTGTGGACATTGCGGTGGAACGAAACAAAAAGAAAATCTGGCTGGGCGTATGGGAAAAGAATGAAAACGCGATTGCCTTTTATAATAAAATGGGATTTGTTCAAACAGGAGCCCACTCATTTTATATGGGCGATGAAGAGCAGATCGACTTCATTATGACTAAAACACTTGGCTAATTTTGTAGCTTAACGAAAAACACTCAAGCCGATATTTTGGCTTGAGCGTCTTTTTATGAACCGTTCCCAGTTTGTTGTTATAAATCACCTGTTGGCAACAGTTCGATATCCTTAATATTGCCCTTTGCATCCACCCTGAACTGTACACCGCTATTGCGGGGATCATCCCCGATAGAGGTTAAGTCACCCTTCGTTAGGATTGCAATTATTTCAATACTATATAAGCCCTCTGTTAACACGTTGCTATTCTTAAATTCTTCTAAAACCTCTTCTGCCTGGGGGACGGCAGCCTCTTCATTGGTGGTTTTGAAATAAAAGTTAAAATTGATAACACCAAAATTGCTCCACATTCCTGTTGGGTCGGGATTTGGTTTCAATATGGGTAATAATTCATTCGTGTTAATAGTTTTTTGAGATTTGAATTGCTTTGCCAACTGCTGTTCTAGTTCCTCTGCAATATTGGCATTTATATAATAATAGAAGTTTCCTTTTAACTCGTCATATTCATCGGGTGATTCTTCTAAGAAGTCGAATTTCTTGATGATGCGGTCCAATTCCGATGTGACCTTTGGGTTTTGTTGAATATAAGCCCCTTTGAACAATTCGGAATACACACTATCGCTATGTTGTTCATCGATTTCAAACGTATCTCTTATTAGTGTAATAAATATAGTCGTGTGATAAGGTTTTTTTATCTCTATCGCAGTTTGATGATCAATTCCTTCAAACCAATTATCATCCCAGGTTAGAAACTTGAATTCTTCATTTAACCCATACTCTTCTGATAAATACTGCTCTACCGGTTTCTTTAAATCCCTCTCATTCACCCCGCCTACACACCCGGCAGAAACTATCATAAAAATGAGAATCAGTAATCCTATTAAAAACATTTTTTTCATGCTGTCACCAACTGTAGTTTAGTAATGTATATACTTTAATAGTAATGTATTACTTAAATGCCCGATATAGGAAGTTGTGTCAAAATTCCTACTCAAAGAGATAGGGATCGAAAAATAACGAGGTGAAAATGATGTATGTACCTAAATTTTTTAAAGTGACAGATGCTGATGAAATATGGGACTTTGTCCAAACGAACTCTTTTGGAACGTTAGTGACAGCAGATGGCGGGAAGCCGATTGCGACTCATTTGCCTTTAGGGGTAGTGAAAAAAGGCGATGACTGCTATATTACTGGACATATGGCATATGGAAATCCTCAGTGGAAGACCTTTGCAACCTGCGATAGTGCGCTTGTGATGTTCCAGGGACCCCATGCATATGTTTCTTCTTCATGGTATTCCACGAAAATGTTCCGACGTGGAATTACCAGGCCGTCCATATGTATGGAAAGGTTGTTATTTTAAACAAAGCGGAACTGATAGAAGATTTAACACGAATGCTAGAAAAATATGAATTGAAACGTGAGAATCCTGTATTATGGGATAACCTTTCTCCTGAGCTTTTGGAAAGAGAATTAAAAGGTATTGTCGGCTTTAAGATAAAGGTTGAGGAAATCCAGGCTGCGTATAAATTAAGCCAGAACCGAAATGAGACGGACTACAAGAACATCATTGAGCAATTGCAAAATGAAGGAAACCCATATTCGAGGCAACTTTCGGAACAGATGGAGAAAAGAATAAAAAAGTAAGTCAGCCGGGTTTCCTGCACTTTTATTAGTGAACTTCCAGTACAAAAGTGTAGGAAACCGTTCCGTTCCCCCACTCTGCTTCCACTTCATAAATGTACGTTCCATCGCTTGAAGGAACCTTTAGTTGATTGCCATCAAGTTTAACTTCTTCCCCTCTTCCGTTTTCATCCCATGTATACACTTTGAGATCCGGGTTATCTTCAATCTCGATATCAATTTTTTCGTTTGGCTTCACGCTAATTGGTTCTATATGGTCCGCCATTTGGTATGGCGAGGAGTGGTCCGTTTGATACACTTGAGTCGTTGATCCCTTTTTTTGCACCCACTTATAATTGCCTTCTTCCATCTGATACTCTTTGCCGTTTATTTTAACGAGCGCTGACATGGACGGAGGGAATTCACTTTGCGTTACACTGCCAATGGAATATGAACAGCCTGTTATTACCAGGATAGCGAACGTCAAAATTCCGATTAATACATGTTTTGCTTTCACAGTAACTCTCCCCTCTTTTCAAGTATGATCTTAAGAAGTACTTTTTTAGCAGTAGTTGCACGTGGTGACATCAAGGACATTTCATCTATCTGGCAGGCTCAAATTATACTCGAAAACCACTTTCAGGGACATTTCACCCATCCGACAGCCTCGAATTGTACTCGAAATCGTTACAGCTGCCACAACTCGCCTCATTTGAAAAACCCCTTTTATGTGAATAGGGATTTCACTAATTAGACGCTATGACTAAGAGGGAAATTACATAATTTGGACGGGAAGTTAACTAAAATTTAAGAGAAGAAAATACAGGTTAGAAAATGGAGAATATAAAGTTGGTGATAATAGCGAGACGAAAGGGGATTATCCATTAAGGCCTACTCATAGATAAACGCTGTCTGGACCAAGCTGATTAATACAATAGAACCCCTTTATTAGATTAATCGGTGTCTGGACCAAGCAGATTAATCCAATAAAGCCCGTTTATTAGATTAATCGGCACCTGGAGCAAGCAGATTAATCCAATAGAACCCGTCTCATAGATAAATTAATCTGTATATGAGACAGAAGGATTAATCAAAGAGGTTCAATTGGCTGTTCCCGTCCCCACAAAATGCAAAAAGGGTGTCCCAATTCGCAGGGACACCCTCAATATGTTTTTTTATATAACACCTTGTGCGACCATGGCATCGGCAACTCTTAAGAAACCGGCGATGTTTGCGCCGACTACGAGGTTGCCTGGATGGCCGTACTCTTCTGCGGCCAGAACCGTTTTTTTATAAATGTTTTCCATTATTTGATGCAATTTGGCATCGACTTCTTCGAACGTCCAGGACAGGCGGGCGCTGTTCTGAGACATTTCCAATGATGAAACGGCTACGCCGCCTGCATTGGCAGCTTTTGCCGGTGCAAAGAGAATATCGCTTTCTAAGAAGACCTCGATTGCTTCAAGAGTGGAAGGCATGTTTGCCCCTTCACCAACGGCTTTGACTCCATTGGAAATCAGGACTTTAGCCGACTCTTCGTTTATTTCATTTTGTGTTGCGCATGGAAGGGCGATGTCACAAGGAAGTGACCAGATGCCAGTTGAACCTTCAACGTATTGGGCATGAGGGTGTTCTTTTACATACTCGCTGATTCGCTTGCGATCGACTTCTTTGATGCGTTTGACTGTATCAAGGTTGATGCCTTCCGGATCGTAAACATAACCATTGGAGTCGCTGCAGGCTACAACCTTCGCGCCAAACTGCATCGCTTTTTCAATCGCGTAGATGGACACATTACCGGATCCGGAAACAACCACTGTGCTGCCATTGAA
The DNA here is from genome assembly GCF_001278805.1 of Bacillus sp. FJAT-18017. Lineage (GTDB taxonomy): Bacteria > Bacillota > Bacilli > Bacillales > Cytobacillaceae > Bacillus_D. Next base: position 1,011,068 of record NZ_CP012602.1, on the reverse strand, counting down.
GCTGAGCCCTTTATCTTTCAGCATTTCCTCTACAAAATACACCGTCCCGTAACCGGTAGCTTCAGTTCGGCCCAGGCTGCCGCCATATCCAAGTCCTTTTCCTGTGAGGACACCTGCTTCATAAGCTCCGGCAATCCGCTTATACTGGCCAAACATATAGCCAATCTCTCGCGCGCCAACCCCAATGTCTCCAGCTGGCACATCAATATCAGGCCCAATATGTCTGTAAAGTTCGGTCATGAAGCTTTGCGTAAATTTCATGATTTCCATATCGGACTTACCTTTAGGATCGAAGTCGGAGCCACCCTTACCTCCACCAATTGGCTGGCCGGTGAGTGAGTTTTTAAAAGTTTGTTCAAAGCCAAGGAACTTAATGATGCTTGAATTTACAGAAGGGTGGAATCGCAAGCCGCCTTTGTATGGACCAATCGCGCTGTTAAACTGGACGCGGAATCCACGGTTCACTTGAACTTTTCCCTGGTCGTCGACCCAGGGAACTCTGAAGGTAATTAATCGTTCTGGTTCAACGATTCGCTCAAGGATGCCGAGATTTCTGTATTGAGGATTTTTTGCAAATACTGGTGTTAACGAATCGAGGATTTCCTTAACTGCTTGGTGAAACTCGCTTTCATATGGATTACGCTTTACTACCGTTTCAAAAATCTCATTTATATACTCTTTTGCAGCTGTTTCAGCTTCGTTCAGTTTCAGTGATATCGTCATTGTTGAGTTAACACCCCTTTGTTTCGGCTATTGGACACTTCCTATTATTTTCATTCCTGATTTTTTTATTTTATAATGGAATAATTAATCGAAACAATATGAGTATTAGATTAAATCAATGCCGAAATGAGATGAATTGGAGATAGAGGTATGGAATTGAGGCAAATTCAGTATTTCATCGAAGTGGCCAAACGGGAACATGTAACCGAGGCGGCTGTATCTTTGCACGTTGCTCAGTCCGCTGTCAGCAGGCAAATCGTTAATTTAGAGGCTGAGCTCGGGGTTGATCTTTTTATAAGAGAAGGAAGAAATGTAAAGTTAACCCCAATCGGGCAAACCTTCCTGGAGCATATGGAGGAAGCGATGAAGGTGATTGATAATGCGAGGCGCGAGGTCCAGGAATATCTCGATCCTGAGCGCGGGGTAATCCGGATTGGTTTTCCGAGCAGTCTTGCAGCTTATACTCTTCCTACAGTTATATCTGAATTCCGGGAACAACATCCTTACGTCAAGTTTGAGCTGAAACAGAACTCCTATACAGAATTGATTAACGCGGTAGTCAAAGGCGATCTCGATATGGCACTGGTTGGACCCCTGCCAAGGCACGAAAAAAAGGTCAAAAGCCATATTTTATTTACGGAAAGCATCGTTGCCCTGCTGCCTGCGAGCCATCCACTTGCCGGGCAGCGTTCCATTACTTTGAATCAATTACGAGATGATTCATTCATCTTGTTCCCACAGGGTTATGTGCTGCGGCAAATTGTTGAGACTGCTTGCAAACAGCTCGGCTTTCAGCCCAAGGTCTCATTTGAAGGCGACGATATTGATGCAATTAAAGGGCTGGTTTCTGCTGGCCTTGGGGTGACGCTCATTCCGGAGATTACCTTGATTGACAACCTGCCGCGCTCGACGGTCCGGCTGCATGTAATTGAGCCCCAAGTCACCCGTACGGTAGGTGTGATTATTCCTAGCGAACGGCCGCTGCTCCCTGCTGAGAACCTATTCTTCGAGTTCATCAGGGACTTTTTCAAAGTATTGGATCGGTATCAAGATTAGTAGGTGCATCTACATTACTCAGGGATTCTTGATGACCCTGAGAGTAAAAATATGGGGTCTGCGGTCGTCAATAGAGGTTCTTGACGACCCGGCGAGTAGAAAAATTGAGGTACGGTCGTCAATAGAGCTTCTTGACGACTCTGCGAGTAAAAAATTGAGGCCGCGGTCGTCAATAGAGCTTCTTGGCGACTCTGCAAGTAAAAAATAGAGGCCGCGGTCGTCAATTAGTATTGTGCAACTCCCTTTTATTGGTTATTATGGAAGTCTAGGTAATCCATGGGGGTTGTGAATTCAATGAAAAAAGTGATGCCAATCGTCTTATCTGCTGGACTGGTTTTTGGACTCTCTTTAGCTTCCGCAGACAGCGTTGAAGCAAAGGCGAAGGTCTACAAGAATTGCACGGAGTTGAACAAGGCGTATAAAGGCGGAGTTGCCAAGTCTTCTTCTGTTAAGAACAAAGGCGGAAAAACGAAGTACAAGCCGTATGTTTCCAAAGCGCTTTATGATGCAAATAAAGGCAAAGACCGTGATAAAGACGGAATCGCCTGTGAACGTTAATAGTACTGATTTTAAAGGGCTGTATAAGTAAGGGGTTCAGTCTGAAATAGACCATCAAAGTGCAGAGGCATTTAATGGTCTTTTTTTATTGATATAGGCGCATTAAATCCACTATATAAAGATCTAATATTCATTTAATTAGCCCCTAATTTACTATTTAGCTTGCCTTGTTTCTCCAATAAGATTTCTTCGCCTTCAAAGTTAAACTCTATATAATCACGAACAAAAGTGACTTGGCCCAGTTCAGATTTTCTATCATATGCAAATACATAATATCTATCGTCCCTTCAGCAAAAGTGATTACCTTAACCACCCCGCGTAAATAAATAGAAAAGAGCCGACCAATTTAGCCGGATGAGAAGCCTTTGCCAACCATTAATTCAAAAAGATATATGTTGTACAATTCCAATGTTTTGCACCCGTTCTCCTTTTGCCTGTCCAACCTTTTTTCTGCAATTCTTTTGCTAATAGCATATTAAAAAAGCCGTGTCCTACTAATGCTACCGATTTATATTCGTCTGCATATTCAACTAATAGCTGGGCTGCTTTTTTTGCCCTTGATTTTGCATCAGTAAAAGACTCGCATTCGTTAGAATAACCACAGAACCATAATAATCTTAATATGAAAGACCACATACTTGGACTTAATTTAAGACCTAACTTTTTTGAACAAGTTGGGAGTTCTATCTCTCGAAATAAAGGAGAGGAAATGGTCCCTTTTTCTGTGTTAATATACATAGCTGACTGAACAGATCTTTTCAAATTACTGGTAATAACTATTCTTGCATTTGTTACTTTTTCTACTGTCCAAAAAGGATATGTTGTCTCTTCAAATACACCAGTATAATCATATTTTTCTATCCACTTCTTAAAATCCGAACAAGTTATTCGACCATTTTCAGTGTGTCGTGATTTTCCGTGTCTTATCAACGAAATTTCCATGAAAATCTCCTTGGCTCTTAACAATAATAATTTCGACTCAAAAATTAATAATTCTTCATACCCTGAACTGCACCGTTTGAAGGCAAGAGAAGTTACTCCAAATACTCCTCATTTAGACCTTGATTTAAATAACGTGCCATTCCAGTTTTAAGCTTTTTCAAACCAAGTTTACGGTAAAATCCTTCATTACCAGTTGTGGATATTAAATGAACACAAGAAACATCACTTAGCTTATCAAGTAAAAACTCCATTATTTTTTTTCTATACCTTGCTTTTGAAAATCCCGATGAACTATTACATCATAAATTGCGGCATTAAAAACGCCATCTGTCATCCCTCTTCCAATCCCAATAATTCTACCATTCACTTCGACTAATGCTATGACATTACTTATTTCGAATACTTGTCTAATTATCTCATTAGTATGCTTAGTCCACCCAACTGAAGTATATACTTCCTTTATTTCTTCCAGGTTTGCTTTAGAGAAATCACTATGAATTTCTATATTCATATATCCACCTCCTAAAAAACGCATAACCAAAGTCCTCATTTGTTTTATTAGGAATTCAACATTAAGGCGCTTAATCCTTCCTGAATCCATACGCCTACTTTTTCTCTATGAACCTAAAACTCTACCACCCAAAAATCTAGCAATTGTTTACCAATAATATTAATTGATATATAAGAAGTTTATCTATATAATCAAACCATAACGTTATAGTTTGGAGGGGTTGCATTGGGAACGAGAAACTAAGAATTGGTGAATTAGCTGAGTTAACAAATGTTACTAAAAGAACCATCGATTATTATACTACTCTTGGTCTTTTAAAAGCAGAACGTTCCCCTTCTAACTATCGGTACTACGATAGGGATTCAATTGAACGAATTGAGTATATCGAACAACTTAAAAAGCAAGACATTCCATTGGAAGAGATAAAGAAAGAAATTATAAAAAAATATTCCGAAGAAGTTGATATTCTTGAACTTCGTTTAAAGATCAAGGATTTAGATGCAGATTTAACAAAAGCTATATCAAAACTTCAGGAATCTGGCCACGTTAAACCGGAGGATATAAAAAGAAATCTTTCTCAGGAAAGTATATCTTTAATCCAGTCATTGCTTTTATTACTCAATAACTCTTAGGGGAACTTGTTAAATCTCAGCCTATAAATTTTGGCTTTATCGCATTTAACAAAATACTAGGAGGTGTATGTCTTACTTCGGTAAGACTGCTCGTTGACAACTATTAATTTACTGCTCATTACTTTATTGATTGCTTTAACTGCTTTTTTTGTTGCCACAGAATTTGCGATGGTAAAGGTTAGAACTTCAAGGATTGACCAGCTTATTGCTGAAGGGCGAAAGGGTGCCGTGGCAGCAAAAAAGGTAACAACCCATCTTGATGAGTACTTATCTGCCTGTCAGCTGGGAATTACCATTACCGCCTTGGGACTAGGCTGGCTTGGAGAACCGACGGTGGAAAGAATTTTGCATCCCGCGTTCGAGTATTTTAATTTAAGCGAAACACTTACAGGCATCTTGTCATTTGCAATTGCCTTTGCGCTCGTCACTTTCCTGCACGTAGTCGTTGGTGAATTGGCCCCTAAAACAGTTGCCATTCAAAAGGCTGAAGCCATTACGCTAGCGTTTGCTGGCCCAATTATTTGGTTCTACAAAATTATGTATCCTTTTATCTGGGTATTGAACGGATCCGCCCGTGTCCTTGTAGGTGTGTTTGGTTTGAAACCGGCCTCTGAACACGAAACCGCTCATTCGGAGGAAGAGCTTAGAATTATATTATCCGAAAGCTATGAGAGCGGTGAAATCAACAAGAATGAATTGAAATACGTGAACAACATTTTCGAATTTGATGAAAGAATCGCAAAAGAAATTATGGTTCCCCGTACAGAAATGGTGACTATTTCGATTGATGCCTCCTTGGAGGACATTCGAAAGATAGTTGAAAAAGAAAATTACACCCGTTATCCCGTCATAGATGGGGATAAAGATAACATTCTCGGTTTTATTAACATAAAGGAATTTTTAACCGCAAAGTTTACAAAGAAATTAAACCCGGAACAAATGAATCTTCAAACATTCGTAAATCCAGTAATCTATGCCATTGAAACAATCCCGATCCACGATTTACTCATAAAGATGCAAAAGGAACGGACACATATTGCCATTCTAGTAGATGAATATGGCGGTACATCAGGTGTTGTGACTTTAGAGGACATTATTGAAGAAATTGTAGGAGAAGTCAGGGATGAGTTTGATGAGGATGAAATCCCTGAAATCCGGAAACTAAGTGAAGACCATTATGTTTTCGATGCCAAGCTCTTAATCGAAGATGTGAACAAGCTGTTATTAACAGACCTTGCTCATGAAGATGTAGATTCCATTGGCGGCTGGTTCCTGTCTCAAACCACCGATGCGGATAGCATAACTGAAATCGAAGCAGAAGGATTCAAATTCAAAATTCTCGAAATGGATGGCCATCAGCTTCGCTATTTAGAAGTTGTAAAGATATAAAACTTTGTGATGAGTAATTCCAAATATAAAGCAAAAAACGCCTAGAACCCTGGGCGTTTTTTATTTTTCTTAGATTAAGGAATAACTGGGATTTAAAACTCGTCATCCACCCCTCTTAACCTGCTACCACTAAAATCAACATTTTTCTTATCCCCAATTCTTATAAACTTTCGTATGAATTTACCGATATTAAAAGGGTCAATAAACTAGTTTTTTTTGTAACTCAGCAATGAGGAACCCCACCACGAAACGGAGGATAACAATGTCAGAAATCCTGCAAGACGAAGATACCCAAGCAGGAATGTATTTAACGTTCATGTTGGGAAATGAAAATTTCGGTCTTGATATTAAGTATGTTAGGGAGATTATCGGAATTCAGAAGATAACAGAGATTCCCGAGGTACCGGATTATATCCGCGGCATCCTTAACCTTCGCGGCAAAATTATACCGGTTACGGATGTACGCCTGCGGTTCAAAAAGGAATTCAAAGAGTATAATGACCAGACGTGCATTATTGTCATTGAAGTACAGGACTATTCGGTGGGGCTAATAGTTGACAGTGTATCAGAGGTTTTGACTATTGAGCCGGAAAACATCGTAACACCACCTGACTTTAGCCATGATCCGAATAAATATGTAAACGCAATTGGCAAGGTTGGGACTGAAGCAACTTTATTGCTGAACTGTGAGATGCTGCTGAATAAAGATGCAATAGATGACATCGTACATTAATAAAGTTAAAACAATACAAGAAAACACCAGGGGGAAATAAACATGAAATGGATTCACAATATGAAGATTGGCCGCAAGTTACTCTTGGCTTTTATGATCGTTTCGCTTTTCACAGGAGTTGTCGGCTCAATTGCTATTTTCAATATGAAATTGATTAATAACGACTATACAGAGTTGTATAAGGATTATGGTGTTGCCACGGCTGATATCGCAAACGTCGGTATTGATTGGAATGATTTTCGGGCAACAGCGCGGGCATTGTTATTGGCAGATAACCAAGAAGCTAGGGAAGCAAATAAGGCTAGATTGGATGAATTGATGGTTTCCATCGAGCAAAGCGCTAAAGAGTATGGGAAATCAATAGATAATGAGGAAACGCGTCAAACATATGATGCACTTCTTGTTGCAATCGATAATTATAATGCGTGGTATCCAAAGTTAATTGCCCTTGGAATGGGAGGCAAGGTTGCGGAAGCGAAAGTAATCAATTCTGCTGAAGGAGTTCCACTTGCAAACGAAATTGACAAGAATATTGATGAATTATTTAAACAATCCAAAGAAAATGGCCAGAAGAAAGCAAATCTAATAGAAAAACAGACAAACCAAACCGTCACCACTCTTATTTTTACCGTAATTGGTACTGTAATTGTTGCTATGTTACTGGGTTATTTTATGTCTATGCTAGTTAAAAAACCAGTAATAAAAATGGTTCATGCCGCCGAACAAATAGCAGCTGGTAATCTGGATATTACTATAGACATTGACACCAAGGATGAAATTGGTGCCCTTGCCAGCGCTCTTCGTATAATGAATGACAAATTGAATGAGCTGATCCATGAAGTTCGATCTGCATCTGAGCAGGTTGCTTCTGGTGCAAAACAGATATCAGAGACTAGCATAACGTTATCTCAAGGTGCTACAGAGCAAGCGAGTTCAATTGAACAATTGTCTGTTACTGTGGAGGAAATTTCCACACAAACAAAACAGAACGCCGATAGTTCGAATAATGCTAACCTGTTGGCTAAGGAAGCCATGAAGCGAGCTGAAGAAGGAAATTCCCAAATGACCGATATGCTAAAAGCAATGGACGATATTAACGTATCCTCCGAAAGCATTTCAAAGATAATCAAAGTAATCGATGAGATTGCTTTTCAAACAAATATCCTTGCCTTAAATGCAGCAGTCGAAGCGGCACGGGCAGGACAACATGGTAAAGGTTTTGCAGTTGTGGCCGAGGAGGTACGCAACTTGGCAGCGAGATCGGCTAATGCTGCCAAAGAAACGACTGAAATGATTGAAGGATCAATCCGCAAGGTAGAAGGCGGCACTAAGATCGCCAACGAAACGGCAGCGTCCCTTACTAAGATCGTTGAGGATGTAGCCAAGGTAGCAGAGCTTATCAATGGTATCTCTTTTGCATCGAATGAACAATCAGTTGCCATCAGCCAAATTAATCAGGGAATCGTCCAAGTTTCACAAGTAGTCCAAGCCAACTCCGCAACCTCGGAACAAAGTGCTGCGGCGAGCGAGGAACTATCCGGGCAGGCAGAGACCCTGAAACATAAGGTAAGCCAGTTTAAGCTGAAAGACTCTCCTTCTTTAAGCAGCTTAAATCTTGACCAGAATGTACTTGAAAAACTGGCACAGGAACAATTAACAAGCTCTTACTCACAAGCGGCAGCATCCCGCCAACAAATCGTATTAAGTGATGATGAATTCGGTAAATACTAAGGAATTTTAAAGTGAATCCTCTAGGTAAAGACTTACTCAATATCCATCGGTCCTCGTTCTTTAGAGGCCACTAAAAAAGCACCTTTAAAAAGACAAAAACTCTCATAGAAATGGGGGTTTTTGTCTTTTTTAATGATTTCGATGTGAGCCAAACGATAATCAATTTAGATACTTAAAGACAACAATCGAATGATTTTCAGAGCCCTGGTCAGCCCGGCACTCAATGAAGATTAAGCAGTATATGAATATCACTATTGGTGCAATATAGCCTTGTTGGAAGTTATTAAGGAGGTATAAGCATGGATAAAGATATATCTTATGGTGAGGATTATAAGTATATTCCCACGACTTCTGTAGCAAGTGGACTAGGGGTTGAAGTTCTGCCTGATCTATTTTGCTATACAAATCAAATTGTGAATTTATGCTTAGTTGGAAGCCCGGGGACAAAGGATTTTGTTTTAGTGGATACAGGAATGCCGGAAGCAGCCAATGAGATCATTTCCGTAATTGAAGAACGTTTTGGCGAAAATGCCCGTCCTAAAGCAATTATTTTAACACATGGCCATTTTGACCATGTAGGGAGCGTTATCGACTTAGTCAAGAAGTGGGATGTTCCTGTCTACGCACATGAGTTAGAGCTGCCTTTCCTTACTGGAAAAATGAGTTACCCGGACCCCGATCCTACGGTAGAAGGCGGGATGGTAGCCAAAATGTCTCCGATGTTTCCTAATGAGCCTATCAACTTAGGGGAAAATATCCAGACTCTTCCGTCTGACGGGAGTGTACCTCGTATGACCGGATTCAAGTGGGTCCACACTCCTGGGCATTCCCCAGGCCATGTTTCCTTGTTTAGGGAAAATGACAGGACCTTACTAGCAGGTGATGCATTTGTTACTGTAAAACAAGAATATCTATATAAGGTTTTAACACAGGAACAGGAAATCAGTGGACCACCAAGGTATCTGACCACAGATTGGAAGGCCGCAAAGGCATCGGTCATTAAGCTAGCGCAACTAAAACCAGCTGTGGCTGTTACTGGACACGGCTTACCTATGTCTGGAGAATTACTAACAAAGAGTTTAGATAAACTGGTTGGAAATTTTGACGAAATCGCCAAGCCTGATTATGGAAAGTTTGTAAACTAGGCAATATTCACCCACGGAACCTCTTCATTTAGTAAAAAGGTTTTCCTTTTTCATATCCGGGGTATATTTAGTAACGTATGATTATAATCGATCGATCTTGCAAGAAATCATATATAGGCGGATAGCATGCGTGGCTATCACGGTATTTGGCGTAGGTGGGGCCAAATACCTTTTTTGTTTGTACAAGTAGAGCTTTTCTTACTTTCTGTTAGGAGATTAAGTTTTTCAAAAACAGAAAACCATATATTAAAGCAGTGCAGCCACCAATAAACAATCCAACCATTATGAATCCATAAACAAAGCCTTTCCCCATAGAAAATAAGTCTAAAAACATATTTTTAAAAGTATCAACCACTTTAGACATACCTCTCCCCCTACCAATTTTCAAAACACATTTGATGTTTACTTAAATCCACTTAGCGAACCAGGCGACATAGTATGCAGCAGGTAAAAATAGCAGCTGGGCGGCAATGGTTCCCACAAATTTGGAGCTAACCATTGTTAAAGAGTAACTTTTTAGGTAGATATACTGACTTTGGTTATTAACTACCCTGTCAGCCAATACGGAGGCTTTTGGATCTACAAATATGGTCAGTAGAATAGTAGCAATTCCATTAATGATTCCAGAGGACATCATAGCAGCCTGGGAAAAATCCCTAGGCACCAACATTGAAGCATATATCGAGGAAAGAACACCGGTAGTAAACACTGCAGAAATAATAACATTAATAATAAAAAGACGCTTTGGAATGGTCTTTAAAGTAATTCCTTCTAGATATGACCATCTTGGTATCCTTACACATTTAATGACTTTTTTAAAACCTGAAATATTAAATTGTTTAACTAATAGTGAAACTAATGAGCCACGCTCTTTAGATAGCTGAACAATTGCTCTTGAAAAAATATTTATAAATGTGGGGAACAAAATGATTCCAAGTAAAACACCTATCGATGTAACACCGATTAAAATTCGGTATTGTTCTTCAATGAATTGAAGCTTATTTGCCTTAGGAGCCTCGGCAATAAGTTTAGCTGTCAAGGGCTGCTGTATCGTTGTTGAAAATCTTGAAATGATGACTAACGAACTGAATAAAGACAAGGCAGTGGCAATTAACTTTACCCTTGCCCCTGATATTCTCGTAGAATACGCTAATGTTTCTATCGTCGTTACGACCATTAAAAATGCAGCAATTAATAAAACCTTAGTTGTGATTTGTTCCATATCTAGAACTCCTTAGGAAACTGGCTTTATTAGTATTATAAATGACTCTTTATCTTTGGAACAAATTTACACGAACTTTTTTTGTAGTTGCCAATCTTCATTATCTATTGTGATAAATGTTTATAATATTCCCCTACCAGTTTCACGAAATTTTTGGCAGGTGTAGAGACAAAATGATGTTCAAGCCAAATGACTCCTAAAGAAGAGTTCATATTGCCATTGGTTATTGGTGCCCCGTAAAGTGTTTTTCCCCCGTACACATCAAAAACAGACTTTGGCACAATCGTTACCCCCATTCCAGCCCGAACCAATTCCATTAATACATGCATATCAGAGCATTCAGCAATCTTTGTAAGCTGAAGCTTTTGCCTGGCAAACGCCTCAAGAATCGTATTATAGATCCCCAAGCCCTCTGTACTAGGAATAATAAGCGGCATGCGTGAAACTTCTTCCAAGGATATAGTTTCTAGCTCATTTTTGCTCACGAAAATGAAAGGTTCATTAATAAGAGGATGATAAGTCAAATCTTGATGTTCCAGTGGAAGACGGACAAAAGCGATTTCGATTGCCCGCTTTTTAACCATTTCAGCTAAATAAATAGAATCATTTTGAACAATTTTTATCAACACAAGGGGATAATTTTGGTGAAAGGATTGAAGCATTTCCGGAAATCCTGATACCGATAGTGTATTAATTCCTATGTTTAGCGCGCCCTTTTTCCCCTCTTCTGTATCCTCTATTTCATTTTTAATTTCTTCAAAACTATTCACTACTTGCCGGGCGCGTTGATAGAGTATATGTCCCTTATCGGTTAACTCCATACTCTTTCCATTTCTCTCAATCAATTTTACACCGAGTTCATCCTCTAATTGCTTCAACACTATGCTAAGAGGCGGCTGAGACATGTGAAGCCGATTTGCAGCGGCTGTTATATTCTTTTCCTCAGCTATCGCTATGAAATACCGTAATTGTTTAATGTCCATCGTTATCTTCCTTCATTTAAAAAATATATGGTTTTCATATAAATTATATATTTTTCATATAGAGATGTCCATGTTACGATAACGAACGGAAAACAAGAAAAGCGCAAGCGCCTTGGTCATCGCCGTACAAACTGGAGGGGCTTCGACTGAGATAAAGGAATCACGAAGAGCGATAGCGATTCGATGATGACTTATCGTAGGGAGGAGGCCTGAAGTTCGCTAGGCGATAGGCGCTGGAGCTAGACAATTAAAGGAGATAAACATGGAACATCTATTTAAATTACAGCAACATGGTACGACACTTTCAAAAGAATTTTCTGCTGGTTTTATTTCATATATAACCGTAGTCTACATTATTATTGTCAATGCAACGATATTGGCTGAAGCGGGTATTCCGCTGGAGGCAGGAATCATTGCGACAATATTAACTAGTTTCTTCGGGTGTTTAATTATTGGTTTTTGGAGTAACACCCCTATTCTTCTGATTCCCGGTATGGGGCTCAATGCGATGTTCACTTATACAATCGTTCAATCAGGGGGATTTACTTGGCAGGAAGCATTGGCGATGGTTTTCGTGACAGGGCTGATCTTCGTGGTCATTGCTTTTACACCGATAGCGAAAGTTATAACAACCTCGATTCCTACTTCCTTAAAGGAAGCCATAAACATCGGTATCGGAATGTTACTGATATTAATTGGGTTTGACAATGCTGGTATTATTACGAGTTCCGAGCACACCCTGCTCGCAATTGGAGATTTAAGCAGTCCAACAGCAATTTCCACAATTATTGGTTTGATCATCACGGTTCTATTATTCATCAAAAATGTACCAGGGAACCTACTTTTAAGTATTGTAATTACATCGGTGTTAGCAATTTGGATGGGACGAACCGACCTCGAAGGGATTTCCCTTACAATGCCATCTTTTGAAGCATATTTTGGCGTGTTCGGGCAACTATCGTGGGCACAAGCAGGGAATATCGTCTTCTGGCTAACTTCACTATCTCTTGCCATGGTGGTTGTGTTTGAAAATATCGGTTTAATCCATGGACACACCAAGATGTTGAACCGCTCTCAAGGCAGTAAAAAAGCACTGCAGGCAACAGGTATTTCGGTTTTAGCTTCCGGAATATTTGGTACAAGTCCCACTGTTGCATCAGTAGAATCAGCAGCTGGAATAACAGCCGGCGGAAGAACAGGGTTAACTTCCATAGTGACCGGACTATTGTTTCTTGTCTCGGTCTTGTTCATCCCAATTATTAAAATTGTTCCATCAAGCGCAGTTTCGCCCATCCTGATTTTAATAGGCGTCATTATGTTGCAAAACATCGTTCATATTTCTATGGAAGACTTATCAGAGAGCTTTCCGGCACTATTAATTATTGTGTTAATCCCATTAACCTATAGCATTGCAGATGGTATGGCAATTGGCTTTGTTCTATACCCGCTGTTGAAGCTTTTGTTGGGGAAAGGGAAGGAAGTTCATCCGGTGCTATATTTTATTGCCATTCTGTTTTTCAGCAATTTTGTTATTCAATACGTGCTTACTTAAGAAAGCAGCGACAGATTAATTGTTTGGGAGGTTTGAAACATGTACGAATATAAATTTGTTAAGGTTAAACTTAGCAGATGGAACAATGCACCGAAAGAGAATTACCATGAGATTATTGCCAGCCATGCAAAAGATGGATGGAGATTCGTTCAATTATTTGCGCCGGTTACTTCAGGAAACGGTTATTCTTCTTTTTTTGAAATTATCTTTGAAAAATCTTTAAATAACTGAGGCAATTCACTTCATAACGGATTTACTCGCGGGGTACAAAACGTTAAATCACAGCCCTAATCACACGGCAAATAACATCAATATCACAACAAAAATAACAGTATCTTTCACAGGAAAAAAGACTTAGAGTTATTTTCAACCCTAAGTCTTTTTTGTATTATCTTATTTCAATAAAGCACACGTTTGTTTTAAGTGCATTCTCTATTTGTTAATAACAATGGATAATTTATAATTTGCATGCTCGTTTAACCCTTCCAAAAAATTATTCATTAATTCATTGGATGGAAATTTACACTCAAGAAGGTAACAACCATCTCCACTGATTTTATAGTTACGTACAAGGTATTGTTCCTGCGTTTTGATGAATGATAAATATAGCTGATGGTTAGTGCTCTGTGTAATGATAGTTAGAAAAGCATGTATATAAAATCCCAATTTGACTTGATTAACTTTAATGGTATATCCCTCAATAACTCCACTATCCTCTAATTTCGCAACTCTGGCTGAAGTAGCTGGCCCAGTCAAATGTACTTTCTCACCTAATTCTTTCATCGTGATACGACTGTTCTTGGATAGTTCATCAAGGATATGTATATCCGTCTTATCTAACATTTTAATAATCCTTTCATTAATAAAGTGAAACTGCCGAAAGACTTTATTTAGCCCATGTATTCGTTAGTTGGTCATAGTTTAAACTAAATAAGTGTTTCAAATCAAAAAAAAGAAAAGGAGAGTTTCATATATATGAATATACATCACATTCGTAATGCAACAGCGGTTGTAGAATATGCAGGGAAAAGGTTTTTAATTGATCCGATGTTAGCGGAAAAAGGAACTATGCCTCCTTTTGGAACAGGTGTGGGTTTACCCCCTGCACCAAGAGAAGACCAAAATAATCCTTTGGTAAGCCTACCGACATCCATGGACAATATTATATCTAATATCGATGCTGTCATTGTCACTCATCTGCATTCCGACCATTGGGATGATGCTGCAAAAGAAGCATTACCAAAAGAAATTAAAATATTTGCCCAAAATCATGAAGATGCAACGGAAATTGGCAACGCTGGTTTCAAAAATGTAGAGGTTTTAGAAGAGGATACAGTATTTGAAGGAATCCAATTAATTAAAACAAAAGGCGAACATGGTAGAGGTGAAATCTTAAAGCATGCTGGTGAAGTGTGTGGCGTTGTCTTTAAACACTCAAATGAGAAAATAATATATTTTACTGGTGATACAGTATGGTATGAAGCAGTTCAAGAAATCATCGATGCACATAAACCCGAAATCATTGTGGCCAATGCAGGATATAATCAATTCCTTGTAGGTGGTCCTCTTGTCATGGGGAAAGATGATGTATATGAAGTGCATAATACTGCCCCTGATGCAAAAATTATTGCTGTCCATATGGAAGCAGTGAACCACTGGGGGCTATCCAGAGAAGAATTGAAGAACTTTATTAATGAAAAAGGGATTGCGTCTAATGTGTTAGTACCAATTGATGGCCAATCATATTCATTTTAAGACTAAAAAAGACAGAAATATATCATTTTTTCTGTCTGTTTTTTATTTATTTCATCAAGACATTACTTTACTCCTATTGAACTCGTTAGCGTAAGAATTCACACCCCCAATAATTATTTCATAACCTGTGATTTACTATGTGAATTCGGACGAAATGAGCGGCTGAAATTCGTTACAATGTTGATAAATCAATAGAAAACGCACTGTAAATTCAAGTGCGTTTTCCCCTATGTGTTTTACTATGTTTGCACCTCTGAAGTAAACCCGTTTATTCACTTCAATGGGAGGGGCATTTCATTATCAACTTACTCAATAAAGCCTCTTGGAATAACCTTCTTCAAGCCTTTCCTGAATGGATTCTAGACTTGTATTAGGGAGTTTAGCGTGCTCAAATATTGCTTTAGCAGCCGATGGCAACAAGGCTTTATCCGTCCACGAATTAGGTTCCCATACCCCCGAACGTTTAAAGGCTTTTGCACAATGAATAAAACATTCTTCTACCTCAACACCGATGCCCAGAAGCGGCCTTTTTCCATTGAACGCCATCTTCTGAAGTAGTTCATCATCTTTTACCAAAGTGGCTTTACCATTCACTCTCAACGTTTCACCCAGCCCGGGAATCAAAAAGAGAAGGCCAATTCTTGGATTGGATAAGATATTCCGCATTGAATCGATTCTTTTATTTCCCGGCCTTTCAGGTATCACTAACTGTTTCTCACTTACAATATGTACAAATCCAGCCTGATCACCTCTTGGCGAAACATCACAATAGCCGAATTCATCCGAAGTTGATATAACCAAAAAGGGTGATTTCGATATAAACTCTACACAATTTTTATCAAGATATGTAATGGCTTTGTTATTTGCTAATTCACTTGGAAAACCAATAAGTGCTCGTAATTCGTCTTCTGTTTTAATAGTATTTTCAAATTTCAAATGTACATCCCCACCTAATTTGAGAACAAGGTTAATAACAACCTTCGTGCTCGTTCAAAGTTTTTATATTCCTGAAAAAATTCGTTATAGTTTTCAACTTTCTCCTCCAAAAACTTATACTGTTTATAAAAATCAAAAAAAGACTCCTTCAGCATCTCAATTTGACCTTGTGGGATTTTATTTATTTTACCTCCTAAAACATAACTTAGAGTTCCAGCTATATTCATACAATAAGTATTAAAATCACCAATTAGAAAGTCCTCGTCCTCTGATAAAGACAAAAATTCATTTTTAAAATCTTCTAGCACTTTATAAATATCACTATATGGGAAGGGATTGCCTAATTCATTATTTATTTCAGCTAGCTGCTCTATGATAGTTTCCAGCTCTTCACCCCTTTAAAATGACAGTTCGCCTAGGTGCCTGTCACTCCTTCTCTTTTTCACTGTGTTGTTCCACGATGCGGCGGGTGAACGCTATACTTATAGCCCTGAACAAAAAATTTATCGCCTTTATCTGCAAATTTATCGCCCTTAACTAAAATTATATCGGACTTAATTCAAAATTTATCGGCGTTATTCACAATCCTGCCACATTTGTACACCTAAGTGTACTTTAGGAGGTTTCTATGTTTTTTGCGTCTCAAAACCTTAAATCATGAAAGAATTAAATGGTGGACTTATACAGGAACATGCATTTAAGGACAAATAATTTCGTACCTAGTCATTACTTTCATCATCGTCATCGGCCTCATCCATACTATTATCATCAGCATCGTCTGGTTGTTCCGTATACCATGAAATGGATGATACTTTTCCTGTATGTGCTTGAACATATACATAGGCACCTTCTGAATAATCATCCACTGTCACTTTATAGTGCTTTCCATTTTGATTATTTACAATGGATAAATCTGTGATTTTACCGTGAATTTGTTGTAATGCAATATCTTTTGCTTTCTGTTCTGATATATTTAGTGGTTTGCTTCCATTACTCATTACCTCGGTATTCGATACAATGGTTTTCTCTTTTAAATCATATTCAATGCGATAATGTTTATTATCTTTCTCAACTGTTGCCTCTACGAAAGGTTGCCCTTCTTTCTTCACTTCTTTTATTTGATTAACCTGGGTACCTAATTGTTTCTCTATATTTTTTTTGGCTTCTTCAAGTGTAACCAAGTCTTCTTTTTGTTCAACAAGCCGTATATTACTGATTTTCTTCGTTTCACTATCAACTGAAACTTTATAAACCCCTTTCTCATTTTCAAACATCAGTTGATAGTTGCCACTCTCTTGTTCTAGCTTTGCCTTTACTACCTTTCCTCCGTAAAAATTAGCAACGATTTCTTCAGCTTCTTTTTGTGAAATCGTCCTAGGATTATCTTTAATAAAAATGAGAAACAATGAATAAGATAAGCCTAAAATGATAAACGCAATAAGACAGACTTTTAATTTCATGTTACTACACCCCCGTTTTTTGGCAATGTGACAGTAAAAGTCGCCCCACAACCTTCAACACTTTCAAGGGTGATATGACCATTGTGTTGGTCCACTATTCGCTTTGCAATTGATAGCCCCAAACCTGATCCTCCTGTTTTTCGGCTTCTTGCTTTATCCACACGATATAATCGATCAAAGACATGTGCTTGGGCCTCAAATGGTATTCCTACCCCTTTATCCATCACCTTAATGCTTACACTTTCTTCCCATTCTGTTAACTCTACCTTAATATCATCATCACTATATTTTTTTGCATTATCTAACAAAATAACAAGAACTTGAACAAAACTAGGTTCATGTATATACAAAAGAATCTCTCGCTGATCATTTTTTAAATAAATCTCATGCTTAAAAGCTTGCTGTAATCGCCGAATCGTCTTCTCGACGAGGGGTACAATGTTAACTTTGCATTTTTCATTTTCAATACATTCTTCAGATTTTGCTAATAGCAGCAATTGCTCCGTTAAATATTTCATACGGCTTGATTCAGCCCCAATGGAGTCAATGGCTTCTTCTAATATATCAGGACGCTCTTTCCCCCAACGTTTTAATATTTTCACATAAATATCAATGACCGTTAAAGGTGTCTTCAGTTCGTGAGAAGCATCTGAGACCAACTGTTCCTGCTTTATGTAACTTTTTTCTAACCTTGTAATCATTCGATTAAATGTCATGGCCATTTCAGATAATTCGTCTTTCGTATGATGCGCAATCGATATTTTTTCAAATGATCCATCTTTTTCAATTAAATTCATCGTTTGAGTCAGACGTTTAATGGGAAACGAAATCATACGCCCTAAAAACCTGCTGATTAAAGAAAATATAATAATGACAATCATCGTTGTATATATAAACACCCATTTTAATTCATTAATGTTAGCAAATAGAGCATCGACATTCTCAACAACTTGTAAATTTACAATTGCTCCGTTCTCATTAATGGTTGGGATGGAAACGACCACATACATGGAATCTTTATATTGGACTACTTCCTCAAATTGATCATCGTCATATTTACTAGGTATATTCAAATAGTCATTGTTCGTTGTCACTTGAATAATAGGATTGTGGCTGCTATTCACAACACGAATCATACCGTTACTAATTAAATAGGCCTGCAACACTTGTTCCATCGATAAATTGGAATGGGTATTGAGTTCTTTAAGGGTATTTACTATTTTATTGGTTAATCGATTCATTTCAGAAGTAATCACGGAATTTTTGAAAATAAAATAAATCGATGTATTGGCCGTAATGAGTACCATTAATACAACAGCCATCGATAGTTGAATACGTGTTCTTAATCTCATCATTCATCCTTAATCATATAACCGACACCGCGAACGGTTTGAATAAATGGTTCGTCCTTCGCGTCAGTTAATTTTTTTCTCAAATATCGAATATACACATCTACAGCATGTTTATCACCATAATAATCCATTCCCCATACTTCATTTAAAATCTGTTCACGCTCAAGTGCACGATTTTTGTTCTTAACTAAATAAAACAGGAGATCATACTCCCGCGGTGTCAAATCTACCATACAGTCGTTTTTAAACACTTCTCTCGTATTTGTTTGAATCGAAATGGAGTGAATATGGTAAACACCAGAATCATCCCTTTTTTCACGCTTAGGCTTAAACCGAAGATTAGAGCGGATTCGTGCAAGCAATTCCTCGATTTCAAATGGTTTGGTCATATAATCATTCGCACCTAAATCTAATCCGCTTACTTTATCGTAAACGGAATCACGTGCCGTCAACATAATAATCACCATCTCGTTATTCTCACGGCGAATTCGTCTTAACACTTCCATTCCATTTAATTCAGGTATCATGACATCTAAAAGAACTAAATCAATTTGTTCTTTCTCCAAAATGGATAGTCCTTCTTTACCCGTATACGCAATACTTACTTGATAACCTGCATGTTCTAATTCTAGTTGAATCGCTCGCGCAATCCCCTCATCGTCTTCAATAATTAATATGTGACTATCCATTCTTTCACCTCCTGATTAATCCCGCATTAACTGGCAGTAAGACCCCCACTTCAAGAATTTGAAAAAAATTAAAAGGATAAGTGGGGGATCAACTGCAAGTAAAAGCCCGATTGGTTCAAGGGCATTTCGGTCATTCCCTTGTGGGACTAACAATCAGTGGGGGATAAAGAGGGCCGTAGGTCATACCTTTAGGTAAAACCCCCACTGATTGAAATTTCACTTTATAAGTGTAACCCCATCCACTGCCAATAAGTGAAGTAGAACAAGATCATGATAAATATATAAAGAGGCATGAGTATGGCACTTATTTTTATTAGATTACTAGCATCATATGAAATTTCACCTTCCTCATAAAACAGGAGTAAGGCTTTCGAACTGACAGGAACGGTCACACAATAGTTCATGCCTATTAAACTTAAAAAGACAACCGTCGAAGGGTTAACCCCTATCGTTTCACTAAATAATATTAAACTTGGGATAAAAACGATGGCCCGTGTTGTATGTGATGTAATATACAAATGGCTTGAAACGGTTAACAACAGGATGGTCAGTACAAGCAGCCATTCTGGTGCACCTACAAACAAATATAGAACATGAAGCATTTTCGTTTCGATAAATTTTACTGCACCTGTATCCACTAACACTTTTCCAAGTGCCGTTGCTGCAGCGACAAACAGAATTAAATTCCAAGATACTGACTTCATACCTTGTTTCCAACTAATCATTCCATAATTCGGTGTCATAACTAGTATTGCACCGATCATCGTAATAAATGCGATATCATAGCCATGTATCCTTTCAGTCATCCAACCTGCGATTAACAATGAAATCAAAATGATGATCTTTTTTTCTTTTCTATTAATCGGCAGTTTTACCATCATTTTTTCTTCCATTTGTACGTTTTCTGTTTTTTCATTTTTTGGCCACAAGATCCATTTTATTATAACCAATGATACTAGTGAAATTACTATCGCAAATGGCACTCCTAAAATAAACCACCTGCTAAAAGAAATCGTTTGATCGACCGTGCTTTCAAGTAAACCAATTCCTATTAAATGAGAACCTGCCCCTATTAAAGTGGCTGATGTACTCATTAAAATGATCACAGGAGCTAAAATAGCCAACACTTTTTGTTCTTTAGTTGAAAATTTTATACTCAGCTGTTGAATGATAGGCATTGATAACGCTGCTCGACCTGAGGTAGAAGGAATGAAAAATACGGATGCAAATAAAATCGAACTTACCCCAAGGAGCACATTACTTTTTTTTTGAAACTTTCTCAATATAAATCCGGTTAATCGTTCTACTAACTGGGACTGCTTAACAGCTTCACCCACAATAAAAGAGCCTACCATTAACCATACGACTTCTTCAGATAACGAATCATATAACAAACTAGGGTTTTCTGCACCCATTATAACAATGAACATAATAAGTGAAATAGCCACAAATCCAGCCGGTATTTTAGTGGTGATCCATAACGTCATTGCTGATAAAAAGGCAAACAAGGATATCTTTGCATCATAGTCCAGACCATCAATCATTACGATGAAGACTAAGATTAGGACATGTAAGCTGACAATCACTAATGACCTCGTCGATAATTGATTGATCCACTGTTTGATTCTGTTATTCTTTTCAGCTTGTTTCTCTATTCTTATTATCATTTTTAGTAAACGCTTTCTAAAAGATTCCTTCTTTGTGCCATTTCCCAACCAATCGAAACTTGTCGTAATACTGACTCCGTACTTTCTTCTATCCATTTCGGTGCTTTTTTTATTGCATTCTCCAAAGATGTTGGTTTTGGAATAATACTACTATAGGCATCTATCCCTGCATGATAGTTTAAATCTGCTCCTTTACCGATTGTTCCAGTAATGGCAATTACCGGAATATCATATTTCTTTGCAATTCTTGCAACCTCTGCAGGAATTTTTCCATTTGGGGTTTGGAAATCCAAACTGCCTTCTGCAGTGAACACAATATCCGCTGTTAAAATTTTTTCTTCTATATTTATATATTCCGTAATTATATCGAATCGTGGATGTAATATGGCTCCTGTAAATGCAATTAGTCCTGCACCTAATCCACCAGATGCACCGCTGCCCGGCAACGAACGAACATTAATCCCCAATGCTTCTTGAATTAAAGACGCATAGTGTTCTAACGCTAATGATAATTGCTCAACTTGTTTTGGAGTCGCTCCTTTTTGAGGTCCAAATACACGTGCAACGCCTTCTTCTCCACATAAAATATTCTTCCAGTTACACGCAACATTAATAGAAACGTCCTGTAATCGTCTATCTATATGAGTCGTCACGATAGAATTCACCTTTAACAAATCTTCTCCACCCTTGATTTCGACGATTTGTTGTTTCTTGTCCAAGAAAAGAACTCCTAAAGCTTGCGCCATTCCTGCTCCACCATCTGATGTACCAGAATCCCCACAACCGATTAAAATATTGTCAACCCCTACATCAAGCGCAGCGAGGATTAACTCTCCTACCCCTTAGGTCGTTGTTTTTAAAGGGTTCCTTTGATTACGGGGTACTAACTTTAATCCAGCTACCGCTGCCATTTCAATGACAGCAGTACGTTTACCATTTTCTACAAAAATACCAAAATGACTTTTGATCCTCTTGCCGACTGGCCCTGTCACCTTTTTATAAATTAATTCTCCACCTTTTATGTTAATGATCGTTTTTGCAAAGCCTTCTCCTCCATCAATCATCGGAATCACTTCAAAATCAATAGACGGATCAAAATTCCTCACTCCTCGTGCCATGGCTAAAGCGACTTCCTCAGCATCTAGACATTCTTTAAATCCTGACGGTACAATTACAACTTTCATTAATAATTCCTCCAAATATACATGTATTACTATGTAATGTACTATCCAAAAACTAATAGATAGTTAGAGAATTATTAAAAAATGATTAGAAAATCATTTATATAAGGAGTCCTCAGGAAATGGAATAAAATAGATCAAGAGAGCTCGGTAAGAAACAAATTGTATACAGATTTACAATATAATATAACTATGTATGCTATATACAAAATGAGAAAAAAGGGAGATTGCTCTCCCTCTCTGATTCAGATATATCCCTTTTCTTTCATGCTGTAATACTCGGTCTGCATTTACAATAACATGGTCCAGTACATCAATCCCTAGGATTTTACCGCATTCTACGAATTGGTGGTTGTAGTCAAATGCAATAGCCAGTTTCAGGTTTTAGGGGATAATACTGGCTTTGTTGCGATTACAGGCAGTCAGGAAAATGGGGAACAAGCAATTGAGATTGCTAGAGGGTTGTCCGATATTTCGGACAATCTATGTCAAATCCTTCTTCGTGACATCCGAATAGCACTAATCCGCTAGTGACAGTCAATATCAATTGGAGGTCTCGCCAATGGAGAGATTGAGTTTCATTCCTTCTCGAATACAGCTGAAATCCCGCTTCAATCCTTTTCTCTAGGGGGACGGATTTTTGCTACGCAACCCCCGAAAGCACTGAAGTAACACGGCTAGGCCTAGACCTAACCCCTGTCCTTGTTCAGTGTCTTTCTCAAAAGGGATTCCAGTCTGTGCAACAACTAAAGGAAGCCCAAACCATACTGAACGATCATGTGGCTGAACAAGATAATACAGTAAACACTCATACGTTTCACTTCACGGTTAAAAGCCATAAAAAGACAAAAGGGATAGCCGCACATCAGCGGCTCTCCCCTTCTTTACCATTGTTCATCATTTCGAGTTGCTTTTCAATTTCATCGTTACTGACGTATTCTTCTTCGCTGTTCATGGTGTTGTCGTCCTTTATGTTTAAATGCTTGGCAATACGCCTTACCTCAAACTTAATAGTCGACAGGGTAAAAAGGATATACAGGATAATGGCTATATTTAAAATAATACTTACCACTGTTAAGATAAGGACAGGAATCATCCCCCTTCTACTGTCAGTTTTCCGAGTAAAATTTAGTAATAAAAGAAGCGAAAATAAAGCGCAACGAAATAATTGAGAATAAAAACTACACAGTAAATTTTGGGGATTAAAAAGAAGCATCCTTTGTCTTTGCGGGAATAGATTAAAAAGCCAATACAGAATATCAGCTTAAAAATATACAAAGGAGCTGCCGCAAGATGGTAGTATAATTCAGGAAACGACATGTCCATAGGATCCACTTTATTTCCTCCTAGCTGTTTAGCTACTGGCCTTGCCGCCACTGTTTCAGTAACAATTAAAGGAGATTGGCGCACTGCAATTCTTTAAAGATTAATCACACTTCAAGATCAAGAGATTAATCTAAATTCTGATTTGTTTCATAGAACCGGAACCCATATTTCCATCTCATATTCTTCGCTTTCTTCTTTTCCAATCATATTGGTTTTCACGATTTCAATTTCAGGCATGCCCACTTTTATTGCATATCCTTCCTCATCGAAAACCTTCCACAGCTCCCAATAGGTGTTTGGAATTTTCTTGGAGGGACCAATATGTTTAAATACAACATATTTTTGTTCAGGAAAGGTATGCAATGTCATCCCCTTTTCTACCTTAGAATAATCAACAGATTCGATTTCAATCCCACATGTATAAAAGTAATGATCGCTTCTTGGAGGCAGGCACACCCCGACTAACTCATTGATATTGTCATCAAGAACGTTTTTAGCTCTATCCCATAATTGCGGAATCGGATAGACAATATCACCATCCCACTTTCCAGCAGCACTGTAACCTACTATTACAAATGAACCCTTTATAACTTCTTTAAATTTCATAGGAGCCCCCTTAATATCCAATTTTTCAGGACATACTCTATTCCACCCCGAATTAACTGAGATCAACAGAGCAACCTTAAAAAAGTTGATGCCTTTTAGGACACGTTTTAAAATATTCATGACAGATTTTACGATATACAGGACATTTACCGAAAAATACAGGACATTTCCCAAATTATGCAGGACAGTTTTTCAATTTTTCAGGACAAACTCCATTAAACCAGTACCTCCAACAGAGCACCCTTAAAAAAATTTTCTAATTTTCCTTAAGGGCGGACTTTGGAAGTTCCCACGAGTAATAAACACTTGAGTACGGTTCAGTAATGATGTATAACTCTTCCCCACCTTTTTCAAAAACCAGTCCGGCGCCCAATTGCTCTCTAAATTTCCATCCGTTTTCATTTAAAGTCTTTTTAACGATGCCAAAGTCTTCTTTTAAAAGCTTGGTTTCCGAAAGATAGACAACATTGCCGTCATCTGTTTCTCTTATTTTTTCAAGATCACTGAAAGCAAATTTAAGTTTGGTAACAGCAACTAGATGTTTTAACGGGTCTTTTTCCTGTCCCAATGCTCCACTTAGTACTACTGGACCATAAGAAAAACAAAGATAAAAAAAGAATATAACAGCTAGAACCTTCACAGCATTTTTATAATTCATTCCCCAGTCAACCATCCCCGATTAGTATTTTATTAGTTTTATTTTAACATGGTAACCAATAAATACCATTAAAAATTCGGCCGGTCTATTTTAACAAAACTCCCTCTATTACTAAGATTTTTGCCAAAATAAATCTAAGTTAGTTCGCCCCCTTTCTTCCAGTATCCTGCACGGTTTGCACAATAAAAAAACTGTTTTCACAATAGCTAGATTTTTGTACCGGTCAGTGTAATAGGATTTGCTGGGTTTAAACAAATTAAAGACAGGTAAAGTTAAACTCTTTACCTGCCTCTGTTGGGATTAAATCTCTACTTTACCTAGAATAGTATCAATCCGTTTACTTTCTTCCTTCTTGTCTATGTACTCAAATAAACCAATACGGTTCCCCCAGGGATCAGAAAAGGTGCACCACTTTACTGGGACTTCCTCCCGAGAAAACACTTCAAAGTCCTCAACTTGTAATTCACGAACTAACCATAATTTTTCCGCTTCTAAATCCTTAACAGCCAAACGAAGAGGCCCGCTGCCTGAAGAAGGTGTTCCTTCAGCCACTTGTAACCAACATCCAGGCACAACCTCCCACTCAGCAAATCCATCGTGCGGGATAAAATCAGGAGCCTTTTTCAAAAATGTTTGATACCACTTATGTCCTTCTATCATATCTGTAACACGAACCTGATACGTCAACTCAAAAAACATACTATTTCCTCCCTAAATCCGTTTGGGAATAACTTCTATAAAAGGCTATTTCAATCCTTCTTATTAAACTTCTTCAGTTTAAGGAATTCAACAAAAAAGTGATAATTGTTTATGCTCTCCGAATAAAAAACACAATACCCCTCTACTGTATCTAAGTGCATAAAAATAATACCAGCTCCCGATGGCTGACATCTATTGTGACTTAGAAAACCGTTTAAACACTTCCATTAATTCCTCAATTGCCTCTTCTCCATTCCCATCTTTTATTGCATCAGAAACACAATGCTGTGTATGCTTTTCTAGTAAATGGAGGCCTACTTTATTCATGGCTGCATTAATTGCGGATATTTGCGTCAGAATATCGACACAATACCGGTCATTTTCTACCATATTTTGAATTCCGCGTACTTGCCCCTCTATCCGTTTCAATCGGGCAATCAGCCGATCTTTATCCGTTGTTGACCTATGTGTCACTTTTTTCTCTCCCGAATTATCCAAATCATTCTCCTCTTTCTTTTAATAAAATAAGCCCATCGAGGGTAGATATTGTTGTATCATTCTTCAATATATGGCTTGCTAATAATGTAAACAAGTATGGTGATATGAAACTTCCTTCAAGGAGTGACAAGCAAAACTAACTGCTCTGTATCCAATTAAAGCTAGCAATCTTTAGCTTAATAAGGAATTCAACAAAAGGTTTCTTAATCCTTAATATGAGCATTCTTCAAATCTAGGAAATTGAAACTGTATTATTAAATAAAAGAATCCCCTCTTAATAGAAATACAACGCTATTAAAAGAGGGGGATGTTTTATGTGAATTTATTTGTTCGGCGACAGTTCACTTTCTATAACCCATTTATGGTTCTTTACATCTTTTCCTGTTTCGGTATTTTTGAAATCAACCATATATACCGTTGTTTCCTCGGCTGAATCAATAACAGCAGCAGCTCCATCCATACCTTTCATATGGTCCGCCTTCAATTTGACTTCGTCGCCAGGTTGGAATGGTTCTTCGCCTGCGTCTTCAATTTCCTCATGAATGACCCATTTATGGTCCTCTACTCGTTCACCGCCAGTTGTTGGGGTATATGAAACTGAATAGACT
This sequence comes from Bacillus sp. FJAT-18017, assembly GCF_001278805.1. Taxonomy (GTDB): domain Bacteria; phylum Bacillota; class Bacilli; order Bacillales; family Cytobacillaceae; genus Bacillus_D. Next base: position 984,456 of record NZ_CP012602.1, on the reverse strand, counting down.
GTTGTATTGTAGGCTCCTGCTATTGTTGCGACTGCCCCGTCCATTCCCTTCATATGTTTCGCATGCATAACAGCTTTGCTTCCAACTGGGTATGTTGGATCTTTTGCAACTTCTAGTTCTTCGGGAACTTCACCTGAACTTGAATGGTTCATTTCCATATGTTCATGAGATTCCGTCTTTTTATCTGCGCCATCATTTGGTGGTGCTGGCTCATTGTTTCCACCGCAAGCTGTTAAAATCAGGGCCATAATTAGCGATGTTATAGTGGTAAAAAATTTATTAGGTTTCATTAGAATCATCCTTTCATTAATCGATTTTTAACAACTGGGCATTAACTGCACAGATAATTGTACTTAGTGACATAATCACTGCCCCTATGGCCGGTGTAATAACAATTCCCCAATTAATCAAAACGCCCGCAGCCAGCGGTATGGCAATAATGTTGTATCCGGCAGCCCACACCAGGTTTTGCATCATTTTTCTGGAAGTTGCCTTGGACAGCTTGAAAATATTTAAAATATCATTTGGGTTGCTATTTACTAAAACAACGTCTGCTGTTTCAATGGCAACATCAGTCCCGGCCCCAATTGCTATACCAAGGTCTGCTTCTGCGAGAGCAGGGGCATCGTTAATGCCATCTCCGATCATCGCAACTTTCTTCCCGCCTTTTCTTAATTCTTTTACATTGTTGGATTTCTCGTGTGGCAATACTTCTGCAATCACTTTTGAAAGTCCTAATTGTTCACCTACATAATTGGCGACCCTGCTGTTATCACCAGTCATCATAACTGTTTCAATGCCTTGTTCACGCAATGCCTTGATAACTCCAAAGGAGGTCTCCCTGATGATATCAGCCAAGGCAATCATCCCTTGCAGGCTGTCATCTTTCACAACAAAAACGACTGTTTTGCCTTGAGCGGCCAGCCTTTCATATGTCTTTTCGTCAAAAAGAATATTATTTACCTTCATAGCACCAGGGCTTATGACAGAGACTTCCGCACCATTGACTTTAGCTGTCAAACCTTTACCAGTTAAGTTTTGATAATCCTTTACCTCAAACAGCTCTAGATTCCGTTCTTTTCCTTCCTTCACAATCCCTTTTGCAATTGGGTGTTCAGATTGGGTTTCAACTGAATAAGCCAGGGTTATAAGTTCTTCCTCACTTACCCCTTCAACAGGAAAGATATCCGTTACTCCAAAGTTACCCTCGGTTAATGTACCTGTTTTATCAAAAACAACCCGATCTACTTTATAGGCTCCTTCGAAAGCAATCCTATTACGGATTAATAATCCCTTTTTCGCCGCTATCGCAGTCGACCGCGATGTTACTAATGGACCAGCCAAACCAAGCGCATGAGGACAAGCGATTATCAACACCGTCACCATACGTTCCAGTGCAAATTCAAAGTCACCCGTGACGGACCAGTAGGCAAGGGTAATGATACCAGCAACGACCGCCACATAAAATAGCCATTTAGCTGCAATATCCGCATATCCCTGTGCTTTCGACTTTGTCGTTTCCGCATCCCCGACCAATGTAATAACCTGGGACAGATAAGTGTCTTTTCCAGTCTTGTTAACAGTTATTTTTAATACACCTGATCCATTCACAGAGCCCCCTATCGCTTCCATGCCAGGGCTCTTTTCAATGGGAACGGATTCCCCTGTTAACATCGATTCATCAACAGTTGATTCCCCCTCAAAAATACTGCCGTCAATCGGGATTTTTTCTCCTGACTTGACGAGTATTTTATCACCGGGATGCAATTCATCTACTGATACTTCTACGACATCTCCATTTTCATTAATCTTATGGGCATCTTTGGGCATTATTTTAATTAGTTCCTCCAAAGCCTTCGATGCACCCATAATCGACTTCATTTCAATCCAGTGGCCAAGCAGCATGATTACAATAAGGGTGGCCAATTCCATGTAGAAGTCACTGCCCTGAATAAAAAAGGTTGTCAGTGAGCTATATACATAGGCCGTGATAATCGCCAACGAAATTAGCGTCATCATTGCCGGGGCTCTGCTCTTTAGTTCATCCCAGGCACCCTGTAAAAATGGTTTACCCCCATAAAAGAAGATGAATGTTGATAGAAGGAATAAGATTATCGAATCACCCGGAAAGTTGATTTCATAGCCAAAAATCATTTGAGTCATATCCGACAAAATTATAATAGGTACAGCTATTACTAAAGAGATCCAAAAGCGTTTCTTAAAGTCTGATACCATATGGGCATGATGCCCCGAATGACCCGCATGTCCTGAATGATCGGCGTGATCGGCGTGTCCCGCATGTTCTTGATGGTCATGGTTGGCTGGATCATGTTGATGGTCCGTATGACTGCCTTCATGGATATGGTTATTATGGTCATGAGGGTGTTCGTGACCGTTATGATTGTGGTGTGGATGCTCATGCTGGTCTCCATGATTGCTAATACCGAGTTGGTTTACATGCCTATTATCCTCTACACTTCCCTCAGCTTCTTGGACATCATGTTTAGCATGATTTTTATGTGAGCGATGGTCATTAATGCTCTGTTTATTTGCCATAGTGGCCCCTCCTTTCCTAAGCACTAAATTTACTTCCCGGAGAGCAAATTCTTATTTTTCATCTAAGGACTTGTTATTTTTATACCCTGCCCCCCTATAGTAAAACATTGTTTAATATACCTTGCATTGGGAAGAGTACTGTAAGATGGAAAGAAGGAATTTTTCAACATGACTAACAACTTAAATCAAACAGGTGCAAGTAAGGCTCCAGTAGAAGCACGATTAAAATTGGCAGCAACAGCAATGGCCAGTAATATGAAACTCCATGCTACCCGAAATGGTGGAGATAAGGGGTCAACTGGTATAGTCGATGTGGAATCAGTACAAACCATTATTGAGAAATGGCCTGCTACATCAAAAATGGCCGCCCAAAATACCATTGAATTTTATGGCCCTCCGAATGAAGTCACTCCCAGCCGATTAATCTGGTACAATAATGGCCCTTGGAAACGAACCATTGCTTACCGTGATGAGGTTCCACATGATTTCCCAGAGCCACATACGGATGTCCTTGAACAATTTATCGATTATCATGTACCAGCAGATAAGGCAGGATTGGTTGCACGACTTGAAGGAAGTATTGTAATTGATCGTACAAAAGGCGAAGTCTCTGTTCACTGTGATAACGAAGGTGCCAATACCCTATCGTTAAATATGATGCATGAGATCGTTACAGGGAAACGAACACCTGAAGAAGCAAGAGAATTTATTGGAAAGGAAATTGTTGAGTATTTAATGGGCCGTCCAGCACCATATTGCAAAGGTTTCCAATTCGAATTACCTAAAGGGGAACAGTGGGATACGGACAAACCGATTGTTCAAGATGCGGCGCTTGATCAAGCAGTTGCAAAAATGAAACAAACACTAGGTTTGGATAAAAATTAAAATGTATTTAGGATTTTTTAATAAAACGAGTGCTCTCTGGGATTTGAGGGCACTTTCATTTAGGGGCTGTTAAAATAAGAAAACATTCTTGCATTGCTGTTTCTCAACTCTTTATTAACGCAATAATTTTTACCTGCCCGTTCGTAAAACAAGTTACAATTCACATCGTTGTTGGGTGTTCCACTTGCAGCGGTATCTCAAAACATCACTTCACAATAGCTTTGATAATGAGGAAATTGGGACTTTTCAGAAGCATTTCATATTTTTCCGGTGCTTGTTCCTTGAATTTCGTTGTGGGTAGAGGTTCAATGACTTCTTCAATCGAAAAGCAGTTCAGAGTTTCATTTAAAATTATGTTAAGAGGTCTTCGATAAAAGGGGACTTCAAATGACTTTCCTTCTTTGATCCATTTGTCAATAATTAATTCAGTACCGAAGTAGTTGGCATCCTGAAGTAGTTTTATATCTGTAAATGGGTGGTGAATTGAAAACAAGAATACACCTTTAGGCCTTAGAATTCTTTGAAATTCACTAAAAGTAGGACCCCACTCCCTAATATAATGAAGAGTTAATGAGCTTATGATGAAATCAAAAGAGTTATCTTTAAATGGCAAGTTAGCCTCTAAATCTAAACAAAGAACAGTGGCCTTGTCCCCAACACGCCTTTTAGCAGAACTCACCATCTCTGGACTAATATCAGTTGCAATCACATTCGCTCCCCTGTTGACTAATTGTTGAGTATACCAACCAGCTGCACAGCCAGCATCGACGATATCCATATTATTTAAGTTTTGTGGTAACTGACTTAACATCGCAGGTCTTTCATATTCGCTATTATACAAGCTTGTCGTATCCACTGTATTTTCGTAAATACTAGCAAGGTTATTAAATGTGTCCTTTATATTTTCTTTCATATTTCACCTCAGTTTTCTTATTTAAATGGTCAAATAATTCCATATTGTTTTAATGCGTATTCAATTCCACCTTCACTTGATGGTTTTGTAACAAAATCTGCAACATGTTTCAATTTTTCATTTCCATTCCCCATTGCTATACCTAACCCTACTAATTCCAACATATCAATATCATTTTCACCGTCACCAAAAGCGATTGCTTCCGACTTATCGAAACCAAAGAAATCTAAAGTTTTCATTATAGCTAAAGACTTTGAAACATCCTCCTGCAATACATTTAACACATAAGGATGCCATCTTTTAAATGCTAGGTGGGGAAACTTTTGTTTATACTTCTCAACTGTTTCATCATTTGCAAACAAACACAATAAGAATACGTCTTCGTGGATAAAGGGGCGAGTTTCGGGATACTCGTTTAGAGACAACGTTTCCTTTAAGGCCGTTAATATTTCCGTCTCTGTTACGCCGTTCATACTAAATCCTTCAGTATAAAACGACAAACCGTTATTCTCTAACTTTGCATATTCTATAACTTCTTGAATGATGGTTTTATCCATCGGTACTTTATGAATAACCTCTTGAATGTGTTTCACGTAACCACCATTTGCTGTAATAAATGTTTCAATTCCTAACTCTTGCAGTTCCTGACACATTGAGAGTGGCCTTCCTGTTGCAGCCACAACCTTTAACCCTTTGCGTTTTAAATTTTTTATAGCTTCAATTGTAGAGATAGGAATGCTGCCATCTTTGTGATTTGTAATAGTCCCATCCACATCGAAAAACACAATTTTATAACTCATATAATCTCCTAAATTAGTTTCAAAAATAATAAATACCTTATTTATTATTCAACCTTCCAACAGGGGAATCCTTCTTCAACATGACCAGTTAAACAAAAACGGCATTAATCCTTCTTGGACAATGCCGCTGTTAATTCAGGAACAACAATTAAATATCGACCCTCTCAAAATGTTCAACTATCGGAAATGGGTCATAAAAATGATGTAATTGTTTTTTCCATTCTTGGTACTCATTTGATTGTCTAAATCCAACTGTATGGTCTTCTAATGATTCCCATTGAACCAGAAGTAAATATTTCCCCTCTTCTTCAATACATCGTTGTAAATCGTGAGATATGTACCCTTTCATCGAAGAAATAATTTTGGAAGCCTCACAAAACGCTTTTTCATATTCCGCTTCCATACCTTCCTTAACTTGCAGCATAACAGCTTCTAATATCATTTATTTTCCCCCTTTTTAACAGCATAACATCACTATCTTTGATGAACAAAGCTACATTTGTACCATAAGAATTTTTAAAAACGTTTTAATCCCCCGAAAAAAAGCACCTGATTTTCTAAATGTAACCATCTTCCCCGAGGTCAATAGTAACTATATGTACTTGTTTAGATCTTCAATTTCAAATAGGCCGCTTTCTGATAGGAATTGGGTTATTAAATAGACGTGAGCACTACCGATGAGCAAGAGAATACGGTCATTAGTATTAGCTAGTCTGGTAATGTTAGAGAATATGATTAAATTCCGTTGATACCACCATCTTAGCCACTCTATCCCCATGTAGTTCAAGCCCTCGCCTATACGGGCAACATTCATATACATTTCTTGTTCCAGGTTTAATCGAGTTCTATCATTACACATCTTTAATATGCCCGAAATTGATTGGTTATTAAAGTCGGGTGCGATATTAGGGAGGTACGTTTCAGTAATACGTTTAAACAGTTCCGGCTGATTGGCTTTAGCCCATTCCATCACCTCTCCAATTCCTTTTTGTCCTACATCCCTCATCCAATCCACGGCAAAAATTTCACTGTTTTTCATTTCTGCATTTAGCCGGAAACCTATTTGGTGCAACTCATTCACTTTTACTTGAAAGGAGTTATTTAAGTAATCCTGGTAGCTTTTGTTGATCTCTGCTTGTCTTTCTTTTTCAACCTCGACCGCAATTTTATTTGGCTCGAATCTTTTCAAATTCACAATCACTTCTGCTATTTCAGCTTGCCGTTGCGGGGATAAGATATTATCTAAACCAGTTTGTATCAGGTCAGGTGTACTGCCCATATGAAACGTTCCAACAATAAGTATCTTGGGTTTTGATTCTTTCATACTCACTCTCCTTATCTACAAAGGAATGGTACACCGTTCCTTCAAATAGGAATATTTAATTATCATCCTGGTAATGATAGTGCCAGTGTTGAATGTTATCCATACCAACTAACTGACCTTTTTTATTGTAGTACCCGAAAAAATGATCCATCGGTAATTTTAAAAGCTGATAATTGTTGTCCTTTGGCAAACGTTCCAGCTCTTCCTTAGCCTTGTACTCAGAAGAATAAATTCCTACAGGATAAAAATTTGGAAACCTTCCAGAACTAGTTGCTACAAATAGAGCCCAAACAAATCCTCCATTCTCCAATCTAATTCCTCCAGATATTGATGATGTTTAGTCATCTGAATTATACGGATTTGCATACAAATCAAAATCAAATTTAGCTTTTATACTATTCGCAAATGCAATATGTTCATGCTCAATTAATCAATACCAACCTATTGTTAAGTCACCATCATGAAAGCTTTCAATAACATACTTTGAATTTGGACAATAAATAATTTGATCCCAGCCAATCCATGTAAGTTCATCTAGATTTGTAAGGATTCTTTGAACACTAGATTTGACATTCGGTAAACTTCCGGTTGAGCCCATTAAATATGCTGTCTGATTAAGATCAAAACCTTGGGATCTTAATAATCTTAATACATCCTGAATTGACTCCATAGTCCAATCTTCTATTCTCACCTTATTTTGAACCCTATCCCAATCTACTCTGCCCCATTCAGCTATAGGAAAGACTTTAACAAACTCATCCATAATTAGATCTCCATCTTCTTTAGTTAAAATAAAGACATCTTCTCTTCTATCAAAACAATTTAAAACCTCTGCTTCCGAACGCATTCGTTCTTGTTCTTCTATTTTCTGTTTTTGTTTTTGTAATAACATGGCCAATCTAGCCTTTTGTTGCTCGTTCATTTTTTTTCGATCTTCATGCACCCTGGCTCACCGCCCTAGACATTTATATACGTAACAAATTTATTTAGTATTTACCCAGTCCGGAATTAAGCTACCGAAGTATTTGCCTATCTTCGCCACTTCAGTCATGGTTCTGCTTATTCCTACTTCAGATAAAAACCAATTTTCTTTAGTAATTCCATACCTATCTATAACGGGAGAGACAAGAAACTCTGTTTCTTTTGGGAACTCGTGCTGATAACACAATAACGCTCTCCGTGAATGACCTGCTTTACAAACGATTATATCTTTATGGTAAGGAATTCCCTCTCTATTAAGGACATCCAATGAAAAACGGGCATTTTCCAATGTGTGTTGTGCTTTGTCTTCCTTTAAAATTGCTTCCTCAGGCACTCCATTTTCAATGGCTAAATTTCTTAAGTACTCCCATTCAGTAGTACCCACGTGCTGTTTATACCCTCCCGATGGAAGTATGTAAGGTGCTAATCCTTGATGATACAAAGCTGCTGCTTTTTCCATTAGTGGCGGATGGTTCGCTCCGGGGACCAAAATCACATCGGCTGGGGAAAGTTCAGATTCTACGAAAATGAAGTCTGTAATACAATCAAACGGATAACTCATAAGACATCCCCGCTCTAATTTAGGTTTGGATAACAGTATACAGGTGTCGATGTTCCAGTTTACGCATTCGGCCCAGACTCCGACCTGTTTGACAGGCTGAACGAGAATACGGCGTTTTTAGTTTTGAATCCCGTTCAGACGTAAATTCTAGGCGCCTCTACACTGCTGGTGGTGCTTTTAAGAGTTGGCCGCGGCACAGGGTCTGGTTTGACCTATAAAACTTTTCCTAGACCGATAAATTTCTAATTGGAGCGATAAAAATTTTATTAGTCCGATAAAGCAGAAAATTGTTCTATTAAAAGAACAAGCAGAACCCTGAAGGCTAAGTCCTTCAGCGAAAGCCAACTAGAAGTAACTTCTTCCATAATTATTACTACTTACCACCATTCTAATTAAGCCTTACCTTATAATAGCAATGGAAATTTGACGTATTCCACTGGGACTAGGAGTACGATTCGTATTTGCCGCATGTTTTTTCGGGCTTTTTTAGTTTTTTTAGTTTTATTGACCACATTCTAAGTTTTACGTAACACTGTTTAAGGTTTATGTAACACTGTTTAAGTTTTTTGCAGCGCTTTATAGGTTTTATGCGTACTTACAGGGGTTTGGCTCCGCGTTGACTTGATAATTTTCTCGGAATCCGAGAGGAAACCAATATAAAAAAGCATTCCACTGTATATTTGTAATGCTACTGGACCAAACCTGTTTAATCTGTATATTCCATTAATCCCAGTACCCGGTACACGAAGGGGAATTTAAATATGTCCACCGTAAAAATTTTACAAAAACGCATTGTTTTTCTACAAGAATAGATACTAAAAAGAACTACTCAAAATTGAAGGTGAATGACAATGAATTATCAAAGTAAGGTTGAAAGCATTCTTGGTGTGGATATCCGTGTTCGGTCCCGATTTGTTGATGAGGAAAATAGAACTTATGACCCTTTTAGTAAACCCTTAATTCATAAAAAAATTAATGGGCAAGTAATTACCCCGCTTGATGTAGGAAGGCTATGGAGAAATAACTCTTGATGCTCAAATAGTTCACAAACTTGTCCTACCTGTCCATATAATGTTGGAAAAATGCCTTACACATAAATGCGTCTATTCCTAAAGGATTACGCCTCGCATCAATTCTCGGTAACCTTGGAACCGTTCTTGTTTGCCAAGGATTTCGGCGGACCAGAATCGTTCCCGCTCTTAGCAACCGTTCTTATTTTAACGAAGGACCTATGTTTAATTCAATCTTTTCTTCCTTACCTGCCCATCTTATAAGTACATACCATTTTTCTATCTCTCTAATAGAAGGCGGGTTCGTTTCGGGTCCTTCTCCCCCACCCATGTGCATACTAGTGGCTTCTTCCTCGCTTTCATTTATTCCGCCAGCGAAATTAGTATCGTCGTGGTCGTATACCTCAAATCTCACCTTTGTTTTTCCAATAGGGGTATCTTCTGACCCAATATAGGATAGGGTCCCTCCTCCGAAGCTAAAGTGGTTGCCAGGCAGAAAGGAAATTACATAGTCATCTACCCTCCAATTCGGACCTTTTCCGCTCATATATACATAAGAATAATGCTTAGGTTCTTTTTCCAAAAAATATGAAAGAGTAGCGATATTAGTCAGCATTAAAATTGCTATTAAAATCAATAAGTTCTTTTTAGTAACGATAACAATCTCCCCCTAAATCCTATTTCTCCAAGGACAAAAGGTACTTTACTCTTTTAAAAATCAAACTGAAAGGTCGCAAAACATGCGCTTAAAAATACCATGCATCGATAAATTTATCCTTTACAAGAGATATACTGGACAAGGCATACTTATGTGACTATACGTGCGCGGAAAGGTTACTAGTCCGGTACATAAGCATGACTATTTAGCGTATAGCCCGGGTCAGACCCGTACTACATTCTCAGTGAAAAATTAGTGATTAAGGGCTATCGGAGGAATAGCTATATGACCATGCGTACGTCGAAAAATAACTAGCTCGGTACATGAGCATGACTATTTTGTATAGCCCGGGTCAGACTCCTACTACCTCTTTATGAAAAAATTAGTGATAAATAGCTACCGGAAGCATAGGCTATATGGCTATGTGTGCACGGAAATTACTAGTAAGGAAAATAAGCAAGGCTATTAGCGTATAACTACCTTCGATTCCCTTTAGGAAAAACACCCTCCAGCAAGAGCTACGAGCTCTCTCCGAAGGGTGCCTTTTGATTATTATTGTACTTTTACAGTAGCTGGCTTGCTTTTGTTTTTCGATGCGTCGACGGCATAGACTGTCAGGATTGTCCCAAGTTTTTGCTTTGGAATGGCGATTTTGAATGTTCCTGTTGTTGTTGCTTTTCCAGAAGCAATTTGGTTTGTTCCGACATTGACCAAAATCGTGGCACTCTTTTCCGCGGTTCCGGTTATATAGACACTCGATGTGGTAACCTTATTGACGACTGGAGCGGCTGGTGCGATTTTATCGGACACCTTCACTGGAAGGCTAGTGAAGTTCTTGCCGCTGACTGAAGTCTCGATTACTTTTATTTCTTTGCCCGCAGCCTGCTTTGCGATAAAAATTTTGTAATTTCCGTAGGAATCTGCATAGCCAGTCTTGATAAGCACCCCATTGGAGTATACTTTTAACTTGCTTTTTGCAAAAGATTTTCCGGTAACGTAGGTTGAAAGATTGCTGACAGGATCCAGACCTGGCACATACAGCACTGTTTTAACAGAAGCACTGCCGATATTTCCGGCCCGGTCGGTTGCCTGGACAGAGATTTTCGTTCCGTACCGCTGTTTAGGGATGCGAACTGAGAACTTGCCGGCTGAGTCCGCTTTGCCTTGGGCGAGATACTTTCCATTACTCAAAACTTTCACAGTCGAATAGGCTTCCGCTTTACCGGTTACCGCTACCGATTGGCTGTAGACTGTATTCAGGACTGGTGTTGCCGGTTTTACCCGGTCGATTACGAACTTCAGTGTTTTCTTGGTTGCAGTTTGAGACAGCGTATTTGTTTGGGTCAAGGACATGAGACGATTGGCGCTCGATGTTTGTGTTGTGCCTGTGCTGATTTGATATGAGCCATCCTTTGTCACGGTTGTCGATGTTGAAATAGTTTTCACCGTGCTTCCGTCCGACAGGCTGACTGGGTTATTGGTCGGGATTCCTATTTTCACATTTTCATTAAAATAAACCGGGTCCAACGCCTGCTGGTCGTTTACGGTCATCCATCTGTAAGAGTTGTAATAATGGGTACCGGACCCATTGGAACTTGGAAATTGATTACTTTTAACAGAGTAGGAAAGCAAATAGAGACCATTGGTTGCGGAATCAACCGAACCCTTCATTACTATATCCTCAGTCCGGTCACCTTCCGCATTTGAAAAGGCTCTGACTCCTGCTTTCGGATCAAAAGAAGCTCCTTTTAAAATCGAGCCTGATGCAACACCCGTGTAAAACGGAAGTACTTTTACAGTTGGAAGGGTTTCATTATCCAGGACAAACTTGTTATTCCCGACTTGGTCGGCCAAATAGATTTGTTTGATTTCATATATGCCCTCTTGGACATGGGCAGGAACTTGCAGTGTCCCCTTCCATTCCTTATTTGAGCTTCCTTCTGAAAGAGTGTCCCAGAAATAATTGAACGTGTTCTCGGAACCTTTCTGCCTGAAAGAGATCTCTGCTTCTTTAATACCCGATCCGCTGTCATATCCCTTTACCACAACGTCAATCGTGTCGCCGGGATAAAGCTGGGTTTTGCTTAGGGTCACTTCTTGGAAAACGGGTGCAGTATAGTCAGAACTGGCTCCTGAAATTGTCAGCTTGGTATTGGCAAGCAACGCATCACGGATGGCCCAATAACTTTTTTCGTTCTCTTTTTTATCCGTAAGAGAAACATACCCGACATCGTACGTACCGTTTCGTACATACTTCGGAATCGTGATTTCGGCCTGGTACTTGCCAGTCGTGCTATTGTAGCGGATATCCGAGAATAATGGGTAGTCATCGGTCTGGATATGGCGCAGGCTTAGGGAACCATGGGAAAGCCCGCTGGCATCCTTATATCCGATTGTTACAATTACCTTGTCACCTGGAACCACAGTCGTTTTGCTAAGGTTTAGAGATGTAAGGACTGGAGGAGTCGTATCAATCGTTGTTTCCCCGTCCAGCATCCGAAATTTCAATTTAGATATCAGAGGTGAACTGGTGTCATAGGTCCTGCTGTTCATGGCATTGTCATACAGCCTGATATCTTCAACATGCCAGTCCCCGTAAATAAAATGGTCTGCCAGCGCTGAAAACTCATATGTGTTATTACCGATATAGCGCATCATGCTAGGAAATTCCTTCCCAGAACTATGCCTTAGATTAATATCAGCATCCTCAAATGGCCCCGACTCATAATCTTCTTCGACTACAAATCGAATGTTAATTCTCTCTCCAAAGTGTAATTCTGTCGCGCTGATTGAAGTGCTTTTCAGAATAAGCGGTGTTGTATCATTATCCGCTTTCGCTGGTGCGACACCAGCCAAACACAAAACGAGGACAAACAGCCATACCCAACCCTTTTTCATCACGATGTGAAAACTCCCCTTGTTTGATAATTTTTTACTGTTTTTACTATTTTTATAGTAATCGATGAGGAAGGAAAAAAATAGAGTGTAAAACGTAGATTGGGAATAGTATATATTTCCATTTTAGAGGAGCTTTCCGGATTGTTTTTTTGATATAGCGAAGGGTATGGAACTTTTTATTTGGCACTGGTTTTGCCACTTCGCCTTCTTGAAAAATACCATATCCAACTTATGCGGTTGAGGCTAATTTCAACCTTACGTAATTAGTTACCATCTCGATCAAAAAGCTGCACGTCCAATCCCATTCTTATCCCCTTTAAGAAGGCAACCTTCAGTAAGAGTTAACGAACTCTCTCCGAAGGGTGCCTTTTGCATATTATTGACTTTTACAGAAACATGCTTGCTTTTGTATGTCGATGAATCGACCGCATAGACTGTTTAGATTTTGCTGATTTTTCTATGAAATGGTAATTTTATTTTGACACCGTGACCGGCAAGCTTGTAAAGTTCCTGCCGCTGACGGTTGTCTCGACTACCTTGATTATTTTTCCTGCGGCCTGCCTCGAAATGGTAATCTTATAGTTTCCAGAGGAGTCTGCGTATCCAGTCTTAATTAGCACTCCATTAGAGTAGACCTTTATCTTGCTTTTTGAAAATGATTTTCCAGTCACGTAGGTAGAAAGCGTGCTGACTGGATCAAGGCCTGGCACATAGAGTACGGTTTTAACAGAAGCGCTGCCGGCATTTCCGGCCCGGTCAATTGCCTGCACGGAGATTTTCGTTCCATACCGCTGTTTAGGGATGCGAACCGAGAATTTGCCGGTTGCATCCGCTTTGCCTTGGGCGAGATACACACCATTTTTTAACACCTTCACAGTCGAGTAGGCCTCGGCTTTTCCGGTGACCGCTACGGATTGACTGTACACGTTATTCAGGACAGGCGCGGCTGGCGCAATCTTATCCGACACCGTGACCGGAAGGCTTGTAAAGTTCTTGCCGCTGACCGAAGTCTCGACTACCTTCATCACTTTTCCCGCAGCCTGCCTTGGAATGGCGATTTTGTAATTTCCGTAGGAATCTGCGTACCCCGTCTTGATAAGCACGCCGTTGGAGTAAACTTTTATCTTGCTTTTTGAAAAGGATTTCCCAGTCACATAGGTTGAACGATTGCTGACAGCATTGAGGCCAGGCACATACAGCACTGTTTTTACAGAAGCGCTGCCTGCGTTTCCTGCCCGGTCGATTGCCTGGACAGAGATTTTGGTTCCATATCGCTGTTTAGGGATTTTAATTGAATACTTCCCGGTTGCGTCCGCTTTGCCCTGGGCGAGATACACGCCATTTTTCAAAACCTTTACGGTCGAATAGGCCTCAGCTTTACCGGTGACTGCTACTGACTGGCTGTAGATTGTATTCAGTGTTGGTGCGGCCGGTTTCACCCGGTCAATTATGAACTTTGCCGTTTTCCTGACTGCACCTGGTGTCACCATGTTTGTCGATAGTTGATACGTGCCGTCCTTGGTTACGGTGGTTTCCGCCGAGAAGGTTTTGAGCGTACTGCCGTCCCATAGGGTGAACGAGCTATTTGCCGGAATGCCGATTTTTACGATTTCATTAAAATAAGCCGGGTCTGACGCCTGCGCGTCATTTACCGTAATCCACCTGTAGGCACTGTAGGTATCCATTGAGTATGTCAGCAAGTAAATCCCGTTGATAGTGGTATCGACCGACCCCTTCACGAGGATATCCTTTGTTCTATCCCCTTCGAGATTGGAGAAGAACCTGGCTCCTGCCAAAGGATCAAACGCTGTTCCTTTTTTGATTGCCCCTGAAGTGACCCAGGTGAATACCGGCAACACTTTTACCGTTAGCAAGGTGTCTGTCACTTCAATAACAGTTGTATTCCCGACCCCATCCCGCAAGTTAATTTGTTCAATATAATAGACACCTTCTGTTGTACTTTTGGGAGCCTGCAAAGTTCCTGTCCACTGATTATTGGTGCTGCCGACAGTCAGGTTAGTCCAAAATGTATCGTTCGCATTATGAAATTCCTTTCCGGTAAATTGCACCTGTACTCGAGCGAGGCCGGATCCGGAATCTGATCCATTTACAACAACTTTCAAAGAATCGCCGGGATAGAGTTCCTTCTTATCGACTGTAATGGATTGGAATACCGGGCGGGAAGTGTCTGTCAGCGCACCTGAAATCGTCAGCTGGGCTTCAGCGAGCATAGGGAACGATCCTGCCAAATAACTTCTCTGGTTGCCAGCTTTATCTGTCAATGTCAGAGTTCCGATATCGTAAACACCGTTTTTCGTATACTTCGGAATCGTTATTTCCGCCTCATATTCGCCGGTCGTACTATTAAAATTTATATTACTTGTAAGGTTATAATCACGTGTTTCAATATGTCTAAGAGTTAAAGTACCATGCGACAAGCCGCTTTCTTCTTCTTTAAACCCGATTGTTACGATGACCTTGTCTCCTGGCTGGGCAGTTGTTTTGCTGAGTTTTACCGAGGTAAGTTCTGGCGCAGTGGTATCGGCGCTTTCTTCGAGCATCTGGAAGCGCAAATTAGATAGTAAGGTTGAAGTAGTATCATAGATTTGTGGATTGCCTGCCTTGTCATACAGCTTTATGTCTGATACATACCAATCTCCAGGCTGTAGATCATCGGCACGATAAGAAAATTCATACGTATTATTGCCTGTATACTGCATCTTGCTGTTGATATTCTGGCCGGAATTGTGCATTAAGTGAATGTCGGCCTCATCCGCAGGCCCTGACTCAGTATCGTATTCAATCGTAAACAGCATCGTGATGAGGTCACCTGTGCGGAAGTCGGCCCCGCTGATTGAAGAGCTTTTTAGAATAAGCAGCGGCGTTGTATCCTTATCCGCCTTAACTGGAACCACACCCGCCAAACACAAAACGAGAACAAACAGCAATACCCAACCTTTTTTCATCACGGTGTGAAAACTCCCCTTCTTTGATAATTTTTTCCTACTACTCTATTTATATAGTATGCAATGATGAAGAAAAAAAATAGAGGCAAAATATCGGATTAAAATAGTGTATATTTCCATTTCGGAAGATGCTTTAAGTTTGTTTTTTTGCCGGAGATGTAAGGGGGCAAGTGGGTTTGGCAGGTGAGAATCGACCCTAGTTTTCCTGTTTGAATTTTTCGTAGGTTTGTTTGAATTCTTCCTCTGTTACCGCGTGAAAGTCGAGTTTTTCGCCGGTTGTCCATAGTGACAGGTTGACACTGGTGGCCATGTCATTAAAGTTTCCTTTCAGCCGGAACCTTTGCCCGTCTACATAGGTGTATAATTCCAACATATTCCCGTCTGTAATGCCGTTTAGAACATACTTGGTTTCTTTGTATGGAGTCCCTGCATTACCTGTGTCAGACACTATGAGAAGTGAGGCTGACAATTCGCCTTCTAGGAGCGCTTCGTCAATTTTAATGAACAATAACTGATTGCCATCAAGCGGGTTATGAAGATAACCGTAAACATTGTGGATTCCAGCGAACTGTTGCCTGATTTGGTCCTTTTCATTTTTTTCAACGTTATAGTCTAGTAACGCGGTCACATATTCATCAAGTTCCCTTTGGTTAACTGGATTATATAAAATCGCCTCATGCTCACCGGGTTTTTGCACTGAAAGATGTGGGCCGGAAAACGCCACGTCATAGGTGATCTTGTTTCCATCTTTGTTTACGGTTAATTCATATCCGTTCTTAGTCTTCTTTCCAGTTAGAGGATATTTCTGCCTCTCAACTAATGGCGGTTCATCGTCTTCCTCGATGAGTTTTCCTTCGTGAAAATACCCTTCCACCTTCCCTTTTCGGCTACTCAGCTCAAACCAATGAATCATAGCGTTGTTACTGTAAACGTAGGCGTCATGCTGATTCAGCGGTTCGCTGCTGACCTTCACCTCGGTTGTTACCCACCAGGCTGTATAACCAATCAATAAGCCTATTAGTACAGCAGCCATCCCCTGAAATTGGGACTTGTTCATTTTCGGTAAACCTCCTTGCCATATACTAATCGCTCAAATTTTTGACATACAGAGATTGCTAATTTTATCGTAAGGGATAAGGCGAAAGAAATATAGAATGTTTACGGAAAAGGATTTGTATTTTATTGCAAAATATTGTCGGACTTATAGATGGTTCGTTATATGTATAGATATTCTATGTATATAGTGATAAGATGTAGGTATCAAATTGGTAAAGTTTTCTTATACCAGAAAGGAGAATGTTTATGAAAAAGGTAATGATCTTCTTTTTAGCAGCATTAGTACTGGTTGGGTGTTCGGGCAAAGGAAAAAACGCTGAACAACACGGCAAAGGAATCTCAGTGGAAATGGCCGCTTCCACAAATATTAAACATCTATCACTGGTCCAGTTTGTGAATGGGAAAGAAATAGCTAGTGAAAACGTAGTTAACGCAGATGGAAGTGCGTTTCAAAAAGGAGAAAATACATGGTTTGATATTCCAATTGGTACTGGCAAACCTGTGGAATTAGCACTAGTTTATAGTCTAAATCACGATGGAACTAACGCCAAGACTAGCCAAAGAGTTGAAATTAGTAAAGCGAGTCGATGGGTAAACCTGAAGTTAAATGATGATTATCAATTAGAATTGATCAATGCAGAATAGAAATAGTTGCACGAAAAGTGTAGCGTATCCGCAGGTATTGGGATACGCTTTTAATATAGAGAATTTTTGGGAGGCGAAAATATTGCTGGCTAAAATTAAAGCTTTACCTGAGAAAGTGGCATTTGCAGTCGGATTAACCTTACTATTAGTTAGTGGAGTTTTGTTGTACTTGTTGCAACTTTTCCTACATATCGGTAATTGGTTTACGATTATTTCCGGAGGCATTATTTGGTTTATTGCTTTCTTATTTATTGCGAGTGCGGCGGATAAAAGACATACACGGATTGAAAAAAGCTGATTTCCCATCGCACCTTTTAGTCCATTTGTTTAATCCCAAAGTAATTACTACTAGGAGGCGATTCTCACGGAAACGGTCAATTTTATTAATAGCAATGTTCTTAATGAAAAGGCTGAGGAAACTTTTTCGCTTCACAAAGCCTTAATCTTAAAGCTGCTCCCGGAAGCTGATATACAGCATGTTGGCAGTTCCGCTATTCCAAACAGCATGACAAAGGGAGATTTGGATTTGCAAGTTCGAGTCGATGCTGAAAACTTCCCTAAGGCAGTCCAGGAACTTTCAAGGTTATATGAGCTTAACGAAGGCAGTACAAAAACCGAATCGTTCAGGGCTTTTAAAGATGATTCGGTAGATCCTCCTTTGGGGATACAACTAACCGTCATAGATTCGGAATTTGATTTCTTTTGGAAAATACGGAATGTATTACTTTCGAACGAAAAATATAGAAACAAATATGATGACCTAAAGAGGAAATACGAAGGAAAAGATATGGAGCTTTACAGAGAAGAAAAAAATAGCTTCTTTGAAAAGTTAATGGAAACTCCTGAATTTTTAAGTCTGAAAACCCCTAACAGATCACAAATGGAGGAAGAATAATAATTAAATATATATCACTTTTAAGAGGAAATTGATAATTGTACTAGCTGAATGGACTAGTCCGGACAAAATTTGGGGAACTAACAACTACTCAAGGTTATGGAGAAGCGATTTTGTTAAGCTCCTCTCCAATAAAGAACAAACCCCACTACAAATAGAATCGGGAACATAATGACAAGAACCCCCATCATTGCAAATCCACTGCCCTCGCTTATTCCATAGAATCTTCCAACTAACCATGAGAGCAGCGGAGCAATGAAAAACATGGTGGTGATTCCCCAAATTCTTAATTTATTATCTTTTGGTTTATTGTAGCTAAACAAAATTGTGAGTATTACTGCCACGGCTAGAATGGTCATTGCAACGGTTTCGTATAGCATTTCCGCTCTCCTCACTTTCACTACAGGTTTCAAGTCCGGCCCTCTAAGAACCCTTTTAAATCTACATTTAAATATTTCAATTAAATAAGAGCCTTATCCTTCTTAATTAACCCCAAACTGCAATAAATTTGCTGTACATATTTTCAATAAAAAAAACAGTCTGTTATGCGCTGTGAATTAAAAGTAAAGTTACAGTATTATCTTTTGAAAGGGATGGATTGTCGTGTTCGTTAAATTAACAAAAGACCAACATCAACTTATGATTTCTAATATTCAAGAGTTCTTTTCCGAGGAAAGAGATGAGAATATTTCTGATTTTGCCGCGGAAAGGGTCCTGGATTTCATTAAGGAATCTATCGCACCTCATTTCTACAACGCCGCTATTTCCGATGCGATCTTCGTAGCTCAGCAGCAGTTCTCGTCACTTGAGGTGGAGATGTCCTCACTGGAGCGACCGATCAAGAAATAATAATAGTTTATTAATATGCCGATTTTCCGCCATAGTTTTGGATTCCCATTACAACTGCAGTGCCAAAAGGTTTCAATATAAGGCTTCTTCTGGAG
This sequence comes from Bacillus sp. FJAT-18017, assembly GCF_001278805.1. Lineage (GTDB taxonomy): Bacteria > Bacillota > Bacilli > Bacillales > Cytobacillaceae > Bacillus_D. The sequence goes on along the minus strand of NZ_CP012602.1, from coordinate 965,363 downwards.
TGCTTTTATAGAATCATTATTTATGGAATTAGGCTATACTTACCTGCCTCAAGGAGAACGCCACCTCTTTGGGGCTTTATTTTTGACTTCCTCCTCCAGGAAATCATTGCATTTACACATTGTCGAAAGTTCCACCAATAGGACCGACATATAATTTTTCTTGAAATAAAAAAATACTGCCGTTGAAAATGGCAGTGGGCATAATGCTATAAGTTGAAGAAGTTGAATGTTTTTGAACAATTCACTCTCAATCAGCGGAAAATTCTGAATGTTTTTAGGAGAGGTACTACATAAATCCTCAACAGAAACTTTTTATTTGATTTTCAGTGATCCCTTTAATTAATCCGAGTTCACTAATCAAAAATTCATGTGCGCTTTCTAACATTTTCTTTTCGCTTGAATTAAGTGCTTTTTCTTTCTTCATACGCATCAAATCACGTACAACTTCTGCACCTTCTTGTATTTTACCCGTTTTTATTTTGTCCGTGTTCACTTTATACCTTTGTTTCCACGGCAGTAATTTATCTGATTCTCCATGCTGAAAAATGTGTATGAGGTGTTTTAATGCCATTATGTCAGTAATTGGGCGTATATTTGAACTTAATATTTTACCAGTAGGAATCATGACTTGCATATTACTGATAAACATTTTTATGACATAATACTGTTGTTTTTCCCCTGAGATTTCCTTTTCTTCAATGGCTTTAATAATACCTGTTCCGTGCATTGGATAAACAATGTTATCGCCAATTTGAAACAAATAATCCACCTCCATATATGATACATTCTTAAGTATACCATGAATACAGATTTTTATCAAATATTTAATAATATCATAAATTTATTTTCGACGTCAACTATTTTTTCTTTAAAAATAAAGGAAAATAAAAACAGTGATATTTGTGTCGGATTACCAATAATGGGAGGTTATTTCTCCGCGTATATTCTGAATCCCTTTGAACTACTAATCAATTTTCAATCTTGTTTGATACTCAAAAATTTCAATTCTTTTTTATAGAGGTGAAATAGTCGTAAGTCTTTTAGTTGTAGCACACCAAAAGAGTGGCAATTTAGCCACTATAGAAGCACTTTAAAAATATTATTCAACAGTAATTAGGAGAATTCATGATTATGTGGTACACTTTGTACACCATTTGATTTACTAGTTTACATGTGCCCCACTCAATCTTGAGTGGGGCCTCCTTGTTTTATAAAGAGAAAAAATAAAAAAACAGACTCTATAAAGAGCCTGCTTAGTTTGTTCTATTATTAAGCTTTACGAACGTTAGCTGCTTGAGCTCCACGTTGGCCTTGCTCAACGTCAAAAGTAACTTCTTGACCTTCGTCTAAAGATTTGAAACCTTCGCCTTGGATTGCTGAGAAATGAACAAATACATCTTCTCCGCCTTCGCGCTCGATGAAACCGAAACCTTTTTCTGCGTTAAACCATTTTACTTTACCTTGTTCCATTTTGTTTCCTCCTGCTGTGTGCTTTGCACACAATGTGTTACTATCCTTGCACTCAGTGATCATCAAGACGAAAAGTTAATCTCAGACTATCCTTTACACCGAACAAAAATAATTCTTCTAAAGCTTAACATTTTTTATAAATATTTGCAAGAAGATATAAACTCAACCTTTTTTTCAACTTCTGAACTTTCACACCTAATTTTGGATTTTTCATGTTGTTCTTATTCAAAAAAAATTATGATCTTCATGGTATGTTAATAAGGTACAGGATAAGCATCCACAAGGCAGCTTAATTCTAATTTTTCACTTTTTCTTTCTATGGTTAAGGTCACAGTCTGATTAACAGCTTTTTTGTTTAATGCCCTTTCAAATGATTCATACCCTACGATTTCTTCTCTATCGATTTCCTTTATTATGTCTTCAGGTTCAATCCCAGCAGCTGCCGCTACTGAATCTTTGTTTACCTTTAATACTCTTGTACCTATAGTACTCTCGCTAGTTGTGTGTGTAATACCAATCCATACTTTCCACAACTTTGCACGAATATCATCACCCGTTTCATAGACACTCTTCAGATTTTCTAAGAATTGACCTGTACCAAACAACATATTTTCCTTTATAGCTTGAGATATTTCACTCAAAAAGGAAGCTTGATATTCAATACTCACCTTAATACCATTTTCAACTTCCACTAATGAAGTAATAGTAGTAAAATCACCATCCATACTTTGGATTACAAAGCGTTTCATCGCATCAATTTCAGTGAACACACCCTCCGTTGTTGCTCCCCAACCATGATTCATGTAACCTCTTCCACCTACAGAAAAATCTATTTCGGCATGTTTGGTATACCAACGGTTTAAATGCTCAGGCTTAGTCAAAGCATCCCATACTTCCATTAAAGTGGCATTAATAACAATTTCTCTTTTGACGGAATCCTTAATCTTGTTCATCTCGAATCTCTCCTCTTTCAACATAATCTTTTAGACTTACGAGCTGATTATCGAGTAGTTCTCCGATGTATTGAAGCATATCCTGGTAGGCAATTTGGAGAGAGTTGGGGTTTAGCGAATAGATACGATACTTCCCTTTTAATCTCTCTGAAATAATTTTTTCCTCCAACAGAATATTTAAATGCTTCTTAATGGCTGGTTGAGAGATATCGAATGCTTCAACTATCTCCTTTTGGGTTTTGCTTCCTTGTTTAAGCATTCTTAATATACGACGGCGGGTAGGATCACCTAAAGCTCGATAGACATCTGGTATTTTCATTCCCTCCCTCAACATATAACCTAAAGGTTATATTAAATATAAACCTATTTGATAACGTTTTCAATACTCATTTTTAAAAAAGTATTGATAATTATCCTTTCACTATCCTGCCCGGGTAGTCTGAAGAAAGCAAGTAATTATAATGGCTTCCAATTTGGGTCCTTCTCGTCGTTCGAATTAGGCTTTCTAACAAATTCATTACACCCTTCTTCGCAGGCTCCAAATATAAGGAAGTTCTTTTGAGCTTGCCTTAAAGAGGGGGTATTAGCTCCTCCCTCATAATCTGGGTTACTGAACTGAACTCCATCATCTTCCCAAAAACATATACTGCAAATATCATATGTTCCTGGCGGTTTTTCATCTAATGTTTTATAACCACAACAAGGACAAGTATATTTCATACTGGTACTCCCCTTTATGTCATTTAAAAAATTAGCTTGTTCAATTACAGAAAAGAGGCATTAATCCAGCTGGCCCCTGACCAATGCACCTTATAGTGGAGGAAGTCAGCTTAATTATTCTTTAAATACATAACATCATCACTTCTAACCACTTGGAAAGTTAAATCATCCTTAACACTAAGTACAAATGCAGAACCTAATTCTGTACTATTTTTACTAGTAAAATATATACCATATCCATTATGGTCAGGGTTACCATACAAATAACAAACGACTTTTCCATCCTTCAAAAAAACAATTTGGTTCATTCCTTCACTAACCGTTTCACTGATACCATCCCATTTGTATCCGACTGTTTCATATATCGTATCTTTTGATGTATATGGATAAAAGGAGTACACGACATCCCAATCAAAAGGAGTCACGTCTGACAAATTTACTGTTTCAACAGATTTTCCAACGGATAACACTTCTTGTTTTAATAAATCTTCATTAATATCCCATAAATCTTTCTTTAATAGATTTATCGAAACAACAAAAAACAGTATCGCGGAAGTTACTATCACTAATGCTTTTGTTAGTTTCATATCAATCTTCCCCCATTTCTTGCCTTGTGTATATCTGTTCTTCTTCCACTCCCTGCTCTTTTAGTTAAATTATTCAACAAAAATGGCGTTAATCCTTTTCTGGATCAACGCCCGTTACTTCAGTTTAATTGTTTATTTCACTCAGGAAATTTAACAAGCCATTGTCGTTCATATATTGAAACTTCGTGATTTTATCTTCTTCTCCTGTTTTTGTAGAAAATGAGACATCACCTTCTACATTCGCTATTTTTTCTTCACCGCCATTTTTCCGATAACCGACCTTTGCTATGAAGGTATAACGATATGGAATTTTCTCGTTGTGCTCAATCGTGGCCTCCTTAAGGCTTAATATATAACCAGCGTTGGAAGCAAAGGTATGGTATTGAGTACCACCATATGCATTGATAAAGGTATGGAGCCCATTCTCTGTAAAGTAAGGTCCGTATACCTCCGTTAAATATTTATCTAACTCTTGGTTCTCTTCTTTGTTATTTACAATAGTCCTATATTTAGGATTCCATAATAGGTCCATAAGCTCTTCATTTGGACCATTAAGTTCTAACTCAAGAATCTTTTGTATGGCGGTGGTATTTGAATCCGTATCAGGTTTCGGATGTGCCTGATTCAATTTAGCAGTGTCTGTAACCATCGACAATATAAACACTGCTGCAACACTTATAAAGATGGCCACTAAAAAACTTACTCGTAGATTACTAGGCCGCTTCTTCTTCTTATCCAAGGTGGACAATTCGTTTACTATTCTGTCCTCTAAGGAAACTGTAAACCGAGGTTCATTCCCAACGAAGTTATCAAACCTCTTTTTAAGATTGTTCATTTAAGATAACCTCCCATTCTGTTCCATCCAATTTATTCTTAAGAATAGATTTAGCTCTTGATAAACGGGTTTTCACCGTATTCTCGGAACAGTTGAGTATTTTACTAATTTCAATAATTGTAAATTCCTGATAGTAATAAAGAAGAATAACATCTCTGTATTTTATCGACAGTTTTAATACTTCCTGAACTAACAAATCATTCTTATTCTTGTTCATTATTATTTGTTCAGGCGAATTCTTCTTAGAGCCAGAATTACCAAATAGCTGGTGGGAGTAAAGGTGAATTTTATTTTTCCAACTGCGTAAATAATCATGGCATTTGTTTACTGTAATCTTAGCCAGGTAAGTCCTTAAAGACGATCTATTTTCAAACTGGTGTGATTTAAGATAATACGTAACAAATACCTCCTGTACGATATCTTCCGCAGTAGACCAGTCTTTGACATAAAAGTAAGCTAAGCGAATTAAATATTCTCCATGTTCCTTCATTATATTTCTGAACTGGATGGAATCTATCTCTTCATTCATAGCAGCAACACTCCCCCTTCCCCAAAACTCCCCATATTGACGCAGCCCTTTAATAAAAGGTTTCAAAAATTTAAAAATAACTCGAAAGTTTTATGAGCCTTTTCACCTTACTTATGAGCCTCATATGAGCCGATTCCCCACCGATATGAGCATTTAGACATTTACTGGAAACTCGATTCCTGCTCGAAAGTTTTATGAGTCATTTCACCCTACTTATGAGCCTCATATGAGCCGATTCCCCATCGATATGAGCTTTTAGACATTTACTGGAAACCCCGATTCCTTCTCGAAAGTTTTATGAGCCATTTCACCCTACTTATGAGCCTCATATGAGCCGATTCTGCATTGATATGAGCATTTAGACATTTACTGGAAACCCCGATTCCTGCTCGAAAGTTTTATGAGCCATTTCACCCTACTTATGAGCCTCATATGAGCCGATTCCCACCGATATGAGCATTTATACATTTACTGGAAACCCCGATTCCTGCTCGAAAGTTTTATGAGCCTTTTCACCCTACTTATTAGCCTCATATGAGCCGATTCCCCATCGAACAAAAATAGAGGACTAAATAATATTAGTCCTCTTAGAGTATTGCTATTATATTTTTTGCAGCTGATGTTTTCCGAACCTTCCCTAGTTTGCCTCGGCTAATGAGAATCGTCCCGCCACCATTTCGATGAAGTGGTGCATGATTCGAGTGTCTTCTGTTAGTTCCGGGTGGAAGGAGCAGCCCAGGAATTGGCCTTCTTGGGCCAGGACGATCCGGCCTTCGTGTTTTGCGAGAACTCTAACATTTTCTCCGACGGACACGATGTGCGGTGCCCGGATAAAAACGGCTGGAATATCTTCACCTACGCCCGGAACCGATAGTCCGACTTCGAAACTATCTACTTGCCGCCCAAATGAATTGCGTTCAACCACTACATCCATTAACCCTAGATGCGGCGTTTCATACCCAACGATTTCTTTTGCCAAAAGAATCAGTCCTGCGCATGTTCCGAACATTGGAACACCTTGGACAGCCAAGCCCCTTATTGGCTCCAGCAGCTCGTAACGGTCAAGCAGTTTCCGCATTGTTGTACTTTCTCCGCCAGGCAATACGAGGCCATCCAGTTCACTAAGATCCTCAACTGATTTGACTGCAACTGCCTTGCAGCCAAGCTCTTCAATTTGCCTAATGTGCTCTCTGACTGCACCTTGTAATGCAAGAACTCCAATTTTCAGCATATTACCAGCCACGTTCCTGCATCCGTTCGGTTACATGTAGTGTTGAAATGTCGATGCCTTTCATCGGTGTTCCCAGTTCTTTTGAAATTTCCGCAATTAGTTTGTAGTCTTGGTAGTGAGTTGTTGCCTCAACGATTGCACGGGCAAATTTTTCAGGGTTATCCGATTTGAAAATACCTGAACCAACGAATACGCCATCAGCGCCCAGTTCCATCATTAACGCCGCATCAGCAGGTGTAGCGACTCCACCGGCAGCAAAGTTTACAACCGGCAGGCGGCCGAGTTTTTTAATTTCCAAGAGCAATTCAAATGGTGCTCCAAGGTTTTTCGCTTCTGTCATCAATTCATCTTCATTCATGCCGACAACGCGTCGTACTTGCGCATTCACCTTTCGGATGTGGCGGACGGCTTCGACGATATTTCCTGTTCCTGGCTCACCTTTTGTCCGAAGCATTGACGCTCCTTCACCAATCCGGCGTGCTGCTTCCCCTAAATCGCGGCAGCCGCAAACGAACGGTACCGTGTAATTGCTTTTTAAAAGATGAAATTCTTCATCAGCAGGTGTTAATACTTCACTTTCGTCTATGTAATCGACACCCATTGCTTCTAATACACGAGCCTCTACAATATGGCCAATACGAGCTTTTGCCATGACCGGAATTGAAACAGCATTCAACACTTCCTCGACGATGCGGGGATCCGCCATCCGGGCTACTCCGCCATTTTTGCGAATATCTGATGGCACCGCCTCGAGGGCCATAACCGCAACTGCACCAGAAGCTTCAGCGATTTTTGCCTGCTCCGCATTGATAACATCCATGATGACGCCGCCTTTTTGCATTTCAGCCATACCACGTTTTACTCGATCAGTTCCAACCTCTTTCATGAAAAAAACCTCCAATAAGTTAATAATTTTCAGTATAATAGAAATTGACCATATAAAAAGGCTCAGTTTTTTAAAAAACGATAAGGTCAGGTTGGAGGTTTGCAAATGGATATGCTTATGTTTAAATTGGATAAAAGTACAGCAAAGCCCTTATATGACCAGCTTTATTCAGGGATTAAGAACGCAATTATCCATAAGCAAATCGAAGTTGGAACGAAATTGCCATCAAAAAGAAAACTGGCTGACTTTTTGAATATCAGCCAAACGACAATTGAAATCGCCTATGCCCAGCTTCTCGCGGAAGGCTTTATTGCCTCTAAACCCCGGATTGGTTTTTTTGTCGAAGAAATCGATGAACTACCTTATGTTCAAAAAGAAATACTCGAGCTGCCTGAAGCTAGGAACGTGAAAAGATCATATGAATTCGACTTCCATCCAGGAAAAATAGATGGGGACTCCTTCCCATTTTCACTTTGGCGGAAATATGCGAAGGATTTATTTGATACAGGTTCAAAGGAGTTTTTACAAATCGGGGAACCTCAAGGGGAATACGCATTACGGGCTGAAATTGCAAACTATCTTTATCAATCAAGGGGGATTGTTTGCAGACCGGAACAAATAGTAATTGGCTCGGGGACGGAACATTTGCTGCCGATGATTTTACGATTGCTGGAGAATGATTCGAAATTCGCCCTTGAAAATCCGGGATACTCAGCAATTCCAAGAATACACTTGCAGGAAACAGCTATACCGATTCCGGTGGATGAAGACGGTTTAGTGATTGATGAACTTGAAAAAACAAACGCCAATGTTGTTTACATTACACCTTCCCACCAATTCCCTACCGGTGCTGTTCTATCGGCAACTAGAAGAACCCAGCTTTTGAAGTGGGCGGCAAAAGATGATGATCGCTATATTATTGAGGACGACTACGATAGCGAATTCCGGTATACCGGTAAACCGATTCCTGCATTACATGGTTTGGACCAGAATAACAAAGTCATTTATATAAGCACGTTTACCAAATCTCTGATGCCTTCCTTGCGGGTCGCTTATTTGGTACTGCCTCCAAGATTATTAAGGAAATATAAACAAACCTTCAGCTATTACTCGGCAACCGTCCCCCGGTTCGATCAGCATATCTTAGCCAGCTTTATGAGGGATGGACATTTTTCAAAACACTTAAACCGGATGCGGAAAATTTACAGCAAAAAGCATGATAAAATCACTCAGATTTTTGCGGCTGATTACCCTGACGTCCGGATTACAGGCGAACAGGCCGGCATGCACATTCTGATATCTGTCCCACTGGGGAAGAGCGAGACCGAATTAAAGCAGATAGCAGATGATAACGGAATCGCCATTTACCCAATAAGTGATTACCTTTTAGGGCCAATCGATTATGAAGATCCGACCTTTTTGTTAGGCTTCGGGGGTATCCCTCTGGAGGGAATCGAAAAAGGCATCCACCAATTGATGGCGTCCTGGGGGGTAAAAAGGGATCGCCAAAAATAAACTGAGTACATCCAACCGAGCAACCTAAAAAAATTTATAACATTTTACAGTTCCTTGATCAAGACACTTTTTTAATTATTCAAGACAGATTTTTCGATCTACAAGACATTTCCCGAAGAATGCAGGACATTTCCCAAACGATGCAGGACAGATTTTCAAATTTTCAGGACAAACTTAATTCAAACCCAATAAAAATAGCTAGGCCCGGTCATCTCAATTTGACCGGGCCTTTCTTTATGTTATTGAATCGTCTCTATCTGCCAAGTATTTTTACGTCCTCAATTGGCCAGAAGACGATGCTGGTTTCGCCGATGACTTTATCCTTGGAAATTGGGCCGATATGACGGCTGTCCATGCTTTTGCGGCGGTTATCTCCCATGACAAAAATGGTGTCTTTCGGAACAGTGGCGGTGAAATTGTTTGTGAGTGGGCCTGTATCGCCATATGAATCCAGTTCCTTTTTATATTCAGCCAGATAGTGTTCCTTGTACTGTTTGCCGTTAATGAAGAGTTTATCGTTTTTATATTCGATTTTGTCACCAGGCAGGCCGATGACGCGTTTGATGTAGTTTTCTGTTTCGTTGGCGTGGAAGACGACGATGTCAAAGCGTTCGAGTTCACCGACTTTTGTAACCATCATTCGTTCGTTATTATGCAAGGTCGGCATCATGGACGCCCCTTCTACAATGACAGGTGTGAACAGGAATGTCCTCACCACGATTACGATTATGAGCGCAATCCCAATTGATTTGAACCAATCCCAGACTTCTTTTTTACTCGCCATTCGATTCACCCTTTCAGCGTGGCTGTCCTTAGGATTATTTTACCACACTTCACTGTTAGGATGTAAAGCCAAGCGGTATGGCAAATCGGGGGTGGGTTCTTGCACCTGAAGACTAAGAACTATCTCCAGTTTGCCGCATTTATCTTTTTGGGAGATTGAGAACGTCCCTCGTTAGCGGCTGAAGGTCCCAGCATAGTACTTTGGCTGGTTCGTTTTGTTTTAGTTTGTAGACTTTGCCGGTGGCGGTGATGATATCACCGGTTTCATAGTTCCACTTGCGGTGGATTTTCCGGAAGTAGTGGTATGGCAGTTCGATGTTGAAGGTACCGATTCCGTCGTCAATTTGGATAGAGACAAAATGACCTTTGTCGCTCTCTGTTTCTAACCAGTTTTTTGAGATGACAATTGATTTAATCATGCCGGCAACGGTGACTTCCGAGCCGTGCGGGCATTCGGTGCCGAGCTGGGCACTGATTGCTGTTACTTTGCTGCGGATGAGCTGGTAAAGTTCGGTGTTGGTAATATAAATGTATTTTTCTTTTATTTCGATGCGGTTGACGGTTTTGCCGAAGAATTTATAGGTTACTTTGTGCTGAGTCAGAATGGAAAGCGGAAGTTTGTAGAGGATTGCTTCAATTGAAATGACGTCCCCTTTCCGGTAGCCTTCCAGCAGGCTTCGTGAGTTGTAGTCTGTAAATTCGATTGGGTACTTACTAAATCCGTCGTCAATCATCACGATTGCCCGGGTCTTTTCATAATAAGCGAGCTCGTCGTCAAGGAAAATGATATTATCGATTCTGCCACCGATTGTGATTTGTTTGGCGGTGTCGTCATAGCGCTCGATGTGTTCATGGATTGGCGGAAGAATTTGTTCTCTGCCCCTGTAAATGTCGAGATAGCTCCGATAAAGTGAGAATTCATGGGTGAAAGGCTTGATATTCCGGCAGATTAATTTAATCTTCTGAGCGGTTTCCTCTATTAAAATTCCTTCTGCGAGGATAAGGGTTCCTCTTTTATACGGCGTGTCACTTTTGGCAAAGTTTTTGGTTGCGGCTTCTAGGAGGAGTGAGCCATGGTAGTTGCTAATTGATATAGTCTTGATGCTGGGATCGGTATCCTGGATAAAGTCGATAATGCCGCCGACGCGTACCAGTTTGCCAAGATATTCTTTTTTATTGACTTTATTGAAGTCTTCATCGAAAAAAGACAGGTAATGGAAGTCAGCCCATTCATCTATTAATTTAGTCATATTGGAATAGTTATACAAACCGTTTATCCTCCCTCTTATACAATTATGTATTGGCGGACTTGTTCATACTTCCATTTATACCCGGATGTTGCGTATTTTAGTTCTATATTTTCTAAAAAATTCTGGGATCAAGGATAAACAATAGATTTGTTGTACTATTTTATCTCTTTACCACTGAAATATTTTATCTCTTTACCACCGAAAAACGAATCCTTCCTAAGGAGAATCGTCCCTTATTGCTATGAAAATAATGGCTGTTTCTTTTTCAGGTAATCCGGGAATTGAGAGGTAAGAGAATGTAGAGGATGTGTACCTGTTATGAATTCGCCGTCGAAAGCACTGGCAATGGATAAAATGGAGGAAGTAAAGCCATGGGTGCGCCGCTTTGGCCGCTTTGGTTATATTGCGAAAGGTATCGTGTATGTATTGATTGGGGTGCTCGCCGCTTTGGCTGCTTTTGGGCCCAAAGGTGACATTACCGGAACATCTGGTGTTCTTCGGTCAATCTCCGAAAAACCGTTTGGCGAGGTTGTCTTATGGTTAATTGGCATCGGCTTAGTCGGGTACATCGTTTGGGAACTTATTAGAGCGGTAAAGGATCCTGAATATGATGGCACCGATGCAAAGGGCCTGGTTAAGAGAGCAGGCTACTTTATCAGCGCGATTATTTATGCGAACCTGGCATACGCTGCATTCAAATTGGCCAGCCACACTGGCAGTGCGGGCGGAAATTCGGAAAAAACTATTTCATCCAAGTTAATGGAGCAGCCTTTCGGCGTATGGCTGGTCGGATTGGTAGGAGTCATTATCATTGGATATGGTATTCATGAACTGTATAGCGGTGTGAAAGAAAAATTTATGTCCAGATTCAAAACGTATGAAATGAATCCAGAGGAGCGGAAAATTGCCCGGCTGTCAGGTAAAATCGGGCTAAGTGCGCGGGGGATTGTTTTAAGCATGGTCGGATATTTCTTCATTAGGACGGCATACACCCATAACCCCAACGAATCAAAAGGCCTGGAAGGAGCCTTAACTGAATTGGCAGCCCAGCCATTCGGTCGGTTTCTGCTGGCAATTGTGGCCGCCGGACTTGTATTGTATGGAGTCTATCAAATTATTCGGGGACGTTACCAGCATATGAATTTTGGGAAATAGGTTAGGATTGCAGCTGCCACGATTAGAGTTTCGTGGCAGTTTTTTGAGTGATTGAGAAAAGATTCTTCGATAAATTTTAGTTTCCCTTTGGGCGTAGATATCTTACAGGAATCCGGTTGGACGTTTAATTTCTACGGGCACTTTATGGATTTCTATGGGCACATTCTTAATTTCTATGGGCACTTTTTTGTTTTCTATGGGCACTTTTTTAATCTATGGGCACTTTCTTGATTTCTATGGGCACCATTTTATTCCACTTTTTTTATTTGTAGAATTATTTCCTTGGAAATTGTCGAAATAGATTCGGTTATGGTTGGGTCCTTTTTTGCTTTGTCCTCCTCCCTCTCAGCCAATGACCAGCAGCATGGCCTGGTTGTTTTCGGCAGCTGTTTTGTAGTAGTTGACGAGGAAATCGTAGTATTCAATTAGGAATTCCTTGTCGTCAGGGCTCCATCGTTTACCCATTGGGTAAATATTGTTTGCGTTGAGTGTCTGGATATCGTAGCGTTCGGCAAGTTGGCTTGCTGGGATTTGTTTGAGTTCGCTGTATAGTTGAGCTACTTCGTTTGGTTCGAAATAACGTGCTGGCCCGTAGTCTGAGAAGTCGTCGCCGATTTCGGTTCCGCCAAGGACGGCTTTGCCGATGTTGTCCGGGACTTGGTCTTTCGCTGTGTCACCGGTGAGGAGGAAATAGATGCCGTGCCACGATGTGTCGATGTCGAGTTCTAGTTCCTGGATGTCGTCGGAGTTGTCGAAGATGTCATAGATGTCGTCCGGGTTGGCTTTGATTTCATTGAGAAGTTCTGGCTGGATTCTGTAAAAGCTTGCGATCATGCTCATTGGGATTATCTCCTTTTCATATGTTGTTGATGGTGAGCCTATTAGATATGTACATCCAAACCCAGTGACTGCGATGATTGCAATCAGTGCGATGGACGGGATTAGCGGAAATAGCGTGACTGTTGTAACGGCAACCACGGTCACGATGGCGACTGCTAAAAAGGCAAAGAATAGCCCCTTCCAGACCGGTTTTTCGTCTATGTAGGCGGACAGGTAGGCTATAAAAAACAGGATAACAAGATACACTATATTCGTCCAATTGTACTGGTCTGGAAGGACGAGTATAACGAGAAATAGGAAAATTATTATCGATTTTCTGTTCACCTTCAGTTTATTTATTAGGTCACTGGGTTGGGGGTGAGCTTTAATTGTAGTTTGCCCAACATTTTGTTCCTCTTTCATCTGCTTCCTCCCTGCTAGCTCTTTGATGGGTGTGTTATTTATTCTTGGTTTGAGGGCGGATTTCCTTCTTTGAGAGGTTTCTGTGGGTTTGTTCCAATAGTTTCCATTTGGTATTGACTCTCGAAAGGATTGTTTTAATGGGATTCGGGAAAATAGGTGAAAAAGGTTGTCAGGAGGGATTACGATGGACTTCAATAAACTGGAAAAGCTGGGTGATGAGCTGCGTGAGGCCGGGCACAAGAGGCGGCAGCTGGTCGAGCAGATTTACGATGAGGTGAAGCAAGGCGATCCACAGGCTTCTCAGGAGCTGTATCAGGAGTTAAAAGATGTCTCCGACCAGGCGATTGATATTATCGAGCGGCAGAAGGAAATTGTTGATAATGAGCTGGGGAAAATGTAGCAGGTGCGAACCTGGTACTGCGTTTCTAATTTTGGCTCCGTTTAAAGTTTACTGTTGATAGGGCAAGAAAAACCGAAATTCCCAATTTTAAAGGAGTTTCGGTTTTTTATTTGCTTATTCTACTAACGTACCCTACAGTTTAAATACAACAGTTCACAATCTTTCTTATTGAAAACATTCAGGAGACAAATAAAAGAAAATTAGACACTACATTTTTTTAGTGTCTGATTTTAGTAAGTACATTTCCTTCAACAACCAATTATCCTTATTTTCTTAAGGATTGTAATACACCACTCACCTCTTAACTCCGGCTTTTACATATGACTCGTATATAACTAGCTTTTATGAAGGAGGTAAAACTCTTCGCTTATTATTGAATACATTTTTAAATCTTGATGTTTTCCTTTGACGTACAGCCCCTTCCTAATGACACCTTCAAAGGACATTTTTGCCTTTTCCATTACGCGTGCAGAACCGATATTTTCTATGTAGCATTTTGCTTGAATACGAACCAAGTTCATATTGTTAAAGCCGAACTTTATTACTTCAGTTGCTGCTTCTGTGGCGATTCCCCTTCCCCAAAAATCATGAGATAGAGCATATCCGATTTCAGCAACTTTATGTTGTGTATCCCATGTGACAAATTCAATCGTACCAATTAATTTTCTGTTTTCTTTATATTCAATTCCCCAATGAACCAATTTCTTATTTTCCCATTGATTTATTATCCGTTCAATTGTCTCCTTTGTTTCCGCTAAAGAATTGTGAGCGTTCCAAGAAGAGTACTTTGGCACTTCCTCATTAGAACAGTATGAATACATATCTTCTACATCATCTAAAGTTATCTTTCTAAGTTTAAGTCTTTCGGTTTCTAAGTTCGGAAAATCGCTAAATAGCTTATCAATCACCAAAAAAGCCATCCTCCTTAATGGGAACTATCATCAGATATTGAAATTGGTTTGTACAGTATTTCTCTTCAGGAGGTACTAATTCCTTCTAATACTAAACTGCCCGTAGTATCCTTCTAAGTATCTCTCAATAAAATATGGTACGGCTCCTCCGTTAATTCATAAAGACAAAAAAATCCCCAGTTAGTTTTACTAACTAGGAATTTTAAAGCACCTTATACTTCGTATTCATTTTTGTCCAGATTATTATTATACCGTTACCATTAAAAACCTGTACCCAGCAAACAATGCTGTTGTTGAATAATAACTTCTCTATACTTTTTTCTTGAATAAAATAAAGGAATATACAATAGGAGACAGAAGAATTACTAAAATAATTGGAAAACTGATGTCAACAAATCTAGCGGGCAGGAAGATTGAAAGTATCAAAAGTAACCCGCCAATAATAAATGTCCTTCCTCCAAAACGATGTGTTTGTTTCCAGTTGTTTTCATCATTAAGTGTCCATGGTGTTTTTATACCGACAAAATAATTCGGCTTCATTTGGGGCATATAATTTCCAATGACTATGAAGGTAATGCCTACTAAGATCGGCATGACAATGCTCACATTTACTTTATAATCAAGACCGGCTAATAGCATTAATATATTGATTACAAAAAACAACAGTAATGTTGACAGATTTATGATGGAATAACCTTTTGAGAAATATTTATAATTGCTTTTTTTCGGATCAATTCTAGGGATAAACACAAGAACTAAATAAATCAAAACCATAGTGCCAATTGACATTAACATTGCATTTAACTTAGTAGCATATCCATCTACTTCACCACTTGCATTCCAATGTATTGGGACTTCCCCAGGCAGCCTGTTATAAAAAACAAGCCATAAAATGATTGTTGAGGCAATAATAATAATCGGTAATACATGTTTTTTCATATTCAATCCTCCCCTTTTCTCCCACTTGTTTGATCAGCAAAATGCAGTGCCCAGCTAATAATTTCCTGAAATACCGTTGTATTAAGGGAATATACTACAAATTGACCTTTTTTTTCGTCATGCACAAGGTTGGCGTGTTTCAAAATTTTCAGATGCTGAGAAATGCTAGGTTTAGTCATTTTAAAATGGTCGGATATTTCCCCGGCGGTTAGGTCCTTTTGCTTTAGAAGATCCAATATCTTCCGCCGGGTGGGGTCTGAAAGGGCCTTAAAAGTATCTTGCATAATTAGCTCCTCATAACATTTAAGTATTTAACTAAATACTACAACGTTTGGTGGAATAAGTAAATATGATTTTAGTAATAAAATAACTTGGTTTTTGATTTGGAGTTTAAATTAATTCTTTAGGCTACCCTGTCCCGTTAAGTTCTGCGACAAGGATAGGATTACCGAATTTTGTACAATGACCTTCCTTCTCGGTATAATGAAATTTCTTTATCGCCAGAGGTTTTTGGACTTTTTTAAGGTTGGTCCGTTCTCAGTTTTTAGGCTGAAATGGAGTTTGTCCTGAAAAAGTGAAAATCTGTCCTGCATTTTTTGGGAAATGTCCTGTATTTTTCGGGAAATGTCCTGAATATCGAAAAATGTGTCTTGAATACCGAAAAATCTGTCCAGATAAAAAATTGTCCTGATTCAAGGGACTGGTGAACCCGCCAGTTTTTCCAAAAAAGAGGGTTTAAGGGGTTTATTGTTGAATTTTATAAGATGATGCCGTTTTGTGGCTGGAGTAGATGAATAAAGGGGTTATGTTGTATGCAAGGTAATTCGAAGTTTAAGGTTTTGATTGCGAATTTATTGAAGGCGCGTTTTCCTTATTTGTATATTTCGACGTGGGAAGAGGAGCGGGCTTTGTCGGTGATTCGTTCGGTGGTAAGTGATGAAAGCTTGATAAAGACGACGCGGACGGTGTTTACGTGGAGTGTGACGAATGGGCTGGCGGAGTATGGCAAGAAGGGATCTGGGGAAACGAAGGACCCACTTAAGGCGCTTGATTACATAGGGAAGTATGAGCATCCGGCGATTTTCATTTTGAAGGATTTTCATGTGTATTTTGGGGCGAACAATCGGCCGGCGAATATGGAGGTGATTCGGAAGATCCGTGATTTGCTGCCGTTTTTGAAACAGAGTCCGAGTCCGAAGAATGTGATTTTTGTGAGTCCGAGCCTGGTGCTGCCGAATGATTTGCAGAAGGATTTTACTATTGTCGATTTTGACCTGCCTTCTTTTTCCGAAATCAAGTATGTGCTTGATGAGATGATTTATGCGAATCAGCGTGGCGGGCGAATTACGATCGACCTTGGGAATGAGGAGAAGGAGCGGCTTGCGAAGGCGGCGCTCGGGCTGACGCTGCATGAGGCGGAGAATGCTTTTGCACGGGCGATGGTTGAGGATGGCCGGCTTGATGTGGATGATGTTGAGGTGATCCTTGAGGAGAAACGGCAGATTATTAAAAAGTCGGAAATTCTCGAATTCGTGAAGAGCGATTTGCGGATTGAGGATGTCGGCGGGCTTGAGAATCTGAAGCGCTGGCTAAAGAAACGAAATAAGTCATGGCTCGATTCTGCTCAAAAATATGGGCTTCCGGCGCCAAAAGGTGTGCTGATTACCGGTGTTCCGGGCTGTGGAAAGAGCTTGATTGCGAAATCGGTTAGCGCGATGTGGCATCTGCCGCTGTTGCGTCTCGATATGGGCAAGATTTTCAGCGGGATTATCGGAAGTTCCGAGGAAAATATGCGGAAGGCAATCCAGACCGTTGAGGCTATCTCCCCTTCTATTCTTTGGATTGATGAGATTGAGAAAGGGTTTAGCGGGTTGTCTGGCAGCGGCGATTCCGGGACGTCGAGCCGAATTTTCGGGACGTTTCTGACATGGATGCAGGAAAAAACAAAGCCGGTATTCGTTGTTGCGACGGCGAATAATATTCACTCGCTGCCGGCGGAGCTTTTGCGGAAAGGCCGCTTTGATGAGATTTTCTTTGTTGATCTGCCTACCAGGAAGGAACGGATGGATATTTTTAAGCTTCATATGGATAAGCGTCTGAAGGATCCTGAGGTTGTTGGCGATTTTGTTGTGTCGGATGCTGTGATTGAGAGCCTTGCGGATATGACCGAGGGCTATGTCGGGGCTGAGATTGAACAGATTGTAATTGCTGCGCTGTTTGAGGCGTTTTTCGAGGACCGCAGTATCGCTTTTGGCGATTTTGAGAAGGCCATTTCGAACACAGTGCCTCTATCGGTCACCCAGGCTGAGCAGATTACATCGATTCGCGAGTGGGCGAATGTCCGGGCTGTGGCTGCTACGCCGAAAGAAGATCGGGCTGAGTATATTAGTACTGCCAAGGAGCCGGTTGTGGCTCCACCACCGAAGACGGATGATGATGTACGATCGGCACGCGGCGGCCGGGCTGTGGATTTCTAAGCTAGCAGGGTTGCGAAATATGGGATGGCTGTTATCATTTAACAATATAGGCAGTGTGAGAAAATTTTTAAAAGGGGCGGTGTTGATCTTTGCCAAAACAGCTTAAGGTTCAGATTTTCAGCGATGGCCAAATTCAGGCCGAGGTCCTTGGGATAAAGGGTAAGAAATGCATGGATTATATTAAGATACTTGAGGAATTGCTTGAGGCCGAGGTGGTGGATTCCGAGTATACTTCCGAGTACTACGAGAAAGAACAGGTTGAACTGGAAGGAACTGAATGGACTATCAACCGCCAGATCGCAAAGGAGGAACGTTAGGATGTCAGTGTCTTTGGCGTTAATTCCTCTTGCGCTTGCGCTGCGGGCTGTGATGAGCAAGGATAAACTCGACGATTGGGTCGATTCGATGCAGGTGAAGGTGGAGACGACGTTCGAGAATGAGCTCGATTTGGTGCGGACACTTCAACTGGCCGGCTATGATGCAGAGAAATATGGCGGCAACATTAAGACGCATATTAATGAAAAGAATTTCTTTTACTGGGAGCATATTGATGGAAAATGGCATGCGCTCTTCACCAAGCAGGATGATGTTGCGCTTTTGGAGCAGTTCATGCGGGATGTGGAGCTCTCTGCCGGACGCAGGCTGTTTGTTCTAGGAACCGAAGCGATTCAGGAACAGCTGCAGCAGGATTCTGTTAAGGTTTTTCCAACGAATTTCCGGGATGGCGGGCTGCTGGTCCGGACGTTGAAGGAATTCGGGGTGAATGCATACGAGAAAGCGGATGGCGAGATTTCCTGCGTTGTGCAGGGGACGCCTTTGACGTTCCGCCAAAACGGTGATGCCCCTTTTACGGTCGAGATAAAATCGAACCCGAATATGCATGAAATGTATGCGTATCTTTCTGATATCGATGAGGAGTACAAGCGCTGCCTGCAAACGGTTGTGTACGAGAAACTGAAGCAGCGGGCTGCCGAGAAGAATTTGTCGATCGAGTCGGAAGAAGTGCTTGAGGACAACTCAATTGTGATTACGCTAAATATTCAGAGGTGACAGGATTGTTGCTTGCTATGAGACTAGTTTCGTCTAGACGCTTCGATGCCCCTCGAGAGCAGTTTTGTCTTATAAATCCTTATTTAGACGTGTCGTTGATTTACGCAACCGATATTCTCTCTTGTTTCCGCAGCTATAGCGCGGGAAAGAATTATAGATTTATAGGGAGGAATTTTTAAGATGGGAATAGAAAATAAGAGCGCTGCCTGGAAAATTGTCCATTCCTGGTGGGTATTGCTGCCGTTTACACTCATGTTCAACTGGGCCGCGTTTTTTTATGTTGGCTACCGGGTTAAGTACAAGAAATGGTCATTATATGGAATTTTATATGCTATTCCTTTTATCTTATTGTTTACATTGGGGGAAGCTTACGATAGAAATGCGTGGCAAAATGATGTATTGGATTTTGCGTTGGTTGTCGGCTGGATAGCATCGGTGATTCACGCCTTTAAAATACGGAAGGAATTCTTGTGGCGCCTTGAAGCTATCCAAGCAAGAGAGCCTGAAGAGGAAATGCGGCTGCGCGGACAGATCCAATCGGAATATGGTATCCGGCTCAACCGGCAATCACAGGAAGGTTTTAAACGTCCGGCTGGCGAGGATTCGGTTGTAAGACCAAGCACAGTTGATGGAAATGGTTCAGCTTCAGAAACGTTTACTCGTAATCTTTCAAAGGATGATAGACAGGGGCGGGGAGATACACGCGCTGCGGAACCCCGAGGTGAGGAGTCCTCTGGATACAGACCTCGTACCGTGGAACACGTTGGTGCTGCCGAGACTTCAGCAGGTAAGGCAGCTAGTACGGCCAATCCTTCTTTCCCCTATTTGGTTGACATCAATCGGGCTGATGAAAAGGAGCTTGCCCAGCTTCCTGGCATTGGGATTATTTTAGCAAAAAAAGCTGTTGCCGAGCGTTCCAAGACCGGTGGATTCCGGTCATACGATGAATTTAGCGAACTGCTGGGACTGAAGCCGCATAT
Source organism: Bacillus sp. FJAT-18017 (assembly GCF_001278805.1). Taxonomy (GTDB): domain Bacteria; phylum Bacillota; class Bacilli; order Bacillales; family Cytobacillaceae; genus Bacillus_D. The sequence continues at coordinate 945,450 of NZ_CP012602.1, read as the reverse complement.
TGCTGAACGGGTGCGCCCGCTCGTGACCGTATCCGATGTTGGGGAATTTACTCCTAATCGGGGTGGACGGATGGTTGACTTTTAATGAAGCTGCGTATACACCAATTCATTCCGTTTACTCGTGTTGAAGGGCCAGGCAATCGGGCTTGCCTCCAGGTGCAGGGCTGTCCGATCCATTGCCCCGGATGTGCAGTTCCGTTCACCTGGTCGACGAAGGGCGGATTTGATGTTGAAGTTGACGAGCTTTTTCAACAGATTATTGATGGTCCGGATATAGAAGGAATCACCTTCCTCGGCGGTGAACCGTTCGAGCAGGCCGGTGCGTTGGCGGAGCTTGGCGGAAGGTTGAAGGCTGAAGGGCTTTCGGTAATGACGTTTAGCGGGTATGTGCTTGAGAACATACAGGCGGCTGACCGGGATGATTGGAATGCGCTGCTAGGGGTGACGGATTTACTGATTGATGGCCCTTTTGTGCGGGAAAGACGGGATTTAAGCCGCCCCTGGGTTGGGTCAGCCAATCAGCGCTATCATTTCCTGACAGAGCGGTATGCCCATTTGAAGGATGTTTTGACGAATACTCCGAATCGGCTTGAGATTAACATCAAGCCGGATGGCCGGGTATTTGCGAATGGAATGGCAACTGTTGAAGACATGGAGGCGCTGTTCAAGGATTTAATTCGATGAGGAGAGGCTATCTCAAAAGAGTCATCATTCACTGACCTCTTGAGATAGCCTTTACTATATGTTCAGGGAATTCTCTTCTGCCAAGAACCGTCCTCATAACCTAAAGAAGCCTGCTTCGGCAATCTAACAACGAAGATTGCAGGAACAGGCCGCTTTTATCCTTCAAACTATAGCATTTTTTCTATAACAGAATTAGCCGTCAATTCCTTACTTCGTGCAGATTCATTGAAGGTTCTTTTAAAATACTCAACATATAAAAGGTCGAGCAGGTATAACTGTGAAATTTTTGCGCTTAAGCTGCCGCCTTGAAGCGGACCTTCATTGGCCCCGCAAAGCAGGGTAATATCCGCATAATTAGTCAATGGCGATTTGGCGAAGCGTGTGATGGATATAATCTTTGCTCCCCGTTCTTTTACAACCTTTGCGACATCAATGGTATCCTTTGTTGAACCTGAATAAGAAATTAACACGGCTACATCCTTCGGCGTCATTAATGCGGCCGACATGATCTGCAGATGTGTGTCAAGCGAACATTCCGTTTTATTCGTAATCCGGATAAACTTATTCTTCGCTTCCATAGCCGTCATCAGCGATGCTCCGACTCCGAAAAAGTGAATTCTATCTGCCGAAACCATATAATCGATTGCTTCCGAGATATCATTCACATTTAGCAGGTTGCGAGTCTCCGTTAAGGCACTCACGGTTGTGTTAAAAATCTTCGAAGACAGATCCGCAACTGTATCGTCCATTGTAATCTCCCCTGATAGCTGGGGAGCACCCTGATCTTGTGATGATACACTGTGAGCCAAGACGATTTTAAATTCTTGATATCCTTTAAGATTCATCGTTTTACAAAATCTAAAGACACTCGACTCACCTACATTGCATGCATCTGCAAGGTCAGTGATCGACATATAAAGAACATCCTTTGTATTTTCGATGATGTAGTCCGCGACTTTTTTTTCCGTATTTGTAAAAGCATTATATCTTGAGCGGATAAGTGAAAAAATGTCTACATTTGCCATGACGCCCCCCTATTAATTCTCACTTCGCAAATGAAGCGATATTGCGCCGAGCATTCCAGCTTTATTTCCTAACGAAGCTTTGATTATTTTTACATCGGAAAAGCTTTCCATAATTAATTCTTGAACCTTAGCATTAACCTTTTCTACCAAGAATTCTTGTTCCATGACTCCGCCGCCAACAATAATCGCTGGAGGATTAAAAACATGAATCAATGATGCCAGCCCAAGTGCGGCTTCCTCAACCCAATTATTAACGACGTTTTCCAGCGCAGGATGACCTAACTTAATTTTACCAAAAATAACCTTCCCATTTGTACATTCTGGATCAATTTCCTTTGCCTTTCTTACGAGGGCCGTTGTCGAGGCATAAGTTTCATAGCATCCTCTTCCGCCGCAGTTACATTGATTGCCGTGAGGGTGGGTAATCATATGGCCAAATTCACCGGCAACGCCCTTGGCTCCTTTATATACCTTTGAATCCAGGATGATTGCGCCGCCTATCCCAGTACCATATGTTAAACAGAGAAAGTCTGAAAACTCCCGGCCGGCGCCAAAGTATTTTTCCCCCAGCGCAGCTGCGTTTACATCGTTTTCCACCTTAACAGGCACTTTGAATTTTCCCTCAAAAATCTCTTTTAATCTCGTTCCGGTATAATTCGGGATATTTTCATTGGCATAAATAATAGATCCTTCTTTACTGTCAACCTGCCCGGCAGTACTTATACCGATCGCATCAAAGTCCTTAAACTCTGTAATAATCCCAATCAGCTTTTCTACTATATAAGGGCCACCCTTTTTACTTTCAGTATCAAATTCCTTAAATAGCTCTATATTTCCTGCTTCATCAGAAAGGCAAACCTTAATGGACGTACCCCCAATATCGACAGCTACTATCTTCACCTTTTTCACCCTCTTCATTACCTGTTAGGAAACAAAATCCCGCGAGATACTCGAGGGATTTTGTCTTGGAAAAAATTTTCTCCATTATTGAATCGCATTGACAAACCTTTTCGTAATTTCCATCGGCCTTGTGATGGCCGTGCCGACTACGGCTGTATGAACTCCAACTTCAAAAACAGTCTTTAATTCCTCAGGTGTCCAAATGCCTCCCTCGGCAATCACCGGGACCGGCAGCTCACTAGCCAATTTACGAAGCATCCCCGTATCAGGCAGTGTTTTTCCTCGCGTGTAGGCAGTATAGCCACTCAACGTTGACCCAACACAATCAAAGCCAAGTTCATAGGCCTTCTTTCCTTCTTCAAAAGTAGAACAATCGGCCATAAACAGTTGGTCTTTATATTTTTCTTTTAAAATAGGAAAAACTTCTTCTATCGTCTTGCCATCAGGCCTGATCCGATTGGTTGCGTCCAAGGCAATGATATCGACACCTTCCTGATAAAGAGAGTCAATTTCCTCGATTGTAGGGGTGATAAACACATCCGAACCATCATAGTCACGTTTAATAATCCCGATGATCGGCAAATCAACTGTTTTTTTGATTTCCCTAATATCTTCAACACTATTGGCACGAATGCCCTTCGCCCCGCCAAGTTTTGCTGCATAAGCCATTCTTCCCATAATATAAGGGCTATGAAGCGGCTCCTCCGGAAGAGCTTGGCAGGAAACAATTAAATTTCCTTTAAGCTGGTCAAAAATTTTAGTCTTATTATTCATTTATAGCAACTCCAAGTTGAATTTTATCCCTTTTCCGCTCCAATTGCCAAACCTTTGGTAAAGTATTTTTGGAAGAAAAGAAAGATTACGATCATCGGTATTGCTGCAACTGTAGCCCCCGCCATCTTATAGGCAAAGTTTGGATTTAGATCCTGCATTAATGAAGCAATACCAACCATTAAGGTTTTCGATTCCGCACTCTGGCCAACAACGAGCTGCCATAGGTAATCGTTCCATACCGTTACAAAGTTCAGAATAAACAATGCACCAATACCAGGTTTTACAATCGGCATAATGATCTTGTAGAAGGTATAAAATTCACCTGCGCCGTCAATCTTGGCGGCTTCCCGCAGTGAGTCCGGAATTGAATCAAAGAATCCCTTCAGCAAAAATACCCCGAAGGCTGTTGCTACGTTCGGCCAAATCATTCCCTGAAGTGAATTGACCATGCCGAAATCCTGAATAATCCTGAACAATGGCACAATCATAACTTCTTTAGGAATCATCAAGCTGGAAATAAAGATAATGTAGATGACGTTCTTCCCTTTAAACTTGAGCTTTGAAAATGCATAGGCCGCCATAGAGCTGACAATAATCACAGCGATTGTTGTCACAAGCGATACGTAAATACTATTAAATGTCCATTTCAAGGCAGGCTGGTTTTGGAACACATCTATATAGTTACTCCAAGTAAATGTTGTCGGGAACCAATCTGGCGGCATTTTAATAACATCGGCACTATTTTTAAATGAGCTGGTAACTAACCAGTAAAGAGGAAACAGATTTAGGATTGCAAAGAAAATAATTATCACGTTTGCAACGACGTCAACCGTTTCTCTTTTTCTCTTGTTGTTATTCTTCTGTTTCAACATGACTTGTCACCTCAATCCTTCTTAAACATTGCTCTTAATTGTGGAACGGATAGCATCAAAGTAATCAAGAACATAATTACGCCAACAGCAGAAGCTATTCCCAGCTGGTTGTACTTAAAGGCGTTATTATATAGGAAGTACATGAGTGTCGTTGATGCATTGTTTGGTCCACCGCCAGTTAAGAGCTGGATGACAACGAAGATTTTTAAGACGGCAATAATATTAATGATCGTGATATAGATCGTAGTAGGTTTTACCAATGGAATCAGAATTTTAAAGATGATGGTCTTACGGCTGGCACCATCAACTTCTGCCGCTTCAAAAAGCTCCTTGGGAACCCCGATCATCGAAGCTATATATAGAATGATCGCTTGGCCAACGTTGGTTGCAAAAGTCACGAATATAATAACGGGCAAAACTGTTTTAGGATTACCCAAAAGATTTATCGATCCCATATCCATCTCTTTCATTATATAAGAGATCAATCCATTTGCCGGATTAAGCAAAAAGCTCCAAACCATACTCATAACAACCATTGAAACCATTACGGGGATGTAATAGCTTCCTCTGATAAACGAAACATATTTTGCATTTTTATCAAACACAGCCGCAGACACAAACAGAGCGAATGCAACTGTTAAAGCAACTATAAAAACAACGAATATGACGGTATTAATCGTCGATTGAACAAAGACAGGGTTTGCAAACAGCTTTTGATAGTTTTCAAAACCGACAAATACTTCATTTGTGTAGTTAATTTTGTATAAGCTTAAGCGAATTCCTTCGATTATCGGATAAACAAGGAATAGTAAAAACAGGATCAGCTGTGGAGCAATAAACAAGTATCCTGTCATATTCTCCTTAAAAACATGCTTGTTAAACTTCATAACGATCCTTAACCTTTCTAACATTAAAGCCCCAAAGGAGGGGCTTTAATGATTGATGTTTTAACGCAGAAGGTTATTCAATAGCTGAGTTATCTCTTGCTTCTTTTATAATTCGGTTACCATTCTTTTCATAATCCTTGACCGCTTGTTCTGGTGACTTTTGGCCTGTAAAGAGGGCTTGCAGTTCAGGATATAACGCTTGTCTTAACTCGCTGTAACCAGGTACGCTGCCAGTAAAGTTGAACAGGTATGGCGCGTTTTTATCATAGGCTTCAAATAATGGATTTTCTGACTTAAATTCGTCTACAACAGACGTTCTGACAGGTACACCATTTTTGGATGCTTTAACGAGTTCAGGATCAGTGGAGAAGAATTTGACAAAATCCTTGCTGACTTTGATTCTAGTTTCATCTCCCGTATTGAATACAGCAGCACCGGACACATAAGTGAACGTTAGCGGGTCGCCGCTTTCAGATGGAATGTTTGCTAGTCTGATATCGAATTTAGGCGCTTTGCCTTCATTCATTTCCGCTTTGGTGTTATTAAATAAAACAGAGTTTGTGAAAGCGATCGCAATTTTTTGGTTTTTAAACATAGCCAGTACGTCATTAGAAGAAACTGATTCCGCACCAGGATTGCTTAGGCCGGCATCATATGTTTTCTTTAACCATTCAGCTGCTTTAGCACCTTTCTCATCACCAAGGATAATATTTCCCTTTTTATCAAAGAATTCATTGCCGAACATCCTTAAATAAGCGAGGTTCCATGTATCACCTTGATTATTCAGAGCATAAAGGCCCATTGGATACGAATCCTTTGGCAGCTTACTCTTCAACGTTTTTAAAATAGTTTCATATTCTTCAAGAGTCCATGTTTTAATTTCATTCTCATCGCCGATATATTGTTCAAGTCCTGCTTCCTTAAACATATCTGCATTGTAAGATAAAGTTCCCGGCATATGGGAGAACGGATAGAAGTAAATATCTTCGCCAAATGTCACGCTGTCCCAATAATTTTGGGCAATATCCTTCTTTGCTTCCTCTTCGACAATATCATTTAAAGGTACCAATGCACCGCGGTGAGCGTAGTCACCCATGGCAAATGTACTTTCAAAGAATATATCCGGAGGAGTGCCGCCGTTTAGTTTAACGTTTAACAATTCATCGCGCTGGTCACTGGCAATGACTTCTACGTTTACTTTAACGTCGTGCTCCTTGTATTGCTCTGAGAATTTTTCAGCAGCATGCTTAAAGAAACTGTCATAATCTGCCCCTTGTTCAGAAGAATCCATGACACCCTTCCATTGCGGCGTCAGCATCAGGGACAATTCTATTGTCTCTCCGTCTTTTGAGCCGCCAGCCGATTTGCCTGACTCTTCACCTGAACATCCAGCCAAGAAAACGGATGCTGCCAGAACACTGGATAAAGCGGTTGCAAGAAAACGTTTTTTAATCATAGCTTTCTCTCCCTTGATAGAATAGTTTTAACTTTATTGAAGACAAGCTCAGCGAGAAGCTTGTGTCCTTCCTCATCCAAATGCATAAAATCAATCTTATTCATTGGAATTTTCCCCTTGGTGTCCAGGAATTCCGTGTTTTGCAGTTGCATTAGTTCTTCTAAATAAGTTGATAGCTCTGCCGATTTGGTGTCACAGCCTGCACCCATCGATTTTCCCACGTCCGTTTTGAAGTACTCTTTACCAATCGGAGGCGGGGCAATCACCAGTACTTGAGGACATTCACCATTTACACCCGCTAGTGTAGTTTTCGCTTTTTGCGAAATTCTGGCTATCCCTTGTGCAATGTTATACGAAGTTAGATGAAACCTTTCTTTCGTATCATTTGTACCTAGCATGATAATCACCAATTCAAGCGGTGCATGGCTCATTAAACACGGATGGATATATCGATAGCCATTCAATCCTTCAAAAAGGGGGTCGTCGATTACCGCAGTCCTTCCCGAAAGTCCTTCTTCGACAACCTGGAACTCTTCACCCAACTTTTCAGCAAACAGGCTTGTCCACCTGACGTCTTCCGGGAACCTCTTCTGTAATTTCGCATCAAAGCCCCAAGTATTCGAATCACCAAAGCATACGATTCTTCTTTTCATTTTTACATCTCGTATTTACGGATCGCATTGTCGATCATGTCCTTGATTTCCGCTACCTTATTCAAATCCTCACCTGTTACAGGCTCAAGCGGGCCTCTCACACTGCCGATATTTACGCCTCTTAATTTCAACAGCTCTTTAATAGCTGAATACATATGGCCATTTAACGAACATAAGGCAATGATGATATCGTTAATATCGCGCTGAATCGATTGAGCTTGTTCAAAATTCCCTGTTGCTACAAACTCTTCTGCTTTTAAAAGCAGCTCCGGCATTGCCGCATATGTGCCGCCGATTCCACTGTCTGCACCAATCAATCTTCCGGATACATACTGTTCATCCGGGCCATTGAACACGATAAAGTCATCTCCGGCAGCAGCCTTGAATCGTTCAATATCCATTACTGGCATCGAGGAATTCTTAACCCCGATTACCTTCTGATTTTCAATTAGCTTCTTGAAGGTTGAAATTGAGAGATTATATCCAGTTGTCTGCGGGATATTGTAAATGATGAATGGCAAGTCTGTTGACTCCATGATTTCCGTCCAATACTTGATTACCGAGCTGTCAGGCAGCTTAAAGTAAATTGGCGGAATAGCAGATAATGCATCATAACCGAGCTCTGCTGCATATTTTGCCAGGCTTACACTTTCTCTCGTTGAAGGTGCGCCAACATGGGCAATCAGTGTCAACTTTCCTTTAAGAGCTTCAGCAACATATTTCAACGTTGCCTTTCTCTCTTCAAGATTTTGATAGATGCATTCCCCGGAGCTTCCACCAACATAAAGACCTTTGACACCCTTTTCCAAAAGGTAGTTACAGAGATCCTTTGTTCTATTTTCCGATACTTCTCCCGAATCATCGTAACAAGCATAGAATGCAGGGATAATACCTTTATACTTTTCTAGATTCATGTCTTTCCCCACCTGTTTGAATATTTTGTTTGTTAACGTTTACAAATAAAACATATCATAAACAAATTGCTTTGTAACTAATTTTCTTCATTTTATTTATTTTTGGAAAAAACTTTCACCTTTCGAAGATAATTCTTTTTCAAAATAAAGGGTTATATTGTCTTTTTCCAGTGAGACGAATAGCCTTTTGCTATAGGATTCCCGCTCCACCGGATAGTCCTCGCGATAATGTGCCCCTCTGCTCTCCTTTCTCTCGAGCATTGCTTTAAGCAGCAGTTTCGAAAGGATCAGGAAGTTTCTAGCCTTAAAGGCACTTTTTCGCTCTTTTACCGAAGTGACAAATAATTCCATATTAAAAGAAGCTTGGATTTCGTTGATTTGTACCAAAGCCGCCTGGAGATTTTTTTCATTGCGGATGACATTGCCATGAAACCACATGATTTCTCTGACTGCATCCATTACTTCGTTCGGTGTCAGCGAAGCTTGTACTTCTGTTGAATACGGCTGGATTAGACTAGTCAGATGGTTCGTCACTTCCGCGCGGTCGATGTCTTCCCTATTTACGCTGTTTACATATACCAGGCAATCATGAGCCGCTCGCTTCCCAAACACCATGCATGCCCCGGTCGAATTTCCTCCAAGCCGATTGGCTCCTTCTATTCCTCCGGCCAATTCACCGATAGCATAAAGTCCGGGTATCCCGGTTCTGCCATGGCTGTCGATTTTGACACCGCCATTGCTGGCATGGGCGAAAGGTGCAATCTTCATTTTATCCCTGACCAGGTTGATGCCCCGGCTTTCCAGCCAATTCAAATAGATGGTATAGAAATCGCCTTCATTTTTGTAAATGTCTTCATCATAGATTAATTCGAAGCCATCCTCGTTTTTCGTTTTTAAAATTTCCTTCATCATCGCAATATCGAAATATTTGGATGGCAAAGAGTTGGTAAATGGACCATGGGTGCTTCGGTTTTTAAAGCACTCTTCCTTCGTCAAACCGTCGGGAAGTACTTCTTCTAAAATACTGTTTCCGTCCGCATCGACAAAATCCCGGCAATAATTGAGGGTATGCTCCCCCCATAAAGTCTTATATTTTGGCGAAGTAAAGCCAGGGATAAACTGAATGAATTCCATATTAACGAGATCCGCCCCTGCCTCAAGCGCCAAAATATGCCCCGAACCATCCACATCATTTGGATTCAAATTATGTTTATAAATATTGCCGAATCCGCCTGTCGCAAGGACAACTGCCTTACAGTTAATGATGATAAATTCATTATCATGGTTCAGCAGAATCGCCCCAATCACCCTTTCGTCCTCCTTCAACAAGGAAACGACTGATGTTCTTTCCATCAGGTGAATGTTTGGATAATGCTCGATAATCTCAGTAACATTTTCTCTAATCTTGTCCCAGTCCTTCAGCATGTAAATCGTCCTGCCGTGGTTGGCAAAGCAGGCTTTTCTGTCATCCGAAAGCTTATAGGGATCAATTCCGATTTCCGGATATTCTTTGACCCTGTCTTGAATCTCTTCGATATATATTTTCGCCATTTCCCGGTCCTGCATATTATGGCTGACAGCGTTTATATCCTCCATGAACACCGTTTTGTCTTCCTCGTTTTTTGTTACCTGTGTTCCTAACGATGCCTTTAACGGAAAAAAACTTGAACCGGAACACAGCTGAGTTTTCGTCGACATTATGATGTTCTGTCCGGCCTTCGCCAATTCCATACTGACTTTCAAACCGGCAATCCCGCTGCCAACAACCAAGACATCTGTTGTTACGATCTCTTTAATCATTTGCACTGCACATCCTAGATCAAAATTTTAAAAACAACTTTCCTTACCTTTTCTGGACCATCCACTTTGATGCCTGTCATATGCCCATCGTTCGGAAATAACAGCATAAAGTCTCCTTGTTCCAGCTTAACCTTGGACTGCACCTTGCCATTGAGCAGGTAAAAATCGTCTTCTTCCTCGTATTCCTGTTTTATTGTCATTCTGTCAAACTGCTCATGGCCGATAAATTCTTTGCCTTCAAGAATATAATGAAAATCCAGATATTTTTTGTGAGATTCCCAGAAGCGAGCCTCCACCGCTTTTGTCTCATACTCTATTAAGTTAAAAAAAATCTCTTGACCCTCTACCTCGTGCATACCTGTTTGCAGGCCTGCGAAAGTATGGGTTTGAATATACTCAACTGCCAGATCTACTCTTTCAATCATGCCTTTATACAACTCATAATTACGAATTTGATCTGCTATCATTTCTTTGTGCTCCTTATTCACTTGTTGTAAAACGCTTTCACAAAAACTATATCACAATAAAGGTAAAGAGCAATTTTTTTCTCTCGTTTTTATATTTTCGGAAAAAATTTTCACCGGTATTTACACTTAAAAGCACCAACGATACTTTATCATTGGTGCTTTAAGTCTGGAGACAAGCTCTAAAGTATGTTGTATCCGTCACGGGGCCGTCCTTTGATTACGAGGTCTTGCCGTCGCTCCAATATACAGGGCTTCTCTGGAAAATTCACTCTCCGGAACGATTCATTAGCTCCTCATGCAAAACAACCGCATGGTTATAGACTGTGTCCTTTGCTCCGTACAAAAGTGTTACCTGCTCATTTGCCGCTGTCTTAAGGATTTGATCGATTAATTTCTGTTTTTGTTCGTCGGTACGAAGCTCGTACACGTACCGTTCGCGAAACTCCTCAAACAGTTCCGGCTTATGGCAAAACCACTTCCTTAAGTCACTGCTCGGTGCAATATCCTTAAACCAATAGCTTAACTTTGCAGATTCCTTGGAAATCCCACGCGGCCAAATGCGATCCACCAAAATTCGGCATCCATCTGTTTCATCATACGGCTCATAAATTCGCTTTAAGGAGATGCTCCCCATTCAATCACCTATTTTGTATTGAAATTATTCCGGTCTTGGGTGCCCCAAAATACACCCTTCTAGATTCATTGTCTAAAGGATACCATACTATTACGACTTCCGATTTTTATATACACGGTTATAAATACATAATCATAAAGTCTACATCAAAATAAATATTATTTTTCAGCCTTAAACCTTTTTTCTCTGTGCCAAAAACTTCAAATCCCAATGAGGAATAAAGTTTTTTGCTGATTCATTTGTTGAAACAACCGCTAAATATATCTGTTCCAACCCTTCTAGATTTTTTGCTTTCTCTATTGCTTCTTCCATTAAAGCTTTCCCAACTCCCAAACCTCTTATGGAATCAGAAACATACATTGCACCAATATGTGCCCTATGTCTTAATTTATATAACTTTTCTTTGTATAAAGTAATGATTCCAACCAGTTCTCCCTTCTCAAAAGCTCCGTAAGTAAAAGAGTGGTTTGATTGAAACTCGTTTTGATAATTTTCAATGGAAAAGTCTTTTTCTTCTTCATAACTGGAAGCGAATGCTTCCGGAATATTTTTTAACGATTCGAGTCTAATGCTACGATACTTTTCTGCATCTTCTAATGAATTTAAAATTCTAATTTCCACTATTTTTCCCCTTTAAGCAATTAATCTTTATGTCATTTTACAATAAGCTATTTCTTAGTGTTAAGCTAAAATGCACCATCAGCGTAAATGCACCTTTTCATAAACTTTATTTTATCTAAACTATATATCCAATTATAACGCCCATTCTAAGCATCTTTTTATGAAAATTTGTATACCAAATTGAGGGTAAAATTATAATCTGCTACTTTTCTTATGAGCGAAGAATTTTTCTAGAGTTAACTTTTTAATCCTGCTGAAATATGGAAATAATATAGGTATGGTTGATTTTCAGGAGGATTTATATGGATTTGCATTCTGGTACGTTTTATTGGCCGACGACTTTTCCCGATGCCCCTTCCTACCCTGCTCTTGAGTCGGATGTTGAGTGCGATGTGGTGATAGTTGGCGGCGGGAGTTCCGGTGCGCAGTGTGCGTTTTATTTGGCTGAAACCGGACTGGATGTCGTTCTTGTTGAGAAGGCGCGAATTGGCGGCGGGACGACGAGTGCGACATCGGCGCTGATTCAGTACGCGGGCGAAACGATGTATACCGAGCTGGTCGGCCGGTTTGGCAAGGAGTACATACGAAGGCATCTTGGCTTGATGAAGGATGCGATTGATGATATTGAACAGGCGGCCAGGGCTGCAGCAATTGATAGTGAGTTTTCGCGGCGGGATACGCTGTATGCGGCAAGCTCCGCGGATGATGTCGAGCGGCTTTCGGCTGAGTACGGTCTACTGAAGGAGTTCAGCTTTGATGTTGAGTTTTGGAGGAAAGCTGAGATTCAGGAACAGTTTGGATTCAACCGCGAGGCTGCTATTTATTCGTATAATGACGGGGAACTGAATCCGTTCCGGTTCACTCATGCACTGATTGATTATGCTGCCGGAAAAGGGATGCGGGTGTTTGAGGAAACTGCGGTGGTTGGGTGTGAGTTTGAGGTTGGAAGTTCTAAAGAGGATGCTGGCGGTGACCTGGAAGGCGGCGGCAGGGATGCCGAACTGGGAAGCGTAGTGTTACGGACTTCTGCCGGTTATACCATCAAGGCGCGTCGACCCATTTTTTCCACAGGATATGAAGGTTTGGATATTAAGTCTGAGCAGAAGGCATCGATTTCGAGCACATATGTGGTGACGACGAACCGGATTGGGGGTCTGACCCCTATGCTGTTGTGGGAGACGGCGCAACCGTTTTTGTTTCTGCGGATGACAGCGGATGGTCGGTTCCTGATTGGCGGGCATGATGTGGATACGGCGGATGCGAGTGAGCGCGATGATCGGCTGCAGGAGAAGCGGGATATGCTGATGGCTGAGCTCGGGAAGCTGTTTCCGGATATTGAGGCCGAGGCGGAGTTTTGTGTCGGGGCGTTTTTTGCGTCGGTGAGTGACGGGCTACCGATTGTCGGTGTGTATGACGAGTATCCAGGCTGCTATTTCTTGTTTGCGTTTGGGGATAATGGGATGGTGTATGGGCAGCTGCTGGCGAAGCTGATTGTGCGGGATATTGTTGAAGGCAGTTGTGAGGATTTGGGATTGTATTTAAGGGAAAGACCGCTGATTGGGAAGATTTAGATTGGTGTTTGGACCGGGCCTGGTTGGGGTCCGGTTTTTTTATTGGATGGATCTTTTGTTATTGGGTGGTGTTGGTGGTTGGTGGTGGTTGCGGTTTCTACTATAATAGGTGTGTTGGTATTTTAATAGAAGTGGAGCCGGTGGCCGGTGATTTTAGTGATAGATAATTATGATTCGTTTACATATAACCTGGTGCAGTATATTCGCGGGATCGGCGAAGAGGTTTTGGTGGTGCGGAATGACCAGGTTTCGCTTGATGAGATTGAGCGGCTTGGGGTTGATTGTATTTTGTTGTCGCCCGGACCAGGGAATCCGGATACGGCTGGAATTTGTTTGGATGTGGTTGAGCGGTTTAGTGGTGTGGTGCGGATTGCCGGGGTTTGTCTTGGGCAGCAGGTGATTGCGCAGGCGTTTGGCGGGGTTGTGCGGAAAGCGCGGCGGCCGATGCATGGGAAGGTTTCGGTTGTGGCGCATGACGGGCGCGGGGCGTTTCGGGGTGTGCGGTCGCCTGTTGCTGTTGCGCGGTATCATTCGCTGGTGGTTGATGAGGAATCGCTGCCTGATTGCCTTGAGGTGAGTGCGCGGAGTGAGGATGGCGAAATCATGGGTTTGCGGCATAAGGTGTTTGCGGTTGAGTGTGTGCAGTTCCATCCGGAGGCGATTTTGACGGAGGATGGGAAGTTGATGGTGAGGAATTTGGTGCTGGGTTAGGTTGGGTTTTGGGCTCTAGACTAGTTCGAGCTAAAGGAATTGGTTTGCTGTCAGTGCTAATTGCTGCCTCTTATTATGCACACTTTTTTGATTTTATGAAGACTTTTTTGATTTTATGAATACTTTTTGAGATTTACGCATACTTTGTTTGTTTGGGTTATTTTCTCCTTAGTTCCTAGTGAATAGCATTCCGGCGCGCCGGAATGCAGCAGCCAGTTACGTGCAGTTTGCGGCTCGGAATGGATGACACTTTGGTACCCATAGAATTCAAAAAGGTGCTCATAGAATTCAAGAATGTGCCCATAGAATTTGAAAAAGTGCCCATAGAATTCAAGAACGTGCTCATAGAATTTGAAAAAGTGCCCATAGGAATCAAGAACGTGCTGGGAAAGGTATAGGTTATTCATTTTAATATGGTTGGGAATGGGATTATGGAATCTTTGTTGTCGTTTGAGTTTGAGGGGCGTCCGGTTACATTTCGGAATCCAGTGCGGGTGATAGCGGCGCATACACTTGAGGAAGTTGTTCCGGGACTGCAGGCAGTTGAGGACGCGGTCCGAGATGGTTTTTATGCGGCTGGGTATGTGTCGTATGAGAGTGCGCCTGCGTTTGATTCCGCGTTCCGGGTTGCTAGTGGTGCCCGGATGCCGCTGCTGTGGTTCGGGATTTTTGAGGATCTAGAACATGTTGGGTTAAGTGGTTCTAGTAACTATCAGCTTTCCGAATGGCTGCCGTCGGTTGGGATGGATGAGTATCGGGCTTCAATCCGGTATATCCGCCAGGCAATTGAGGCTGGGGATACGTACCAGGCGAACTATACACTACGGCTGAAGTCCGAGTTTTCCGGGGACGATGTTGCTTTTTTCGAGAGGCTGAAGAAGGCTCAGGACTCGAGTTATTGTGCGTATTTGGATATCGGGGACTTTCAGATTTTATCAGCTTCACCTGAGTTGTTTTTTCATAAAAAGGGGTCCGAAATCACCACACGGCCGATGAAGGGCACGATTAAGCGCGGCCGCTCATTCGCGGAGGATGAGGCGAATGCGATGTGGTTGTTTGAGTCGGAGAAGAACCGGTCTGAAAATGTGATGATTGTTGATTTGCTGCGGAATGATTTGGGGATGATTGCTGAGCCAGGCACGATTGAGGTGCCGAAGTTGTTTGAGATTGAGCGGTATCCGACTGTTCATCAGATGACGTCGACAGTGACGGCTCAGGTTTCGGAGGATGTTGGGCTTGTTGATGTGTTTCGAGCGCTGTTTCCGTGTGGGTCGATTACCGGCGCACCAAAGGTTAGTACGATGGGGATTATTGCCGAGCTTGAGAATACGCCGCGCGAGGTGTATTGCGGTGCGATTGGCTATATTACTCCGGAGTCCGAGGCAGTTTTCAATGTGCCGATCCGGACTGTGGTCATTGATTCAGATTCCGGTGTTGCAACGTATGGGGTTGGCGGTGGAATCACGTGGGATTCGACGGCTGAGGATGAATATGAGGAAGTGGTTGCCAAGGCTAAGCTGCTGGAGATGGACCGGCCGGAGTTCGAGCTGTTGGAGAGCTTGCTGCTTGAGGATGGGAAGTACTTTTTGTATGAAGAGCATTTGGAGCGGCTGAGAAGGTCGGCGAAGTACTTGGGGTTTAATATGGATTGGAGTGCTGTTGAGAAGGCTTTGGCGGAGTTTGCTGAGTCGAACCCGATTGGCTCTTTGAAGGTAAGATTGTTGGTTGCGCGGGATGGTGCTGTTTCTGTTGAGGGCCAGGCTGTGTCGGAGATGGCAGGGCCGGTCAAGGTGCGGCTTGCCGGAAAACCTATTGATAAAAATGACCCCTGCCTCTACCACAAGACCACAAACCGGGCGGTGTACGCGAGCTTTTTTGAGGAGCGCGGCGAGGCGTTTGATGTACTGCTCTGGAATCAGGATGGCGAGCTAACCGAGTTTACGAATGGAAATGTGGTTGTAGAATTGGATGATGAGTTGTGGACGCCGCCGGTTGCTAGTGGATTGCTAGCTGGAACCTATAGAAAAAAATTGCTTTCGGATGGCGTAGTTCGAGAACGAGTTTTGCGGGTGGAGGATTTGGAGAAGTATACGAAAATCTGGTTTGTGAACAGTGTCAGGAAGTGGGTTGAAGTCCAAGTGACCGAGAAATATTAGAGCTATCCGTGAAGCGAATGAAAAGCGTGTGCGATTTAGCACACGCCATATTCAAAATGGACTTGTCTGTGCAATGTTGGAATTGCCCTGATGCGGGTTCAAGTCCGCACTTGTTCATCCGATGGGAAGATGCACATGTTCACCAGCAAGATGTAGAACGGGTAGAAGAACAGCGCTCCGAGCATGAGAAGTCCAGTTGCCGGGCTTGGGTTATCGCCCTCGTAGGAAAACGGTAAAAGATTCGAAGTTAAATAGATGAGCAATATGTGATACGGCAGCCACAGGAGCATTGTCCAAAAGCGAATGTAGCTGTTGCTGAACCACTTTTTCGTTAGAATGTAGACTAACCCTGTCCCCACTATTGCTACTGCTCCAATGCTGACAAGACTGATGATATCAAGTGTTTCAAAGCTCCAGCCGGTAATTCGATGAATTCGATACGTGTTCAGTATAAATTCAGCCGGAATGAGCATCATGATGGCGTAAATCAGACTAATGGCATTAAGTTTAAGAAACCGAATACAGACCCCTCTCCCTTTTAACACAATTTGGAACTATTTTACCACAGGGAGTAAATTTCGCAAGTTGGGAATCGTCCCCAATTAGCAAGAAAAAAAGTCGAGCGATTCCGCCCGACTAATTACTATTCTCCGTAAGGTCGTTAATTGTTTCCGCTCTTCCAATCTTTGATAAGCCACTTTCCATTCATATACTCAAACCATACCTCGACCTTATAATTATCGCCATACATGTCTGCATCGGTCACCTGTGTGAATTTATAGGAGGTTTCCGTCAACTTCTCCTCTACGTAGGTGGCAGTTGGAACAATATAAAGTGGCCCATCTTGGGGCTTCAGGTATAATCCGTCCGGCTTCTCAGCATAAAAACGATCCCATTCTCTCTCCAGTACCTCAAGAACAGCGTAATCACCAAACTTCTTATACAGTTCACGCTTCGTTTTAGCATCGGGGACTTTGAACCCGGGACCAAGCGTTTCTATATGCGCATTCCTAGCCTCTTTAAATTTCATTAAAAGATCCATCAAGTCCGGTGCGGCAATTTCATCGGATGCTGCCGGCTGTTCCTGATCCGGTTTCGGCTTTTCTTCGATATCAATCGGTTTATCAGGAGTTGCTTCGAGGTTCCCATCCTTAGGGGTTTGTTCCCCAGAATCGGCAGGCGTTTCATTCTCCACGTTATTATCGGCAGGAGGCTGTTCCTCGATAACTCCTATAGACTTCTGTTGAAGTTTAAGTTCCTGGATTGCCTTGAATATCCTTGAAAACATCTCCTGTATATGTTCAGCATTATTAATATCATTGTACAATCCGAATTCCCAAGTATCAAACCCACCGGCCCCATTTGGCTGCATGATACCACTCGTATAGCTCACACCAGCTTTCCATCCCCAGGTTTCTTTATCAAATTCTATCCCTTTTTCGGTAAACGGGATATAGCTGTTCGCACCAATGAAAAAGATTGGAATACCAGCGTTTGTGTAAACCTCTGTGTATGGGCCTTCGGAGGCTTTGACCAAACATTCTTCGCTGATAAACACAGCATCATATGGTTTCAGAATTTCCACAGACAGGTCTTCAAAGGGGATTGCAGTGAACGTTACTTGTTGCTCTTTGAGTATTGGCACGTCACCCAGCAATGCTATTTTAAGTGGTTCACCCTTATACTCCTCGAATACAGGAACCTCGGATTGGTGTTCTGTTTCCCCTGTACCGTTGCTCCAGCTCGAATTCGGGACGATTACATACTGATAAAGCCCTCCAAAAAACAGGATAATAAGTGCCGCACTTACTAGCGTTGGAATTATTTTTTTAAAAGAATAGCGTTTTGGTGTGCGAATTGAGTGTAGGACGTTCTCTTTCATTTCCGGTGTGAACTTGAAGTCAGCCAATTCGCCCTTTAACATCTCGGCTTTTGCCTGTTGTAATTTCTTCTCCATCGTTCCCTCCCCTTTCTGTTATGGATTGTTTCAGCAGTTCCTTGGCCCTGGCAATCCTGGATTTTACTGTGTTTGCATTGATTCCGCAGACTGCTGCGATTTCATTCATCGTCATGTCATGGAAATACGCAAGAATGATCACTTCTTTGTATTTCAATGGCAAGCGAAGGATTGTTGCAGTCAGCTCCTGGCGGCCGGCCTGGTCAAGGTACTCAGCCTCAGCTGCAGGCTGCTGCCCTTTGAGCAGGGTGGTGAAAAACTGGCTTGTGTGAACCTTCCGATGGTGCCAACTTTTGACATGGTCCTTGCAATGGTTGATTGCAATTCGGTACAGCCAGGTTTGGATCGCAGACTCGCCCTGGAATGTATCAAGCTTCTGATAGCATTTGATGAAAATTTCCTGGGCCAGGTCTTTTGCTGTCTCATGGTTGCGGACATAGGAATAAGCCAGATGGAGAATTGACGTCCCGTAGCGGTCCATCAATTCTGATAATGTATCCTCTGTGTTCAAAACTGCTCCCCCTGCTTTCTGTTTCTCTGTTATTTATTAGACGATTCAAGTTTTGTGCTGGTTGATAAATTTGAAGATTTGTTTTTAAAAGAAGTAAAAGATTTGTCGATAGGAAAAGAACAGGTATTGATATATTTTTGAAAGTATTGATAAAAGTGGTGAATAGTGGTCATTAAAGTATTTGATAGGACAGATAGAAGAATCCCAGCGCGACGGCCAGGCAGATGAATTTGGTCACCCAGTATGGCAGGATGTCGAGCACTAATAGGAATGCAATAAAAATGATTTCAACGATGATAGAATCACCACCGATGCTTTCAGATGCCAGTTCGCCATGGTGTTTCTTTTTATAAAAAATGCTGATTGACAGGAATAATAGGCCGAGGATTGCTGGAATTGCCCACATGATGTTAGGTCCTTTCTCTTTGCGAACGACGGACGAGGGCAAATGCAATTCCCATCAGGATAATGCCGAGGCCGTAGAATATCATAAATAGCAGAGTCAGGAAGGCTGTATCCTTTGATGGCTC
Source organism: Bacillus sp. FJAT-18017 (assembly GCF_001278805.1). GTDB lineage: Bacteria > Bacillota > Bacilli > Bacillales > Cytobacillaceae > Bacillus_D. Next base: position 926,327 of record NZ_CP012602.1, on the reverse strand, counting down.
AAGACCCAGTCGGCTTGTGTAGTAGTTTGCTGCCCATCTTGAGCCAAGCACCATGAACAAAGCCTGAGTGAAGTTGACGAATATGATCGTCAGGATGTAGGCTTTTTTATTTTTCATCTCAGATCCTCCTTGCACTCTTTTCAATCTTTAATCAGGTTATCTTCTATGAACTCTCTGAACATTGCTTGTGCGTTCTTTAATGTAATTAAGGTTCCCGTTGTCCTGCTGCCTGGGATGTTCAGTTCCACCAGGATGCCAAGGAGCTTTCTTTCGCATCTCCAGATTGGGAGTGCAATATTTATATTGTACTTTTCGTTATGAGGCTCGATATTGATAGAAACATAGGAGGTGTAGCCAGGCTGGAACAGATCTGTTTTGGTTTTTACCACATCAATTGAAATTCTTTGGTTTTTCTTAGAAAACAAAGGCTTGTACTCCTCTAGTAAAGCGCTGCAATGCTGGATGAATTCTTGTTCGGTAGCTTCGACCAGTTCCTTTACTTCCTGTGAAAACTGGCTTTGTGTGCATCTCATTTCCAGATCGTTATATAGTAAAGTTTCCATGTAATCCTCCGTCGGTTATTACTATTCAATTCAATTAAAGCAACAATTTCTCCTCTCCCCCTAAAACGAGCATAGCGAGGATAACTGCCGGTACAAAAAGCAGCAGTTTAGTCCGCAAGCGGATGATGCTGTATCGATTGGAAAACTTCCCTGCCAGTTTGAAAAATAGTACAAGCAAGGCAAACTCCTAAAACGAGTGCGTCGATATAATTGAATGGCTTTGTTATATGTAAGTCAGAAAGGATGTTGAAACTCGTTAGACTGAGAATGGCTGCAGTTTGTATTAAAAAGTATTCCAGGTATTTCATGGGTGCTTGTCTCACCTCTCTGGGCCGGATGGTGGGCGTTGGGATGATGTTGGCTTTGAGCGCGTCGGCAGCTTTTTTTTCAAAAAAAGTCCTGCAATAACGATTACGCCCATCCAGAAGAGGCCTGCGCCGAAGAAGGCTGAGAACAGGTTGGTGAGCAGCATTCTATCTTTGATGGTGATATCGATTTGGGTGCGGCCGATGAAGTATTCGGCTGTTTTGTCGGCTGCCAGATCAAGGCCCTGGTTTTGGATAAAAATGAGCAGCATGAGACCATATGTAGAAAACTAGTTTCAGTGGAATCACCCCTTTTATTCCAAATTTTAGCATACAGGAGTGGCTAGAGTTGTGTACAATTTTGGGCAATGATGGGATCAATTAGTTTGGCGTCCCCACCCTGCTTTAAAGATGGTTTATAAGATACTTTTCTATTCGTTTTACGGATTTTTGATATGCGTTTTGACTTATTTTTTTGATAATGACTAGCCAGATAGCCGATAAAACTAGTATGCCTGCGATTGTAAAGCCAATATAGGGAAAGATTTCAGGGAATCCACCAAGTTTGTGAAATTTGTAGATTAGGAAAGCCCAAACAATAAAACAAAGGCATATTGCTATTGCTTTCTTCTCTGTTGTTTCATTTAATGATTTCATTTTGTCGGTACAAATGAGCAGTGGAATATAATAAATGTAGGCAAGTAATAGCGTTGTGAATGCAGAAATCATTCTTTCAGCCCTTTTCATTTGGATTGTCGGAATAAACGCATTTGGTTATTCAAAGTTCTGCTCAAGACCGATTGGTCAGCTCTCGCTGGCCAATCGGCTAACGAGTAACGTCCCAAGTGTGCCTACTCTTTCCTAGTGAAGACTGTGTCGAGGAAGGTTAGTCCGAGAGCGAAGCCGAGTGCCGGAAATATGTTGCCGATGAGGCCGCTGGATTCTGGTTTGAAGAGTAGGTCAAAAATCGAGTTGGCTGCAAAGAAAAGGATAAATAGTAGTGCGAATTTGATGGTTCTTTTTCGCAGTTCGGTTTTTGGAGTTTTTCTAAGTTGCAGGGCAGCTGTGATGGTCAGGTACATGGCGAATGCGAATAGAAATATGACATAACCTAATACCATGTCGGCGGCAAAGGGTGTGTCGATATTTTTATAAATGATGAAGAATACCGCTAATGTACTGAGTACAAAAATGAAATAGAGGAAGATGTTTAGATAAAAGCGAGTGTTATTCATAGTTACTCATCCGTTCATAGTATTTGTAATAGAAAGTATATAGAGTTTTTAGAAAAAAGGCGAGGGATATTTTACATAATTAGGTAAATCACTAAGAGGACTCCGTTTCTGTTTGGCGGCAATGCAGTCTTCTTTTCTGCGGATGGCACGGTTGGCGGAAAGTTTATTTGGCTTTAGTTGATAGATTGGTTGGATTCACTCCGCCAGGGCTTTATAATAATTGTAAAAGTCTGGGGGATGATGTAGTGATTTCAGGTGGGACAGTTCTTTCGAGGGGTAAGGAGATTGCGTATACGTTGTTTAAACATGATGAGTCAGCAGGTGGACTGGCGATTGTTCTGCCGGGCATGGGCTATACCGCTCAGGCTCCGCTGCTCCATTTTGCGACGGGGATTTATTTTGAAGCGGGGTATGATGTGCTGCATGTGAACTATAAGTATTCACGGGATGAGATGGAAGCGCTGAGTGGCGAGGAGTTTGAAGGGGATGTGCGGGCGGTTATTGATAATGTTCTGAGCGAGTCTACATATCACGATTTTTCTCTTATAGGCAAGTCGATTGGTACTAAGGCGCTGAGCTATTTACTGAAGGATGAGAGGTTTGGGTTGGCGCGTGTGGTCTGGCTAACGCCGCTTCTTCATTCGGATCATGTTTTTGAGGTGATGTCTTCAAGCGGCCACGATGGATTGGTTGTGATTGGTGATCAGGATCCCTTTTATAACGAGGAACGGTACGCGGAATTAAAGCGTAAGCCACATTTGGAGTGTCATTTGGTTGAGGGCACGGAACACAGTTTGCAAGTTGAGGGTAATGCGCTGCGGTCGATTGATGTGCTGAAGGATGTCATGGTGCTGGTGGATGGGTTTTGTAAGAAAGGATAGTAAAATCTATGACCTCCAAACTTTTCCGGACATAGGAATCGCTTCCTATGGCCGGAAGTGTTGTTGGACTGAATTATAATTTACTAATTACAGTCGTAAAAAGGATACCTATACCCAATTGGAAGAGCAAAGGTAAATCCTTTTCAGTGTAGCCGTTTTTCTTCTAAAAATACCCCGGAGCCCATGAAGAATGCAACTGGTATCCTACGATAATTGGAGGCCATAAGTACAGGGCCCCCCAGTCCTCCCTACCAATATGCCCTTCTCTATACTTGCCAAAGCATTTGTAATGAAGCAACGAAATGGTTAGTACAAAAATATAAGACGTATTATCTTTACAATGCTGGGCCTCCGCGATTGATTTTTTCCAAAGGTTCTTCATGTAATCTGAATATGGTTTATAAAAATTTAATATAGTGAAATACATGTTCTTTCCCGTTCCACTCAACAACCATTTCTTCATATCCTAAAAGTGCTGTATCAGACTTATTCATCTGTGCTTTAACCCATGGTTCAATAGTAACTAATACAACGTTTCTAAATTTTTCAACAGCCTTATCAGAGTAATCTTGTACTGATACAGGATATAAATTAAAATTAATCGTCCTATTCCTCGAGCAGGAAATTGAAGCTACTACAATCCCTCTGATGTTTGGCTTATTAGGAAGCCTTCTATCAAACTCGAATTTTCTCCTAAGACCGAATAAAACATCCATTGCTTCGAAAACGGAGAAAACTGCTTTTAGATGTTTTTTAGTTGTAGGGTATCTCTCATTCTTATTGAGCTTACGAAAATAGGTAAACCTCACAACGGACACTCCTTATATGTATGCCAGGAAGCTGACTCTCCGATTCGTATTAGGCCTGCTTGTCGGCGACGCTTACGTGTTGACAGATTCTAAAGGTTGCTCTGTTGAATGTAATGAGTTTAGTGGGTTGGAATGGAGTTTGTCATGAAAAAATGAAAATCTGTCCTGCATCGCTTGGGAAATGTCCTGTATTTTTCGGGAAATGTCCTGAATATCGAAAAATCTGTCCTACATATTTTAAAACTTGTCCTGATTACAAATCTGTTCTAAAAATGCACGTATTTTCCAACAGGAACCTACCCAATTTTTTAAAAAGGGTTGTTATTCATTAGTTTTGATTGGTGTTAATAAATCCGGTTGCTTCTGATTTTGCGGGTTCGGGCAGGTTGTCTAGGGTCTGGTGGTCGATTCGGTTGGTTCGGAGCCAGATTTCGGCCAGCGATGCGCCGCAGCTAGCTCTGATTATTTCGGTGGTGTTTGAATCGTGAATGGCTTGGATTAGAGCGGCTTCGACTTCATCGTTATCGTATTGGGCCAGGTCGATGGCTGCATCATCGCGCTCGTCCTCGCGGGCAGTTTGGTCGAGCAAGAGTTTAATTAGCAGTTGTTTGGACATGTATGGTTCCTCCTGTTCTCGCTGAACACTGCATGCCAGGGGTGTCGCCCTTTAAGTGATATGGATATGTTTTTACTTCTATTTTTTGGCAAATGGTAGGCTTCCCCCATTTAACTTGTAACATAAAGTATATAAAACCTTTACAAAAAAGGCGATTGGTTTTTACATAGATTTCTTAAAATTCAGTTAAAGGCTCACTGAATGGAGGAGTATTTCTATGAAGAATGCGGTTCTATTTTGTGTGTTGTTCGTTGGAGGAAGTGCAGCGTTTTATACAGCGGTTAGTGTCGTTGCCGATGATGTAATTGGGCAGGTTGGGCATTTTTTCTGGTATTAGTAAATGGACAAAAGCCATAATGAGTTTCATTCTGTAATATTTATAAAAGCATCATTTTCATAGTAATAAGTAAATACTTTATATAAAACCGTTAATACGTCCTTGTTCCAAGAGGTTGGAATTTTAAGTCTTCGTCCGAGAATTCCTCTGGAAATGCCTCACAAGCCATTTCCCTTGTTAAGCATTTTCCTAGAAACTCTGTCACCGACAATGAATACTTATAATTGTCCGCCGACCTTGTTTCATATACAACTACTGGCCAATCATTGGGATCGCCTGTAGTTAGCCAGTATAGTTCATCACCATTGTCTGTTAATCCCCAAGGCAGTAATCCTCCCTCTGAAGGGAAGACAGTATAGGGATAATCCTCTGGAAAATTACTTTGGGAAACCAGGTATGCCTCTATGAGAGCTTTCCCCGTTTCAAAGAGACTGAGATTTTCATTTTTTTCAAATGGATTAAGAACCCATAGAAAGTTATCAATGCTGCCTGTGCCATACATCTCTATGAAACTTTTATAATCATCGGGCAACCTGGTTCCTAATCGAGTTTCAACATGCTTCCATTCACTATCTGTTCCAGCATTCACAGGAACAGCGGGTGGAATCAACACATTTAGTAATCGCTCGTTTACTTGCATATTCATCTTCCCTCTCTGAAATATCCATACATCCTCTCAATTGACTCTAGGGAACTAGAAAAACCTTGACTGGCAATATCCCATAAAGGTAACGTACACATTTTTCACTTTTCTTCCAACAAAGTATTAATTAATCTCTCATTACCTACTTGTTTTGCAAAATCCAAGGGTGACCTTCCTGCTTTATTTTTATTTTGAATGTCAGGATGGTAGTTCATAAACAATTCGACCATTTCATAACTTCTTCCCTTACAGTTAAAAACAGCCGTCCACATAGCATTATTTCCGTATTTATCCTTTAAATTTACGTCTATCCCTCTTTCCAACAGTTGCTTTGCAACGGTTAAATCCTGATTTACACAAACAAGGTGCAAGGCTGTTTGTCCATCGGCATTTGTCATATTCACATCAATACCTTGGTTAATTAAAAAAGAGGCAATATCAAATCTGTTTCCAGAAATGGCATAGTGCAATAATCCAGATCCACTGCTGCTTTTTACATTCAGTTGATTCTGATCAAAATTGCTTATGAAACTTTCCAGATCAACAAACTTGGCTAAAGTGTAAATATCCGCATTCTCTGTTGCCATTTTTTCATCCCCCTGCCTATAATTTCGATACGTTCCGATTGAATATCGACACGCACTTACTGCATAGCTTTTTTAGTTATCGACTTGACAAGAGCAAGACAACTTTCAATGTCTTTATCAATTAGTTTCCAGCATTTAAGTTGCTTATAACGGTCCCCTCAGGTAAATGTCTGGTTTTTGACTAATGAATTGGGCACATAGACTCCAATATACATCCATATCTACTTTTTCCAAATTTGAAATGGTATCTTCCCCGCCAAGAAATAATACTACCCTATACCCTATACATTCTTCGATGAAAGATAGTTAGGGATTTCTTTGTTATGAAAATCAATAAAACTACATGGAATTTCTAATATTTCACCGGTTCCTGGCTCTAACATTAAAACTTGAGCTTGTCCGTCTGCCACTAGCAAAATCAAGAGCAAAATGTCTTCCTAACCAATCATACCTAAAGCATTCGATTCGACCTTCGAATTCCGGAAAGGCCTGAGTAACGAGATTGTTCCAATATTTTAAATTATTTAGCTTATCAGCCTATAAAGACCTTTTCTAAAAGAAAACCCTTCATATTTACTAAAAAGCTCTACAAAACCATGTGTATTTTCTGTAAATCTCTAAAATTGTTTTCGTCAAAGCACTTCTCTTTAACAGTGTCTTTTATTCCAAAAAACTCATTAAATGCAGTAAACATTTACCTTCTCCTTATCACTTTATCGTAAACTTATCGAGTATCGTACCATAAGGATAATCTTAATTTGGTTCTGTATTTGCTTTCCTAGACTTCTATTTACAATCTAATGGATTCATATTTAAAATATCATCTGCTCCACCTAACTTTTTAGTATTTATTAAGATCATTAGCTATTCATGTAAAGTTTTAAAGTGACGAGCAAGAGTAACAATTCCCCTACTTAATATACTTCCTCGAATGGTTTAATGCCCTATTGTTAATACTGCTGTTACACTTCGTGTTTTTTAACACCATCGGAATATCAGCACCAGTTCGCAAATCAACAAAATGCAGAAAGAAATTTATTCTCCCTTAAGGCTTTGTTTACAACAATATTGTCTCTATGGTATTGGTCTAAACCAATGCTTCCGGTTACCGTTAGGGTCACTTATTTTTATCCATTGTTATCGTTTAATGCATATGAAAAACCCTGAAAGGCTGACCCTTCAAGGTTTTTCAAAGTTACATTTAAAACAGGATCAAGATTTAATCGTATTTCCAACTATTTTTAGCCACATATTTAACTCATCGTAACCTGATACTCGTCCTTTTACCCATTGACCATACCCCACATCACACCCACTACAAATGCCCATTACATCTTCTGCTTTTAGAATCCAACCTTGGGGATAATGATAAGCTGCTGTCAACCGAACTTCTTCTCCAATGGGATAGTTTCTTTTTTGGATTTCCCAGATTTTCCTCTTCTTCAAAGTGGCTTTATTCCAATTTTCTTCAAACTCTTGGTGAGTAATTAACCTGATATTTCCATCTAGTTCATTTTCATCTATAGGCCCTTCAGCCAAACAATCCTCCAGACAAGATAAATGGATAGTTTTATCGTTATCCACAATAATTTGTCTCCGTGCAAATCCATCTGAGCCTACTTCTATCCAATATTCTTCCCCTTCATATTCAATTAACAAATATTTCATATATATCACCTCCTACTCCGCACCAACTTTTCCTGATCTAACTATCCTTCCGGTTAAATCTAATGGTGATTCGTTCAGTATTACAAAAACACCATCCCTACCTTTTTTCACATCCAAATCGCTTACATCTATTTCCACGTAATGAGTAAATTTGTACTTGTTTGGTACATTAATAAATATTCTTGCCAGTTGTGCAGGTGTTTTTGTTTCTGGTGCTATGTCAGATAAATATTGACCATCACCATACCGTGCATCTTTAGGATTATTTGCTTTTAGAGATGGATTTAATTTCTTTGAATCAAGTATGCCAGCGGCCCCCTTCTCATTTGTATAATGATACAAGGTTTGTTTACTCTTACCCTGATTCAAATTATCCAATTTAGGAATAAACCCAATATTATCTCCAGCTGCAGGTTTAGTCAATTTGGGTTCAATTCGTGGTTGTGGTACACTTCTTGGTTTTGCAGGCGCCACTACCTTAGGCTTCGGTTTCGGCTTTGAATAACTTGCCTTTACAGGTGCGACACTTTGGGTTTTCGGTGTGCTCTTGATTGATTTTGCCGGAACGGTCTTTGGTTTTTTCTTAACGGTTGCGGCTACTTTCTTCGATGTTGTTCTGATGACTTTTGAAGATTTGCTGACAATCTTGCTTGCCCGGTAGGCCTTTACGGCTTTCGAAGTGCCTTTGATGACAGCCTTGGCTGCCTTGCTGATGACACCGCCGCCAGGGATGAAGTTGGATGCGATGCTGAGTGCTGCGCCAGCTTTCTGGTACCACTTCGTTTTCTTGCTTGAAAGTGTCCTGATGTCGTCGCCAATCGCGAAGTTGTAAGTGGCTTTTGCGGCTTTTTTTACACCCTTTGCCAGTTTCTTCAGCCACTTCGGTGCATAGCCATCCGGGTCGATGTTATTGACAGGATCGGATTCGGCATACAAATAGCGGTTGAACGAAATTGGGTTTGTATCATCGCCTTCGTACTCATCGGCTACTATAAATCTGCCAATCTTTGAATCGTAGTCACGCCAGCCCATGAAGTGAAGCTTCGTATTGTTGTCGTATTGGACACCGAACTTCCCGACATAGCGGAATGGGTTCGCATTAGCTATTTCTACTCCAATTGTAGTCGGAGCATCCATTTTTTGGACATTGCCCCACTCATCATACGTATATTTGGCAATGATATTTTTAAGCTGGTCGGCTATTGCGACAATGTCGCCGCGCTGATTATAGATATAATCATAGATTTGGCCCTTGTACTCCAGGCTTAGCAGCTGGCCGTTTGAGTCTCGATAGAAGTTCATCAGATTCTGGACTGCATCGATTCCAGACTGTTCGGCAATGCCGATGAGGTCGCCGTTGCTGTCATAATAGTAGAATTCGGTCCGTACGCTTGTCCCCTTAGTAACCTTTTTGGAGGTCCGGTTCTCCTCACTGTCGTACGTGAACTCTACCTTTTCAACTTCCACTCCGTTCCTTTTCGTTACGATTCCTTGAAGGAGGTTGATGGAAGAGAAGTTGTAAATCTTTTCGAATTCGATTGCCGCTGTTTTTGCTGCCTCATAGGTGTCGACAGCAGAGCTGATTGTTTCCTTTTGCAGCGAGCCATCTGGCTTGAAGGTATAAGTAACCTTCTTGTATTTTTGTAAAGCAGAATCAAACTGGATGGACGACGTGATTCTGTTGGCCTGTCCATACTGATTTTCCAAAAGGACCTTGCCAGCCTGATTGACTGCCTTGCGAAGGTTACCATTCACGTCATACGTATAGGTGATTGTTTCTGTTCCTTTTTTGACAGTGCCCAAAAATCCTTCCGGTGTATACGTATAGGCTTTCACACCATCCCATGGGTTCGTTGCATCCTTTATTTGTTCTTCAGAATTATACGTGTAAGACTCCGAGAACAACTCCGTCGATGTATCCTTTTTCAGTGCCCTGATTTTCGTCATTCTTTCATTCAGGCCATAATCCATGTCAATGGTCAGCCTCGGCCCTTTAATCTTATCAACCATTTCCGTTGGGGTATAAGTGAATTCATACACCTCAGAAAGCGGCGTGATGACTTTTTGCGCCAAGTCATTTTCATTATAATAAACTGTCGTATTTCCTGTAGAAGAACTTGAAGTCTTTACTGATGAAGTTTTCTCCATATTTTCTTCATCGGAATACGTCCTTGTATTGAGAATGCCATTTTCTAGCTTTTGTTCTGATAGCATCCGGTTATTCGCATCGTACGCATATTTGCTTTCGGAGCGGACAAATGGATAGGTGACACCATCCTTTATCGTGTTTGAGGTCTCATCATAAATCCATTTCTGAAGAAGATTGCCATTCAGATCATAGACAAATCGGATATCTGATTTCTTAATTTGCGAGCCTTCATGATTTTTTGATTGTTCGCGTACAAGGCGGCCCAGATTATCATAATTAAGATCTATTTCTTTTATGAGCTGCTTATCAACTAACGCTTTAGTTGATTTGTTAATCCGTTGGGCCTCTACTTTTTGATACTTAACTTCGGCTGTATCATTGTAAACGAAATCAGTTACGAGATAGGTCTCGATATCCCCTACTGTTTCCACCAATTGGGACTCTGTGTCAATCTGCCCATCTTCATTGTATGTCCAGGTTACCGTTGTTCCATCAGGATTAACTTGTTTTACTTTATCCCCGGCTTTGTTGTACTCGTATTTCGTCTTTGCTCCTTTATGGTCGATTGACTCAAGCACATTTCCATTCGCATCGGAAACAGAATACTCGATTGTATTTCCGCTCAACGTAATAGAAGGTGTCCCAAACCCGTCAAAATAGGACCAGGTCTCGACAGCCGGAGTAGAATTATCCTTCGTATAGACATTTTCGTTCAAGGCATTGTAGGTATAGAATACTTCCGAACCTTCCGCATCCTTTGTATGAACGAGCCTGTCTTCAGAATCATATGTGTTGACCATCGTGAGCACATCACGGTTGCCTGTGTTGTCTGTCTCGGTCAGCTGGCGGTTCCACTCATCAAAGGTCGCAAACGTTTCACCTTTATTGACCAGCAGATTTCCTTGGCCTTCCGGATTTGATTTTACAGCAGCAAAATCAATCGTATGGATAATGTTGCCGTTTTTATCATAAGAGAAATATTTTTGGTTTTTCATAGGGTCGATGCTTCTGGCAAGCCTTCCATAACCGTCATATTCATCCTCGGTATAGGCTTTCCCGCTTTCATCGTTTTCCCTTATCTTCCGCCCGAGCTCATCATATTCAACATAAAGTTTGGCCTGCTGATCCTCGACCTTCGCTACAGCCTCGTCCTTATAGAATGTATTTTGCACTTTAGGCAGAGTGGTAAGGGTTAGCTGATCCCATTCATTGTACTCGTATTCTGTCTTGTTTCCCTGAGCATCGATTTCGTACCGTAGATTTCCCGAGTCTTCGTCATACTGGTATTCAGTTGTCCTTCCGGAACGGTCGATATTTTTCGAAATTCTTTGAAGTTCGTCATATACAACAGTCTGAGTCTGATTCAGGGCATTCGTTTCGGTCAATGGCTGGCCATATTCGTTAAACGTATAGCTTGTCTTATAGCCGTATGGGTCCAGTACATAATCCACATTTTCATTATTACTATCATAGTGATAGGTTGTTTTAATGCCGCTCTCTTCGAGGACAAGGTCATCGACAAATAGGTTGGTCGTACCTTTGTTGGTTACTTGAACCCTGACATGGGTTGCATCAGCCGGAACCGTTTCTCCAGAAACTCGATAGCCGCCCCAATTGGTTGTCACCGAATAGATTTTCGTATATTCCTGAATGACAGTTGAGTCTTTTATAAACTGAAGCTTTACTTCCGCTTGGTCGGCTGCCGCAGCTTTTGCGTATAGAAGTGATAATACTGGCAAACGGCCTTTCTTTATCGCAAAAGTCCCTGTCTGTAGGATTGCATTTGGCACCATTTCGATGCTTTGTTTGCCTGACCGTGCCTGGGCGGAACTCTTGGTGATGGTTCCCTGGACTATTTTCCAGTCCTCTAGTGTTTTTTCTTCCATGCTGTAGTCTGGCATGTACCCATATAATGGGCCTCGGTCGCTGCGTGTTGCCGTCACATTTCCATATGAATCATAGTCGATATATTGGCTATTGCCTTCCTCATCAAGGATTTGAAAAACGTTGCCCTTTGAATCATATCTCCATTCCTTGACCTGGCCCATTGTATTGGTGACCTTAAGGATTTGGCCGTTTCCGTTATATTGATTGGAAATGGAATAAGAAGTTTTAACGCCTTTAACTGTGACTGGCGGCAAGTTGATTTTTACAACATTCCCGTAGCTATCATACTCAAAGGAAGTTTTATTTCCCAACGCATCGGTTGAGCTTTTCACTCTGTTGTTTACATATTCAATTTGGACCGTGATGTTGCCCTGGTCCTGTTTTGCTGCTTCCGGGTCTTCATTTTCAAAAAGAGTCTTGAGTGTTGTTGTTAGCTTTAAATTTCCTGCTGAATTCAATTCATACTCGGTATTGAACAGGTTCTTACTCGTTTTATCTTCATTGATGGAATTGGCTGCAACAAACACAGTATTGTTCGATAAGTCGTAGGAGAAGGACTCTGTGATATTCCCATACGTTTTAAGCGGATACGTTTGGGTGCCGTCCACCACTCTGGTCGAGCGTTTTGTCTTTGTTTGAACAACCCGGTTGCCGTTGTAGAGGATTTCCACTTTCAAGTTGTTTTTTGAAACAACTGCTGTAAGCTTCCCTGCCTCATAATCGTAATGAACCTGTCTGCTTACCTTTCCACTCTTCGTGTAGACTTTTACATCGGAGAGGAAATCACCGGAATACACATAACCGATCTTATCTCCTGTACTGAATACGGCATTATCGAGGCGGCCATTTGCGTAATTCAGGTCTACCGATTTATTTGCAGATGTTAACTTTATAAGTTTGCCATTTTCATAAGCATATTGGATTTTGTTTCCGTTATTGTCACTAATGGACACCGGCTTTCCTTGCAGGTCAAACTCCTTAATAGCCAAATTACCATTCTTCTGGCCTAACTTATACCCGTTTGTGCTTGAATAGGTTAGGTTGTAAGCTGTACCCGAAGGTGTGGCGTAGGATCCATCCGCCTGTTTGATAAATGCGTGCACCGTACCGTCTGAATCATAATAGTTGACTCTGTCTGTCTTAACTTCAAGCCGCTCCTCCAGGTTGGAACCCCACCCCTTGCCAAGCAGCCCTTGCTGATTCGCATTGGAGGAATACGACCTCCCAAGGACAAGTGAGAAAGCTCTTGAAGGAAGCGAGAAGTCAACATCCAGAAGATTGAGGCTTCCGTTATACAAATTCACAAACCCGCTTCCATCACGCAGTTCAAGCGGATGGGTTGGATAATACCCTTCTGAGCCTGTCCAGGACTTAGTAAGGGTATCCACCCAAACCGAAACAGTCTGCAAATTAGTCTGCCCGGCTGCATCCCTGGCTGTGATGCGGAGTTCATATTCGCCTTTTGCCAGGCTCGCTGTACTCCAGTCTGCCACTACACCTTGCGAAACCGGAAGATTTTTTTCAGAAATCAGATTCCAAATTCCAGCCTGATCGGCTTTATTTCTGTACTCGACCCTATATGAAGCCAAGTCAAGGTCTGTGATTGAGCCTTCAATCTTTTTACTACCAGACAGGTAGTCACCAGATTCAAGATTTGTTACTTCAATAGCCGGGACGGTTTTATCTAATATAATCGAATCACTATAAAGCTGGGACACGTTTCCGCTTGTATCGGAAAACCTGGCGTAAATAAAGTGCTCGCCTTGTACATCCGGCAGCGCCCATGCTTTTTCATGAATGCCCCGGGTCACTTTTTCCTTAGGCAAAAATTGGAGTTGCTCTACTGTCGCACCAACCGGCCCTGAAGCAAACTCGACAAACAGGTCCCCGGTAGCATTGTCATACACATCGAATGCTTTTACAGTCACATTCTGCGAAGTTGTATACAGCGCATTTTCATTGATTGAAATGTTTCCGGAAGGTCCCTTTAAGTCCTGAACATCGATTACCTGGTTCACGATTTCTTCAGGCGGATTAATGAAGGTACTGTCGGACCCTTTTCCAACAACAGCGGAAATTTCATAAAGCCCTTTTAACGCTGCCTTTGGCTTCCAGTCGACATAAAACCTCTTAACTTGCCCGGTTGTAATGACTTCGCCTGTATTCAGATATCCGACAAATCCTGTCGACTCTGAAGCATCAGGTGATTTGCTCGTAACGGACATGTTGATGTTCTGATCGTTCGTCCACGAAGCTGTCCCCGTATTTTCAACGTCAAACCAAAGCTTCTCCCCGACTGTGCTGTCAACATCGCTTACACTCGGAATATAGTAGCTCTTTATACGTGCATCGAATTCTTTGCGGGCAATTTTGTTGGTAGTCTGCGAATTCAGGCTGATGTTTCCGCTTTTATCGACGGCCTGAATCCAGGCATAATAGGTTTTTCGTGGTTCCAGTGTGCCCGTATACTTATAGGATGTTGCAGTGGTTTCCGCGCCATTAACTTGTTTCGGCACACCCGGCTGTTCCCCGATAAATACTTTATACTTTGCAACCCCGGTACCATCAGGGTCAGTAGCTGGCTGCCACCCTATTGTGAAACTCTCAATCCTATCATTCGTAACCGTTACCCCTAAGGGAGCCCTTGGTTTCGTTTTATCAGGGATGATAATCGTTGAGGCATCCGATTGAGACGTCTCGCCATATGCGTTGACAGCCTTTATTCGTATTGCATAATTCGTATTGGTTCTATAGGAGCCATTCGGTATTTTTGAATACAAATAATGTGGGTTTTCAGGAAGTTCCCGTCCATCCGCATTTTTTCTAAGATTGTACTGAGCTGCATCGATTTGTGCTTTTGTAGGCCACAGCTTCTTTCCTTTTGTGGTCCAGGACGTAACGTTTCCAACAGGGAATTCTTCATATTGTGCCCCATTGAAAATGAGCACTTTGTAGCTGGTTGCTCCTGTTACGGGTGTCCAACTTAAATTGACCCATCCACCTGTTTCGTTCGCATAAGAATCAGCGGTTAATGTAGGCTTTGCAGGTTTGTCGGAATACGTGATCGCCAAATACGGACGATTGGAGCTGGATTCAGACGCATTAAATTTCTGGTAGGTACCTGAGGATCCTTCTGACGTGCTCCTTACAACCATTCCGTAATTCGGGAATGCTTTATCAACCCAGCCATTGACTAAGCTAGTAACATCTAACGTTTTCCATCCAGCAGCCCCACCGGCCGACGTGCTGCCATAGGCGGTCGCATAAAATGATGGTTGATTATAATACGTAACCGCGTTTTGTGACCAGGCAGAAGTAACACGGTTTACATATACATTTGCGCCAACTGGAGACGTAATGTCATTCCATTTATACAGTTTAAGCTCTGCTTTCACAAGAAGCTTTCCTGTAAGGTCAGGAAGAGCATTGGTAAAATTCAAATACGACCTAGTCGTCCCCGTTGAAGCAATATATCCAATCCGCAAATCAGCGCTATTATAATAGTTTAAACTCGGATAGGCAGACATGACATACGTATCAAGTGTTGTGGTATTTGTTCCGCCCAAATTCGTTGTAGGGTCAATTCGAACAGGATATTCCGTCGTTTCATCATCCAGGTATTCTGAACTTGGTGTCAGAGTAAGCAAATAGCCATTTGTGCTTTCTGCCAGGTCAAAAGCGATATCCTCCGAATATTTACCGTTGCTATCTTCCATGAATGGGTAAGGCATCACCCAAACAAGTTCATCTTTTTTATTATAAAAATTGATGGTTCGCCCTTCCTGTTTAGGAATCAGGCTTCCTGTAAGTAGAAATTGAAAGCTTCTGACTGAATCTTTGCTTTTTAGAAAAATATCTTCTTTAACGGAGGAGTTTCCAAGGCTGTATTTAAAATCGACACCTTTAAAGATTTCCTTGTAAAAAATCGCTCCTTCTTCTTGTTCAGCTACGGAAAAGTCAGTTCCAACCGGCTGAAAGTTTAACTTTTCTTTTTGGAAATCGATCGTAATTAAATTTTTCTTCTTGGAGTTCTTTGCGAATTTTACGCCAAATTTATTGTCTTTATTTTTAAAGCCAAATTCTTCTCTGTCATTCCCTGTATTCTCTTCTGGTGTCGTGGAAATGTTTTTAAATTTTTTCGTTTTTTCATCTTTGAAGTGAACGTTTTCGGTATAAATTTCTGTCGTGTAGGTGCCATCAGTATTTATGAATGTCTTGGTGTTAGGTTCACGCAGATCCTCCAACTCCCGGACCCTTTCCGCACCTTTTGGCATTTTAAGTGGTTTATTGGCCTTTTCCGCAGAAACCTGTGAAGGACTTATAAAGTTCCTAGGATCCACACTTGATACAATCAATAGAATAATCATTAAGATTGCTAGTACTTTCTTCCTCATTTTCTCCCCCCTGAAATAGCAAATTATTTCATTCCGCTAAAAAATTCGCATTTTCACCCCTTAAAAGATTCTAAATTTTAACAATTTAATCGTACTTCTGCTTCATATGGCTGTAAATCCAATTTACTAATAGAAGGTTGGGAAAATTTATATCTGGAGGATTGAAAAATGCAGGAAGGTTTCACTTTAAAATCGAAATAAAGGTGTATTTAAGGGGTGAGAGGTTGGGAAAATCTTTCATTTAGCGTTCTAGTAACTGGAAACCAAAAGGAGATTTGTAATGGTCTATTCCTCCTAAATCTATTGGGAGGATCACATTTAGATAAAAAAATGCCTGAATCCCGTATTCTGTCCTGGGCAGAATCTGGTGACTCAGGCAGTTCTATTCTAATAATCAAATTGCCAAAATAAAAAATGTATACTCAGCAGTTTAGTTCAGGTCCGGCTTACTTTTTGTCATTTTTAATGAATGTTAAAGGTTTGGTCATAGTTTGTTCATATTTGGGCGTTATGATAAGTACGTGGTGAAAGAGACCCCATTCTTTTTCATAACTCACTCCCCCTTTTATAATATAGATAGATACCATCAAACCCCTTATTTTTTCCGGCTTTCGAGCCGGAACTTTTTTTGTACTTTCGGAAGGAGGTTGCTTATGGACAAGCCTGATAGAATGAACCTGGTTGAAATGCAAAGATATATTGAGTTCTTGCGCGCTGAGCTGGTTGCGAAGGGTTTGGAGTTTGGCTTTGCCCATGAGACAACGATTGAGGCGAGCCGTGAACTGGACCGTTTTATCCTGGAGTTTCAGCGGATGATGGAGAGGAAGAAGGGTGCGGCCTCTATGGCGTGAAGATTAATCTGGTGAATTCTAGATTTAATAAACGGAAATCCCAATTTTTCGGATAACAAACAAGCACAATTGGAAGCGTTGACAATCCCGAAAAGCATTTTCTAGTACATTTTGATGCTGACTAATAGGGAAAATGTACTTGAAAAGAGGTTTCGAGTACATTTTGATGCTGACGAATAAGTAAAATGTCCTTGAAAAGCAATTTCAAGGACATTTTGGTGTGCTTCCGTCTTGAAATGTCTTTAAGGCCAGAAAATCTATGATAAAACCATACTACACTAAGCTGCATCTTTTTCAGGCTTTCCCTCTTCTTTCTTTTCCCCAAAAAAGTTTGTTCCTAGTACTCCGAGAATGATTAAAATTGATCCAATTATATGATAGGCGCGGATTTCTTCGTTTAGGAAGATGGCGCCGGCTGCGATTGAGATTACTGTCGACATGTTACCGAAGACACTCATTCGTGAGGCAGAGATTTTTGATATTGCGAAGTTGGATAACAACGATGTCACGAAGGACGCGAGGATTCCCAGGAACAAAATCGCGATCATGTAGTTTGGGTCGAACATTGGCTTTGCAAAGCTGGACAGGGTTCCGTTTGCAAGGTGCATCGTGATGGCGGCCCCGTTGAAAACGAGAAAGCCGACGCCGAGCATGAAATAAGTGATTTCCATCGGTTCGAATTGCTTTGTCAGTTTGCGGGCCATGACGGTGTAGCTTGCGATTGCCAGGCATGAAATCATCATGAAGATGATTCCTTTCCAGTCGGCGAATGAAATCGAGCTGCCTTTCATGATAAAAATGTAGATGACGCCTGCAACCGAGACAATGATGGACAATTTTTGGCGCAGGTTTGTCTTTTCTTTTATAAAAAGTGATGCAAGGATTAGCGTCAGGATTGGGATTGTCGCCGACAGGATGCCTGCTTCCGATGACGAGATTGTTTGGAGGCCGTATGCCTGGAACGCAAAGAAAAAGGTTGGGTAAAACAGCGTCAGTGGCAAGACCTTTAAATAGTGACGGAAGTTGTCAAAATTAGTTTTAATGACTTTCAGGGCCATCAGGATGCTGACTGCCAGGAACGCAGCAGTGAAGCGAAATGCCAATGTGTCGATTGGGCTGGACGCTTCGACTGCTGTTTTTGTGAATAGAAATGAAAGACCGACGATTAGCGCGTTTAGCATGGCGCTCATGTAGGCCAGATAGGTTGTTTTTTTCATGGGTACACACTCTCTTCTGTTCGAGGCCCTTTGTTTTAGTAGGCTTCCCGTGATTCTTGATGTTGATTTAAGAAAAAGTTAATCATTTATTTATGGTGAATTTATATTTTTCCTTTATTCTTGAAGATGTAAAGGTACTCTAACTATTTTTACCTACCCCCTTTGATTAGTATCTAATCCCTTCCCCCGGCCTTCTTTGGCCGGATTTTTTTTGGTGAATTTTGGGCGTTGGGATGAGATGGGGACTTGGGGGCGTCGACCGATTTTTTCAAAAAAGAATAGGGCAGGATAAGTAACGGGGTGATTTTTGATGGCGAAGCTGAAGAAGGATCCGTCGGATGCGGGGGTCAGTGCGGCGAGTGTGAAGGGCAATGCAGGGCCGCACAATATCCGGCACAATAAGAATAAGGTCAACAGCCAGAATAATCAGTTCAAGAAGCATTGATGTGAGGGGCGCCCTGGGTGGGTGCCCTTTTGTTTAGTAGGTGATAAAGATGTCGATGAAGAGGTAGATCATCATGAGCAGCATGACGGTGATAAATGTGAGGAAGGTGTAGTATATGCCTTTTGGGAGGACGTTCCTGAATCGGGGTGCAAGGAGGAGGATTGCGATGCCGATCAGGATTTGGGCTGCGATTTGGATCAGGGCGCGGTAGATTCCTTCAGTTGTGAAGGCGTAGGCGATGATTGCCAGGCCGGCGATGGTTAGGATGATTGGGAGTTTTTTCATAGTAAGCACCTTTCATTTTTTCCTTTATCTTATCACTAAATGCTCAATTAATGGACAGGCTGTTTGCTGTACAATGGGGATAGATGGTTTGGGGAGAGTGATGGTATGGCAGGAAAACGTTGTCCGATTTGTGGTGGAGAGAATGGCTGTATGGCGGGTGAGCGTGAAACTTGCTGGTGTGCGTATGAGGAGTTTCCGCAGGGGATTTTTGAGCTGGTGCCGCCGGAAAGCTTGCGGAAGGATTGTATTTGCAGGAGTTGTTTACATAAATTTAGGGTTGAGCTTGAGGCACGGGGGTGATGAGTCGTTTTCGCGTTTTAATTTCAATGAAGAAACTCGCCATTATAGAACGGCGAGTTTTGCTTTTTATAAATTTCGCATAAAAACACATTATGACCGAGCTCCTGTTTATGGATTTAAATTTGGCTTACCTATCATTTTCCTGATTATATACTTAGGCACATCGTAATGAGCTGTTAAAAAAAGTAAATATAGGTCCAATGGCCAGTTATTGGTCATTAAATCATAGTCTTCTTTATTTATTTTCTTTTCTATTTCGTTCATTAGGCCTACCGATAAGGAACAAGCAAGAAAGTATAGATATTGTGTTAATGGTTTAATCCAATGATTCTCGCTCCCCACCAATGCAACAAATGCCCAAAATACAGCTGCTATCAGGAACCATATACTTAGTAATATTGATATCATAAAAATAACGAAACGAAGAAATCCAAATATATATAACGCCAACGTCTTTATTTTTATCACCACCACTTGAAAAATATATCATTAAGTACACCTTTATTTTACACGACTTTTACATAATATCCCATTAATTCGACTGAAGCTGATGACCTTAAAACTGAACCCTTTACCGTTCGTCCCTTCACTTTTTTTTTAAAAGGAATCCGTCTTCTGTGACAGACGAGAACCAACCTTCTTTCCCTAATTTTTCCGTATAACGCGGCTTGTTTTGGGGATGTTAAGGGTGCAGGAATTTTTTGTTTTGGGAGGTTTAGTTATGCAGCAACAGAATCAGGGTATGCAGGGTCAGCAACAGCAGGAATATATGCAGCAGCCGCCGGATGTTTTGTCGGGGAAGGATGCGCTGTATTTGACGGATATGCTGACATGGAATTTGAATGCCGCGAAGAAGGCGCATTTTTTTGCACAGCATTGTCAGATTGAAGCAATGCGTACGGAAGCGGAAAAGGTGTGCCAGATGCATGAGCGGCATTATGAAAAGATCCTTGGCCATTTGAGTTCGCATGAGAATCAAAATCCGCAGCAGTATATGCAGCAATAGGAGGTGCGAATAATGAACAATTCGATTTCGAATCCGGCGACAAAGGTTGAGAAGAATCCATCGATGAATGACCGGGATTTTATCAATGATTTGCTGTCTACGGAGAAGTATTTGAAAGATGGGTATAATGTGTTTCTGAATGAAGCTTCACACAGCGGGCTTTACAACGATGTGCTCGAGATTTTCAACGAGACCCAGGATTGCCAGCGCCACTTGTACAATGTGATGTTCCAGGAAGGCTGGTACAAGGTCGAGCCTGCGCAGAATCAGGCGCTTCAGCAAAAGGCCCAGCAATTTGAGGGGTATCGGAATCAGTTGCCGCATCATAATGGCGGGCAGATGCAGTAATAGTTTAAACGGCCTCCAAAATCGGAGGCCGTTTTTGCTAAAAATCTATCCGTGCCAGGAACCAGTTCTCTTATCCAAAACTATAAGCGGATAGTTATCTTTAGCGCCTGTATATGGTAAGGAATCAGTATAAACCCATATGGTTCCGCCTTTATCAATCAAAGTATCTATTTCTATATCATCC
Source organism: Bacillus sp. FJAT-18017 (assembly GCF_001278805.1). Classification (GTDB taxonomy): domain Bacteria; phylum Bacillota; class Bacilli; order Bacillales; family Cytobacillaceae; genus Bacillus_D. The sequence continues at coordinate 905,617 of NZ_CP012602.1, read as the reverse complement.
GATAATTCCTCTAAAAACAGCTCTTTCCAATTATCCTTAATCGGTGCATTTACAGAAAGGTACAGGGCTTCGTCAAAAAGAGTACCATCTTTTTCATATTCTTTTTCCTAAATTCCTCTATAACGTTCCAAATCTCCTCAGCGGTTAGATTATCATAAAAGTTTTCCGACCAATTAACTCCCCTTGCATAAACATAATCAGGGCTAGGCATATACTCATCAAATATGTAGGTCCTGATTGTTTCCTTTAATTGTTCCATTTCCTCTGGTGAGGCACCTTTTTCATCAGTAGTTGATGGATTATTTTCTACTGTAGATTGTACGATATCTTTCGAAGGATTTTCTCTTTTAATTGAAGTATCACTATCCTGTTTTAAGTTGTTTTTCGGCGAATCTGTATGAGCCGTAAAGGAACAACCATATAAAAGCCCTGCAATTAATAAAACAATCGCAACTAAACTAAAACGTTGCACGGTAACCTCCCCTTTAAATTGAAAATAACCAAAAATAGAGCCTCCCCTAATCAGCTTTGACGAATTATAACAAGATCAACTCGGCTGCAATAATGCCCAGCGCCATACCTGTTATCAGAATATATACTTTCACTTCCTTTTTTGTTGCCTTGTTTTGAAGAAACGATTGTAACAAGAAAGTGTTAGGCCAGCACGCAAAACAGAATTGCGATGCTTCGATATTGAAATAGGTCATATTTGATGATTGTGAAGACGTAGTCTGCTAGCCCAATTAAGGCTAAGATCATACTGGAATCCTAAAGAGTCTATTAATGTGGGTTTCCTTTACGAATACTTTTTTGCTTTTTTCCAGCCAAGGTAGGAGTAAAAACAGGTCGCTAGGAAAAACAGGAATCCGCCAATCCAGAGTTCATACCATTCAGGTTCTCTAGCTTGAAGGGTTGGAATATTGAGATACCTGTCTCCAAGGCAGACAAATATGAAAATCAAACCCAAAACAGACAGTTCTTTGAGTGTGGCTGAGGTTTTTAGGGTGCCTTTGTCCATTTTGAAAAGTATCCGGATGACTGCCAGCACGATAATGAAAGAAGATATATTCAATAATCCCCTCTCCATTGACCCGGCTTAATCAGCCGCTCCTTTATTTGCAAGCGCCCTGCTGACGGCATCAAATGCCTGATCGATATCTTCGAATATATATTGTTTTTCTCCGGTTATAAGAGTAATATGAAGTGCTTCTTTCCGATCATTTTCTACACTCAGCCAATTAATAATTGCAAAAAGTACAGCTATGGATGCCACGGAAACCGCAATAATAGACTTTTGATTGAGACTCCATGCGAATAAGAACACGACTGCTATTTTCAGGAAAATACCTGCTGATTTGTTTTCTGTTAATCCGATTGAAACGGAGCTTACATGCTGAAGTGGAAACAATTTGTCTTTTGTTTTAATAAGTTGGTTGCTGATGACGATATTTTTGGTCTCAAGGTAAATTTGCTCCTTCATGGCGCCTCCTATGGGGGGATAATTATCTAAATTTTACCACATGAGTGTTTTCATCGTGTGGTAATTTTTTGAAAATGTTTTTGTGAGGGTAGATGTTTTGACGGGTATGCTAGCTGATTGCTATCTTTTATAAATACTTTTTAGGATTTATGAACACTTTTTGGTATTTATGAATACTTTCTGGGATTTATGAACACTTCTCGTGAAATATGAATACTTACTGTTAAGTGGCGCTGAACTGCACTAGATTCTAAATTTTTTATACGAGGGTTCTGTAACACTGCTAGTCTTGTTTATTCAGTCCTCCCCTGAGAGAATCCGGATTTGTTCTTGAATTATTGAATTATAGTTAAAATTGGAGTAACGGACGCGACTCGATTAAAGAAAGAAAAGCCGCACCCCTTAATATGGAGCGCGAATTTTTTAAGGCTTTAATTTTTTCAATGCGTCGAGATCGAGTTCTTGTTCATAGTCGACGCCTTCGATGTCGAAGCTTTTGAAACCTTCATCGATGACCCCTGCGTCGTTCAGAGCATGGATCCAGCGCTCCCAGTCCTCGCCGCCCATCACTTTGACGGTGTTTTCGATTTCCTCTTCAGTCGCCGGCTCAATCACCTGCTCATAAAGCCCGCCGGTTTCGAGGTTGATGTTCGTTCCTGAGACGGTTTCGCCGATTGGTTTGATCGCGGAACGGTAGGTGACTCCTGTATCAGGATCCTTTCTCATCCCGGAGGCTACGCTGTAAATGAGCAGGTCAATTTTTCCGCCAAATTCATTTTTAATATACTCGATGACGGCTTCCTTCATTTCATTTGAAAAGGCATCGCCGATAAAGTTTTTTGCCATCAGGCCTTCCTTCTCAGCCTCTTCTTTGAAAAAAATATTGTTCCACCAGCCAGCGGTCGCTAATCTTTCGTCAGAGATGCCTCTCTCAAAAGAAAAGCCAATCGTGTCTGCACCGGCGCCAAACGCTGTGACAATTCGGGAAGCGAGTCCATAGCTGGACGATGCACCGAGGATGAGCACATTTTTGGGGCCATCAAAACGAGGTTGCCCTTTTACGTAGTCAATTTGTTTTTTGAGTGCTGCCTTGCATCCGATTGGATGGGCTGCCCTTGAGACGTTGCCTTTTAATTTTGCTTCTATAATCATGGATTTTCTCTCCTTTGGTAAGCATGGATTACGGACGATTTATTGGCGACGTTTTGAAGTTTAAAACTCTGTAAAATGTGCCCAAGACGGTCTATTGGCGACGTTTTGAAGCTTAAAACTCTATAAAATGTGCCCAAGACACAATTTGAGCCTTGGTACCAGGTGAAACGTTTCCTCTTGACTACTGAGCTTTCGGCGGGATAACCTTTGCCCTGCCTTCTAGGACGACGGCTCCGTCCTGGTTGTAGCAGGTGGTGCTGAGCTCGAGGATTTTGAATTTGCCTTTGTCGATGAACTCGATTGCCTCGACCTCGGCTGTGACGGTATCTCCGATGAATACAGGTTTTGTGAATTTCATTTCCTGGCTCAGGTAGATGGTGCCCGGTCCTGGCAGTTTCATTGCCAGCACTGCGGAAATGAAGCCGCCGCTCAGCATTCCGTGGGCAATCCTTGTTTTGAACGGCGTGCCCTGTGCGTATTGTTCGTTCACATGGGCCGGGTTCAGGTCGCCGGTGATTCCAGCGAACAAGTAGACGTCGCTTTCTGTTACTGTTTTAGCCATTGAAGCTTTGTCGCCAATTTTGATTGTCATATAGATTGCCTCCTCTTCTCTTAAAAGTTTGCTCACCATTTCACATATTATCTTACTAAAATGAGAGACAGTGAGTTTGCAAAAAGTACATACTTTCTGGCCGTCTCTCATTTAGTTTTATAGATAGCCGGCAGACGAAGAAACGTCCCCAGTTTGCCAGCTGGTTACCGATAACCGTCTTTGTCCGATTTGCCAGTTTACCAGAGCATAAGGTCGCGGGCTTCTTCCCTCAGCTGATCCCGGAAGTCTGGGTGAGCGATTGAGATGAGCATGTCGACGCGCTCGCGTATGGATGTGCCGGTCAGGTGGGCGACTCCGTATTCAGTGACGACGTAGTCGACGTCGTTCCGGGATAGCGAGACGACTGCTCCCTGGGTTAGTCTTGGGACGATTTTTGATATGGTCTTGCGTTCATCGCTGCCTGGGACGCGCACGTTGGCTGTCGAGTAGAGGGCGATGAATGATTTTCCGCCTGGTGACAGCTGGGCGCCGATTGCGGTGTCCGCCTGGCCGCCTGTACCGCTGAATTGGCGGTGGCCGATTGACTCGGAACAGCATTGGCCAGTCACGTCGATTTCGAGTGTTGTGTTGATTGAAATCATCTTATGGTTCTGGCCGATTATGTACGGGTCGTTGACGTAACTGCCGTTCAGGATCAGCACACCTGGGTTGTTATTGATAAAGTCGTACAGCTTTTTGGTGCCGAGTGCGAAGGTGGCGACCATTTTTCCAGGGTGAAGGGTTTTCTTTTTCCCAGTAATAGCACCTGCATTAAAAAGGTCGACCATGCCGTCTGTGAACATTTCGGTATGGATGCCAAGGTCCTTCTTGGTCTGCAGCTCGTAGGCAACTGCGTTCGGAATGCCGCCGATACCAAGCTGAATTGTTGAGCCGTCCTCAATCAAGTCGGCGATTTGCCTGCCGATAATCCGGTCCTTCTCGTTCGGTTCCGGTGATGGAAACAGCGGAACCTCGTAGTTTGCTTCAATTAAATAGTCGATTTCCGAGATATGAATTGTTGTGTCTCCGAATGTACGCGGCATATTCGGGTTCACTTCAAGAATCACAAGGTCGGCGACTTCAGCGAGTTCTTTTTCATAGGTGGCGCTTAAACTTAGCGACAGGTAGCCATGCTCATCTATCGGTGAAGCCACACCTGCGAAAATGTTGACATGACGGTGTTGATGGCGCCTGTTTCCAGCAAAATGCAAGTGGTTGGGAATGTATGAAACAGTCCCGGCCTCGTGCATTTTCCGGACGGCCGGCATGTAGAACCAGCCTTCCATCAGGAAGCGTTCCTTGTAGTCGGTATCGCTGAAATAAGGATACTCAAGGATTGGCAGACAGGTTGAAACATGAATGTCTTCGATATGCTCCGGAAGCGTGTGCAGCTTGGACAGGAAGCTACGCGGTTCGGCAGCAGCCAGTCCGGAGACGATGTGGTCACCGGTTTTCACGAAGCTTAGCGCTTTTTCAACGGATATTTTTTTTGCCGAATACAGGTCGTTGTATTTATTCGATGTGATTGTCGCCATGTCCGATCGGCCCCCATTTGATGACGTTTGCTGCCCAGGCGTAGCCAATTCCGGCAGAGATCATTGAAATGACGGTTCCATCCTGGACCTTGCCTTGCTCCAATGAGAGATGCAGGGAAAGAATCTGATCGACTTGCCCCAAATGGCCGTAGTCGCTTAAATAGATTGATTGCTCTTCAGTCAAGCCAAGTGTTTCAAGCATGAACTTGTGCATCGAGTATTTAAAGTGCAGAACTGCCAGGTAACCGAGTTCTTCTTTGGTAACGCCGGATTTCTCGAAAGCTCGGTCAATGCAGTGGAACCAGTTTGACATAGAGACTTCGTTCAGGCGGTCCTTCATGTGCTTTTCGTCAAATAGCCTTAGAGATTTATAGGCCTCATTGTAATTTTCATGCGTGATTGGCTTTTCGGTGCCGCCGAATTCGACGCCAGCATCGCGCGCCATTGAGCCGTCGGTCATGATGTGTGAGCCAAGCAGGATATTGCGGCCAAGGTTCTTTTTTAAAATAATCGCCCCGCCTCCTGCTGCCAGGTTATACATCATCGACATCGCCTTATCGGTGTAGTCGACGAAATCACCATTACGATAGCCGCCGACGATCATAACGGTGTTTAGATCGGGGTCTGACATCATCATGTCTTTAGCAATTTTCATAGCCGAAACGGTTGTACAGCAGCGCTGCTGTAGGTCGATGCCCCACGCGTTTGTCGCGCCGATTTTTTCCTGAATGTAGATGGCGGAGGTGGTCAGCGGGTACTCCTTCCACTCCTCGCCGATTGAGATGACCAGGTCAATTTCCTTCGGGTCGATTCCGGTGTTTTTGATGGCATCGAGGCCGGCGCGGACGCCCATTTCCTGAGTTCCGTCGTTTTCTCCAGGGATTGGTTTTTCCTTGAGGCCGAGCTTGTTGATGATGGCTTCTTCCGTCCAGATCCCGTTTGTTGCTTCAGCAACTTGCTTCGCAGTCATTCTTGGTTGTGGGATATAAATCCCGGTTCCTACTATTCCAACGTGGGTTTCAGTCACCTGTATCTCCTCCTTTGGAAGGATTATTAACCTTAGTGTAGGATTTTGGAGTTACACTTGAGTTGCAGGATAGTTCTGTCATTTTTGAGGAATAAGAATTCCAGGTATTTATGCAAAATCCCCTTCACGGTTTACGTTATTTGAAATTGGAAAGTGGACATGTCTATAATGATGAGAGTTTAAGTTTGGAGGAGTGGTAATATGTACAGAACTGTCGGTGATTTTCTAGCGGAATGGTCGAGGGCATCAAGCGGAACAATTCAGGTGCTTGAGTCTTTGACGGATGAAAAATTGAATCAGGCGATTGTTGAAGGGCACAGCACACTTGGCTGGCTGGGCTGGCACCTGGCGACAAGCGTTCCATTTTTTGCGGGACAAGTTGGCCTGAATGTTGCTATGCCTGGGGATCCAGGTTCGGTTCCTTCCAGCGCAAGCGAGATCGCCGCTGCATATAAAAATGCGTCTGAGGAATTGGTTCGGGAAGCTGAAGCAAATCTGACTGATGAAAGCATGGTTGAAAGTGTGGAAGCTCTTGGCCAGATGATGCCACGAGGCGCTGTTTTGAGGATGTTTGTTGACCACCAGACTCATCATCGCGGACAAATGACGGTCTTGCTGCGCCAAGCAGGGTTGAAAGTACCGAGTGTTATGGGGCCGACTAGGGAAGATCAACTGAAATAAGTATGTTAAAAGCACCTCGGAAAAATTTCCGAGGTGCTTTTTGTATGAAAAATTTATTGGCTGCCTGCAGAATACCTTATCAGTTGCGAGAAAGTTGTTTAGAGGCAGGGCGGTTCTATGTTACCTTTTGGCACCCGCACTCCTTTGAAACGTCACATAGAATCGGGCTATGTTACCTTTTCAGCTTGAGCAGTCTGGGTTTGGGCACATAGAAAGTTTGTTGTGCCATTTAGCAGTACCTTCCATTTAATATGTCACACTAACAAAAAACATTAGTCTTCGTTATCTTTGTATTCGAGAATGTCTCCGGGCTGGCAATCGAGTGCTTTGCAGATTGCCTCCAGGGTGGAAAATCGGATGGCTTTGGCTTTGCCATTTTTTAAAATGGAGAGGTTTGCCATGGTGATTCCGACCTTCTCGGAAAGCTCGGTTACGCTCATTTTCCTTTTTGCTAGCATTACGTCTATATTTATTATAATTGCCATTGGTTTCCCCCCCTTAGACCGTTAAATCATTTTCGGATTTGATATCAATTGCTTCTTTTAAAAGCCTCTGGAGAACTGCGGCAAACACGGCTATGACCAGCCCGGCGAAAACCGGAACCATCCCAACAATGACTAGGCCTGGGGCATCGTCCAGTTCAGCCACCATAAACACAAATGGCAGAATAACAACATAGACACCGCTGAAGACCATGGCCGAAATTTTAATTTTTCTCAAAGCGTTTACTGACAAATCAGAGAATGCCTGGTTTTTGTCAATAAAGCCTAATAATTTTAAAGCCTGATACAACGCGGTGAAAAATGGAATTGCCGACACATACATGCCGATTACAATCGGATACAGAATATGGGCATACTCCGGGTTAGCCGGATTTCTCATTAACCAATACAACCCGAATGAACCACACGCAAGAACTGGGGTTCCGATAAGGAAAAGCGCCAGCCTTAAAAATAATGTTGAGCCTCGTTTCATAAAAAGCACCTCGCCTAATTAATTTATAAGATGATTTTATCAGATTGTTTATCGATTATCAATAAATAATTATTAAATATCGTTGTTTTATTATTGAATTACATTTTACTTCCCTCTAATTTCCAATGCCGTCGTGCTAATATCAAACGCCTTATCCCTCTCTCGCTTGCACTCTCTTCTAAAATGGAATTCAATTAAACTAGGTATTGTGAGTGGAGTTTGCTGAGTCAAAATGGAATTGTAACAGACTTGTAACTGAAGACTGCTATTATGAGTTTGAGAGTTTGCAACTGTGGTGAAGTGCAGATTGAAATGGGTGTGCGAGAGTGTATGCTGAGGGATTGCTGGATTATTGGGGTTGCGTGGGGCATGTTTTAGGGATTGAGCAACGCATTGTCAGAGTTCTCTTTGCATGATCGGGATTGTGTAGCGCAATATCCGAGTGCTTGCTGCATGATCGGGATTGTGCAGCACATTGTCCGAGTGCTTGCTGCATGATCGGGATTGTGTAGCGCAATATCCGAGTGCTTGCTGCATGATTAGGATTGCGTAGCGCAATATCCGAGTGCTTGCCGATTATTGGGGTTGTGTGGATCTTTCACGTGTTTGCCGGATTGTTGTACAGTCCTAGTGATTGTGCTTCAAAGGAAAATTTGGTGTTTGCCAGAGCCCGGTAGCGATGCCATGGGAAGGCAAACTGTTGTCGGATTTTCGGACAGTGCCTGTTGTTTGCTACACAGCTCGCGGCGACCCTTTTTTCCAAAAGTGGGGTTATGGGTTGGATTTCAAGTTGGCAAGGTTCTTGCATAGTAAATGGGTGATTATTTATTTAGGAGGTTTGTAGAATGAGGTTGATGGATAAGGTTGCGATTGTGACTGGCGGTGGCCGGGGGATTGGCGAGGCGACGGCGGTGAGGTTTGCTTCTGAGGGCGCTAAGGTGGTTGTGGCGGATGTTACTGCTGAGGATATTGACCGGACTGTGGCGATGATTGTGGAATCTGGCGGCATGGCTGTTGGGATGGTTGTCGACGTGACGGATGGCGGTCAGGTGGAAAAGATGGTCGGTGACACTGCTGAGCAATTTGGAAGCGTTGACATTGTGGTGAATAACGCGGGGATTACGGCTGATGCGACGCTTCTGAAAATGGAGGAATCACAGTGGGAGCGCGTGATTGATGTAAATTTGAAGGGAGTTTTCCTGGTTGGCCAGGCTGCGGCGAAGGTGATGAAGGAGCAGCAGGGCGGCGTGATTTTGAATGCGTCTTCGGTTGTCGGCCTGTATGGGAACTTCGGGCAGACGAATTATGCTGCGACGAAGTGGGGCGTGATCGGGATGACGAAGACTTGGGCAAAAGAGCTTGGCCGGTACGGTGTGCGGGTCAACGCGGTTGCGCCTGGGTTCATCAACACGCCGATGGTGGCGAAAATGCCGGAGAAGGTGCTCGATATGATGAAGGGCAAGTCGGTGCTTGGAATTATTGGCGAGCCTGCGGATATTGCGAATGCGTATTTGTTCCTGGCGAGCGATGAGGCGCGGTATGTGACCGGGACTGTGCTGAGCGTGGATGGCGGGGTTGTGCTGTAATTCACAAGGGGTCTGACCCCTACTCCTCTGGGTATTTTGGTTGTGTGGTTAGGCGGGGGCGGATTTTATGTGGGTTGGCCCCTTTTTACATAGCATAGGAGGTGCTGTTGATGCCGGTTATGTCGGTCAATGGGAATGAGTTGTTTTATGAGGTATTTGGGCCTGACGATGCGCGCGAGACGGTGGTTTTTCTCAACGGGGTGATGACGACGACGAGTTCGTGGGCGCTGTATTATCCCCTGTTTGTGAAGCTTGGGTATCGGGTGGTGCTGCACGATTTCAAGGGACAGATGAAGTCGGCAAAGCCTCCTGGGCCGTATTCGTTCCGGGAGCATGCCGAGGAAGCGGCGGCTTTGCTGGATGAGCTTGGTGTTAATGGCCCGGTGCATTTAATTGGAACGTCGTATGGCGGCGAGGTTGCGCTTCGGTTTGCTATTGATTATCCGGATCGGGCGGCTTCGCTAGTGGTGATTGATTCGACGAGTGAGCTGGATGAGACGACGAAGCTGTTTGTTGAGGGTTGGAAGCAGCTCGCTCTTGGGCCTAAGGGTGAAGCGTTCTTTTGGGGCGCAGCTCCTTCGCTTTATTACAATGCGTTTGTTGAGCGCAATAAGGAGTTTTTGGCGGAGCGGGCCCGGATGATGAATGACATTGATGACGAGTATTTTGCGGGCCAGGTTACGCTGTATGAAACCTTCCTCCGCGATGCGGATTTTACGAATGAGCTTGGGAAGGTTGTGTGCCCGACGCTGGTTGTGGTCGGCGAGAATGATATTTTGAAACCGCGGTGGTCCTCGGACATTTTGGCTAAAGGGATTGCCGGGGCCGAGTATTTGGTGATTCCGGAGTGCGGCCATGTGGCGATTTTCGAGAAGCCTGATGCGCTGAAGTCAGCGTTGTTGGGGTTTGTGGTGAAGAATAGTGAGTTGGGGAAAGAGTAGTTGAAGCAGGGTTGGTTTCCTGCTTCTTTTTTCATGAATAATAGTCTGATAATTCATTGACTCAATTTCTCAATTTGTGTAAAATTACACCAAAAGAGCTTTTGAGGGGGTTTGGTTAATTGAAAGAGGCATCGGCTGTTCTTCAACTCGTTGTTTCTAGAATCGGTTTTCTTTTGGTGACATTTATGAGCGGGATGATTGGGAGTCATGCGATTGAAGATACCCAGGACCCATCCTTTCTGAACAAAACGATTTACGCACTTACTCAATCTGTCTATCCTTTTGTGATTATCGGCTTTTTGCTATGGGCTGTTGTGGCTATTGTTGTGTGGATTAGGAAAAGGAATCTTAGTATATAAAAATAGGTTTGGTTTGGGTTGGCTGCGGTAGGTAAGAGATTTTATCCAAGAGTTTTTGGGTTTTATCCGTTAACTTTTTCCGTTTTTCTGCAAGTTAACCTGATAGAGGCCTGTAGTTATAGCATTCCGTCTACACGGGAAGGCATGCAGACAGTAATTTTCAGTTAAACTAGCAAAAACAAAAAAGGAGCGCTCCTATTAGTAGGATGCTCCTTTTCAGTTTGGCAAAACGAGAACCGTTCCTGTTTTGCCTATTTTGCGCGATGTTGTTCGTTGAGTTTTTTGATTTCGAGCATAAGTGCTTTCATTTCGTCCTTGGCGTCTGGGTAGAGAGTGTTCCAGTGCTGGGCGAGCGGCGGCATGGTCTTGGCAATGTGGGTGTACAGCGCGTACATTTTCACTTTTTCGGTTGTCTCTTCGTCAGATTGGCCGACGAGAAGCTCGGCATATTTTTCAAGTAATGCTTCGAACTGCCTCACAAATGTTGTCTGTTCCATTGGCACATTTGCCCTCCATTTCTAGCTGCCTGCATGGGCATGTTTTACAGCGTTTATCTTTATCGCCTGTTAAGTATGAAAAGCAGCAGGTTTTGCGGACGCGGACCATTTCGTCCAGGTCCTCCTGGTAGGTTTTTTCGGTAAAGAACTTTGTGAGTGGATTGCGTCGGTATTTGCCAAAGACCGCTCCCTCTGCTTCGTTAAAAATAAAATTGAAATCGTCATCGGCCTGGGCTTGCCCTGCGAGTTCGGACTCGTACAGCCACATGATGTAGATAGCAACATTTTCCCAAAGGATTAGCTTGGAAACACCGGTGACCTTGCCGAGCAGGTCAATGAGCGGGAAGATGTGGCCGGCGAAAAGCTCGATGATTGCTTGTTTGCGCCATTGGCCGCGGTCTCCTCCATCCCATTTTTCCGCTTCCGCCTTTTCTAGAAACAACTTCGGCAGCCAGCTTCCTGTGCCAGTCGGGGCTTCAAAGAAGACGTTGTCGGCTTGGATGTTAAGTTTCTTGTTCAACGCGGAAATGCTGTACAGAGACAGCACTCCAATGTAGGCATAACGCTTCATGAAAACCGAGGCAGCGACTTTCGCCGAATCGGTCTGAAGCGTCGGCATAATTGATTCGATAAATGCCTCCAGCGCATCATGGTCAAGCAGAGATGATGCCTGAATCATGCCGATTTTCTTCATATCGGTGTATCGGTAGGCTTTCAGTTTTGTTTTCTCCGCGATAGTCAGCGGTAATGTTCGTGTCTCAAGCTTCATTGTATACACCGTCCTTTTCGGCATGAGGATTGGAATGATTAGGTTGGTTCTAGTTTCGATTCAAATAATTAGGAAAATAAAACCAAATCCCTAGCCCTTCTATTAATTCACAATTTCACAAGGGGTCTGACCCCTACCCCACTGGGTATCTTTAGTTGGCGAGGGCATTTTTTAGGATGCAGCGGCCTTTGCCGTATGGGATGCAGAGTGGTGTGCCGAAGAGCGGGTCGATGGTGACTTCGCAGTCCATGCCGAAGACGTTTTTGACCAGGGAGCAGTTGATGACGACTTCGGGACGGCCTTGGGCATAGATTGCTTTATCCTTTATGGCGACGATGTTGTGTGCATATCGGCAGGCAAGATTCAGGTCGTGGAGGACCATTACGATTGTGCGTCCTTCACGCTCGTTTAGTTCCCAGAGAAGATCGAGAATTTCGATCTGGTGTGTCATATCAAGGTAGGTTGTTGGCTCATCCAGCAAAAGGATATCGGTATCCTGGGCGAGTGTCATTGCTATCCAGGCGCGCTGACGCTGGCCGCCGGACAGGGAATCGACTGGACGGTCCTTAAGATCCTCGAGACCCGTTGCTTTCAAAGCGTCATTAACTTTACTCTCATCTTCCTCTGACCATTGCTTGAGCCAGGATTGGTATGGGTAGCGTCCCTGTTTGACAAGCTGGAGTACAGTCAGTCCTTCAGGCGCAACGGGTGTCTGGGGAAGGATGGCCATGTTCTTGGCGACTTCCCGTGTTGATAGTTTTGAGATGGCTTTTCCCTCTAATAGAACGCTGCCTGATTGCGGCTTCATGAGGCGCGCGATTGATCGAAGCAGCGTCGATTTGCCGCAGCCGTTCCCTCCGATGAAGACGGTGATTTCACCTTTTGGGATGGTGAGATTCAGTTCGTTTATGATAAGCGCATCTCCGTAGGACAGGGTCAGGTCTTTCGTTTCAATCGCGGTTGCGTGCGTCAATTCAGACAGCTCCTTTGTTCTTTTTTGGTGCAGATTTTTCGGGTGGTGACGGGAACGCCCCGAAGTTTGTCGAATGTCATTGGTTTCTAGTTTTAAACAATAAATATATAAAATACGGTGCGCCAATTGCAGCTGTGAATACACCGGCCGGGACCTCAAGCGGCGAGAACATCGTGCGGCCGATCAGGTCAGCGGCCATTACAAGGATTCCGCCGAGGACTGCCGATACCGGGAGCAATGCTCCGAATGATGAGCCGACAAGCCTCCTTGCCATGTGTGGGGCCATCAGGCCAACAAAGCCGATGCCGCCTGCAAATGCGACTGATGTGCCGATCAAGCCTGTTGCAATTGTGAGGAGTGCAAGGCGCTGTTTCTGGACTCTTGATCCGAGCCCGGTTGCAACATCATCACCGAGTTCCTGAATATTAAGGTTCCGTGCGGCGATGAGAGCGAGAGCAATTAAAATCAGTGTTGCCGGGACAGCGATCGAAACGTTGGCCCAGTTCGAGCCGTAGACAGTTCCGGTCAGCCAGATGTTTGCCTGACTTGCTTGGAAAATCGGTCCGAGAATCATCATTAATGTCGTCAGTGCTTTCATAAGAGCCATCAAACCGATGCCGATCAGGACGAGCCGGATTGGCGAGACACCGTTTTTCCAGGCTAAGATGTAGACCAGAAAGGCGGCAAGTGCTGCTCCGATAAAAGCGGCAACCGGCATCCAGGCTATTGGTACGGTCAGAGCATTGTTCTCATCGCTGAAGATGGCAAGAAATCCAACGACTGCAACCGATGCTCCGCCGGTGATGCCAAGTATGTCGGGTGATGCAAGCGGATTACGGATCATCCCCTGAAGAATGCCACCCGCAACAGCGAGTCCCATTCCGACCACGAGTGCGATAATGATGCGCGGGAGCCGGAATGATGTGACGATTAGCCGGTCCATTTCCGTTCCGCCACCAAAGAAAGTAGCGATGACGGTGATCGGGCTGATTTTCATTTCACCTAACCCGGTGCTTGTTACAAATAATGCAGCTGCAGCCAGGGCCAAGAGTGTGAAGATTAGCATTGCTCTTCTATCGAGAAGGAAAGAAATTTTCCCTTTAAATAATCGAATGTTTTTAAACTGATTAGCCTCTTTTTGCAGAGGCGTTTTTATGTTTTTCATCGGCTGTTGAACCCCCTTCTTGCGATGTAGATGAAGAATGGGGTGCCAATAATGGCAGTTGTGACGCCGACCGGGACTTCCTGCGGCATGAGCAGGTAGCGGCTGGCGATGTCTGCGGCCAGCAGGAGCATAGCTCCGAGCAGTGCTGCGTAGGGAATTGTCCAGCGATGGTCGATTCCGACGATGCTCCTTGTTATATGTGGGATTACGATGCCGATGAAACCTATTGGCCCCGCTACAGCCACTGCCCCGCCCGCAAGCAAAATAACGAGGACGCCAAGGGCAATTTTAACAAAAGCGGTGTTGAGGCCGAGGCCTTTGGCGACATCCTCCCCCATCGCTAGAACGTTCATCTTCCCGGCGATAAGAAGCGAGCCGAGCCAGCCGACGATAAGATATGGCAGAACGGCTGTTAGGTTTTCTAGGTCACGGCCTGATACGGAACCGGCCAACCAAAACAGGACTTGCTCGAGTGCAGCTTCATTCAGGACGAGCAGGCCCTGGGTGAAGCTTGCGAACATCGCTGTCAATGCTGCCCCTGCGAGTGTAAGCTTCATCGGAGTCAGCCCTTCGCGGCCAAATGAGCCGACGGCGTAGATTCCGACTGCGGCGACTGCTGCGCCGAGGAAGCTTAGCCAGGTGAATGCCTGGAGGCTATCGACCTTTAGGATCGTGACAGCGATGACGACCATCATTCCCGCTCCGGCGTTGACCCCGAAGATATCAGGTGAAGCCAGCGGGTTTTTGGTTAGCGTCTGGAGAAGAACACCTGCAATCCCCAGGCTTGCCCCTACTGCTGCTGCTATCAGCGCGCGCGGGAGGCGAACTGATTCAATAATGATATGTTCATTGGATCCATTAAAATTTGTAAATGTATCGATGGCCATCTTAATCGTTGTATCGGTGTAGCCAAAGACGATGCTTGCTCCCATAAGAGCAAGGAGCGATATGATGGCGGCAAACAGGCCAGCCCATTTTAAAATTGTATTTTTGAGGACCATGATTTTACCGTTCCGGCCTTTCCAACATGGGTAGTTTGTTATTGTTTCTATAATACTAGTCTAAGTTGATAAAACAGCCATGTCAATGATTCTGATAATCATTTTCATTTAGAAAACATCATATTTCAAAGAATTATCACACTTTTTTTAAGCAGTTGATTTTTAATTATTTTCCTGATAACACTCGACAAGCTAAATATAGACCGCACGCTGCAGTGAAAAGTAAAAATTGACACATTTGTGAATTGAGAATAATTTTCAATTAAAACGTTGACATGAAAGTTGTATCATTTTATGATGGAGTTGTCATTGAAAATGATTATCAATTACATGATTCAGGAGGCACAAGGGATGAAACAATTTAAATCGGTATTTGCGCTAATCTCCATATTTTCGCTGCTATTGCTGGCTGCTTGCGGGGGAGGCAGCGATGAATCTGCCAAAGATGGCGGAGACGATACAACTTCCAAGAAGAATACAAGCTACACCGTGAAGCATGCGATGGGCTCTACTACGCTTGAGAAAGCACCTGAGCGTGTGGTCATTTTAACAAACGAAGGAACTGAAGCCTTGCTTGCACTCGGTGTGAAGCCGGTTGGTGCGGTTCAGTCATGGACAGGCGATCCGTGGTACGACCATATTAAGGACGACATGAAGGATGCCAAAGTAGTAGGCGTTGAAAGCCAGGTTAATGTGGAAGCAATAGCTGCGCTTAAGCCTGATTTAATTATCGGCAATAAGATGCGCCAGGAAGAAATTTATGAACAGTTGAAGGCAATTGCACCTACTGTATTCGCTGAAACGCTCCGCGGCGACTGGAAGGAAAACTTTAAGCTGTATGCCGAGGCTGTTAATAAGACGGCTGAAGGAGATAAAGTGCTAGCTGATTATTCGAAGCGGATTGAGGATTTGAAGGGCAAGCTTGGCGATAAGGTAAATATGGAAGTGTCGATGGTGCGGTTTATGGCCGGTGACGTCCGGATTTATCATAATGATTCCTTCTCAGGAGTTATTCTTAAGGAGATTGGCTTTAAACGCCCTGCGGAACAGGATAAACCAGATTTTGCTGAGAAAAATGTGACGAAGGAACGTATTCCTGCGATGGAAGGCGATATCCTCTTCTACTTTACGTATGAAGAAGGAGACGGCAAGGCTTCCGAGCTTGAAAAGAATTGGATTAATGACCCGTTGTTCAAAAATCTTGAAGTATCCAAGGCTGGAAATGTTCACAAAGTGTCCGACACTATTTGGAATACAGCCGGCGGCGTTATCGCAGCAAACCTGATGCTCGATGACATTGAAAAGATTATGGTGAAGTAAAATCCTTGACTTGAATTTTGAATAAGATTCCCTTTAGTATTGAATCTTTACCCTCCCCTATTATATATTTTCGGCACCTGCTAAATGGCGGGTGCTTTTTTTATGCCAATTATTCTTAAATGTCCACACCGCAAGGACACTATCCCTGGGAATGCGGGTTTGAGAGGAAGAATGTCCACGGCAGGGGTCTGACCCCAAAATACTGACCCCCAAAATACATATTCCTCCCAGTCTGTGGAAATAATAAGGCTGATATGTTTGGGTTTGTGAAGACCCGAGTTACTTCGGGTGTTTGTATAAATAATAATGGGTTTGGTTTGGGGGTGAGGTGAGGGTGATGAGGAAGAAGCCGGGTAAGGAGGAGCAGGTTCCGATTGAGGAGATCATTACGCGGTCAACTGACTTTTTGCAGCGGCAGTACAAGAACATAAAGACTGGCGTGACATTCCATCTCTCCTATTTTTCGACGTTAGTCGATGAGCGGATTGTTCAGAGGGATGTCCTTCCCTATTTGCTTGAGCGGAATTTCGAGTTTATTAATGATGTAGCTGCTTTGGTTCCGGCGGCGAACATGAAAGTCGAGACCGATCCTTCAAAGTTGGAAATAGCGTTGATGACAGGCAATGTTCTTTTGACAGTCGATTCGGATCCGGGTCAGTATGCGCTAATGGAAATCAAGACCCCGAATGTCCGCACCATTTCGATTCCCGAGGTTGAATTCAGTGTTATCGGGCCCAAGGAATCGTTCGTTGAATCACTGATCCTGAATACAAACATGGTTCGCAGGCGCCTGCCTATAAAAGAGCTGGTTGCCGAAGAAATCACCGTTGGTTCGCTCTCGAAGACTCGCTGTTCTGTTTTGTATATTGAGGGAATTGCAGACCCGGAAAATGTGAAAACAATGTCGGACAGAATTAATTCCATCAAGATCGATACCGTCATTGATAGCTCGTACATCGTCCAGATAATTTCCGACAACAAACACTCACCCTTTCCGCAGCTTCTTGATACTGAGAGACCCGACCGGGTTGTTTCGGCCTTAGCTGAAGGAAGTATAGCAGTCCTTGTCGACGGCTCTCCACACGCTATCATCGGGCCGACGACTCTCGGCGAGTTTTTCAACGCCTTCGATGACTATTTCTTGAATTGGGTACTGGCTTCATTTTTTAGGATTATCCGACTGTTTGCCATCCTGTTCTCGTTTTTAATTACGCCTATCTATGTTGCGGTGCTTACCTTTCATTATGAATTAATACCAAAGGATTTGCTGAGCACACTTGTCAGTTCTAGAAGGCTGATTCCCTTACCGCCAATCTTAGAGGCACTGTTCCTTGAGTTGACGATAGAGCTTTTGCGCGAAGCGGGGGCAAGGCTTCCGACAAAGGTCGGCCAGACGATTGGTATCGTCGGCGGTATTGTTATCGGGACGGCCTCCGTTGAAGCCGGGTTGACCAGTAATGTCCTGCTTATTTTCGTAGCACTTGCGGGACTCGCTTCATTTACGGCACCTGTGTACAAAATGGGCAACACAATCCGGCTGCTCCGCTTTCCTTTTTTAGTCTTCGCCGCCGTTTGGGGCCTGCTCGGATTGGTTTTTTGTTTCTGTATCCTGCTTACCCACCTGATCAGGCTTACGTCCCTCAACAGGCCGTACCTTGAGCCTTATTATCCTCCCAGACTTTCGGATAATAAAGACGCGATTATCAGGCTGCCATTTACCATGCAGAAAAGCAGGCCGAAGTTTTTGCGGCCTTTGAATCCGATACGTTCCAACCCAAATCAAAACAACAAGGATATCGATGAATAATTGGAGGTGGAGCCATTGACTGCATCTGTACCCGAAAAGGCCAAGGTTTCAACTTTCCTAACTTTTTTTCTTGTCCATAAGATGCAATGGGGGATAGGGGTTCTAGGGTTTCAGCGCATCATTGCGAAGTATGCCGGCTATGATGCCTGGATTTCGGTGCTTCTTGCTGGCTTAGTAATCCATCCATTGATATGGATGTTATATAAGATGACCAGTGTTGCAGGCGGCGATATCGTCTCAATCCATGAATACACTTTGGGCAAAAAGATAGGAAAATGGGCCAGCCTCCCTTTTGTTATTTATTTTTCATTATTGAGTATCACAACCCTTCGTACCTTTATTGAAATTATCCAAGTATGGATGTTCCAGGACATAAGCACTTTCGGCTTTGCACTTCCTTTCATGATACTTGCGATATACATCGTAAGCGGAGGCTTCAGGACTGTTGCCGGTATTGCCTTCTTTGGGGTAATTCTGCCTTTTTATATGATTTTCGTCTTTTTTTATACACTTCCATACGCCAATTTCAACCAGCTTCTTCCCATCTTGGAGCACAGTTTCAAGGATCTGGCTTTATCGTCTTTTAATATGTCACTAACCTTTATTGGCTGGGAGTTGCTCTTGATTTATTATCCTTTTATCAAGAACCCCGAAAAATCGCAGAAATTTGCCCATTGGGGTGTCTTATTCACCACTCTGGGTTACACGTTCATTTCTCTAATTAGCTTTATCTATTATTCAGAAGGCCAACTGGAACGTACGGTGTGGGCCACTCTGTCAATTTTTAAGATTGTCGAACTGCCTTTTGTCGAGCGGTTTGAATTTGTTGGACTGGCAAGCTGGAATTTAATCATTCTCCCGAATGTATGCCTTGGGCTCTGGGGCGCTTCCCGGGTGCTTAAACGGGCATTCCGCATTAAACAAAAAGTTGGTATTTATATTATTTCATTATTAATTCTTATCGCCTGCTCCCTGATATCCGGGCGGGCGGACATCGATATGCTGAATTCAATAACAGGAAGAGTTGGCTTTTTCGTTAATTTCGGCTATATTCCTCTTTTGTTTTTAGCAACCTTGATTTCAAGGAAGGTGAAGGAGAATGCCAAACAATAGATGGATACTTTTGTCTGTATTTTTATTGCTGACGGGCTGTGTGGAAAGGGAAGTCATTGATGATGTCCGTCTCATTACCGGAATGGGCTATGATACAAGCGAGGGGGAAAAGATAGAGGGAACGGCCCTGATTCCCTTCCACCTACCTGATCAGAAGGTGGAGAATACAACATTGAGTGCAGCCTCTTCGCCTAGCCGGAATATTTTTAGGACTCTTCAGAAAAAATCACCTGATCCTATCGTCAGTGGTGCGATGGAAGTCGCCCTTTTCGGCAAAGATATAGCAGAAAAAGGAATTTCCTCACTCCTCGATTCACTTCAGAGAGATCCTTCTATTGGCACGAACACCTATTTTGCCGTTGTCGACGGCACAGCCAAGGATGTTCTCAAAGGTGATTATGGCAAAAAGGGGAACTCATCCTATATTGCAGATTTAATTGAACAAAATACAGAACATTTGGACTTGCCACAAACAAATATGCATACATTCTTAGCCGATTTTTATAAGGTAGGGAAGAGCCCTTTCCTTCCCCTTATCAAAAAACATGGCGATAAAGGGGTGGAACTGGTCGGGCTTGCCCTATTTAAAGACGATAAAGTAATTGATACCCTTCCGGCAAACAAATTATTTTATTTCAAACTCATGGTCGAACGATATACCCAGGGCGGTGTAAAGGTATCGATGGGTAAGCAGGAGGCCGTCGTCCGCAGCCTGAGATCCAAATTGAAACCAAAGCTGACTGGGCAAAATCCTTACGAACTTACCGTCAATATCGAAATCGAGGGCCTCCTTGAACAATATACCGGAGGGCCTCTCAACCCAAAAGCCAGAAAGGAAATCGATGCAGCCCTTAAAAAGCAAATCGAAACAAATTGTATGGAACTCGTCAAACGCTACCAGGAAAAAGATATCGATCCCCTTGGCCTCGGCTCCTTCGTCAGATCCCGGACACGCAATTTCGACCAGAAAAAATGGCGCAAAACCGACTACCCAAAGATGAAGATCCACGTCAACGCCAAAGTCAAACTGCTCGAAAGCGGCGTTGTTGAGTAATAGTAGGGCAGCAGGGGTCAGACCCCTCTCGTGGACATTTCGCGCGCATTGTCCTTGTGGAACGGACACACATCTCCTCCCTCTATAACAACATTAAATGTAAGAGTTACGTGTTGCCAATAAAAGCGAAAAGGGTGCCTCGTTGCGGGGGCACCCTTTTCAATTTGCAAGTAAACCTTTATTCGTTTTTTGAACATCGTTATTCTGATGTTGAGAACATATAGCGTTTATAGTGGTAACGGATTGAGAAAATAAGAGCGATGGCCAGCATGTTACCCATGAGCGAGCTTCCTCCGTAGGAGACGAACGGGAGCGGAATACCGGTTATCGGCAAAAGCCCTATGGTCATGCCAATGTTCTGGAACACGTGGAAGGTAATCATGGAGATAACACCGACACAAATGTACGTATAATAGTTATTTTTTGTTTCCATTCCTACCTTTGTAATATGGTAGATAAGCATAAAGAACAAGCTGATCAAGATACTTGCACCGATAAAGCCGAATTGCTCACCGATGACAGAAAAAATGAAATCGGTATGGCTTTCGGGCATGTATACCTCAAGTTTGCCAAGCCCCTTTCCTTCCGTTTGCCCAGATCCGATTGCAAGCAGTGACTGGGTCAGCTGGTAGCCAATTGTACTCTGGTAGTTAAATGGGTCAAGCCACGAGTATATCCGGCCAAACTGGTATTCCTGGACGCCAAGATATTTTTCAAGCAGCTCGGGCTTCCAGATGACAAGCGACAGAATCCCTCCTGCCAGAATTGTCCCTCCCCCGAAAATCGGGACAAGCAGCTTCCAGGTGATGCCAGCGATGAAAATCATTCCAACCATGATTGCCAAGAACACGAGCGAAGTACCAAGGTCAGGCTGCTGCATGACAAGAAGTAACGGCACGAATGTCACGAAGCCAATCTTTATGAGAAGCATAAAATCCGTGCCAAGTGACTTTATCGGGTTATTCTGATGATGGTCCCAAATGACACGGGACAGCGCTAGAATAAGAAATACCTTAACGAACTCCGACGGCTGGAGCGAGCCAATCCCAGGTGCGCGGAACCATGATTTCGCGCCATTTATACGCGGTGCGATTGATTCCGGTGCAATAATGACCGCAATCAGCAGGACGAGGCCAAAGCCGTATGCGTACCAGGTCACTCTCTTAAGCTGATCGGAATCAAGCGTAATCACAGCTGCGATAATCCCGCAGCCCACCGCATACCAGACAATCTGCTTAACAAGAAAATTGCCCCCATACTGCCCCGAACTCGTCTGCGCACTATAAATTGCCACACAACTAGCCAAAAACAACAAAAACAAAATCAACACAAGACTATAATCAATTTTAGAAGGCTGCTTCATTCGTAGAAATCTCCTTTAAAAAGCAGGGGTCAGACCCCTCAAATGGACAAAACCGCCCTTTTGTCCGCCGCAGATGGACACTATTTAAATAGGACCAAAAAATTTGGTTGTTTGGTGGCGGACTACAATAGTTCATTATATTTTTTTCTGGGATGATTCTCAATTATTTGCATTGGTTTGGTTAAAATTGGCTGGTTTTCTGAGGAAAGATTGGTATGTTTAACCGCCATGCAGCAACACTTATGGAAAATGAAATTCCTTGCATTTATGGTTCACACAATCACCATTCAGCAGTTATCAGAAAAGTCCGCCCCTGATGAAATTTCATTTTACCCTCCATTTGCCAATAATTATCCTTGACGCTTTGAAATCCCGCCCACTACAATAAAATGGTGCGTATTGGAAATTCACTGTTAGTGTTTCCACCAAAATGCTATTCACCCGAACTATTTATAGTTTTTTTAACATACATATGTAGGGGCATGTCTCGCCCCAAGCGTCTATCATAATGGACTACTTTTCGAACATTACTACTTGGAGGTACGTTATGCTATCAAAAATTGAAGCGTTTATCCTTGGGCTGATTCAAGGCTTGACCGAGTTCCTTCCAATCAGCTCGACCGGACACCTGTATCTAGGCCGTAACTTATTCGGGCTGCAGGAAGCGGGCCTGCTGCTCGATACGATGCTGCACGTTGGAACCCTGGCCGCCGTTTTCGTATTCTACCGGCATGAGTTTTTAAAAATCCTCAAAAACCCATTTGGGAAGCTGACCTGGCTGCTGGTGGTCGGAACCATTCCCGCCGTAGTCTTTGGATTGACACTGAAAGATTATATTGATGAAATTTCGAAGACCGGCTCGACCATAGGCTGGGAATTCCTGATTACGGGGGTATTTTTGTGGATGGCCGATTCAATCAAAAACGGCCACAAGAAAATGGAGGACATCTCCTACAAGGATTCATTCATTATCGGACTTTTCCAGGCAGCCGCAATCATGCCGGCCATTTCCCGTTCCGGATTCACGATTGTCGCCGCCCTCTGGCGAAAGCTCGACCGCGAAACGGCGGCCTACTTCTCCTTCCTGCTCTCAACACCTGCAATCGTCGGCGCTGTATTGCTGCAGTCGCTGGACCTGATGGAAGGCGGCGGCGAGCAAATTTCCTTGTCGGCGCTAATCGTTGGAATCATTTCATCCGCGACCTTCGGCTATATCGCCGTGAAATGGATGATCGGCTACCTAAAAAACCACTCCCTAAAGCCATTCGCAATCTACGTGTGGATACTTGGCGCAGTGGTTCTCGCATTCCAGTTCACAGGCAAGTTTTAACACAAAAACGCGGTACAGGAAATCAATCCTGAACCGCGTTTTTTTCAAGAAAAGTATAGTAAAAAGACAAGAAAAACATAAATGCCTGGATCGTATAGATGACCAATCGCTCCGTCAAACCGAGGATGTCGAGCCCCAGATTCATTGAAATAGGATTCAAAACCCCAAACAACGTAATGAGAATCGCAAAACTAAGACTCAGCTTCCCCAACCGGACCATCTTTTCCTGCTTCAAAAACCCCAATGCCAGACAAAATGAGGCAGCAATGGTAGTGAAAACGACGATAAGGGTGACAACCAAATGCATGACATTTTGAAAACTCATGTCAGTTTTGTCGCCCGTTAACGGAAACAACCGATACCCGATAAACGAAACAACTTGCATGATCAGTAAAATGATATAGCCTGCTTTTAAAAGACCATGGTATTCCCGGAATGCTTTAAAAATCAGCGCACTCGCCATTAACATCATGCAAATTCCGTACACCATTCCAAATATCCTAAGCAGCTCCGCATCAGGTGCCCCGTCCGCAGTTAGTGAACTTATATCCGTCGTAATCGGGTTATACTCCGGCCACAAGAGGTTCCCCAAAATAGTATGCAGCAAATAAAAAGCCACGCCAACCATCCCAAGAGGCATAAAGAATTTCATAATTCTCTCCATAACCAAACCCCTTCTTCCTACCAAAAAAACTCCCTATGGAATCTAACCAGAGGGAGCCTTTTTGCTTAAGTGTATTCAATTAATTATTTAGCTGCGACCTTGGTCCGGGCCATCTCACGCGCCGCTGCTGCAGCCTTTTCCTTAGCCGCTGCCATAATCGCTGGCACTTCTTTCGGGAAGTGGTCAACGCCCTCTGCATAAACAGTCGGCAGGACCTCCATCCCAAGAAATCCAAGCGCGGTAGTCAAATACTGGTCGCCGAAATTGAAATCCTTCAACGGGCCTTCAGAATAAATGCCGCCGCGGGTCTGCAGGTGGATCGCTTTACGGCCAGTCAACAAGCCATGGCGATTGCCTGGATCCGGATCGAACGTCTTTCCAGCGATAAACAGGTTATCCATAAACGACTTCAGAATCGCAGGCGAACCAAGATTCCAGATCGGCGAAACAAATACATAGTAATCATGGTCGATAAACCGGTCAGCAAGAGCATGCATCTCGGAAATCTGCTTCTGCTCGCCTTCCGAAAGATCCTCAAATTGCTTGCCCATAAAGCTCAACTTCGCCCGGGCATAAAGCATATCCATATCAATAACCGGAATATCCATATCATAAAGGTGCATATGAGTCACTTCAACATCAGGCTGCTCCTGCTTGAACGCCTCAATAAACGCATCCCCAAGCTGCATCCCTTTCGAAAACTTACTGTCCGGTTTCGGAGTCGCAGTAACATAAAGAAGCTTTGCCATAAAAACATCCCTTCCTCTATAAACGATTTTCATACTACCTTCCATTTTAAAGTAAAAACCATCTGTGTAACGTTGAACAAACCGTGACGTTTGTGGACATTGTGTGAAGGCCATTTTTGGAAAAAGGGGTCGACGCCCTCAAGTCTCCCCTCGCTATCCCGATGCAAACGCCACAAATCTACTCCTCGGGAACGTGCTCCAATACCACGTTTCCCTCACCGTCCAAATACTTGTACTCTAAACTGGCATCATTCGCGTAACCCTCCGGAGGAATTCTATCAATAAATACATTCTTGTCGTTCAGCATAATTTCAGACTCATACAGCCTCTCCCCTTCTTCGCCTTTCAGGGAGTAGTAGACACTCTCTACCTCCTGAATATTGATCCAGCCCCAAAGGTACGAGTCTTCCAGATTTCCTGGCTTGCTAATAGTTATAAATTCATAACCTATTTCGTCCTCAGCATTTTGGGCATACTCGCCATTGCCTTCATATTTATACCGTCCGTTTGATTTAGAAAATGTATTGAGAATGATCAACTTTTAACCTTTAAAATCATCACTTGCAAAAATAACAATTTGGTTCTCGTCATCCTGGTACAACACTTTAACACCTTCGTGCCCAGAATCTCCAATTGCATCGTGAAGATTCGCCGACGAACAGCCAGTCATCACAGCCATCATAACCAACACGAGCAGTTTCTTCATATTATCTTTCCTCCCAACCTTTTGGCTCAGTGCGAAGCAATCGTATACCTGAATAATTGACCGTTCAGGAACGGGAATTAATCCAATACCATACCCTTTTTAGATTAATAGGCAGTTCGAAGACGCGAATTAATCCAATAACATACCTTTATTAGATTAATAGGCAGTTCGCAGAAGTGAATTAATCCTATAACATACTCTTTTTAGATTAATAGCCAGTTCAGCTAGGACTATTTATCCAATAAAATACTTGCGCTGCTATCATAATAATTCTCTCTTCCCATATGAATTCCTTTCACAAATTTCAAATTAATTCCAACCTAACAAAACCAAACAAAACTTAACGAAACTAAATAAAAGTCAACAAAATGTAACAAAACTCACTTCCACTTTATTTTGAAATCGTTTACTATGAAACTATTAATAAGTGGACGACAAATAACCTACCCGAAGGAGGCTTCTTCCGTGGAGATAAAAGCGTATACGCCGGATGAAGTGGCCCAAATTTTTCAAATATCGAAGCACACTGTGTACGAGCTCATCAAGCGCGGCGAACTGCAGGCGTTCAAGATCGGCAATAAAATGCGGATTGAACATGACGAGATCGAGCGCTACAAGGAGAGTATGAAGGCGCCAGCCCGAAAGCCGGTCCAGGAAACAACTCGGCCTGCCGTAACCCAGCACATCCAGACTCGGCTTGCTGGAAGCCATGACTTTCTCGTTGAGCATCTGGTCAAAGAAGCATCAACCACGCTCGGCGTCCAGGTCCAGCCTACCTATATCGGCAGCCTTGAGGGCCTGATGATGCTCTACCGCGGCCAGGCAGACATTGCCGCGATGCACTTGCTCGACCCGATGTCCCACGAGTATAACCTGCCGTTCATACACCAACTGTTCGTCTATGAAACAATCAGCGTGATGCGCTTTGCCGCGCGGGAGCAGGGCTTTATCGTTGCGAAAGGAAATCCGAAAGAGATTAAGGATTTCGGAGACCTGACCCGCAAGGATATCAAGTTCATCAACCGGCAAAAGGGCTCAGGGACACGGTTTCTGCTCGATTCAAAGCTGATGGCGGCAGGAATCAGTCCGTCGGACATCAACGGCTACGATACAGAGGAATGGACACACCTGTCGACTGCCTCCCATATTGCCCGCGGCTCTGCCGATGTTGCGTTTGGAATCCGCTCGGCCGCAAGCCACCTTGGCCTTGACTTCATCCCGGTTGCCAAGGAACAGTTCGACCTTGTATTCCGGTGGACCGGAGAAAACCGCGAAACGCTTGCGAAACTCGTTGCTTTTTTACAAAGCGAAGAATTTAAAAACAGCCTTTCCAATCTGGAGGGCTATGACATCGCAGAACTCGGCAGCATTGTATTCCAAACGAAACAACAGGAGGAATCAATAAATGCTTAAAAATCGTTATTTACACATCATCGTGGCGCTCTTGCTGCTCGTTCTGGCAGCATGCGGCAACTCGGATGAAACAGCAGGTGCCAAGAAGGAACCAGAAAAGAAAGCAGAACCACAGGATTTGATTCTTGCTACAACAACCAGCACGCAGGACAGCGGGCTTCTTGACGAGCTACTGCCGATTTTTGAAAAAAAGTATAATGCCAAGATCAAAACAATTGCTGTCGGAACTGGCCAGGCGCTTGAAATGGGCAAAAAAGGCGAGGCTGATGTGCTTTTGACACACGCCCCTGCTTCCGAGCAAGAACTCGTTGATGCTGGCGATGTTACCAACTACAAGCGTGTTATGTACAACGACTTCATCGTGGTCGGCCCGAAGAGTGATCCTGCTGGTGTAAAAGGCCTGCCAACTGCTGATGCATTCAAGAAATTGTTCGAGTCCAAAGCGATTTTCGTATCACGCGGCGATGATTCCGGGACACATAAAAAAGAGCTTGGCATCTGGGGTAGTCTTGGCATCACTCCGGCTGGCGACAACTACGTCTCGACTGGCCAGGGCATGGGACCAACCTTGCAAATCGCATCTGAAAAACAAGGCTACACCATGACTGACCGCGCTACATTCCTGGCGCAGGAAAAGAATCTGAAAGATGTCACCATCATCGTTGAAGGCGACAAGGATTTGCAAAACATCTACCACGTCATGCAGGTCAACCCTGAAAAGAATGACAAAATTAACTCTGAAGGCGCCAAGCAATTCGTCGAATTCATGATTGCCGACGGTACCCAAAACACAATCGAAGAATTCGGCAAAGAAGAATATGGCCAATCCCTATTCTTCAAATATACCGAATAGGCAGCTGGGAAGAAACGAAATTCCTGCTTATGAAAGGCAGGGAACTTCCACAAAAAGGAATTTTCTAGAAGTTTCATATTTACCTAGGTAGAGTTTTGTCTAGAAAAAGCGATTTACTCGAAGTTTCTACTGTCGCAAGGCCGTGTTACGTCTAGAAAAATGCATTTTTTGGAAGTTTATGCTCTCTCCAAGGGGCAGATTGGTTAGGGTTCCCTTCTGCCAAACCAAGATCGTGAGCTCTAACCTTTATTAAATGAATGTAGACCAGAATAAACCCCTATTCTGTTTCTATATAAGGATTCTTTCCTTAACTAGCCTCCGTTTTCGCTAAGAACGGGGGCATCCCTATATTTACGGCTTCCCTTAGTTTCCCTGAAATTCAGGGGCAACTTCCTTATAAAATTTTTTTATAGTTAAATAGAATATGAGGACTCTTGCAAAAAGTAGTTCCTCGAAAACTATCATTTGTAAACGAGACTGTTCCTACTCACCTATAGAAAGGCCTGGCTGCGATGGATTTGATTGTTGATGGTTTTAAGAAAGCGATTGAGATGCTTTTGTCGGGGGACAGTGAGATTGTCGGGATTGCGCTGTTGACGCTGAAGGTCTGCTTCCGGGCCATTCTATTCAGTACGCTGGTCGGGATTCCGCTCGGGATGCTGATTGGGCTGAACCAGTTCCGGGGACGCCGCATTGTCATGGTTTTCATTAACATCGGCATGGGGATACCACCCGTTGTAGCCGGTTTGACGATTACGATGCTCCTATGGCGCTCTGGCCCGCTCGGTGACCTGTCACTGCTCTATTCGCCGACTGCAATCGTCTTGGCACAAATTCTTGTCTCGCTGCCGATTGTGACCGGCCTGACGGCATCTGCGTTCCAGGGACTTGACCCGAAGCTTATTTTACAAATAAAAGCACTTGGCGCAACAAAGCTGCAGTCACTCTGGCTCTTGATAAAAGAAACGCGCATTGCCATTCTGGCCGCGGTTATGGCGGGCTTTGGGCGGGTCATTTCCGAAGTCGGCGCGGCGATGATGGTCGGCGGCAATATTAAGGGTGACACCCGGATCCTGACAACCACAATCGTTATGGAGGTCGGCAAGGGGAACTTCGATGTCGCAATCGCCTTGTCCTTCATTCTCATGACGCTCGCATTCTTGATTACGTTTTTCCTGACAACCCTGCAGCAAAGGAAGCGTCCGCTATGATTCCATACTTGCAATTCCATAATATTGAACAGTATTTTGGCCAAAGAAAGGTGTTGAATATCCCCGAGTTTACGATTTACAGCGGGGATTTTCTTGGTGTGATGGGACCGAATGGCGCCGGCAAGAGTACGTTTTTAAAAATTGCCTCGTTCCTTGAAGCGCCTGAATCCGGGACAATTTCGTATCGGGGTGAGCCCGTTCCTGCGAGCGGTGCCCCACTCGAGCTAAGACGGAGGTTTTCAATCGCTCTCCAGCAGCCCCTGCTTTTGGACACGACTGTTTTTCAAAATATTGCGGTTGGGCTAAAGCTGAGAAAGCTTGACCGCCGCGAAATCAGCGAGCGCGTTGAAGTATGGATGGACCGTTTCCAAATCAGCCACCTGGCCCGAAAAAATGCCCGGTTCCTGTCTGGCGGCGAAGCACAGCGGGTATCGATTGCGCGTGCGATGATTATCGAGCCGAAAATTTTGTTTTTGGACGAGCCGTTCTCCGCGCTCGATTTTCCGACGAAAATCAAGCTGATGGAGGACTTTCGCGAAATCTTTGCGGATTCCGGAACGACAGCAATGTTCGTCAGCCACGACCTTATGGAAGTGAAATTCCTGACATCGAGGCTTGCCATTATGGTAAACGGCGAAATCAAGCAGACCGGGCCGACTCTCGATGTAATTGAGGAACCGAATGAGGAAAGCGCATCATTTCTCGAAGTGTGGAAGAAGTATAAGGTTTAAGATTTCGTCTGGCGAACGGAAACCAAACAGATGGAGAAGTGAATTCCAAATAGACGCCCAACCAGCGACATTTGGGTCCCTGACATGAGCCTTTTTAAATGGAGATGTTACCATGAAGCCATATAAAACACCCCTATATAAAATTATCGCACTCATTCTAATTGGGGTAGGAATATTGCTGCTGCCTCTATTCGATCTGAAGGGGCTGCGCTCAAATCTATCCGGTTTTGCTGCTCTGCTAGTAATGGGTCTTTTCTTCTTGTCCATCGGGCTATACTTGCTTCGGAAACGAATCAACGGGCCTGGTTTCTTTTGGGATGATGAAGGCGTGGTTGTTGATTACAAGGGAAACAAAGTCCTTTGGGATGAAATCGAGGATATCCAGTTGCGGCGTTCGGGGGATGGCTATCGTTCTACAGTCATCTATCCACATTATTCCTGCCATGAAACCATTCGTTTAAGACATGGCAAGAAACTGCCAACTCCCGATCATTCTATCCAGTGGACATGGATTTCACAGCCGAAGAAGTTTCATAGCGAACTGATCGAGGCATGGGAAACACGATCCCAACAGTCCAATCAGATATCATGACAAAGGAAGCTTCCGTAAAATTGGGAGCTTCCCTTTTGTTCATAAGTTCCAAACTGCGCGGATAAGTTTTACCGGCTGGAGGATTCCCTGTGCATAACTTTGCCTCCACTTTCTGAAAAATTTGATTTCATTTGTGGATAAGTAGTTTTTTCTGTGGTTATGTGGACAATATCACTGAATTGTGGGGATAAACTTTGAATAGTTTGATTTTTTTGACC
Organism: Bacillus sp. FJAT-18017; assembly: GCF_001278805.1. Taxonomy (GTDB): domain Bacteria; phylum Bacillota; class Bacilli; order Bacillales; family Cytobacillaceae; genus Bacillus_D. Next base: position 875,760 of record NZ_CP012602.1, on the reverse strand, counting down.
AATTTACTCTCTCCTAAATTAAGTATAGGTTTTATAAATGTGGATAAAAACGTTGGTTTCTGGGAGTAAATACAGATTTTTAGGATTGTTCGATTGCCCTCTGTTGGTTAACTTTTTCTCAGCTTATAGTGAATAGCTGTTATAGCATACATGGTTAGTGCGTTAATCTCCCGGGTAAGTGTTAAAGGTACACTGAAGACTGAGGAGGGAATGCAATGCAATCAAGGTCATTAAAAGGTCTAAAAAAGCTGCCATCAGCCGATTTGTCGATTGAGCGCCCTGCGAGCAAGAAATTTAACAAGCTGAAACTGAAGAAACTTAAAGACCAGGTTATTGTCATAACTGGCGCATCAAGCGGCATCGGGCTTGTCACGGCGCGGATGGCCGCTAAACAAGGGGCAAAGGTTGTTGCTGCCTCAAGAAATGAGCAAGCTCTTTTGCAGCTTGTCAGTGAATTGAATGCCCAGGGCTGTATGTCCGCCTATTGTGTTGCCGATGTTGGCAAAGAGGAAGATGTAAAAAGAATTGCCAAAACAGCCATCGATACATTTGGCGGCTTTGATACGTGGGTAAATAATGCCGGTGTTTCTATTTTTGGAAAAACTACAGATGTGAAGACTGAGGATATGAAGCGTATGTTTGATACAAATTTCTGGGGGACAGTGTACGGCTCAAAAATTGCGGTCGAGCATTTTACACAGCGACGTACCCCGGGGGCGCTTATTAATGTTGGCAGCCTGTTCGGTGACAGAGGTACGGTTGTGCAATCAACATATTCTGCCGCCAAATTCGCTCTGCACAGCTGGACGGAAAACCTGAGGATGGAGCTGGAAAAAGAAAATGCGCCTGTATCGGTAACCTTAATCCACCCTGGCAGAATTGATACTCCTTACAACGAGCACGCAATGAGCTATCTTGAAAAACAGCCTTCGCATGTAGGGATGATGTATGCACCTGAATCGGTTGCTGAAGCCGTTCTCTATGCGGCAGCTCATCCAAAGCGGGATATGTACGTCGGATCTCAGGCGAAAATGATTGCAACACTAGGCAGATTCGCTCCCCGTGTGATGGACAAATGGATGGAATTGACGATGTTCCGCACCCAACATGACGACAGGCCATCCAAGTCAAGAGAGGAAAGCGCGTTATACGCGCCAGGTTACGGAATGCATGAAAGAGGGACAAACTCAGGCTGGGTACGAAAGCGGAGCTGGTATGTCAAGGCTACCAAGCGCCCGCTCATCACCGCACTCGCCGCTGCCGGGGTTGGTGCTTCGTTATGGGCCGTTTCGAAAAACAGAAAGAAAGATTCTGAACAGCAGGTTGTCACCAACAGACAAATGGTTTCAAATGGAACATTCCAGCCTGTTCCGGCTGACAATGTAAAACTCGAACCAGTTCCCAATCCAGGCGGCTACCATCTATAAATGTTATATAAATTTTTGAGGCACCGTGCTTGCTGGCGGTGCTTTTTTATTGTGTGGCGGCGGCAGAGGGCGGTAGTTGGACCGATAAAATTTTTCCTGGACCGATAAAATTTTTATTAGACCGATAAAATTTTTCCTGGACCGATAAATTATTTTTTAGACCGATAAAACCAGAAAATTGTTCTATTAAAAGAACAATTAAAGCCTCCTCCATCCTCCTATAATGCTCAAAACTCGCGACCCTTTAGTATTTCCCTCCGGAATACCAGGTGAGTTTGCGAGTACTACTAGTTTTTTTGCGATTTGCCTAGTAAGTCTCCGAGTACTACTAGTGGAAAGTTGCCATTTCCCCCTTTCAATTAGCAAAAAAGTGTGGCCTACGGGACATAGTGATTTTAGTACTACTCTGAGTAGTGCTATTTTTTTGTACGGATTGCCTAGTAAGTCTCGGAGTACTACTAGTGGAAAGTTGCCATCCCCCCCTTTCAATTAGCAAAAAGGTGTGGCCTACGGGACATAGTGATTTTAGTACTACTCTGAGTAGTGCTATTTTTTTGTACGGATTGCCTAGTAAGTCTCCGAGTACTGCTAGTGAAAAGTTGCCATTCCCCCCTTTCAATTAGCAAAAAATTGTGGCCTGCGGGACATAGTGATTTTAGTACTACTCTGAGTAGTGCTATTTTTTTGTACAGATTGCCTAGTAAGTCTCTGAGTACTACTAGTGGACAGTTGCCATTCCTCCCTTTCAATTAGCAAAAAGGTGTGGCCTATGGGACATAGTGATTTTAGTACTACTCTGAGTAGTGCAATTTTTTTATGCAGATTACCTAGTAAGTCTCCGAGTACTGCTAGTGCAAAATTACCACTCCTCCTATCCAATTAGTAATAATGTATTATCGTCACCCCACTGATAAAGGCTGCCTTCTATTTTTTCCTGCTGAAATCAACATAAATAACGTTCTCGCCAGGTTCAAAATCCAATATATTTTGGTTAAATCCGGGCTTGAGTTCATTTAGCAGCAGATCTTTCAATTTTGTTAGTTTTGCTGGGCCAATCCCCGCTATCGGGTCGGAAATAAGGATTTGATAGTCTGGCTGATCTTTATAAAAACGGATGATTCCCGAGCCATTTCGTTCATTTTTCCCAATGGAAAGGGTGAAGTCAAACCGCTGTTCAACATAGGAAGTTAAATCGGGGAGACCGAGATCCTGATAAATTGCCGGTATCGGATAATAGGCTGGAGGATCAGTAAATCCTACGCTGATAAGTTCCAAATGAAAAACCCCTTTTCCACATTCCTGATTATATTTTTCCGAAACGGGCGTGGAATTATAACCGCTTTTGCGAAGTAAACCTCCTTACCATTATCCGTACCTTTAATTGAGGACATTCACCCCCGTACATCCCATATTCTCATTAAAAAAATATTTCATGTAAAGGGCTCTTAAAATTTCTTTGAGCATACATATATTACGTGCGCCAAATTTTTGTTTATGTATTAAAAATTATAATTCTATCCCTTCATCAACTTGCGAATCGACACCAAAAAGAGGGGGAATCGGATGTCGGAGAATAACAGAAGGTTCGTGTTCGAGGATTTTTCCGGCAAACGCTGGAAAGGGTTAGTAATTATCTTGCTATCAGCATTTTTATTCTTATCTATTCTTCTTTCATTTATCGGTTTCAGCCTTTTTCAAAATCCAGCACTTCCCCAGTTAACCTTAGGGGAAAAACATATTATTAGGCCAATCAATGAGCCTTTAGCTAAAAACGGGAAACCTGCCAAGCTTGCTGTCACTAATCAAAAACCATCTAAAATACAGAGGGGAGAACTATATGGTTTTTACTTGGCTGATGATGTTATTAGCAAGAAAACCGTAATAAGGAATATCAATGCACTTGGTGTCCTGGTACCAAATTGGTACTGGCTGGATTCCAATTATGACCTTCAAACGAATCAAGAAAAAGATATTATAGATTTGGCAGTAAAAAATGGCGTCAAAATCATGCCCCGCTTTTCATTGCAAAAGGGTACTGATGAGGCTGGGCTGCAGGAACTACTCAAATCGGCTGAATCAAGGCGGTCGTTGATCACATCCCTGCATAATGCGGTCAAACAAGATAAGTTCGCTGGCATCAACATAGATATAAAGCAAGTCCGCATCGAAAACCGGGACCACTTCACCTCTTTTGTCTCCGAGTTATATGAGTTATTTCTTGTCGATGGCCTTAAGGTGACACTTACTGTTGCTCCCAATCATCAAGCCTATGATTATAAAAGATTAGCATCCGTTTCGGACCGGGTAATCGTTAAGTTTTTCAAGGAGCTGCCTGAAATGGAACGCCCTGGCCCTGTTGCCTCTATCGAATGGTTTCAGGAGACATTAAAAAAACTTCCAATCCCTCCAGAGAAGATTATTGTATCACTGAGTAATGAGGGATATGAGTGGGATATGAATCGACAAGAAATGGTCAATTGCTTAATGTTCTATGAGGTTATGAGGGCCGCTTCGGGTTCAGACCTTACAGTGCAATGGGATTCTAAAAGCAACAATCCGTATATACGATTTACAAAGAACGGCGTGCCCCATTTAATCTGGTTTCTGGACTCAGCCACTTCATACAACCAAATCAAGCTGGGGTTAGCGCATGGTGTGAAGGGTGTTGGCATTGAGCAGCTTGGATATGAAGATCCTGGGCTATGGAAGTATTTAACCGACACATCCAAAATGGAAACCAGCGCTGAGCAGTTAAGCAACATGGAGAATCCTATTCCCATCATGAGTATAGGAAGCGGCGAAATCATTCGCATATCCTCAAAATCCCAGGAGGGAAGCAGAACCATTGAACAGGATTCGAATGGCTACATCACCAAGGAAACGTACTTAGATTATCCCCTTCCCTACTACATCGAAAGGTATGGTGAGCAACAAGAAAAAGTCATTGTCCTAACTTTTGACGATGGGCCCGAGCCAGCCTATACACCAAAAATACTCGATATATTAAGCAAGGAACAGATTCGCGCCTCCTTCTATGTTGTTGGCCGCCAGGCAGCGCTTTATCCCGACATCCTTGAACGAAT